>JACKFC010000017.1 GCA_020632665.1 Deltaproteobacteria bacterium
CGGCGGGTGAAGGAGAGCGGAGCGGTCTGCAATATCGCTGGCACCTGCGTCTCCGACGGCCTGGTCAATCCGAAGGCTGCCTGTGAGCGCTGTGATATCGCCAAGAGCAAGAAAGCTTGGACGGCGCAGCTGGACGGCGCGGCCTGCGACGACGGCGCGCCCTGTACGCTCGGCGATGCCTGCGCGCAAGGCAGCTGCGTGGCCGGCAAGGCCCGCGTCTGTGACGACAAGATCGCCTGCACCAAGGACTTCTGCGACAGCAAGAGCGGCGCCTGCGTCTTCGAGGTCATCGTCGGCTGTGGCGATTACTGCGAGACCAACGCGCATTGTGACGACAAGAACCTGTGCACGACCGACACCTGCGTGAACACCAAGTGCTCGTGGCAGAACAATGCAGCGGCCTGCGATGATGGGGACAATTGCACGTTCGGTGACGTCTGCTCCGCCGGAAAGTGCTCCGCCGGCACTTCGGTCTGGGTCGAGCTCTTCGCCGGCGCCGGCGCTGGATCCGACGACGGCGCGCCGGACAAGGCGAAGTTCAACAACCCGACCGGCCTCGCGTTGCTGCCGGGTGGAGAGATCGTGGTCGCCGACCGCGGCAACCATCGCTTGCGCAAGATCGGCACGGACGGGGTCACCACCACACTCTCCGGTAGCGTGGCCGGTTACCTCGACGGAGGTGCCACCAGCGCTCGCTTCAACCAGCCTTCCGACGTCGACGCACACAGCAACGGCGACCTCGCCATCGCCGACCTGTCGAACCATCGGATCCGCTTGCTGAGCGGCGGCAAGGTCAGCACGCTGGCCGGCTCGGCGGCCGGCTGGCTGGACGGTCCTGCGGGCCAAGCCCGCTTCAACAACCCGTACGGCGTCGCCTGGTCGCCCGGTGGGGCCGTCTACGTCGCTGATTACAGCAACAACCGGATCCGCCGCATCGACGTCGCTGCCGCTCAGGTCGTGACGGTCGCCGGTGACGGCGGCTCGGGCTGGATCGATGGGCAGGGCACTTCGGCGCGCCTCTCCGGTCCGATCGGCATCGATGTCGCCGGCGACGGCGCGATCTTCTTCGCCGACTACGGCACCAGCCGCGTCCGGCATATCGCCGTCGGTGGCAAGGTGACCACGCTCGCCGGTGACGGCACGCACGGCTTCGCCGATGGCGTCGGCAACAAGGCCCGCTTCAATCGCCCGTGGGGCGTGCAGGCGCTACCGAACGGCGGTGTGCTCGTCGCTGACGCATCCAACCACCGGCTGCGTCAGGTCGCCGCCGACGGAACCGTGAGCGGCTTCGCCGGCAGCGGTATCGCCGGCTACGTGAACGGTGACGGCGTCGGCGCCCGGCTCTACAACCCGCGCGGCATCGTCGCCGCGCCATCGGGTCGCATCTACGTCGCGGATCTCTCGAACCACCGGATCCGTACGGCACAGGCGTCGGCGTCGTCCTGCACGATCGGCGGAAGCTGTTGGACTGCTGGTTGGCCGGCGGCCGACAACGGCTGCGTCGTTTGCGACGCGAGTGTCAGCAAGAGCCAGTTCACCGCGCTGAAGGACGGCGCCGCCTGCCACGACGGCAAGCTCTGCACGGCTCCCGACGCTTGCGCGGCGGGCAAGTGCGCGGGCTCCAACGTGGTCTGCGATGACAAGGACGCCTGCACCACCGACGCCTGTGATGCGACGACTGGCGCCTGCTCCTTCAAGAAGATCATTGGTTGCAAGGGCTACTGCGAGACCAACGCGCACTGCGACGACAAGAATCCGTGCACCACCGATACCTGTGCCAGCAACCTTTGCCAGAACGCCCCGAATACCGACATCTGCGACGACGGCAGCGCCTGCACCGTCGCCGAGCGCTGTGAGAATGGTTCGTGCACCGCCAAGACCGCGGACACGATCGTCAGCACGCTCGCCGGCTCCGGGGCAGGCTGGGTCGACGCCAAGGGCACGCTCGCCAAGTTCAACCAGCCGGTCGGCTTGGCGCGGGACGCCACGGGCACGATCTGGGTCGCCGACTCGGTCAACCACCGCATCCGCGCGATGGCTGCCGACGGTACGGTCAGCACCATCGCTGGCTCCGGCAAGACCGGCTTCGTCGACGGCAAGGGCGACGCGGCGTGGTTCTACTACCCGACCGACCTGGACCTGATCACCGGCGGCGCGCTCGTCGCCGACCGCTACAACAACCGGATCCGCAAGGTCGCCGCCGATGGCACGGTGACGACGCTCGCGGGCGCCTCCGCCGCCGGTTCGACCGATGGTGGTGCGGGAACCGCGCTCTTCAACCAGCCCATCGGCGTCGCGACCCTGGTTGGCATTGCCTTCGTGGCCGACTTCGGCAACCACCGGATCCGGCGCGTCATGCCGGATGGCACGACCTCGACACTCGCCGGCTCGGTGGCCGGCTTCGTCGACGGCAAGGGCACTGCGGCACGCTTCCAATACCCGATCGGCATCGCCGTGGACGGTGCCGGCGTGGTCTACGTGACCGAGTGGGACGGCCACCGTGTACGGCGCGTCGCTCCGGACGGCACCGTGACCACGATCGCCGGCACGACCGCGGGCTACACCGACGGTGAAGCGGCGAAGTCGCGCTTCAACCGACCCTGGGGCATCGACGTCGACGCGGCCGGCAGGCTCTTCGTCGCCGATCGCAACAACGCTCGCATCCGCATGATCGCGGGCGGTCTGACCACCACCGTCGCCGGCATCGGTGGCGGCTACGTCGACGGCAGCGTCGCCGTCGCGCGCTTCAACGCGCCGCAGGGCGTGTTGGCCCTGCCGAATGGCGAGCTGGCGATTGGCGATACGATCAACCACCGCTTGCGTCACATCCGGGTGACGGCGTCGGCCTGCCAGATCGGCGGTGCGTGCTGGGCGAATGGCGCCGCGAATCCGGCCAAGCCGTGCGAAGTCTGCAACGGCAGCAAGACGCCCACCCAGTGGGACGCGAGCGGCTGCTCGAACAATTAGAGACGCGACCAGCAAATGCGGTTTCGCATTTTCTGGCCGAGTCTCTCTTCTGTTCTCTGGGGGGCTAGGCGCCCCCAGGTCGCGAGAAGCGTGGTTCTCGCGAACCTTCCCCCTCCACGAGCCGCGTCAACAAGTCGCCCGCGGCGACTTGTTGATCGCGTCTGTAGCCAGGTCGCGCCCCCCGCCAAATAGCCGGCGGGGGCGCGCGGCGGCGGCTCAGGCGATGACGCCGTGGGCCCGGCCGACCTTGACGAAGGCAGCGACCGCACGATCGATCATCGCGTCGCTGTGGGCTGCGGAGATCTGCACCCGAATCCGCGCTGCGCCCTTGGGCACGACCGGATACGAGAAGCCGATCACGTAGATGCCCTCGGCGAGCAGGTCGTCCGCCATCGCCGCGGCCAAGCGGGCCTCTCCCAGCATGATCGGGACGATGGGGTGCACCCCGGGCCGAATCGCGAATCCGGCGGCGGTCATCGCGCCGCGGAAGCGGGTCGTATTGGCCTCGAGGCGGTCGCGCAGCTCCGTCGTCGCCGAGAGCATCTGCAGGCATTCGAGCGAAGTGGCGGCGATGACCGGTGCCAACGTATTGGAGAAGAGGTAGGGCCGCGAGCGCTGGCGCAGCAACTCGATGATCTCGCGGCGACCGCTGGTGAAGCCGCCGGAGGCGCCGCCGAGGGCCTTGCCCAGGGTGCTGGTGATGACGTCGACCCGCCCCATCACGCCGCAATGCTCGTGCGTGCCGCGGCCGCGTGCGCCGACGAAGCCGGTGGCGTGGCTGTCGTCGACCATGACCAACGCGTCGTAGCGCTCGGCCAGGTCGCAGATCGCGGCCAGGTCGGCGATGTCGCCATCCATCGAAAAGACGCCATCGGTCGCGATCAGGCGCGTGCGGGCGCCCGCGGTGGCTTGCAGGTGTTGCTCGAGCTCAGCGAGGTCGCCGTGGCTCCAGCGGACCCGCTGCGCCTTGCACAGGCGCACGCCGTCGATGATCGAAGCGTGGTTCAGGCTGTCCGAGATGATGACGTCGTCCGGCTCGAGCAGCGTCTCGAAGAGGCCGCCGTTGGCGTCGAAGCAGCTCGAGTAGAGGATGGTGTCCTCGGTGCCGAGGAATTCCGAGACGGCCGCTTCCAGCGCCTTGTGGACTTCGCCCGTGCCACAGATGAAGCGCACCGAGCTCATCCCGTAGCCGTAGCGATCCAGCGCCTCGTGCGCCGCCTGCAGCAGGCGCGGATCGTTGGCGAGGCCGAGGTAGTTGTTGGCGCAGAAGTTGATCACCTCTTCGCCACGCACGGTGATGGCGGCACCCTGAGGCGACGAGAGCAGACGCTCGTCCTTGCTCAGGCCGGCGGTTCGGATCTCGTCCAGCGTCGCCTGCAGGCGGCTGCGCGTCGTCTCGTTCATCATCGCTCCACCTCGCCCTGCGACGTCAGTCTTGGGTTGGACCGCGCTTGATCCAGGCGATCAGGCTGGCGACCTGCGCGTCGTCCAGCTTGTCCGCGAAGCCCGGCATCGGGCCGTCGCCGCCCAGGATGACGCGGGCGATCTTCTCTTTGCTCATGCCGCGCACATGGTCGCTGGTCAGATCCGGCGAGCCCTTCTTGCCGCGTCCCTCGGGGCCGTGGCAGCCGGCGCAGTTCGCCGCGAAGACCGGCGCCGCGGCGTCTGCATCACCGTCGACCGTCGCGAGTTGGCTGGCGCGGGCGGCCTGGCCACCGCCGCAGCCGGCGGCCAGCGCGAACGCGCCAAGGATCAGGGCCATGGTCCATCGCATCTTCATCTCGTCTCCTTCAGGCTGCGTCGCCCTGCTGGGCGCGCACGATCTCGTCGTGTTCGGTCTCCATCATGTGGAGCAAATCGTAGGTCATCTCCAGGTTGCGCTCGTTGTCGACCAGGTCGTGGACCCGGGCGAGACCTTCCATTTGGCGAGTGAGGTCCCACAGCCGGTCGCAGAGCGCGACCAAGAGGTCGACGTCGCGATCGGTGCGGCTCTGGCCGGCGAAGCGTTCGTTGTAGAGCTGCAGCACGACGTCGGCGGCCGCGCCGAGCTCTTGCACCATCCGCGAGAGCGGCGTCTCGCTGCGCACCTTGCGGACGGCCTCGATCTCTTCGCGCCACTGGCCGAGTCGGTCACGGACGATCTCGCGGTTCTGCCGGTTGTGCTGGCCGTGGAATCCCTGCTGCTCCAGGCCTTCCATCCGCGCCAAGATCGTCTCGAGCGTGCTGATCATGCGCTCCAGGAGCTCGGGGCGTCGGCTGACCCGCGGTTGACCGGCGAAGTGGAGGCGGTAGAGCTCGAACTGGTCGTTCGCGAGCTGGGCGTAGATCCCTTCCGCCTCTTCGGGAGCGTGGGCGTCTCGGGCGCCCTTGATCTCCTTCTGCTCGCCTTCGAAGAGGCCGAGATATTGGTCGACCACGCCGATATCGTTGCGTAGCTGGTCGCTGCTCCAGCCACTCGCGAGCGTCGCCATCTCGGCGCGGATGCCGCGCAGGTCGCGCACCATCTCGGCCAGCAGCGCAAGATCGCGCGTGCTGCGCGAGCGCCCGGCGAAATGCCGCCGATAGCGATGGAAGAGGTGGTTGGCGCGCTGGCCGAGCCAGGAAGCCTCGACACCTTTGTCGCCGGCTTCACTCCTGGCCTGAACGATCGAGCGCTGCTCGCCGTGGTAGAGGTTGACCCGCTCTTCGGCCAGCGCCTGGGCTTGGCGCACTTCGTCGTTGGCGCTGAGCCCGGCGAGCTCCTGCCGAACCGCGCGCGCCGACTCGAGCATCGCGCGCATCATCTCCGGGTTGCGGGTGACCCGCGGCTGCCCGGCAAAGTGCAGCTGGTATTGTTGGTGCAGACCGTCGAGGCGGTCCTTGAGCTCGGCAAAGAGGCTCGCCATATCGTCACTCCTTCGCGGCCGCTGCAGCGACCGGGCCGGGAGCGTAGCTGCGTGGCCGGAGGGCTGCAATCGTGGCCCTGAAACGCAGCGGGGGCGGATCCGTCGGATCCGCCCCCGCGCGACGATTGCTGAAGAGGGAGCCGCTACTGCTGGACTTCCTTCTTCTCCTTGATGGTCACGGTGTCGGTCGCCTCGACCTTCTTGCCGTTGAGCTCCGCGATCTTGAACTGCACGCGGCGGTTCTCTTCGCGGCAAGCGGCGATCGCGCGCTTGTTCTTCTTCTCGAGCTTCTTGGTCTTCATCAGCTCGGGGAGATCCGTGCACGACGGCACCGACTCACCGAAGCCCTTGGACTCGAGTCGGCTCGCGGCCACGCCCTTCTCGATGAGGTAGGTCTTGACCGACTGCGCACGTCCCTCGGAGAGCTGCAGGTTGGCCTCGTCCTTGCCCACGTCGTCGGTGTGACCCTCGATCAGGATCTTGGTGATCATCGGCTGCTTGTTGAGCACCAGCGCGACGGTGTCGAGCAGGGCGAAGCTGTCCGACTTGATGTCGGTCTTGCCGGTCTCGAAGTTGACCTTCTGCAGGATCTTGACCTCGGTCTCGGTGATCACGACCAGCGACTTCTTGTCCGGGCAGCCGTCCTCGTCGTCGACACCGTTGAAGGTCTCCGGCTTGTCCGGGCATTTGTCGGCCTTGTCCGGGATGCCGTCCTTGTCACGGTCCTGCACCGGGCAGCCTTGCTCTTCCTTGACGCCGGCCTGGGTCGGGCATTTGTCGTCGACGTCCGGGATGCCGTCGCTGTCGTTGTCCGGATCCGGGCAGCCGTCGTCGTCCTGGTACTCGTCTTTGTCCTCGGCCTTGTCCGGGCATTTGTCCTTGCTGTCGACGATGCCGTCGCCGTCGTTGTCGTTGTCCGGGCAGCCGTCGGTGTCCTCGAAGCCGTCCTTGTCCTCGGCCTCGTTCGGGCATTTGTCGTCGGCGTCCAGGATGCCGTCGCCGTCGTTGTCGGGATCGGGGCAGCCGTCGCTGTCCTCGAAACCGTCCTTGTCCTCGGCTTGCTCGATGCACTTGTCGTCGCGATCGATGATGCCGTCCATATCGGTGTCGGCGGGCGTGCCCTCGAACCACCAGGACGCGCCGATCATGAACTCGAAGTCATTGGCGGTCAGGTCGTCGCGGCCGGCGATGTTGATGTAGCGGAAGTCCGCACGAATCAGGAGGTTGTCCAGAACGTGGTACTTCGCGCCGATGCCGAGGTGCCACTCGAAGTCGGTGTCGGTCTCGGCAGAATCCTTTGGATCGTTGGCGGTATTGTCCTTCGCGTCGAGCAGCGACTCGCCGCCGGCGCCGATCAGGACGAACGGGCGCAGCCGGTGGTGCATCAGCCCGAAGTGCGCCAGCGCGTTGGCTCGCCAACCCACCATCGTCGCCGGGTCGCCGCCACGAATATAGGTCGACGGGGCGTACTTCAGCTCACCTTCGAGGCCGAGCAGGTTGTTCAGGTTGATCCCGAGCCGCCCGCCGAACAGCAGGCCGCTGTCCGGGATATTGTCCTTGTAGAACGCGTTGCCGAGCTCGGAATCCTCCGAGATCACGTTGTAGCCGACGAAGACGCCCGCTTCGATCGAGCCCTTGTGCTCCAACGGGGTCGCACCCGTGAGCATCATCCAGGCCCCAATGACAAGGGGTAGGATCCTGAGATTCTTCATGAACACAACTCCACAAGGAGGCGCGCGGTGGCGCCGATCGAGGGGCGGGACCGCCGGCTTTCGAGCGCAGCGGCCCCATTCGGGCGCCGAGATGGTATGCATGCGGCCTAGCTTTAGCAAGTGTTCGCGCCCGCTCTTCGGGCGATTCGAGGCACGCATGGGATGGCAACAGGTCGTGACGGTCCTCGGGGGGCTCGGGCTCTTCTTGCTCGGAATGGGCCTGATGACCGAAGGGCTCACGGCGGTCAGCGGCGATGCCTTGCGTCGCGCGATGCGAGGCCTGACCGGCAGTCGGATGCGAGCATTCGGGCTCGGCGCGGCCACGACCGCATTGGTCCAATCGTCGAGCGCGACGACGCTGGTCGCGATCGGCTTCGTCGGCGCCGGCCTGCTCGACTTGCCTGCGGCCCTGGCGGTCGTCCTCGGGGCCAACGTCGGCACGACCTCGACGGCGTGGATCGTCTCCACCATCGGCCTGAAGGTGAAAGCGAGCGCCTTCGCGTTGCCGTTGATCGCTTTCGGCGCGGGCTGGCGCCTGTTCCGCCCTGGTCGGCGCGCCGTCTTCGGCCATGCGCTCGCCGGCTTCGGCCTGGTCTTCCTCGGGATCGGCACGATGCAGGAGGGCATGGCGGCTGTGCCGCTGGGGACCGACGTGGCCGGCACTGCCTCGGGGATCGGCGGTCGGGCCACGCTGGTGCTGATCGGCACCTTGATGACCGTCGTCGCGCAATCCTCCTCGGCGGCCGTGGCGATCACCATCACTGCGGTCGCGAGCGGCTCGATCGACTTGGGCGCCGCCGCTGCGTTGGTCATCGGGCAGAACGTCGGCACCACCGTGACGGCGCTGATCGGCGCGATCGGCGGCGGTCTGGCGGTGCGTCGTGCGGCGCTCGGCCACGTCCTCTTCAACGTCATCGCCGGGGCCATCGCTTTCGCCTTCCTCGGGCCCGCCGTCGACGCCGTGGACGCGCTGGCGTCGCGCTGGCTGGCTCGGGACCCGGCGGTGGAGTTGGCGCTCTTTCACAGTGCCTTCAATATCGTCGGCGTCGCCTTGGTCTTGCCTGCCCTCGGGCCCTTCGCCCGTCTGATCGAGCGCCTGATCCCCGCGCCGAGCACGGGTCGCCATCGACTGGAGTTGACCGCGGCGACGCGCTCGCTGCCGACCGTGGCCTTGGAGATGGCCCGCCACGAGCTGGTCGCGACCCTCGCCGCCGCCACCGAGCTGGCTTCGTCGCGGCTCGACACCGTCAGCGGCGCCAAGGTGGGCCACAGGAGCGAGTCCGAAGCCCGGGCCGTCGGCGAGATCGCCGAGCGGGCACACGAAGCGGCGCAATTCCTCGCGGCGTTGGCCCGAACCGCGCCGCAGGGCGGCCGTCGCGGCGAGATCGTGCCTCTGATGCACGCCGTCGATCACCTGCTCCGCCTCGCCGAAGCGCTGACCGAGGCAGGGCACGACGCTGTCGTCGGCGAGAGCGCAACCTTGCGTGCGATGGCACACACGGCCGCGCCAGAGCTCTCGGCCGCGTCGGTCAAGCTGCAGCAGGCACACGCGGCGGGCGTCGTAGCGGAGGTCAGTGGCGGCCTTGCGGCAGCATCGCGGCAACTCGCCGAGGCCCGCAAGGTCGACCGCCAACGCGTCCTCGAAGAGGTGGCGCTCGGCGAGCGACCGGCCGAGGCTGCGGACGCCCGCCTCGCCGCGGCGCGCCTGATCGACCGCCTCGGCTACCACAGCTGGCGCGCCGCAGACGCGCTCCGCGAGAGCGCCGTCGAGGCAGGACCGCGGCCCGAATCCGCCGGTGAGGACCCCAGCCGCTGAGCGCTGCTACAGGGCGAAATCCCAGCGCAGGCGGGCCATCGCCCGATCGTGGCGGTCCAGGCCTGCGAAGGGGCCGAACGCGTCCCCCGGCTGGTAGGTCACGTAACCGAGGCCGGCGTGCAGCCCATCCCGCAGCAGATAGCTGGCCTCGGCGCGGGCAAGCCAGCCGTATTGCGCCGTCTTGCCGAATGCCATCGCCACCGCGGTGAGCTCGAGCCGCTCGCGCAGCGCGCTGTGTTGCGCTCGCAGCACGGCGATCGGCGCGTCGACCGGGAAGAGCATGTCGGGGACAGACGAGAGGAGCGTCGTCTTGCCGACCTCCAGGCCCAGGGTGGTGTTGCTGATGCCACGCCAGGTGACGCCGATCATGGCGTCGACCGCGTCGCTGCGGGTGCTGCCGAGCACGGGGATCGTGGCGCTGCTGTCCAGCGTCGAGATCGGCCGGCCACGCTGCATCGCCAGCTCCCACTTCAACAGCACGCTGCCGACCGCCCAGGCGCCCGTGGTGCCGACGACGGCGTAGCGCAGGTGGTCGAGCGGGACGTCGATCCGCTCGCTGGTCGGCAGCGCGAACGCCGTCATGTCGAGGCCGCGGATCACGCCTTGTTGGTCCAGGACGCTGCCGGCGACCACGCCGAGGTCGATGCCCTCGCCGCGACGGACCCAGCGCAACAAGAACTGTTGGTTCTCCCACGCGAACGCGTCCTGCCGGTGGGCGTAGCGCAGCTCCTTGCCGGCGAGCAGCGCCGAAGCGTCGACGCCGAGTGGGCCGCTCGCCTCGTCCAGCGCCGCCGGCAGCGGCGAAAGCGGCCCCATCGGCGGGACGCGAAAGCCGAAGTGCGCCTCGTGGATCCACATCAGCTCGAGCCGGTGGTTGCGGCGGAAGTAGCCGATCCGGGTCGCGAGGACGGGCACGCGGACGTCGACCAGGTCGGCGAGGCCGGGCTCGCGGAGGTCGCGCGGATTGCAGAGGTCGAGCGGGCTGAGCGCGTCGCCCTCGCCGAACGCCACGATCTGCCGGCCGACCGTCAGCTCCACCGGGCCAAGCGACGCCGCGACGTAGGTCTCGCGGATCTGCGTCAGCGTCTCGTAGGTGTCGAGCGTCGCCTCGTCATAGCTCGAACGCTCGACCAGGTAGGCGGCATCCCACTCGCCGTGCAGCGAGGCGAGGACGCGGACGCTGCTCCATTTGTAGCCGAACGAAAGGTCGAGGCTCTGCCGGGCCTTGGCGAAGGGGTTGTCGCCGAAGCGCTCGGTCCAGAGTGCCTCTTCGCTGCGGACGATCCCGGTCAGGGCCCAGCGCTTCGGCGGTGGCGGTGGCGGGGCAGCCTGGGGCGTGGTCGCCGCAGGTTCGGGTCCGAAGTCGAAATCCGCGTCGGAGCCGCCTTCGTCCTCCGCGTCCGGCGCCTCGGCTTCGGTCACCGCGGCAGGCAGGGGGGCAGCCCGTGCTGTGGGCGCCCCGGCCAGCCAGGCCCAGGCGCAGACCGTCAGCGTGATGCCCGGCGCAGCCCCGAGCCGCGGCCAGCGGCGCACCTCAGAGACCTTGCTCGAGCCGTCGCTGGGTGAAGTCCGACGCCTTGACCGAGCCGTCGTTGAGCTTCACCGAGAGGAAGTCGAGTACGGTCGTCGACTCGACCTCCTTGCCGCGCACGGTCCGCACGGCCATCCGATGCGGCACCCAGATCCCGTCGATCTGCTTGATCTTGTCGGATTTCAGCAGCTTGATCTTCTTGCCCTCGGCGACCCAGATCTTCGACTGCAGCGGCAGCAGCTTGCTTTTGCTGACCCAGACCAGCGACTTCACGTAGCCGGTCTCGCGCTTCTCCTTCTCGGACTTCGGTCGCGCCTCGATCAGCCAGCAATCCTCACCGCCGACCGGGGCCGACGGCTTGCTCACCTTGTACTCGTAATCCTTCGGATCCTTCTTCGTCATGTCGGCGTAGGAGAAGTCCGAGCCCATGAACGCGCCGGATTTGTCGGCGCTCGAGATGCGCGTCGATTTGTGCAGGCTCGGTAGGTAGAGCCATTGGTCGTCGTCCTTGCCGCCGTCGTCGTAATCCATCGTCAGCAGGGCGGTATTGCGCACGTCGGCGGGGCTCTCGAAGATCATCAGCTGCTTGCGACCGCCCGGCACCTTCATCGAGCGCGACTGCACCACGCGAACCCGCTCACGGCCGGCGCTGTCGCGGATGGTCATCTGCATGCGCGCGACCATCTTGTCGCCGCTGTCACGGCCCTCGACGGCGGCCATGATCTTCGCGGCGTCGGTCTCGGTCGGCTCGATCGCGGTGGCGGTGGTCGGTGCGGCGAGCAAGGTCGCGGCGAGGCCGAGCGCTGCACGCGCGCCCAGGGTGCGGAATCGGGTCTTCATCGGGATGCCTCCTTGCGGTCGCGGTACGTCCAGCGCAGCAGCGCCGGGGCAAAGATCAGGTCGATGACCAAGGCCATGACCACCGTCAGCGCAACCAGCACGCCGAAACGTGCCAGGTTCTCCATCTGCGCCGATACGTAGACGCAGAACCCCATCGCGAGAATCACGCTGGTCGAGAACATCGCGCGGCCGCTGTGGTGGAAGGTGTAGCGGATCGACTCTTCGACATCGCCCGACTGCAGGTAGCGCGCCTGGAAGTGGTGCAGGAAGTGGATCGTATCGTCGACCGCGATGCCGATGGCGATGCTGGCGATCAGCAGGTTCGACATGTCGATCGGCACCCGGAAGACGCCCATGATCCCCATGATCATCGCGATCGGCAGTAGGTTCGGCACCATCGCGATGAGCCCGAGGCGCAGGTTGCGCAGCATCAGCACCATCATCACGGTGATGATCACAAAGGCGACCATGAAGCTGCGGATCAGGTCGGCGATGATCGAGCTGACGATATTGAAGAGGCTGTAGACCGCGCCGGTCTTCTCGACCTTGGCGCGATCGCCGATATGGCGCGCGATCCCCGCCGTCAGGTGCTCGGTGAAGGGGCCATAGGAGGTCGCGTCGACCCAGCGCACCCGGATCGTGACCTGGGTCTTGCGCAAGTCGTTGGTCGCGAGCCGGCGGAGCTGGTCGGGGCCGGCGTTCTCGAAGAGGAAGAGCAGGTCCGAGAGTCCACGCTCGGACTCCGGCAAGCGGTAGTAGCCCGGGTCGCCGTCGTGCAGGGCGCGGTTGGTCTCCTTCACCACGTCGATCAGGCTGATCGCGTTGCCGACCAGCTGGATCTCCGTGCCCGGG
This sequence comes from Deltaproteobacteria bacterium, assembly GCA_020632665.1. Classification (GTDB taxonomy): domain Bacteria; phylum Myxococcota_A; class UBA9042; order UBA9042; family UBA9042; genus JACKFC01. The sequence continues at coordinate 12,604 of JACKFC010000017.1, forward strand.
TAGCGGTATTCGCGGACGTGTTCGAGCAGCTTCTCGAGCCCCTGCATCAGCTGCAGATCTTTGATCGTGCGCCCGTCCTTGGCCTCGATCAGCAGCTGTACGTTGGCCGTCCCGCCGACGTGCTCGTCGATCAGGTCGAACGCCGGGCGCACCGGGAACGACGGCGGAATCCAGGAGAGCGGGTTGTGGTAGACGCGCAGCCCCGACATCCCGGCGACCGCGGCGATGGCCAGCACCACGCCCAAGGCCAAGGTCCGGACCCGTCGCGGCGCGCCACGCAGCCCACCAGAGGGTGCCCCCGCGTCGGCCGAGAAGAGCCGCGCCTTGTCCAACATCCGATCCAGCGCAGCGCCGCCACCGGCCGCGGTCGCGCCGAGCAGGCTCTTGCGGTTGAAGGTCAGGAAGGCAGGCAGGAAGACGACCGAGTGCACCAGCGCCACGACGACGCCGAAGGCGCCTGCGGTGCCCATCTCGCCGATCGCGTCGACCGTGGCGAAGCGGAACGAGAGCAGGCCGACCATCGTCGTCAGCGTGGTGAAGAGCACCGGCACGCCCGTGGTCGAGATGGCGTAGACGATCGCGTCGTCGTTGCTGTGGCCGCGGCGGCGCGCGTCGCGGTAGACCGATTGGATGTGGACCGAATCGCCGATCCCGACGCAGACCAGGAAGGCGGGCAGGATGTTCGAGAGCATCGTCATCGACCAGCCGACCGCGGCCATCAGGCCGAAGGTCCAGATCGCAGCCTGCCCGACGACCAGCAGCGGCCCGACGATCCCCATCGGATGGCGGAAGAGGAACGCCAGCGCCGAGAGCATCGCGATCACGGCGACGACGCCGGTGCGCCGCAGGTCGCCGAGGATGATGTCGTTGATCGCGGCGCCGAGCGCGGGCGGGCCGGCGACGTGCGGCTCGAACCCTGGGGCGCGGTGCCGCTCGCAGATCTCCATCACCTTCCAATAGACCCGCGACGAATCGTCTTCGCTCATGAAGGCGGTGCGCATCGTGATGACGGAGTGCTTGCCCGCCGCGCCGACGACCTGACCGACCAGCGTCGGCTCGGCCAGGATCGCGTCGCGCAGCGCCGGCAACGCGCTCGCTTCCGGCAGCGGCTCGAGCCAGCCGCCGATGCGGATGCCGTCGCCGACGGCTTGGGTCCGGCGCACGTTGAGGATGCTGGTGATCTCGTCGACGATCGTACCGCCGGCTTCGTCACCCCAGCCGAGGTCCTCGCCTTCCTCGCCGAAGCTGCCCCAAGCGACCTTGCCGCTGCCGTCGCCGCCGCCGGGGCCGGGGTCTGCCGAAGCGGTCGGCGTGGCCTCGCCGGCTTCCCCTCCCGCTGCCGCGCCCTCGGTGGCGAAATCGGCGAAGGGGTCGTCCGCGGCGGCTGCCGGCGAGCCGGCGTCTGCGGGCGGGTTGGCCTGCGCAGAAGCCGGCGCGGTCGGCGCGCGCATCGGGTTGGCCTTTCGCTCCGGCACGATCGGCGCGTGGCCGGAGACGGCGGGCTCTCGTCGCGCCTTGCGTTGGCCGAGGCTCGGAATCTCCATGTCGAGCGTCGCCAGCTCGTCGTGCAGCTTGCGCAGCCGCTCCAGGTAGGGGCCAGAGAAGACGTCGCCCTCGACCATCACCAGGAAGAAGTCGTCGCGGCCGAAGTCATCGCGAAATCGCTCGAGGATCTCGCGTGCATCCGAGGCGCTCGAGGTGAACGCTTCGACCGAGTTGTCCATCTGCAGCCGGGTCGCGGCGAGGGTCGCGAAGCCGCCGGTGCAGGCCAGCGTCAGCAGGAGCGCGAGCCACGGATGGCGCACGGTCCAGCGTGCCAGGGCCTCGAAGAAGGGATTCTTCGGATCGTCGCCGTGGGTGATCGGCGTCTCGTCGTGCTCGGTCGCCACGTCCGCGCTCCGGCTGCGGAAAGGCCGCAGGCGGCCGCGATCATGACGCCGCAGTCGCGCGCTGGCAAGCGACGCAGCGCGTCATCGATCGTCGAGCGGCGTCGCGTCGCGCCACACGTCGTGGCATCGTGGCGAGGTCGGAGGCCGAATCGGCCAGGAGGGCGCAATGCAGCAGCAAGAGCAGGCGAGGCTGGAACGCCGCCGCCGTGACCTGATGCGCAAAGGGATGGCGGTCAACCAGGCCCTCGTCACGCTCAAGGCCAACCAGAACGCCAAGCTGCTCGACCTCAAGCTGCCGCACGAACGCAAGCCCGGGATGACCAAGGAAGAGAAGCTGCGCCGCTTCCTCGACCAGATCATCCGCGCCCAGCGCAGCCTCGGCACCGACGCCTACGGCATCTGCGTCGATTGCCAGCAGCCCTTGCCCCAGGCGGCGCTCGACGACACGCCTTGGCTCGAGCAATGCGACGGCTGCGCCGCGAAGGAATCGACAGACTTCTAGCGCTGCTGAACGTGAAAGAGCGTTTGGCTCGGGTAGGCGAACGAGAGCCCCTCGCGGTCGAAGCGATCCTTGATCGCGAGGTTGACCGCGTCGCGCACGTCGAGCTGCTGGTCGTAGTCGGTGACGAAATAGCAGACCCGTATGTCGAGGCTGTACGCGCCGAAGCCGAGGAAATGGACCCGGACGTCGTCGTGGGTGCCCTCGGTGTCGCGCACGATCTCGGCCAGCAGGGCCTTGGCGCGCTCGAGCTGGGCCGCGGTCGTCTGGTAGACGAGCCCGATATCGAATTCGACCGTCAGCCCGTTGACGACCGAGAGGTTCTCGATCGGCTGCTCGGCGAGCTGCTTGTTCGGCAGCACCACCCGGACGCCACTCGCGGTGACGACCTTGGTCGAGCGCATGCCGATCTCCGCGACGCGACCCGCGACGCTGCCGACGCGGACAAACTGGCCGCGGGCGAAGGGCTGGTCGGTGAGGATCTGCACGCTGCCGAGGACGTTGCCGAGCGTCTCCTGCGCGGCGAGGGCGACAGCCAAGCCGCCGATGCCGAGGCCCGTGACCAACGAGACGACATCGAAGCCGACCGCCTTCAGCCCGGTGATGGCGAAGAGCAGCACGACGAGCGCCTTGCTGGCCTTGCGCCCGAGCTCGGCGAGGCCGTGCTCCGACCCCGGGCGGGTCCGCTGCAGCCAGGGTTCGAGGCCCTTCTGGAAGCCGATATCGACCGCGCGCAGCACGATCAGCGCCAGCAGCAGGTCGAAGGCGAGCAGCACGCCGGCCTCGCCGACCCGCCGCACGCCCGCGGGCATCTGCACCGTGTGCAGCGCCAACTCGATGAACGGCAGCACGACCATCGCCGCCAGCGGCCCGGTGGCGCCGTCGGCGATGGCGTCGTCCAAGGTCGTGTCGCTGAGCCGCGTGAGTCGGCCAACGACCCGTCGCAGCAGCGTGCGCGAGACGCGGCCGAGCACCGCACCGAGCAAGATCAGCGCGAGCGCGACCAACCAATCGTGGACCGAGCTGCCGGCAAATTGCGCGCGCCCGATCTCTTCCAACCACGCGATCCCGTTCACGCCGCCTCCGCCTGCCGAATCTCCGTGCCACGGTGCCGGGCTTGTCCCCAGAGCTCGAGCGCCGCGATCCCGATGATGCGCGGGATGACCGCCCGGAAGACTTCGCAATAGGGCGAGCGGCCGTCGATGTGTCCGTCGCGCCGGGCGAGCAGCAGCGGGCAACCGGCGGCGCAGCTCTGCTGGTGTCGACACGCGTTGCAGGCGGCGTTGCCAGCCGTCCGCTCGAAGCTGCCGAAAGGTCGATGTTGCCGGCCCTGCTCGACGATCGAGCGGTCCCCGCGCAGGGCGACGCGATCTTCGGGGTGGTGCAGCGCCGCCTGGCACGGGCTGATGTGGCCGTCTTGGCCGATCGCCGCGTAGCTCGAGCCGGCGCCGCAGGCCTTGCGGATCGGCCGGAACGGCGAGAGGTCGCAGAAGCGGTGCGTGGCGCGGAACGACGGCAGCGGCGCGCGGCCGGCGTCGACCGCTGCGGCGACCGAGGCCTCGATGTGGTCGTAGCAGGTCATCATCACACCGCGGACGCGCTGCAACGCCTCGCCAGCGAGGACCCCGTCGGCGTCGTAGGGCGCGTCCGGCGCGGCTCGTAGCCGACGCTGCGCGCCGTGGCGGTCGTCGAGCGTACCGGCGCCCCACTCGAGGTCGCGCACCAGGCTGATCCGAAAACCGAGCTGGCGCTGCAGCAGCCACGAGACCAGCTCCGGCAGTCCGGCGAGGTTGGAGTCGCCGGCCGTCACCAGGACGTAAGGGCGGATGCCGGCCTGTTGCCAGCGATCCAGACCGCGGCGCAGGTGATCGGCGCTGCCTCGCCCCGCTCGCGTCGGGCGCATCGCGTCTTGGACCGCGCCGAGCCCGTCGATCGAGATCGAGACGCCGAGCCCCTCGTCACGCACCCACGCCGGCGCGTCTTCGGGGACCACCGTGCCGTTGGTGAGGATGGCGGCGCTGTAGCGGACGCCGTTGCGGGCGCAGCGCGCGGTCGCCTCTTCGTGGAAGGCCCGCAGCGCGCGGTAGCGCAACATCGGCTCGCCACCGGCGTAGCGCACGTGGACGCGGTCGACATGCCCAGCCGCCGCGGCCATCTCGATGGCGCCCAGCGCCCGCTCGGCGACCGCCGCGTCGAGGTGTTGCGGGCCCTTGCCGATGTAGCAGTACGGGCAATCGAGGTTGCAGTCGTTGGTGACGTGCAGCCAGAGGTCGAAGACGCGCTCGGGCGGGCGCGTCGGGCCGGCGGCCGTCGTCGCCGCCAGCGCCGCGACGACGGCCCCGGACTCGCGTGGGGTCCGCAGCAGGCCATTGCGGAGCAGGAGCGGCGCCTCTGCGAGCAGGCGGTCACGTCCGAGATCGGTCTGCGCCAAGCCGGCGGAGATCTCGCCCAGCGTGCGGCCGTCGGCGCAGTCGAGGACCGCCGCGGCGCCCTTGGAGAGGAGCACCAGCGCGTCGGCCACGCCGGGGTTGTGGACCCAACGCTGGCCACGGACCACGCCGTGGAGCAGCCGATCGGCGCGCCAGACGGGCAGGGCAGCGAGCGCGCCCGCGTCGTGCATCACCAATCCGAGCTGCTCGAACAATCCCAGGAGCAATCGCTGCTGCAATCCCAGGAGCAGTCGCTGCTGCAATCCCAGGAGCAGTCGCTGCTGCAATCGAACGAGCAATCGCTGGAGCAATCCCACGACGACGAGGACGAGGTGTCGCTGTAGCCGACGCAATCGAAGCTGCTGTTGTCGCCGCCGGAGCCGACCGAGCTCCACGACGTCGACTGCGGCTCGTAGGCGCTCATGACGCTGTCGTCCCAGGTGGCGGTGTCGAAGTCGAGGTCGGCAACTTCGCCGACGCCGCCGAGCTGGCTGCCGTAGCTATCGATCTGGCTGGCGTCGCAGATCGGTGTGCCGCTGCTGTGGATCACGTGGACGTTGGTGCCGTAATGACCCCAACTCGAGCCGAGCGTGCCGGCGCCGTAGCCCCAGCCGTGTCGCGGCGAGATCATCGCGTCGAGGATCATCAGGTTGACGAAGGTATCCATCGGGTCGCGGTAGTAGGTGCCCCACGGATCGTAGTACGGGCCGTAGTAGCCGCCGCGCGGATAGGCCGGCGAGCTGCGCAACGAGGCGCGGCGCTGGTCGCGATCCTGCGCTGCGTCCTGAATCTCCGCGGCCGAGGGTCGCACCACGGCCAGCTCGGGCTGGTCCATCTCGACCCTGCCGCGCGGGAACGAGGTCGCCAAGCCCTGCTGCACCTGCGAACAGAAGTCGGCGAGGAGGTTCTTGTACGTCGGCACCAGCGAGGCGTCGGCCAGGCGCTTGCCGATCCGCTCGCGCGCCGCCTCCATCGTCTCGCCCTCCTGCGGGCGCAGCTCGTCGGCGCGGGCGCCGATGGCGATCGTCGCCGCTGGCGCGTCGGCCGGATGCTGCATCTTCACTGTGACCTCGATCAGCGCGTGCAGCCCACCCGTCGCATGCTCGAAGACGGCGCGCAGCGTGGCGAAGCCGGCGTCGAAGCGGTCGTGGGCCGTCCGCATGGCGGCGACCAGCATCTCGGCGTCCCCCGCGACGCCGTCGTTGTCTTGAAAGACCACGTCGGTGTCGACGACCAGGCTGACGGCGTTGTCGACGCCGGCCCGGAGCAAGCCACCCTGCACCTGCTCGGTCAGCGCGAGGCCGGTGCGGGTGAGCTGCTGCTCGCCCGTCGCGAGGTCCATCTCGCCGCCGAGGAAGTGCTTGACCTTGTCCCAGAAGCGGGGCTCGCGGAAGACCTGCTCACCGGGCAGATAGATTCGACCCTGGGCAACCAATCGCATCGTCGTCCTCCTGATCAGCCCAAGAGCTGCGGTCCGGTGCCAGCACCGAAGGCGCGGAATTCGCCTTCGAGCTGCTTGGCCTGGCGGCTCAACGTCTCGGCCCGGGCGATCGTCTGGCGGCTCGGCGGCAAGCGCTTCAGCGCGTCGAGGCCGGTCGAGAGGTCGGTCGCGCGGGAGAGCAGGGCGTCGAATCCAGGCTTGCCTTCGACGGCGTCCATGCCGAGGAAGATATTGGCCATCGCCTGCTCGCCAGGATCGAGCGCCGCTTTCAGGTCGCCCTCCAGGCGCGCGTCGCGCTGCTTGCGTCGCCAGAAGACGAAGCCACCACCGCCGATCAACAGCAGCGCCAACAAGGCGAAGCCGAAGCCGAAGCCGCCGCTCGACTCCTCGCGGGTGCGAATCGGGTTGCGCGTGCCGGTGGCCGTCGCCGCGCGGCGCTGCGCTCCGGAACCGGCCTTGGCCTGGCTGGCACCGAGCGCCGCAGGGATGGCCGATGTCAAACGCTGCATCCGCTCCAGCGGGTTCGCGCCGCCGGAGAGCACCTGCTTCATCAGCCGTTGCTTGTCCGAGGACGAGATGCCGTTGCAGCGCAGGGCCCACTTTCCGCCCGCCGAGACGATCAGCACGTCTGCGCCATTCAGCTTCATCTTGTCGTAGACCTTGGCGTAGTCGTCGACGTTCGAGCCGTCCGCGAGGACGACGATAAAGGCCCGTGCGCCGGTCTTGTCGGCGAGCTCGCGGGCCATCTCGGCGAGCTGTGCTTTGACCCGATCATCGACCGTCTTCGGGCCGCGGGCGACGCCGGAGCGTCCGGATCCTTCGAGGATCTCCTGCACCTTGCCGACGTTGGCGTGGGCGGGGGCCGCAGCCACGCCGAGCAGGCCGCAGGCCAGAACGACGAGACCGGCGATTCGTAGCGAACGCGACATCAGGCGCCTCCCGCTCCGGCAGAGCAGCCGGAACGCGGCGCATGCTGGGGCCGCGAGGGGCCGGCCGTCAATGGAGGGGTGAGGCGCTAGAAGTGCCAACCGAAGGTCACGCGCGGAGCGAAGCGCAGCGTGGTCACCGGATTGGCGCTGAGGTCGGACGAGATGTCCTTGTCGTTGTTGTAGATCCACTTGTCGTACGAACCGCGGACGAAGCGCAGGTCGACGCCGATCGCGAAGACCGAATCCGGCACGCGCCACTCGCCCGAGAGGCCGAAGGGGATCGCGGTGCCGGTCCAGGCCTTGCCCTCGGCGTCGCTCTGGAACTCGGTCTCGTAGTAGTAGAGGATCTCGAAGAAGCCGTAGCCGGCGTAGAGCTTCACATCGAAGGGTGCGTCCGGCCGCCAGAAGCGGAGCGGATGCAGCGCTGCGATCATCGAGACGGTGCCGACGCCGGCATTGTCGGCTGTGCTGCCGAAGCTGCCGTTCCAGGCGAAATCGGCCCAGATCGAGGCGTAGCCCAGGATATTGTAGCCAATCTGCAGGGCAGCGGCGAGGCCGTCACCGCGCGCGGTGGTCACCGCCTTGCTGTAGCAGCCCTGGTTGGCGAAGAGGCAATCCTTCGCCTTCCACTGCGCGAACGAGTTGCCGTTGACCGAGAGCCCGTTGTTCGGGTCCGGGATCGCGACACCCGCTTCGCCGCCATGCGTGCTGTAGCCGACGTTGAGCGAGAGGAAGAAGCCCTGCCACTTCGCCTTGACCGTGGCGCTCTCGGCGCTCGCGGTGGGCGCGGCCGGCACGTCCTCCATCGAAAAGGCGACCCCCGGCGCGACGAGCGCGCCGAGGGTCAGCGTTCCGGCCAACAGCGTTGCAGCGAGGCGGCGCATCGGAGCGGCCGCCTTAGCTGGCGTAGCCGCGCTCACGCGCGATGCGGAGCGCCTTCTTGCGGCGGCGCTCGGCCTCACGGCTGCGGCGCTTCTTCTCCTCGGAGGGCTTCTCGTAGTAGCGGCGCTTGCGCAGCTCCTTGTAGATGCCCTCGTTGGCCATCTTGCGCTTGAGCATCGAAAGGGCGCGGTTGACGTTGCCGTCCTGCACCGACACTTCCAGCGCGCGGAATTCCACGGCGCGGGCCGACGCGCGGCGCGGGCGATCGGTGCGAGCCTTGTCCTGACCCTCTTTCGACATCTCGGTGCTCATCGTCTCTCCTGGGCGGGCATCGGCCCCGTGGCGGTCTCCACGACCACCGAATTCTCTTTGGGCACGGCCCGGTTGGTCGCTCCGTGAGCGGGTGCCACGCGCACCCCCACGGGCATGGGGCGCGGAAACTGCCACACTCCGCAAAGATTTGGCAAGTCCAGACGCTGACGCTACGCCTCGCAGGGCAGGGGGCGGCGCTCCATCGAGGTGGGTTGCCGCGGCGCCTTGACGCAGCCGTGCACCACGGGGGGCCGCGCGGCGACGAATTCCGCCAACGAGAGCGTCGAGAGCTGCGCCATCAGCCAGCGGTTGAGGGCTTCCATCGGGTCGTGCAGCGAGCAGCAATCGGCACGATCGCAGCCCTCGCTGTTGCGGTCGACGCACGGCGCCAAGCCCAGCGCCTCTTCGAAGGGGCCGACCGCGTCGAGGAAGGTGATCGCCGTCAGCGGCCGAGCGAGCGCGTAGCCGCCGGAGACACCCTGCGACGAGTGCACCAGGCCGGCCCGCTTGAGCTGCTGCATCACCTTGGCCAGGAGATCCTTCGGGATGCCCCTCTGCTCGGCCAGCATCGGCACCGCGATGCGTTCGCCGGCGGCGAGATTGCCCAGCGATTGCAGAGCCATCAGGGCGTACTCCGATTTCTTGCTCAGCTTCAACATGCGCCTGCTGCCACTCCTCTGCGGTCACGGTAGTGGCGCGACGCCGTCGCTGACAAGGAGCCGCACGCAAACGCGCGCAACCTAGCGGCCTTTCGCGCATCGAACGACCTGTCAGCGCGTGGTTGACATCGTCCCGTGTTGGCGTACTCTCGAAACAGGACTGAAATGGTCCGATTTAGGGCGACCCGCGGTGGGCGCCACCCCGAACGCGAGGAATCCATGCAGAAGCTTGTCGAAGAGATCCCTGAGCTCGAAGCGGTGCGCCGCACCGGTCCCCGGATCAGCCTGGACGACGAGTTCTACTGCCGGCCGCGTCGGCGTCGGCTCTCGATCGAGAAGTGCTTGGACGACTACATGAACGCCAACGCGTTCACCAACAAGCGCTCTGCGTGCTGGCGCTGCCCACAGGGCTGCACCAACCGTCGCACCTTCTCCGAGTCGGCATAGTCCTCAGGAGCGCGCCCTCTCGGATCAGAACCCGGCGCAGACCGCCGGCAGCGCGTCGACCTTGGCCCCTGCGAACGAAGCGGTGAGGCAGGCGGCCTTGTCGTTGCCCTCTTTGCACTCGTACTTCAGCTCGCCGAAGTTGTTGAGCAGCGTCTTGAGGTTCTGGAACTTGCTGTTGCAGCCGTCGCAGCCGGGGTTGTCGGCGTTCTTGTTCGGATCCGCGAAGGTCTGATCCGGCTCGCCGCACGACTCGCTGTTCTGATTGCCGGTGGTGAGGCAGGTGCAGGTCTTGGCCAGCGCCGGCTCGGGCAGGTGGCCGGCGCTCACGAGGCCGTCGTCGACGCGACCGCAATCCGACGCGATCAGGGCTTCCAGCACGGCACCGCGGACCGGGATCGAGTGCGGCACGTCGATCGCCGGGGCGCAGTTCTTCGGGTTGGCGGGCGTGCCGGCGTAGACGTTCATCGCGGCCGGCGCCGACGGCTTGAGCCGGCAGCCCTCGCGCGGGAAGGTGACCTCGACGCCGGTGTACGGCAGCAGGCAGACGTCCTTCTCGCTGCCGACGATGCGGGCGCCGTTGACGATGCGGATCTTCACTTCGGTCGGGCTGACTTCGAGCACCTCGGCGTAGAAGTTCAGCTCGAAGCCGGCGATATCCTTCTTCCACAGCGGGTTCAGGGCGATCTGGACGTTGTGCGGACCGTTGTCGATCGAGTCGAGCGTCAGCTTGTCGAAGCGCCACGCCGTGCCCTTCTGCAGGCAATCGCATTCACCGGCGACGACGTCCTGACTCCCCGAGTCAGCGGCGCCGACGTTCAGGTTGTTCGGGCTGCTGTCGACCTCGTTCTCGCAGCCTGCGAGGAGCGCGAGCGCGAGGGCGCCACAGAGGGCGGTCCGGGTCATCCGAAAAGACGTTGCGATCTTGCGCATCTCGGGCTCCGTCGGGGCGTCGGGGCTTTGCTGTGCCGCGAGCGTCGGCGCAGATTTGCACGCTGCCTCCGCTTGCGTCAAAACTGCCGCTGCAGAGGCCAACCCCACGGCCCCGCCCGCAGGAGATTCCATGCTGCTCTCAGCCCTCCCGATGCGTCGCGCGATCGCCGCATATGCCGTCGCCGCGACGGCCCTCTTCGCTTCGCCGGCCTTCGCTGGCGGCTTCGAGATCCCCGACAACGGTGCGAAGGCGGTCTCCCGCGGCTCGGCGTTCACCGTCCGCGCCGACGACCTGACCGCGATTGCCCACAATCCGGGCGGCCTCGCCAGGCTGCGGGGCACGCACGTGCTCTACTCGCACAACGTCATCCACGCGCCGATGACCTTCACCCGCGCCGCGAGCGCGGTGCCGCAGAACGAGAGCAACGACCCGGGCTCGACCGATCCGCTGGCCCCGGTCTCGAATCAGACGCCGTGGTTTGCGCTCGGCGGCATGTTCGTCGCTTCGACCGACTTCGGCCTCGACGGCTGGACCTTCGCCATCGGCGCCTACGGCCCCAACGCCGCCGGTTCGCAGAAGTGGGACGTCCGTGGCGGCCAGCGCTGGATGCTGGTCGAGCTCGAGGCGCTGATCGTCTACTACTCGCTCGCGGTCGCCTACGGCCAGAAGGACAAATGGGGCGTCGGAGCGACCTTCCAGATCGCCCACCAGCCGCAGACCAAGCTCTCGCTCGTGGTCGACGGCACGCCCGGCGGGGCGCAGAACCCCTACTACTCGCCAACCGACGTCCTCGCGACGCTCTCGCTCGCCGCGACGCCGGCCCCGACGCTGATCATCGGTGGCTGGGTTCGGCCGATCCCGTCGCTGGAATTCGGCATCTCCGGCCGCGTCGTGCCGGTGAACCTCGCCGCGACCGGCGATATCGCGCTGACGAATACGCCCGGTGGCAGCAAGTTCAGCGATAGCCAGCTGGCGGTCGAAGGCTCCGCGGCGCGCCTGACCCTGGTCATCCCGCCGACGGCCCGCGCCGGTGTCCGCTACCGCCACCTCGACGGCGAGAAGGAGCGCTTCGACGTCGAGTTGAACGTGGTCTACGAGGCGTGGTCGATGTTGGACCGCTACAGTGTCGAGCTCGACGGCATCATCAAGCTCTTCGCCGCGCACGAGGCGCCCGACGTGACCATCGAGAAGCGCTGGAAGGACACGCTCTCGGTGCGCCTGGGCGGCACCTACAACTTCGACGCCCCGCTCTCACTCTCCGCCGGCGCGTTCTACGAGACCGGCGCGGTGCCCAACGCCTACACCCACCTCGACTTCCCGTCCTTCGACCGGGTCGGCCTCTCGGCGGGCGTCTCCGGTGAGGTCGGCAAGTTGACCTGGACACTCGCCTACGCGCACATCTTCCAGGAGAGCCGCACGGTCGACGAGCGCTTCGCCAAGGTCTACCAGCAGCGCCCGATCTCCGAGTGCCCAGACGGCTGCGACGGCTATGATCCCGTCCCGGCCAACGCCGGAACCTTCGAGAGCTCCTACGATATCTTCGCGGCGAGCCTCGGCTTCGCGTTTTAGCGTCGAGCGATCATTTGCAGCGCGCCCGGCGTAGCTCCCAGCGCACCGTCCCGGTCGGGAAGAGCAGGAATTCGCCGAGCGGCCGCTGCCGATCCCAAACCTGCACCACGTCGACGCGGCCTTCTGCGATGCTCGCTCCACCTGCGTCGAAGGGGCGCACCGGCGCGCAGGGTGGTTCTCCGTCGGTGACGGCGTGGCAGCCGGGCGGCAGGTAGAGGTAGCTGGCTTCGGGCAGCCCCAGGCCGCCTTCGCAGAGCGTGCGGGCGTTGACCGAACTCAGCACCCGGCTCGTCGGACCCTCGGCCGACCACAGGCCACGCGGAGCGTCCGGCAGCGCCGCGCGACCCGCCCCGCCACGCGGCACGACGAAGGTCGGGGTCGGGCCCAGCGCGGCCGAGGCGGCGCGAAGGCCGCGCCAGGCCGCGATCTGCGAATCGGCGAAGTCGTGGCCCGCGCGCGGCTGCAAGATCCCGACGCCCGTCACCACCGCGAGCCCGACGAAGGCGATCGCGGCCGTCGCCGGCGTCCGTCGCAGCAGGAAGGCGAGGAAGGCCGGGGCGCGCGCCGCGAGCAGCACCCAGACCACGGCGACGACCGATTGGTAGCGCAGCGCGTCGGTCGCGCAGGCGACGACGAGCAGGCTCGCCAGCGTGGTGGCCACGACACCCAGCCAGAGCGCGCTCGTTCCCAGCGCAGCCACGCCGACGCCGCGCCAGCCGCCCCCCGCGTCGCGCTGCCGCGGCGCGAGGTCGCCGACCAAGCCGAGCAGCGCCAGCACGCCGACCACGGGCGGGAAATACGCCGGGTCCGAGATGAGGAGCATCGTCGGCTCCAGCGCGATGCCGACGCCGTCGGTCGTCGCGCGATCCTGGACCATGGCCATCGCGTCGAGCAGGCGGAGCGCGCCGCAGCCAGCCGCGGGGAGCGCGCCCCAGAGCGAAAGGCCCAGCGCCTCGCGGGTCGGCAAGGACCAGCGGGACGGCCCGAGCAGCAAGTGTGGCTCGACGTCGCCGGCCTCGCCGCGCAGTCGGGTCGCGTGACGCAGCGCGACCGCCAGCCCCGCGGCCCCCGCCGCCCAGCCTGGGCCGACGATATGGCCGAGCGCCAGGATGGAGACCCCGGCCGCGACCGCTGGCCCGGTGGGGATCCGCCGCTTCCGCGCCGCGATCGCGAGGACCCAGGCCAGCGCCAGCTGTGCGAAGACCAGGTCGCTCTCGCTGCCGGCGACCCGCGAGGCGGCGGGGGAGAGCGCCAGCGTGAGCCCAGCAAGCAGGCCGACCAGCCCTCCGATGCCGCCGCCGCCCGCCACGGCCGCGGCGCTGAGCCCTGTCAGCAGCGACGCGAGCGCTCCGGCGAGGGCGCCGGCGTCGGCGAGCGCTTCGAAATGACCTCCGAGCGCAGCGGCGAGTGGGGCCTGCGCCATGCGCAGCGCCGGGCCGTAGGTCGTCTCGAGCCGGGCCGAGGCGGCGGCGTCACCAGCGACGCCGAGCGCCACGGCGGCGTCCTCCCAAGCGTGGTCGTTGGCGTGCAGCGGGTCGAAGTCGTAGGCGAGGCGGACGCCGAGCGCGACGGTGAAGAGCAAGAGCCAGGGCAGGGCCCGGCGTCGCAGCCGCAGGCCCGTGCGGGCAAACCACAGCCCGCCCAAGAGCAGCGTCAGTAGCCACGCGGCGGCGGCCAGCGCCCGCTCGGCGTGCAGCGGCGGCAGCACGACGGCGTTGTCGCCGAAGCCATCGCCGCGATCGAAGAAGCGGAAGCTGTCGTCGTCGTTGCGGCGGACCGCGTCCGCCAGCGCGGCCAATGCCGGGCGCACGGCCTCTGGCGCATCCGGGGGAACCTCGACTTCGAACGCCGAGGTCGCGGCTTCGGGCGCGGGCCGGAGCGTGAGCTCCCCCTGGGCGCCGGCCCCGTCCTTGACCGTCATCCGGATCGCCTCGCTCTCGATGCGGATCGAGACCAAGCGAACACCCGGCGTGACTTCGCCTTCGTCCTGGTAGGGAAGCACCAACGCCAGCACCGCGGCCTCGCTCCCCGGCGCGATCACCCGGGCCGCGAGGGCGGCGGTCGGAGCGAGCAGGGCGAGCGCGCACAGGCCCGCACCGATGGCGCTCCGCAGCTTCATCACGGCGCGGCGTCGGCCTCTGGCGGCGGCGCCGGCGGCTCGAGCAGGAGCAAGCCGCTCGGCGCGAAATAGTGACCATTGCGGTCGCTGCGGACCATCTGCCCACGCAACGTCGCGGTCTTGCCCTTGACCAGGCCGTCGCGCTCGACGTCGAAGTCACCGCCCACGAGCAGCCGGCGTCCCTGCAGATCCTCACGGTCGGTCAGCAGCAGGTGCGGTGCCGGCTTGCAGCCCTTGGCCCGATCTGCACAGGGATGGATCTCGGCCACGAAGCCGCGGACGGCGATGGCGTCGTCGTTGCGGCCGGCGCTACCCGAGCTCGTCACGCCGTGCACCGACCACGCGCCGTCTTCGTATTGGGCCGGCGGCAGCTTTGGGTTCAGCTCCGGCGTTTCGGGGAGCTTGGCGGTGCCGGCGGTCGGCTTGCGCGGCGGGTAGCTCGGCGGCTCCTTCGGACCGGCGCAGCCAGCGACCAGGGCAGCCGCGAGCAGCAGGGGCAGGATGCGGGCGAGCATGGCGCGGCTCCTTGTCACGGGTGCTATTTGTTGTTGTACGGGACCAAGCCCGGCAGCGAAACGATCACCAGCGAATTCGGGATCACGAAGACGTCGCCGGTGCCGAGCACCTCGGTCTTGCCGCCGATGCGACCGGTGACGGCGACGCGGTTCGGTCCCGGCGGCACGCCGACGGCGGCGTAGCGGCCGATGATGTTGGTGGTCACGCGGTTCTTCGACGGCACCGGATCGAGCTCGTTGTCGTTGAAGTAGGAGAGGCCCTCGGGCGGGTGGCCGAAGCCGACGCGCGCGTCGACGATCGGCCAGGAGCGCCGGCTGCTCGTGCCGCAATCGCGGATGCGACCGCCGATCACGCCGTCGCCCTCGTAGATGCCGCCGACCACGCCGATCGTCGAAGGCACCAACTGCCACTGGCCCTCGCCGACGATCGTCGGGTTCATCCGGTAGGTGTCCTGGTCCTTGTATTTCGTCGGCTGGTTGCCCTCGCCCTTGGCGTCGAGGTGCGTCGTCAGCAGCACCACGCCGAAAGTGTAGCTATCGTGCCAACCATTCGGATCGTTCGGGTTCAGCGCGCGGGTCCGGACCACCAGGGGCGTATTCGCCGGCACGTTCTCGATCGCGTAGAGGCCGTGGTTGGCGACGCACTTCGGGAAGCCGTCGACCTTGTCGCAGACGAAGCCGGCCGGGCACTCGAGGTGGACGCCCTTGTTGCACTCCTGCTCGGCGGCGAACTTCGCCTTCACGTCGAGCCCGGCCTCGGTCGCCTTCTCCGGCGCGATCGAGGTCGTCTTGGCGAGCGGGGTGCCGACCTTGCTGTCGTCGCGGAAGCACGCCTGGGCGTCCTCCGGGTCCTCGATGCCGGCACAGGCTTCCGGATGGAATTTCGACGCCTCGAAGACCGCGACCTCGATATTGGTGGTGATGCCGCCGCCGCCGAAGCGGTCGACCCGGCCCCACATCACGACCTTCTTGTCCTTCGGCAGGTCCTTGAGGACCTCGTCGATGCCGACGCCGACGCAGTCGAGGTTGATCGCCTCGGTGGTCGCGGTGTTGTCCTTGGTCGGGTCGCGCAGGGCCGTCTTGTCGTCGGTGCCGGACTCGGGCGCGCAGACGCCCGAGGTGCAGAACGTGCCGCTCGGGCAGGCCGGCTTGCCGTTGCCGCACACCGGCTCGTAGACCGCCGCGAGGCCGCCACCCGCGTCGCTGCCGCCGGTATCACCGGTGGTCGTATCGGCCGCGTCGCCGCTGCCGGTGCTGGCGTCGCTCGTGGCGTCGCCGGCCGTGCTCGCGGTGTCCTCTTCGTCCCGCTCTTCCTTGCCCAGGCAGCCGGCCATCCAGAGGCAGAGCGCGGTGATCGCGATGGCGCGCAGCGGTGCGCTTGCGGAAAAAGTCGTGCGGCGAGAGTTCATGCGCGGAGCTCCGGTTGGGCGCCAGGGGGCGCAGCGGGGTCGGGCGCGGAGCCTACCGGGGCCCGCCCGCCTTGTCAGCCCGGTCCGAATCAGGTCGCGGCCGGCGCCTCGTCGTCGCTCACCTGCAGCACGATCTTGCCGAAATGGGCGCGCCCTTCCAGCGCCTGCATCGCCGCGCGACCCTCCCGCAAGGGGAAGACGGCACCGACTTCCGGCCGCAACGCGCCGCGGCCGGCGAGGGTGACGACCGTCTCGAGCTCCGCGAGCGAGCCCATGGTCGAGCCGAGGACGGCGATGCTATGGAAGAAGATCTTCCGCAGGTCGAGGTCGACTTGGTGCCCCGCCGTCGCGCCGCAGGTCACCAAGCGACCTCCTCGACGCAGGGCGCGGATCGAGGCCGAGAAGAGCTCTCCGCCGATATGCTCGAAGACCACGTCGACGCCGCCGGGGCAGAGCTTGCGTGCCGCGCGCGACCACTCCGGATCATCGCTGCGCAGGACGTCGTTGGCTCCGAGTTCGCGGGCGCGCTGCAGGTCGGCGTCACGCCGCGCGGTCGCGATCACCCGCGCTCCGAGGACCTTGGCGACCTGGATGCCGGCGCTGCCGACGCCGGAGCTGGCGCCGTGGACCACGACCGTCTCGCCCGGCTGCAGCCGGGCGGTGGTCGCGAGCATCCGCCAGGCGGTGAGGAAGGTCGTCGGCAACGCAGCGGCTTCGGCCCAGCCGAGTTGTGCCGGCTTGGGCAGGACCGAGCTGGCCGGGACGACGAGGTGCTCCTGTGCGCAGCCGTCGACGTGCTCGCCCAACATTCCGAAGTGCTTGCAATGCGGCGGGTCGCCAGCGCGACAAGCGGTGCAATTGCCGCAGGAGCGGACCGGATAGAGCACGACCGGGTCGCCGACGGCGAGCCCGACGACGCCCGCGCCGAGCGCGTCGACGACGCCCGCGCCGTCGGCACACGGCACGATCGGCACAGGCCAATGCCCGGCCGGGATGCCGCGGCGGACCCAGAGGTCGAGGTGATTCAGCGCGGCGGCGCGGAGCTGCACGCGTACTTCGCCAGGGCCCGGCTTCGGCAGCTCGCGCTCGAGGATCTCGAGGACTTCGGGGCCGCCGTGGCGCGTGGTGACCAGCGCCCGCGATCGGGCAGCCTCGGGGGGCGTCGGCATCGGATCTCCTGCCGCGGGCTTGCGGCGCCGCGGTCGCCGCCCTCACCATCGGAGCGGGGAGCTTGCCGGTCAAGGAGCGAACGTGAACGACCCAGCGCCGATCGAGGAGAGAGGGGACGGCCCGCCGCCCTCCCGCCCGCCGACCCCTTGGATCGTCGCCGCCGTCGTGGTCACGCTTCTCGTTGCCGTGATCGGTTGGCGGCTCCGTGCGGCCGGCAGCGAGGCGGCGCTGCAGCGTGCCTTGGCCGAGGCGCACCGTGCGCTCGACCGCGGCGAGACGGGCACGGCGGCGCGCGCGCTCGAGGGCCAAGTCGACGAAGCGCTCCTGGACCGCCCCGACGTCGCCTGGGCCGCGGCGCGATTGGCCGCGAGCAACGGCGACGATCCGCGCGCCGGGGCGCTGTTCGACCGCGCCAGCGGTGATCGCTCCGACTTCCTCTGCGCCGAGCGCGCGGCGCTGGCCGTGCACCACGGCAGTTGGCTGCTGCAGACCGGCAAGGCCGACCATGCCGAGGCGCGGATCGAGGAGACGCTCGGGCGTTGTGCCGGCGAGGTCGACGACTACCTGGATCGCGGCGACCTCGACGACGTCGCCCGCGCGCCGGAGGGCAGCGACGTCGCGCCGGCGGTGGCGCCCCTGCTGCAGTTGCTCGATCTGCGGGTCCGCGTCGCCGTGCGGCGGGCCGAGGCGCTCGACGCCGCCGGTGAGGCCGAAGCCGCCGGCAAGGCGCTCGATCAGGCCGAGACGCGCGTCGCCGCGACGTGCTGCTCCGGCACCCACCGGGTCTACTGTCGCGGGCCGCGTGCTGGCTTGCGCGATCGCCTCCTCGCACCGCTCGACGCAGCGCGGACCCGCCGCCGTGCCGCCGCCGCGCTCGCCCTGGTTCGCGAAGGCAAGGTCGATGACGCCCTCGACGAAGCGCGGGCCGCGGTGCAGGCCGCCGAGAAGGCGCGCGACGAGGCCAGCGCCGGCGACAAGGCCCGGGCCACGGCCGCCTGGCGCTCGGCCGCCACCGTGGCCTATTCGGTCGAGATCGCCGCAGCTCAGGATGCCGAACGCCGCCGGGCCTGGACCGACGCGGTCGAACGCTACGCCGTCGCCGGGCGGCTGTGGGACGCGCTGGCGGCGGCGCCCCATGGCGATGAGGCCGTTCTCGGCGCTGCCACCGGGGAAATCGGCCGCGCGCCGGCGCCGATGCCGGGCGCAGCGTCCCCAACATCCGCGGTCCCGGCCCACGTCAGCGGCCTTCGCCGCGCCGAGACGCTCGCCAAGCTCCTCGCGGCAACCGATACGACCGCCGACAAGCTCGGCGCGCTCGGCCTCGACGCGATGGGCGTCGGCGACGCAGACCGGCGCCGGCTGCACGATCGCCTGGCGCAGACCCCGCTCGACGCGCGGGTCTACGTCGAGGAAGCGCTGGCCCGGATCCGCCGCAGCCGCGCAGCCGATCGCAGCCCGGCCGATCGCCGCGCCGACGCCGCCGCCGCGCGTGAGTTACTCGACGCCGCGCTCGCGGTGCTGCCCGACAACCAGATGGTCCGCTTCTATCGCGGCGTGCGCGACGTCCTCGAAGGCCGTGGCGCCGCCGGCCTCGAAGCGATGGAGCAGGCCTATCGCGCCGGCTACCACGACCGCGCCGCCGCCTTGCACCTCGGCGAGGCCTACGCCGCGCTCGGCAAGACCCGCCTCGCCGCGGACCGCTGGAAGGACGCGTGGCGCGCCGACAAAGACGACGCCGCCACGGCCCGGCGCGCGGTCGAGGCCTTGGTCCAGCTCGGCGCAAAGGAAGAAGCCGCGGCGCTGGTCGCCGAGCTGCGCACCGCCCACGGCGCCGACGCGGAGGTCCTGGTCGCCGAGGCCCTGGTCGCGCTCGCGGTCGGCGACGCCTCGGCCTACGCGCAGGCCCGGCTCGGCCTCGACGCGCGGACGACCGCGACCCTGCCGGCGGAAGTGCAACGTGGCCGCCGCGTCGCCACCGCCGCCACCACCAAGGCCCGCGCGGCGCTGGATGGCGCATTGCGACCGGGCGAGGTCGTGCTCGAAGCCGTCTTCGGCCACGCGGTCGCCGCCGACAGCGAGGGGCGATTGTTGGGCGAGAAGGTGCAATGCGCGGTCGTCGTCATCACCGATCAGCGCGTGCTGCTGCTGCGCTGGGATGCCCGTCACGATCGGCGGGCGCAGGTCGGGCAGGGCGTCGACATCGTCCGCCGCAGCGTCCGGCTCGGCGGCCGTGTCGGTCGCGAGTTGGCCCGGCTGCAGCTCGAGGGGCTGCGCGATCTGGTCGCCGTGCTGGAGTGGCTGCCGGAAGGGGCGAAGGACAAACGGCCCTCCTTGGTCGAGGAGGGCGCCGAGCTCGCCGTCGCGACCCTCGCGTTGATCGACGCCGTCGGCGCGGACGTCGCGCTCTCCGGGGATCTCGCCGGTGCCCGCGTCACGCCGCTGGACGGTGCCGTCCTCGACGCCTGGTCGCTGGTCGCGCTGCACGAAGCGCCAGGGCTCTGGCTCTGGCGCGGCAAGCGAAAAGGCGGCGGCAGCCCCTTCGGCACCGACGGCGACAGCCTGGTCCTGCACCACGACCGTCCGGAGCTGCTGACCGCGTTGTTGCGCCTGCACCTGGGCCCGCCCGCCGACGCGCCCTGACGGCCGCGCAGCAGACCGCCGCAAGCGTTGCCGCGAGTTGCGCCGCTTCGCCTTGCCACCCCCCAGGGTGCGACCTATCGTGCCGAGCCTGGCCGCCGCGGCGATCGCGGCGCCCGTTCCTGGAGAGCGACGATGCCATCGTTCAGTGATCACCTGGAGAACCTGCGCAGCGAGATCGACGAGATCTCGGTCAGCGAGGTCCACGCCCGCGTCGAGAAGGGCGCCGACGTCGTGCTGGTCGACGTTCGCGAGCGCGACGAGTGGGAGAATGGCTTCATCCCCGGCGCGAACCTGCTCGGCCGCGGCCACCTCGAGTCCCGCATCGCGAATATCGCGCCGAACGGCGACGAAGAGATCGTCCTCTATTGTGCCAGCGGCAACCGCTCACTCTTCGCCGCCTACAGCCTCGAGATGATGGGCTTCAGCAACGTCAAATCGATGGCTGGCGGCTTCTCCGGCTGGGCCCGCGAGGGCTTCCCGGTGGCGACCCGCAAATCGCTGACCCAATCGCAGATCGCGCGCTACTCGCGCCACCTGCTGATGCCGGAAGTCGGCGAAGAGGGGCAGCTCAAGCTGCTCGACGCCAAGGTCCTGCTGATCGGGGCCGGCGGCCTCGGCAGCCCGACCGCGATGTACCTCGCTGCCGCCGGTGTCGGCACGATCGGCATCGTCGACGGTGACTCGGTCGATATGTCGAACCTGCAGCGCCAGCTGCTGCACACCGAGGATCGCGTCGGTACGCCGAAGGTCGACAGCGCCGAGAAGGCCCTCAAGGGCATCAATTCCGAGGTGAACGTCGTCAAGTATCCGTTCCGGATCGACTCGAGCAATACGCTCGACCTCTTCCAGGGCTACGACATCATCATCGACGGTTGCGACAACTTCCCGACCCGCTACCTCGTCAACGACGCCTGCTTCATGCTGAACAAGCCGAACGTGCACGGCTCGATCTTCCGCTTCGAGGGCCAGGTCACGGTCTTCAAGCCGAACGAGGGCCCCTGCTACCGCTGCCTCTACCCGGAGCCGCCGCCCCCCGGCATGGCCCCGTCGTGCGCCGAAGCCGGCGTGCTCGGCGTGCTCCCCGGCATCATCGGCGTGGCCCAGGCGATCGAGGCGATCAAGCTGATCCTCGGCATCGGCGATCCGCTGGTCGGCCGCCTGCTGACCTTCGACGCGCTCTCGATGACCTTCCGGACCCTGAATATCCGGCGTGATCACGATTGCCCGCTGTGCGGAACCCATCCGACCGTGACCGAGCTCATCGACTACGAGCAGTTCTGCGCCGTGCCCGCCCTCGGTTGACCGGCCGGGGCAGGGCGCCCCGCGTTGCATCCTCATGACGCGTTGCGGCAACGTAGTCCTCGGCCGCCCGACGCGGCCGAGGGGGGCCGAATGACGCAGCAGCGCTTGGCGTATTTCTTCGGTGGCGGCCGTGCCGACGGCGACGGCAGCATGAAGGCCCTGCTCGGCGGCAAGGGCGCAGGCCTCGCCGAGATGACCCGCGCGGGCCTGCCCGTGCCGCCGGGCTTTACGCTGACCACCGCGACCTGCCTCGATTATTTCGCTGCCGGCCGGCGCTGCCCCGACGCCGTCGACGCGGCGATGCAGCAAGCCCTTTCGCAGCTCGAGGCCGAGCACGGCCGCAAGCTCGGCGATCCGCAGCGCCCGCTCCTGCTCTCGGTCCGGTCCGGCTCCGCCGTCTCGATGCCCGGCATGATGGACACGGTCCTCAACCTCGGCCTGAACCAGGCGACGGTCCACGGCCTCGCGCAGGAGACCGGCAACGCCTGGTATGCCTGGGATTGCTACCGTCGATTCGTGCAGATGTTCGGTGAGGTCGTGCTCGGGGCCGACGCGGATCGGCTCGAAGACGCGATCTCCGAGCGCAAGGCCGCCCGCGGCGTGCAGCTCGACACCGAGCTGACGGTCGAAGACTTGCAGGCCCTCGTCGTCGCCTTCCGTGCCGCCGCCGCCGAGAGCTCCGGCCAGCCCTTCCCGGACGATCCGCTCGAGCAGCTGCGGCTGGCCCGCGACGCGGTCTACCGCTCCTGGTTCAACGATCGCGCCCGCTCCTACCGGCGCATCCACCAGATCGACGAGAAGATCGGCACGGCGGTGACGGTGCAGGCGATGGTCTTCGGCAACCGCGGCTGGCGATCCGGCAGCGGCGTCGGCTTCACCCGCGATCCCTCGACCGGCGAGAAGGTTCTCTACGGCGAGTACCTGCTCAACGCCCAGGGCGAAGACGTGGTCGCCGGCGTCCGCACCCCCGAGCCGCTCGAGCGGTTGCGCGCGTCGCTGCCCGAGGTCCACGCCCAGCTCGCCGAGGTCGCCGCTCGACTCGAGGCGCACTACCGCGACGTGCAGGATTTCGAGTTCACGATCGAAGAGGGTCAGCTCTTCATGTTGCAGACCCGTGCCGGCAAGCGGGCAGGCCGCGCGGCGCTGAAGATCGCGCTCGACCTGCTCGACGAAGGTGTGGTCGACGAGGCCGGCGCCGTGCTGCTGGTCGCTGCCGAGCACGTCGAGCAGGCCCTGCACAAGGTCTTCGCCCCGGGACAACAACCGCTGGTGCTCGGGCGCGGTCTGCCAGCGAGCCCGGGTGCTGCCGCCGGCCGCATCGCGTTTACCGCCGAAGATGCCGTCGCGATGGCTGCCGGCGGCGATCCGGTGGTCTTGGTCCGGGTCGAGACCAGCCCGGAAGATATCGAAGGCATGCACGCCGCCGCAGGCATCCTCACCGCCCGCGGCGGCATGACCAGCCACGCCGCGGTGGTCGCCCGGCAGATGGGCACCTGCTGCGTCGCGGGCTGCGGCGAGGCGCTGATCGACGTCGCCCAGGGTTGGCTCGTCCTCGGCGGGCGCAAGCTCGCAACCGGCGATTGGATCAGCCTCGACGGAACCGCCGGCACGATCCTCGACGGCCGGCTGGAGATGGTCGATCCCGACCTCGACGACCCGGCGCTGACCCGGATCCTCAGCCTCGCCGACCAATTCCGCCGGCTGGGCGTCCGCGCCAACGCCGATACCCCCGAGAATGCCCAGCGCGCCGCGCAATTCGGCGCCGCCGGCATCGGCCTCTGCCGCACCGAGCATATGTTCTTCGCCCGTGACCGCCTCTCGGTGGTGCAGCGCATGATCATGAGCGAGGACGCCGCGGAGCGTGAGGGTGCCCTCGGCGAGCTGCTGCCCTTCCAGCGCGAGGATTTCGCCGCGCTCTTCGTCGCGATGCGCGGTGAGCCGGTGACGATCCGCCTGCTCGATCCGCCGCTGCACGAGTTCCTGCCCAGGCTCGCCGAGCTGGTCGAGGAGGTCGCCTCGCTGGAGCGCGCGATCGCCGCGCAGGACGCGATGGTCCGCTTCCTCGAGGTCTCCGAGGCCGATGAGGCGACCATCGCCGGTGTGCTCGAGGCGATCGCCCGCGGCGAGGAGACGCTGGCGCATCGACGCGCCTTGCTCGGCCGCGCCCGCGCGCTGACCGAGATGAACCCGATGCTCGGCCACCGTGGCTGTCGGCTCGGCATCACCGTGCCCGGGATCACCCGGATGCAGGCCCGCGCCATCTTCGAGGCCGCGACCACGGTCGCCGCCGAGGGGCAGCCGGTGCGACCCGAGATCATGATCCCCTTGGTCGGCTCGGTCGAAGAGCTCACCGACCAGCGCGCCATCGTCGACGCGGTCGCGGAAGAGGTCTTCGCCGAGCGCGGGACCCGGGTCGATTACCTGGTCGGCACCATGATCGAGCTGCCCCGCGCCTGCGTCGTGGCCGACGAGATCGCCGCGCAGGCCGATTTCTTCAGCTTCGGCACCAACGACCTGACCCAGACGACCTTCGGCTTCTCGCGCGACGACGCCGGCGTCTTCATCCACGACTACGTCGACCGGGGCATCTTGACCGGCGACCCCTTCGCGCACCTCGACCAGAAGGGCGTCGGAAGGCTGGTCGCCTTCGCCGTTCGGACCGGTCGGGAGCGCAAACCCGGCCTGAAGATCGGCGTCTGTGGCGAGCACGGCGGCGACCCCAGCAGCGTCCACTTCTTCCACCGCAGCGGGCTCGACTACGTCAGCTGCTCGCCGTGGCGGGTGCCGGTCGCGCGGATGGCAGCCGCCCACGTCGCGCTGCGTGAGGCCGCCGAGGCCGCTGAGACGAACGGGGCAGCGTCGACGTGATCCACCTCCGCACCCTCGTCCTGCTGCTCTGCCTGCCGAGCCTGTGCTGGGCCGGCAGCGGCTGTCCGGACGGGGCGCGACGCAAGGTTCGGCACCGCGGCAAAGAGCGCGCCTGCGTCCTGAAGGACGGCACCCTGCACGGGCCATGGCGGCGCAGCTTCCGGCTCTCGCGCGATATCGGCCAATACGATCACGGCGTGCGGGTCGGCCGCTGGCGGACCGAGCTCTTCACCGGTGAGCGCCACGAATTCGGCTATGCCGCGGGCAAGCTCGACGGTCCGATGCGCAAGCTCGACGCCAAGGGCAAGGTGATGGAGCAGGGCGGCTACCGTGACGGCAAGCCGCACGGCCGATGGCGCGGCTGGTGGCCGGATCGGCGGATGCGCTACGAGGGTCGCTACGACGCCGGCGCACGCGTCGGCCGCTGGCGGCACTTCTATGCCGACGGGACCCTGCGCGAACAGGCGCGCTACGTCGCCGGTGCCGAGCACGGCCCCTTCGAGCGGCGTTGGCCGGGCGGCGCGCCCTTCGAGGCGGGTGCGTTCTTCCGCGGCGCGCGCGACGGCAGCTGGCGTGCCCTGCAGGCGAACGGCCGCAAGCTGTACACCGGAGAGTGGACCCGTGGCCGTCAGGTCGGCACCTGGACCTTCTACGACGAAGCCGGGGCCCCAGCGCAACGCTGGAACCCCGGCTCCGTATCGGCTCCTGCGGCCACGCCCTGAAGGACGCTGCCGCGCGTCGCTGCGCTAGCCCTTGTCGATGCCGGCCTGGCGCTCGTTCTCGGCGACACCCTCGAGGATGAGCCGGGTCACGACGTAGGGATCGATATTCGCGTTGGGGCGACGATCTTCGATGTAGCCCTTGCCGTCGCGGGCGACCTGCCACGGGATGCGGATCGACGAGCCACGGTCCGAGACGCCGTACTTGAACTCCTTGTAGGAGCAGGTCTCGTGCAGACCGGTCAGGCGCTTCTCGATGCCGTCGCCGTAGTTCGCGATGTGCAGGTCATGGCGCGGACGCAGCGACTCGGCGGCAGCGCTGCAGGCGTCGATCGACGCGCGCATGGTGCGGGTCGAGAAGTTGGTGTGCGCGCCGGCGCCGTTCCAATCACCCTTGACCGGCTTCGGGCTCAGCGTCGCGCTGACGCCGAAATCCTCGGAGATGCGGTAGAGCAGCCAGCGGGCGATCCACAGCTCGTCGGAGACTTGGGTCGCGCTGCACGGGCCGACCTGGAACTCCCACTGCGCCGGCATCACCTCGGCGTTGATGCCCGAGATCATCAGGCCGGCCTGCAGGCAGGCGTCGAGGTGGGCTTCGACGATGGCGCGGCCGAAGACCTCATCGGCGCCGACGCCGCAGTAGTAGCCGAACTGCGGCGCGGGGAAGCCGTTGTCCGGCCAGCCGAGCGGCTTGATGCCGTCGAAGAGGGTGTACTCCTGCTCGATGCCGTAGATCATCTCGTGGCCCGCGTACTTCTTCGCCGCGGCGGCGCACGCAGCCCGGGTATTCGAGGGATGCGGCGTCATGTCGGTCTCGAGGACCTCGCACAGCACGAGCTTGTCCTCACCGCCGCGGATCGGATCCGGGCAGACGAAGACCGGGTTCAGCACGCAATCCGAGGCGTGTCCGTGGGCTTGACCCGTGCTCGAGCCGTCGAAGCCCCACACCGGTGGCTCTTCGCCGATGCCGAGGACCTTGGTCTTGCTCCGCAGCTTCGCGGTCGGCTTGGCGCCGTCGATCCAGATGTATTCTGCCTTGTAGACGCTCATGCGCGCTCTCCTGATCGTGGGGAGTTCCCCGTTGCGCGCAGCGGCGTCGATGCTGCCGCGCGGAAGCGCGAACTCTACGCCTCGATTGTTTCCGAATTGTTTCCGACCGGTGAAAGATCGGTGGCGATGGTCAGCCCGCCAGGGTCCAGGTCGACCCGAGCACGGCTCCCTCACGGCGCAGCACGACCAGCACGCCCGTCAGGTCGCGCACGCAGAGTCCGTCCCGCACCGCCGCGGCCGCACGTTCTGCTGCTTCGGTGCGCCCGGCGCCGGCCGCCTCCAGCCAGCGCAGCACCCGCTCGGCGCACGGGCGCAACACGATACCGATCGCTTCGATCTCGGTCCCGGCGACCCACAAGAGCCAGCGGACCGAAGCGCCGCGGGCGGTCGCCAGCGCGTCGAGCCCTGCCGGTGCGGCGGCGCCGACGCTCGCGCCGAGCGCTTCGAGCAGGGCCGCGTCGGCGCGCCCGTCCCAGGGTCGCGCGGTCGAGGCGAGCCAAGTGTGGCCGCGTTCGTCGAGCAGATCGAACGCGGCATCGGCTTCGAGCGCACACAGCCAACCCGGAACTGGCGCGCCGGCCGCGAGCGCGCCGCGGATGCGTTCGCCGATCGACCTCGCGCCGTCTTCGTATCCGATCGCTGCCGCCGGCGGCGTCTGCCGCTGCCAACGTCGGCCATTCGGTCCGACCAGGAGCAGGGGGCCCCCGTCCGCGTCGGCAAGGCCGAACGCATCGCCAAAGAGGATGGCCTCGCGCGCCTGTTGCGGCACCGACGCGATGGCACCAGGCGCATGACCGGCGAGGGTGCGGGCGGCATACCAGCGGAGGTCGATCAAGGATGGGTCGGATTCTTGCAAGGTCCCTCCAGCGTCCCGAGTCTATGCTGCGGCACGGCGCGGCTGCCAGCAGAAGCCGCCAGGGAGCGATGATGCAGCAGACGGCGAGCAAGGGCGGGATCAGCAGCGTGCGGGCGATCACCCTCGAGGCGCAGGGCAAGGACGCGACCGCAGGCGAGGCGGTGATCCTCGAACTCGACGAGGCGGCCCGAGGCAAGCGCGCCCGCAAGGCCGCCGGGATCTGCGTCGCCATCGCCGTCGGCAGCTTGGCCATCCCCTTGGTCCACTTCGTCGCGCCGTGGGCGATGCTGATCGTCGCGACCGTCGTCTACCGCAAGATCATGGCGCAGGGCGCCGAGCTGGAGCGAGCCAGCGGACCATGTCCGGCGTGTGGTCACGGCATCGAGGTGCCGCGACAGGCCCTCGAATGGCCGATCGAGTGGAATTGCGACGGCTGCCGCAAGCGGCTCGTCCTGCAGCCGGCCGCCGAGGCCGCAGAAGGAGCCGCCCCATGAGCGGTGCGTCGTCGGATCCGACCTCTCTCCACGTCGCCGTCCTGCACGGCGGCCCATCGAGCGAGCACGATATCTCGGTGGTGACCAGCCGCGGCGTGCTCGCGGCCCTCCGCGCCCGCGGCCACCGTGCCGACGCGGTCTGGGTCGACCGCAACGGCCGCTGGCATCTCGGCGGGGGCGAGACCGACTCCGGGGTCGCCCAGGGCGCGGGGCTCGACCTGCCGGCCGCCCTCGGTGCGCTGGTGCGCGGCGGCTACGACGTCTGCTTCCTCGGCTTCCACGGCACCTTCGGCGAGGACGGTCGGGTGCAGGCGGCGCTCGAACTCGCCGGCCTGCGCTTCACCGGTTCCGGCCCGCTGGCGTCCGCCGTGGCCATGGACAAGGTGATGACCCGCCGCGTCTTCCGCGCCACCGGCCTGCCCGTCGCGGACGGCATCGAGCTGGTCTCGGCCGAGCTCGCGACCGCCGAGGCGCGCGCCGCGGTCGCCGCCGACGCCGTCGCGACGGTCGGTCTGCCGGCCGTGGTCAAGGTCGTCGCCGGTGGCTCGAGCGTCGGCGTCGAGATCGCCAAGGACCTCGCCGACACCGAAGCTGCCCTGGATCGGCTGCGGACGCTCTGGCCCACCCTCTTGATCGAGCGCTTCGTCGGCGGCACCGAGCTGACCTGCGGCGTCCTGGACGGCCCCGACGGCCCCACGGCGCTGCCCTGTGTCGAGATCGCGCCGCGCGGCGAGCGCTTCTTCGACTACGAGACGAAATACGATCCCAGCCTGGTCGACGAGATCGTGCCGGCCCGGATTCCGGCCGCAGCCGAGGCCGCGCTCCGCAGCCACGCCCTGGCGGCGCATCGCGTCCTCGGTTGTCGTGGCGTCTCGCGGACCGACGCGATCCTCGACCGCGACGGCGCGCTCTGGCTGCTCGAGACCAATACCTTGCCCGGCCTGACGCCGGCTTCGCTCTTGCCGAAAGCCGCCGCCGCCGCGGGCTTGCCCTATGCCGATCTGCTGGAGCGGATCATCGCCAACGCGCTCGCCGACGGCTGAACCGGTGACAGCGCCGGGTCCGTTGCCGACGCGTAGAAATTCCTTGACCTCCGGCGCGGGCTTGGCGCAGGTTCCGCGCCCCGCCGAGCCAAGCGCAGTGGTGGAGATCCAGGCACGGCCGCTGCGAGCGACGTCGCCGAGGAGTTGCCTTCGATGAGCAAGAATACCGTGATCCAGATCCTCTCGATCGAGCCCAGCGTGATTCGTGTGCAGGAGCCCTTCAAGGCCCATTGGTCGGTGGAAGTCGACGACCAGGCCGACCTCGGCAACGTCGAGTTGACCTTCCAGACCGACGACGCCCGCCTCCTCCTCTTCGAGCATCAGGGTGAAGAGTCGCCCGTGCTCAAGCCGCTCGCGCTCGGCCCCGGTGCCAAGATCAAGAAGACGACGCTGCTCGAGGTTCGCTTGCGCCAGGGGCTGGTTGGCGAAGAGAGCCGTGACGGCACCGCCGCGCCGCTCTCGGTTCACGCCCGCCTCAACGGCGACGGCCAGCGCCTGCTCGCGATCTCGTCCGGCTACGGTGTGCAGGTCGCGGATTTGGCCGAGCGCCCCTCGACCAAGATCTTCATTTAGCCTTCGCGTCGCGCCCGATGGCGGCGCAACGCAGGCGGCCGATCGCCGGTTTGTCGTCCGGCTTGGCCCGGATCCACGCCCACGCGGTCCCGCTCTCGTCGTCCGGCCAGGTCGCGGCCAGGCAGCCCGGCGCCTGCAGCATCAGCGCTCCGCGTGCGGGCGTGATCGCCGACGTCGCGTCGAAGCGGACCGCCAGCGCGTTGGGCAGGACCGGGTCGCGGCCGGTGATGGCCGGGCACGTCCCCGCGGTTGCTGCGCCGCTGGTCAGGCCCGAGTGGTGCAGGCGCGCGTGCTCGGTCGGCGCGACCGCCTTGGCCTGGATCAGCGGCGCCTTGCTGCCTTCCGCAGCGCCTTTCGGGTCCAGCGTCGCGACGAGATCGCGCGTCCCGGCGCGACTACCCATGCGCAACCAGACCGGGATGCCTCCGGGCGTCTTCGGCTCGATGCCCAAGTCGATCAGGTCTCGACCGGCGACGCGCAGCGCGCCCAGCTCGACGCCGGCGCCGAAATCGAGCACCGACCAGCCGATCGAGCCGCCGGCGTAGGTCTTGTCCGGCGGGAAGGCCTCGGCGACGGCGAGGATCTCGCCGGTCCGCGCGAAGCCGACGACGCTGCCTTCGGCCTGTAGGACCAGCTCCAGCTTGCGCGCGGCGGGGTCGATCGCGGCCACGCCGCCGCCGAAGACATAGAGCGGGTAGGGGCCGCCCAGGATCCCGCCGACTTGCGGTCCCTCGCCCGCCGCCGCTGTGGGGGGCAGCGACGTCTGGCCTTTCTTTGCGCCGGTGCGCGCGTCGCGCAGCTCGACCGTGTGGCGATCGACCGGCTTGCCGTCGAGGCTGAGTCGGCACGCCCGCGGCAACATCAGCACGTCACCCACCGTCACCGGCATCCCGTGTTGGCATTGCGGTCGGGCCGGCAACCGAGGTCCGGGGTCGACGGTGCAGCGGAAGCGCGCAGCCGCAGCCGCAGGAGCAGGCGTGGCGGCAGCACGCGACGCGGCCGGCTGGGTCGGCGTCGCGGCCGGCGCAGCGCTCGCTTTGGCCTTGCTCTCGCCGTTCGCTTCGTCGGCGGCGAGCCCCAAGAGCAACGTCACCGCGGCGAAGGCCGCGACCCCGCCGCGCTGCACCGTGCCGGCGCCGATGATTCCCAGAACGCGCTTCATCTCATCCTCCGCTGGCGACACCCTCGATTGCAGACGCACGAGTGGGTCGATAGATTCCGCTCCGATGCAGCTTCGTGGCGGGACGCCGCAGGCGCAAGCGCAGAGGAGGTCGCGTGCAGGTCCGGGGCGAAGAGGTGCGGCAGTGGATCGTCGCGTTGGCCGGCGTGGCCGCGCAGGTCGCCGCCACCGTCTGGGCCATGTCGCTCCTCTTCTGACGCCACCATGCTCTCACCGCCGCTCGCCCGCGCCCGCGCCACCGTCCTCGCCGTCGAAGCCACCACGCTCGGGCTCGCTGCCGGCGTGGCCTTGGCCTTGGCCATCGCCTTGATCTTGCGGCCGAGCGCCGCGATCCATCTGTTGCGGCCGGTCGCCACCCTCGGCGCCGCCGTGGCCACCCTCGGCGCGATGGGCACGCTGCTGGCGCACAACCTGGGCCTCGGCGCGCGACGGGTCGTGGTGGAGGCCGATGCGGATGCACCTCCGGGGCCTCCGGCGACCGTGCCAGGAACCTACCTCGCCGCCATCGGCGGGGCACTGCTCGCGGTTGGGCTCTTCCTCGCGTCGCGGGCGGCAGACGGCTCGGCTCTGGGCGCCAGCGAGGCCCGCGATCGCGCCATCCTCTGCGGACTGCTCGCGATCGCCCTGCAAGCGACGCTGAGTTGGCGCGCCTCCGCCGCGCTCGGGCCGTCGGCGACGCCCCTTGCCGAGCTGCTCCAGCCGAGCGCCGTCGCGTTGCTCGCGGGCTTCGGCCTGACCCTGGTGATCGGCCTGGTGGGCGAATCGATGACGGCCGAGCTCACCTACGAACTCGGCGCTGGCACGACGATGGCAGCGTTGTGGGCCACCGCGACGACGGGGCGGGTGATGCGCGGCGTGCGGCTGACCCTGCGCCGCGACCGCGAGCAGGGCGTCACCGCACCGCCCGTGGAGCGCGCCCTTCGCCACGCTGCACTGGCCACGCTCGCCGGCGTTCTGGTCCCTGCGCTGGTGATCGCGGCCAACCTTGCGACGGCGCACCTCAACGGTGTCGTGCTCGCCGGAGCGGCGTTGATCGTGGTCGGGCACCCGCTCCGCTATGCGCTCGCGCTCTGCCGCCTCGATGCGCCCGAGGCTCCGCGTTGCAAATCGGGGCTCGCCCGGCTATGACACGGCCTGCAACTTCGATGTCGCGCTCCCCCACGGCGGCGGAATCGCGCATCGGCTGACGCGGCTCGCGCGCACGAGCGGCGACGAGGGCGGGGGCGGATGCAGCGCAAGTGCCCCGAGTGCGGCCTGGATACGGACGAACTCACCTGTCCCAACGACGGTGAGATGACGCTCGTCATCAAGGAAGTCAGGAAGGCCGACAATATGGTCGGTCAAGTCATCGGCGGTCGGTACCGCGTCGAAAAGATCATCGGTCAAGGTGGCTTCGGCGCCGTCTACATGGCGCAGCACACCGCCACCGGCGATACCCTCGCGATCAAGGTCCTGCGGACCGACGTCGAAGGCGCCTCCGATGTCGTCGCCCGCTTCCGTCAGGAAGCCAAGGCCACCAGTCGGCTCAAGCATCCGAATACGGTGCGCGTCTTCGACTTCGGTCAGATGGACGACGGCAACCTCTTCTTGGCGATGGAATTCCTCGACGGCAAGACGTTGACCGACGTGATGCGCGCCGAGGGCCCGCTGGCGCCGGAGCGCTTGGTCAAGATCGGCGTCCAGGTGCTGAAGTCGCTCTCCGAGGCGCACAGCAAGGGCCTGGTCCACCGCGATCTGAAGCCGGACAATATCTTCATCCAGAATATCCACGGCGAGCCGGATTTCGTCCGCGTCCTCGACTTCGGCATCGCCAAGTCGCTGGCCACCGATACCGAAGATCTGACCTCGACCGGCGCGGTGATCGGCACGCCGAAGTATATGTCGCCCGAGCAGGCGCGCGGCCAATCGGTCGACGCCCGGACGGATATCTACTCGCTGGGCGTGATCCTCTTCGAGGGCATCTCCGGTACGCCGCCCTTCATGGCCGAGACGCCGCTCGCGATGATCCTCCGCCGCGTGACCGAAGAGCCGCCGCGGGTCCACGACAGCATCGCGCGGCCAACTCCGATCGGCCTCTGCGACGTGGTGCTGAAGTCACTCTCGCGCCGGCTCGAAGAGCGATACGCCTCTGCGGACGAGTTCGCCGAGGCCCTGCAGTCCGCGCTCGACACGCCTGTCGCCTTGCCGGGCGGCGGCGTCAGCGCACCGGCCGGCGGCGCGGTCGGCGGCAGCACCGCCGCGTACGGCTCGCTTCCTGCCGGGGGCGACGAGACCGTCGACGTCTCGTCCGAGCAGGTTGCCGCGCTGACGGGCAATTCTTCGCAAGTCTTCGTCCACGGCGGTGCCGGCGACGACGACGCCACCTTCGAGGCGACCGCGGAGCAGATGGCCGCCGCGGCCGGCGGAGCGGACGTCACGATCCGCACCGAGACCGACGGACCGGCGACGATCGTCACGCCCGCGACCGCACCGCCCGCATCGCCGCCACCGGGGGGCGCCAGCGCCGCGCCGTCCTCAGCCCCGGCAGCGAAGGCGGGCTCTGCAGCGAAGGCGGGCCCAGCTGCGCCGCAGTCCAAGCCGAGCGAGCCGGTCCCGGTGGCCAGCAGAACGCCGTCGAGCCCTGCCCCCGCGGTCGGCGGCAACTCCGACAACAAGATGCCGCTCTACATCGGCGGCGGCATCGGCGTGCTGGTCTTGGTCCTGATGATCGTGATGATGTCGCGGCCGCAGCAGGTCGTCATCGCGCAGGGGCAGCTCACGTCGAGCGGTCAGGTCGTCGCGATGCAGCAACAGCAGGTCGCGCAGCAAGCTCCGCCGACGCCCGCGCCCGCGCCCGAGCCCAAACCGGAGCCCAAGCCCGAGCCGAAGCCCGAGCCGAAGCCCGAGCCGAAGCCTGAACTTGCCGCGGCCCCAGCACAGCAGCAGTCGACGATCGTGCTCGTCCGGGAGCCGGCGTCCGCCGCGGTGACCATCGACGGCAGCGCCATCGTCGGCGACAAGACGATCTTGCCGCCGGGTAAGCACAAGGTCGAAGCCTCCGCCTCCGGCTACGAGGGTTGGAGCGCCGAGGTCGAGGTCGCCGCTGGGCAGACGGAGGTCGTGCGCTTCGAGCTGCAGAAGAAGGCGCGCGCGCCGGTCCGCCGTCCGTCTGGTGGTGGTGGGGGTGGGACGAAGTCTGCTCCGGATCCGGTCGTGAAGGCCCCCGATCCGGTCAAGAAGCCACCGGAGAAGAAGCCGCCAGAGAAGAAGCCGCCGCCCGGTGGCCTGCTGATCGACTAGCACATCGCGCTGCGCAGCGACGGAGCCGCCGCATCCGGCAGCCATCCGCGAAATAGGCGACGCCCCGAGGTTGAGCCTCGGCACGCCGTTCGTTAGCATCCGCTCTCCAGACCCGGACGCGACGCACGCGATCCATCGGAGGCGAGTCCCATGCCTGGCCGCGGCTTCTCACCGATCCATCTACGACGCCTGCTCGGTGTCGCACTTTGCGGGGCGCTCGCGCTCGCCGTCGCCCCGGCGACGGTTCACGCTGACGCTGCGGAAGAGTCGCTCGAACTCGCCCGTGCTGGCGCAGGCCACTTCAAGGAGAAGCGCTACATCGAGGCAGCGCGCGCCTTCGAGTCGGCCTACCGGACCAACCCCGTCGATCCGCGCAACCTCCGCTACGCTGGTCGCGCCTGGGAGGAGGTCGGCGTCATCGACCGCGCGATCAGCCTCTTCGAGCGCTACCTTCAGGTCGAGAGCAACCCGGAGTATCGGCAGTCGATCGTGCCGCGTCTCGACAAGCTGAAGGCGACGACCGAGAAGGAGCGCGCTGAAGCGCTCGCGATGGCGACGATCAAATATCCGCAGGGCCGGCTCGAGGAAGAAGCCGCGCAGGCCTTCGAGCGGATCGGCGACAAGGCGAGCCTCGAGCGCGCCATCAAGCTCTACGAGACCTCCCGCCTCTGGGCCGAGACGCCGGAGGCGAAGGCCAAAGTCGACGCCAACATCAACCGCGTCCGCCAGCGGATTCAGGACCTCGACAAGCCGAAGGACCCGAAGGGGCCGACCGGCCCGACTGGCCCGGTGAAGCCGGAAGAGCCGAAGAGCGATACGATGGGCATGATCCTGTACGTCGCCGGTGGCGTCGCGCTGGTCGCAGGTGGCGGCCTCGGCGGCTACGGCTACCTCTCCTACGATCAGGCGCTGCAGGACAACGACGCCGGCAAGTTTGCCACCAAGGCGGCCTACGATTCGGCGACCGAGTCGGCGCGCTCGATGAACCGCGCCGGCTACGGACTCGCCGCCGTCGGCGTCGGCGTGCTCGGCTGGGCCGTGGTCCGTTCGGTGCTCTCGGGCGGAAACGACAAGGCCGCCGCACCCAAGGCCGACGGTGAGGGCGACGCGCCCGCCGACAAGGCCGAGGACAAGGATTCGAGCTTCTTCCTGCAGCCGCGACTCGATCGCGACGGCGCCGGCTTCGTGCTCGGCGGCCGCTTCTAGGGGGCCTCCAGATGACCTTCTCCAAGCGTTTGTTTGCCCCCGCTCGCCTCGCGCGCTTCGGCCCGCTCTGGGCGGCCGCGCTGCTCGCGACCTCGGGCTGCGTCCCCGGTGCCACCGACGTCCCGGATTGGAACAAGGGCTCGGTCGGAGGCGGCGGCGCCGTCTGCGGCAACGGCAGCTGTGAGGCCGGCGAGACCGAGAATTCCTGCTCGGTCGACTGTACTGGAGTCTCCGCCGAGTGCGGCAACGGCAAATGCGAGCCCGGCGAAAGCGCGACGACCTGCAAGACCGATTGCGCGGTCGGCGGCAAGGTCTGCGGCGACGGAACCTGCGAGGGCGAAGAGACCTTCGTCTCCTGCCCGTCGGACTGCAAGCCGAAGTGCAAAGACCCGATTGTCGACTGCGGCGAGCACGCCAACTCCTGCAAGAAGTACGTCTGCGGGCAGAACGGTGAGTGCGAAGAGGCCAAGCTCGACGACAACACGCCCTGCGACGACGGCAACAAATGCACCACCGAGGAGCGCTGCGAGAACGGCGAGTGCAAGGGCGGCAAGGAGCCGGATTGCGACGACGGCGACGCCTGCACGGCCGATGATTGCGACGCCGCGAACGGCACCTGCACCAACGTCGCCGTGGCAGACGGCACCACGTGCCCGGCCGGCGGGCCCTGCGAGGGCAACAACCAATGCCAAGCCGGCCAGTGCAAGCCGACGGTCTGGAAATGCGAGTGCGACGCGAGCAAGCCCAACGACGACGCACAATACGGCTGCGCGAAGAAGAGCCCGGCGAATAAGTGCAACGGCGTCTCGACCTGCGTCATCAACGACGACAGCAAGAAGCACGAGTGCGTCATCCCCGAGAGCACCAAGGTCACCTGTGACAGCAGCCTCGACACCGACTGCAGCACCCACGTCTGCAATCCGCAGAAGGGCGCTTGCGAGTTCAAGGCCAAGCCGAACAACACG
This sequence comes from Deltaproteobacteria bacterium, assembly GCA_020632665.1. GTDB lineage: Bacteria > Myxococcota_A > UBA9042 > UBA9042 > UBA9042 > JACKFC01. The sequence continues at coordinate 47,979 of JACKFC010000017.1, forward strand.
CTCTGCGACGACGGCAGCAACTGCACCAGCGGCGACACCTGCTTCGGCGGCGAATGCATCCCCGGCACGATGATCTGCGAGTGCGATATCGTGAACTTCAAGTCGCAGTGCGAGAAGAAGTACCAGGGCACCGCGGGGCCTTGCTCCGGACAATTCTATTGCGCCAACCCCGCCGCCGGCCCCTATGCCGCTGGCGCGACCTCGGAAGAGAAGGCGGCCAAGACGCACTGCGAGATCAACCCCGCCACCGTCATCAATTGCGAGAGCAAGGACGACACGGCCTGCTCGGTCAACACCTGCGTGGTCGACGGCAACGACGGCGGCTGCAAGATGGTGCCGGAGAAGGTCGGCAAGCTCTGCGACGACGGCGCCGAGTGCACCCCGAACTCGGCCTGCAACGCGGCTGGGCTCTGCTCGCCGGCGCTCTCCGACTCGCCGCCGTGCGATGAAAAGGGCCAGTGCTCCAAGGCCGGCACCGTCTGCCAGGACGGCTTCTGCGTCACCAATACCTGCGTCTGCCAGGAGGACGCCGACTGCGCCGCGAAGGACGACGGTGACCTCTGCAACGGCACCATGTTCTGCAACCAAGCGACCGGCGCTTGCGAGCTGAACAAAGCGACCATCGTCAACTGCGCGAGCTTGAGCGACACCGCTTGCGTGGTGAATATCTGCTACCCGAAGCTCGGCGTGTGCAAGCTGACGCCGCGTGAGAACGTGTTCAAGGAGACGATCACCGACCCGAAGACGCAGGCGGTGAAGGTCTCGGTCAAGCCCTACCCGGTGAAGAAGGTCGACGTCTTCTGCGACGACGGCAACACCTGCACCCCGGTCGACGAATGCGACAAGGGCGTCTGCGTCTCCGACGACACCAATACCTGCGGCTGCCAGAAGGACAGCGACTGCGCCGGCCAGGAAGATGGCAACGTCTGCAACGGCACGATGTATTGCGACAAACTCGCGTCCGGCGGACCCAAGTGCAAAGTCAACCCGGCGACGGTGGTCACCTGCATCGGCGTCGACGACACCGTCTGCGCGCAGAATGTCTGTGATCCGAAGACCGGTTCCTGCAAGGTCACGCCGGTCAAGGGCACGGTCCTCTGTGACGACGGCAACCCCTGTACACCGAACGACTTCTGCAACGCCAAGGGGCAGTGCAGCCCAGTCGGCGCAGACGCCAAGGCGTGCGGCGCCGGCGGCAGCTGCCCGATCGGCTATTCCTGCTTCGACGGCAAGTGTGCGACCAACGTCTGCCAATGCAGCCAGGACAGCGACTGCGCCAGCAAGGAAGACGGCAACGTCTGCAACGGCACGCTCTACTGCGACAAGGCCACCGGCGCCTGCAAGGTCAACCCCGCCACCATCGTCAGCTGCAGCGACACCGAGGATTCGACCTGCTTGGCCAACCAATGCAACAAGGCGACCGGCGCCTGCGCGATGACGCCGATCAACAACAACAAGCTCTGCGACGACGGCAATCCGTGCTCGGCGACGCCAATTTGCGAGAACGGTGTCTGCAAGGCCGAGACCGAGATCTGCGTCTGCACCACCGACGCCGACTGCGCGCCGCTGCAGAGCAAGAACCTCTGCGCCGGCACGCTCTACTGCAAGAAGGGTGCGACCGCCGAGCAGAACACCTGCGCCGTCAATCCGGGGTCCGTCACGGTGTGTCCGTCCGGCGACGACACGGCCTGCATGCGCAACCAATGCGACGCGAAGACCGGAAAATGCGCCATGGTCAACAAGCCGGACAACGTCGTACTCTGCGACGACGGCAACCCCTGCACCAGCGGTGATAGCTGCGTCGCCGGTGCGTGCGCGGCTGGCACCAATATCTGCGAGTGCGCCACCGACGCCGATTGCGCTTCAAAGGATGACGGCAACGCCTGCAACGGCACGCTCTTCTGCGACAAGACGGGCGCGACCAATGTCTGCAAGACCAAGCCCGGCTCGATCCCGACCTGCAACCCGACCGCGACGGGCAGCTGCTTGGTCGAGAAGTGCATCCCGGCGACCGGCAAATGCGAGAAGATCAGCGCCTCGATCTGCAACGACGGCAACAGCTGCACGGTCGACTACTGCGATCTCGGCACCGACAAATGCGCGGTGAAGTCCGTTCCGGATGGCTCGGGTTGTGCCAGCCTCGGCAACTCCGGTGTCTGCGTCGCGACGTCCGCCTCCGCCTCGGACTGCAGCGTGCAGCCGCAGGCGGAGATGGTCTTCGTGCCGAAGGGCGACTTCCAGCAAGGCTGCAGCGCCACCGAGGGCGGAGCCTGCCAAGCGGCCGAGCTGCCGCAACACGAGGTCAAGCTCAGCGGCCACTGGATGGACCGCTTCGAGGTGTCCGTCGCGCGCTACTCTGCCTGCGTCGTCGCCGGTGTCTGCAAGGCCCCCGCGATGACCGGCACCTCCTGCAACTACGGCGACACCTCCAAGCTGCAGCAGCCCGTCAACTGCGTCAGCCACGCCGAGGCGGTCGCATATTGCACGTGGTATGGCGAAAATAGCGCGGCCGGCAAGAAGACCGGTCGCTTGCCGACCGAGGCCGAGTGGGAGCGCGCCGCGCGCGGTGGTTGCGAGAACTTCAGCGACTGCAAGACCGAGACGTCGACCTACGTCTGGGGAGACGCGCCGACGCCGAGCTGCGCGATGGCGATCATGAACGACGGCGGTGGCAAGGGTTGCGACGGCACCGCACCCGCGGATATCGCGTCCAAGCCGGATACGGATCGCAGCGTCTACGACGTCTACGATCTCGCCGGAAACCTCTCGGAGTGGGTCCAGGACACGTTCTCTGCCAGCTACTACGGAACGCTCGCGAACCCGGCCACCGACCCGGTGAACAGCGCCGCGGGCAGCACCAAGACCGTTCGCGGCGGCAGCTACGCCAGCACCAAGGCGACCGACCTGCGTGCGGCGGCGCGTGCGTCGGCGAGCGCCGCGTCGGCCTCTATCGGCTTCCGTTGCGTGATCGTGCCGTAGCACGGCGAGCCCCCGACGCGGGGCGAGGGAGGAGGGCCGAATGAACGCGCACGTTCGCTTGCAGGCCCGCGGCTCGACCCGCGTCGCCCTCTTCGTCGCGGCGCTCACGCTCCTCTCCGCCACCGACGCCTGGGCCGCCTTCTGCACCGGCAAGCAGAACGGCCTTTGGTGCGACGGCGACAAGCTCGTCTACTGCAGCAACGGCAACGTCAGCAGCAGCCAGACGTGCAGCAACGGCTGCCAATCGATGCCGCCCGGTACGCCCGACCAGTGCAAGGCGGCGACCGGCTTCTGCGCCGGCAAGGCCAGCGGCTATTGGTGCGACGGCAGCAAGCTGGTGCTGTGCAAATCCGGCAACATCAGCAGCAGCCAGAGCTGTCCGAACGGCTGCCAGTCGATGCCCTCGGGCACCGACGACAAGTGCAAGGAAGCGACCAATTTCTGCACTGGCAAGGCGAGTGGTCAGTGGTGCGACGGCAGCAAGTTGGTCCTTTGCAAATCGGGCAACATCAGCAGCAGCCAGAACTGTCCGAACGGCTGCCAGTCGATGCCCTCGGGCACCGACGACAAGTGCAAGGAAGCGACCAATTTCTGCACCGGCAAGGCGAGCGGTCAGTGGTGCGACGGCAGCAAGTTGGTCCTTTGTAAGTCGGGCAACATCAGCAGCAGCCAGAACTGTCCGAACGGCTGCCAGTCGATGCCCTCGGGCACCGACGACAAGTGCAAGGAAGCGACGAATTTCTGCACCGGCAAGGCCAGCGGTCAGTGGTGCGACGGCAGCAAGTTGGTGCTGTGCAAATCCGGCAGCATCGCGAGCAGCCAGAATTGCCCGAACGGCTGCCAATCCAATCCCGCCGGGACCGACGACACCTGCAAGGCGGCGACTTCCTTCTGCACCGGCAAGCAGAACGGCGCTTGGTGCGACGGCGACAAGTTGGTCCAATGCCAGAACGGCGCTGTCAGCAGCAGCCAGACCTGCGCCAACGGCTGCCAATCGATGCCGGTCGGCGTCCCCGATCAGTGCAAAGCGACCGGCGGCACGGGCTTCTGCGCCGGCAAGCAGAACGGCCTCTGGTGCGACGGCGACGCGCTGGTCAACTGCCAGAACAACAGCGTCGCCAGCAGCCAGACCTGCAGCAACGGCTGCCAATCCATGCCGGTCGGCGTCGCCGATCAATGCGCTCCGAGCTCCGGTGGCGGCGGCGGCACTGGCGGCAAGTTGGAGCTCTGCAATCCCTTCAACCCCGCCAAAGCCGTGACCTGCGGCTTCGGCTGCTACAGCGGCCACAAGGGCAGCGACTACGCCTGCGGCGACGGCACGCCGCTCTACGCTCCGACGAACGGCACCGTCACCAAGGTCGTCAACAGCTACAACGGGCAGACCTGCTCGCCGGACTTCGGCAACCTCATCAAGATCGCGACGGGCCCCTACGAGATCATCCTCGCCCACATGCGCAAGGACATCCTGGTCGGCGCGGGTGAGATCCAAGCCGGCACGCCGATCGGCTATGCCTCCAATACCGGCTACACCCTCACGCAGAAGAACGGCACCTGGGTCTGCCAACAGGGCGGCGGCCACCACCTGCACCTCGAGGTCCGCAAGAACGGCGTCGCGGTCGACGCCTACGGCGGTGAGGTCGTCTGGAAGAACTGCGGTGACATCGGCAACGGCGGCGGCGGCGGGACCACGACTTTCTGTACCGGCAAGCAAAACGGCCTGTGGTGCGACGGCAGCGCGCTGGTCGACTGCAAGGACGGCGCGGTGGCGAGTAGCCAAACCTGCAGCAACGGCTGCGAGTCGATGCCGGTCGGCGTGCCGGATCAGTGCAAATCCGGCGGCGGCACCGGCTTCTGCAGCGGCAAGCAGAACGGCGCCTGGTGCGATGGCGACAAGCTCGTGACCTGCAGCGGCGGTTCGATCAGCGCCAGCGAGACCTGCGCCGACGGCTGCGAGTCGATGCCGGTCGGTGTCCCCGACCAATGCAAGGCCAAGCCGGTGACAGGGCCGTGCGAGGGCGTGCAAAACGCCGCGCTCTGCCACCAGGACGCCGTCGTGATCTGCGTCGCGGGGGCCGTGCAGCAGACCATCACCTGCCAGTTCGGATGCGTCGACAAGGCCGGTGTCGTCCACTGCAACGAGCCCGCCGCACCCGAGCCATGCGCCGGCAAGGGCGACGGCGCGAGCTGCGAAGGCGACGTGCTCCGCCAATGCCAATCCGGCAAGACCGCGAGCGCCACGCCCTGTGCCTTCGGCTGCGGCGTGGTCGGCGGCAATGCGCTCTGCCTGGCCAAGCCCGCACCGGCCGATCCCTGCGCCGGCCTCGCCGACGGCGGCCATTGCGAAGCGGCTTCGCTGCGGACCTGCCAATCCGGGCAAACCGTCGGCGCCATCACCTGCAACTTCGGCTGTGCCGGAGCGCCAGGGCAGGGCGCCTGCGCGCTCCCCGGCGGCCAAGGGCCGTGCCAGGGCAAGCCGGACGGTTGGCATTGCGACGGCAGCAAGCGGCTGCGCTGTGCGGCCGGCGCGCTCGCCGAACAAGAGCTCTGCGCCTTCGGCTGCGGCACCTTCGCCGGACAGGTCGGCTGCCTCGGCGTCGAAGGCGCAGCGTGCGCGGCCAAGGTCGATGGCGGCGTCTGCCAGGGCGAGCTCCTGCTCGGCTGTGCCGCGGGACAGGTGCAATCGGCCACCCTTTGCATGCAAGGCTGTGTCGCCGACGGTGCGGCACATTGCGCTGCGGCCGCGGGCGTCTGTGCCGATAAGGTCGACGGCGCCTGGTGCGACGCCGGCGCCCTGGTGCACTGCCTGAGCCAGTCCGAAGTCAGCGTCGAGATCTGCAAATTCGGCTGCCTACCGACCCCCGGACCGGTCGCCGACGTCTGCGCTTCGGCGAAAGACGCGAGCTGCTTCGGCAAGGCCGACGGCACGTGGTGCGACGCCGGGGCCAAGATCGTCTGCAGCGGCGGCGTCGAGACCGAACGGGTCGCCTGCGCCCTGGGCTGCCAGGGGCCTGCGGGCCAGGCGAGCTGCTCCGCTGCGGCGGCGTCGAGTTGCGCCGAGCTCGAAGACGGGACGCATTGCGCGGGATCCGCCGTGGTCGCTTGCGTCTCCGGCGAGACCACGCTGGTCGCGCCTTGCGTCAACGGCTGCGAGGTCGACCCCGTGCTCGGGCCGCGCTGCATCAAGGCCGAAGCCGCGGGCTCGGCGATCGCCGTCACCGTCGACGAGGCCGGCTGCGCCCAGGTCGTCGGCTCACTGCTCCTCGGTGACGTCGCGCACCAGAGCCAGCTCGGCTCCGACGTCGCCATCGGCGCCTGCTCCGACCGTACGATCGCCAGCCACGGCGCGCTCATCACCGCGCTCTCGACGGCCTACGCCGCGTTGGGCGCGCCACGAGAGGCGCTCGGCGTGGTCGGCAACACACCGCCGCTGGAGAACCTCTGGCGCAACGAGAACGACGGTTACGCCGCCTGTGCCGAAGCCGGTGTGTGCTGCGCGCGATGGGATCGCAACCCGGATCCGGTCGCCTTCGACCTCGGCAGCGGCTTCGACGGGGCCTGCCTGCCGCCTGAGTTGGCCCTGCGCGTCGCCGCGTCGCTGGCCGCCGGTCGCCCCGTGGTCGCCGGCATCCACCCGATCGGCAACCCGCCCGGCGCGCACTTCGTGACGATCGTCGGCGTCGGCGAAGGCGGCTGGCAGGTCCTCGACCCGAAGGGAGACGCCGCCCCGGTCGCGCTCGCCGCCATCGCCGCCGTCGAACACGTCCTCGATTTCGTCGCGATCCCGCGCCTGGACGGAGCCCCGAACGCGGCGTTGTCGCCCAGCGGCGCCGGCGGCCCGCTCCCCGGCGGACCAGGGCGGAACCATCCGTCGAGTGGCGCCGACGCGGGCGGCGGCGCGACGGGCGACGCGACCGGCGACGCGACCGGCACGATGGGCGGCGACGCCGGGCTCGACGCGGCTTCGGACGGTGCTTGGCAACCGGCGGCCGCACCGAGCGGCTGCAGCGCCTCTCCGGTCCGGGGACGCCTGACGACCGCGCCCTGGGCCTGGCTGACGACGTTGATCGCCGCGGCGTGGGCCCTTTGTTTCGCGTTGCGCCGCCGCTCGACTTGATGCGAGGGCACGGGCCGCCTACCTTGGCGGCCCAGGAGGTCGCGCATGGCCGAGCACGTCGAACACCTCAGCACCACCGCCGTCCCGCAGCGCAAGCGCGCCTCGGTGGCGCCGCTGGTCATCGCGGTCGCCGTCGCGGCGATCGGCTTCTTCGTGATCACCTCGAGCACTTCGGGTGGCTCGGGGATGTTCAACTACGAGTTGGCGGATCTGGTGCAGAAGAAGGCCGAGCTCGCGGGCAAGGACATCAAGGTCTCGGGCCGCATCGCCAAGGGCAGCGTCCGCGGCGAGCCGGCGAGCGCGTCGTTCCGCTTCGAGCTCGAAGACGACGGCGGCAACCGCGTCTCGGTCGCCTATACCAAGCTGCTGCCCGATCCCTTCGAAGAGGGCCGGGACGCCATCGTCCAGGGCCGCATGGAGGGCGACACCGTCGTGGCGTCGAGCCTCACGGTGAAGTGCCCGAGCCGCTACGCCGATACCGAGAATCTCAGCGAGGCGGAGAAGCAACGCTACTACGAGAGCGACTACCGCAAGCACGCCGAGATGGCGAAAGAAGCCCCGAAACAATAGCTCAGGGGGCGGTCTCTTCGGCAGCGGCGCAATCACCGGCATCGAGGACCTGCAGCGCTTCCTGCCGCTCGATCCGGACCAAGCCGTAGCCGTAGAGCGGCTCGCTGCCGCCGATGTCGAATGCGCAGCGGATGCCGACGCGGGTCACGTCTGGCCCCAGCTCCAGGTGGATCGGCATCGTCGCTTCCGGAGCGCTGCCACGCGCGAAGATCCGCTCGACGACGAAGGGCGTCTCGGCGGTCGGGACGCTCAGGCGCAGCCCGATCAGGCGGTCGCGTCCGAGCGTCGCGTCGCCTTCGTGCCGCTCGAGATGGGTCAGCAGCAGCGACGCCTTCGCGCCCACCACGTCGCGCCGGACCGAGGCCCACGCCGCGAGCAGCCCGGCGATCAGGCCGACGATGCCCAGCGGCCGTCGCCACCGCTCTGGGATCAGTCGAGGGATTGCCACGCCCGTTGCTCCTTGGCGGCCCACGCCGAGGCCGGCTCCTCCGCCACGATCCGCCCTCCTTCGAGGTGGGCGACGCGGGCGCCGAGGGCGACCGCGAACGCGGGGTCGTGGCTGACGACCAGCGCCCCACGCGGGGCGGCGCAGAGCGTACGCAGCAGCGCCGCGAGCGCAACCGCCGTGGCCTCGTCCAAGGCGCTCGACGGCTCGTCGAGGAGCAGCAAGCGGGCGCCGCCGATGACGGCCCGGGCCAAGGCGACGCGCTGCTGCTGACCACCGGAGAGCGCCCGCGGTAGCCGCCGGGCCTCGGCCTCGGTCAGGCCCACGTCGACGAGCGCTGCGCTGGCCCGCACCCGGGCGGTCGCGCCGTCGACGCCCGCGACCCGCAGCGGATCAGCGACGGCGTCGCGCACCGGCCACCCGGCCGGCAACGTCGCGCCGGCGTCTTGCCCAAGCCAAGCCACACCCGCCCAGCGCTCGCGTGGCGGACGTTCCTCCCCGTCGAGCCGAACCACGCCACGTGCGTGCACCAAGCCGAGGACGACGTCGATCAGCGTGCTCTTGCCGGCGCCGCTCGGCCCGGCGAGGACGACGATCTCGCCCGGTGCGACCGTGAGCGTAACGTCGGTCAACGTCCGCGCCGAGATGCCGGAGAGCTCGAGCAAGGCGCTCATCCGACCGCCTCCAGCCGGCCGCCAGGGTGCAAGCGCAGCACCCGATCGGCGACCGCGGTCGCGAACGCGAGGTCGTGCGTGACCAGCAGGATGCCGAATCGGTGCCGCTCGCGGATGCGCCGCAGCAGGCGAGCGACGCGGCGGGAGGCCTCACCGTCCAGGGCGCTGGTTGGCTCGTCCAGGAGCAGGAGCGTCGGCGCGACGGCGAGCGCCAGCGCAAGGACCAACCGTTGTCGCTGGCCGCCAGAGAGTTGGTGCGGACGCCGGGATCGAAGCTCCGCGTGCTGCAGTCCGACCTCGGCGAACGCGTCGAGGCAATGTGCCAGCGGCAATCCGTGGATGCGTGCGTGCTCGCGGAGGGCGCCGTCGACCGTCTGCAGCGGGTCGAGCGCGCCGCTGCAGTCCTGCGGCAACAACGCGACGCTCCGGCCGCGCATCCGGCGATGCCAGGACGCGCCACCGATCTGCAGTCGCGCGATGCGGACCTCTGCGGCGCTGCCGAGCAGGTCGAGGATGGCGCTGAGGAGGGTCGATTTGCCGACGCCGGAAGGGCCGACCACGGCGACCGACTCGCCCATGCCGACCTGCAGGTGCAACCCCTCCGCGCCGTAGAGGGCGTGGCCCGCGCGCTGTACGCAGAGACCATCCAGGACCAGGGCGGGGGCGCTCAGTTCAGCAGCCCGACCTCGCCCTCGTGGCCCACGGCTTCGAGCTCGGTCGTGCGCAGCAGCAGATCGCTCGCGATATCGACCAAGCGCTCGGCGCGTTCCTTCGCCGACGGGGTCTCCAGCAGCGCCTGCCGCACGGTGGGATCGAAGGCGAGAACGGTCGCGACCCGGTGGGTCAGGATTCCGGCCTTCTTGCTCGAGGAGAGGGCCTGCGCGAGCAGAGAGGCATGATCGCCGCGCTGCATCATCAGGCCGCGCACGGTGCTGCTCAGCCGCTCGATGGCGGCTTCGAGCTCGACCGGGTCGTCGACGATCTCGTCGATCACTTCGACCTCGCCGGTCCGGTAGGGCTGGAGTTGATGGATCGTGCGGACCCGAACCCGGGCCAGGCAATGCACGTAGAGGTTGTAGCGGCCGTCGGCGAGGCGCTCTTCGTTGACGATTCGGCAGAGCGAGCCCACCTCGTGCGCCGGCGGCGAGCCGTAGTAGCTCTCTTCCCACCCGGGCTTGAGCCCGACCAGCACCAACAGGCGATTGGTCGCGAGGGCGTCGCTGACCAACATCCGGTAGCGCGGCTCGAAGATGTGCAGGCGCTGGGTGGTCTGCGGGAAGATGACGAAGGTCGGCAGCGGGAAGACGGGCAGCGACTCGTAGCGCTCGTCGACGATGGCGATCGATTGCATGGCGGGCCTCGGCTGCGCCCCAGAGAATACGGGCGCGCGGTGAGATCCTACGGGATCTCGCCGCCTCGGCAAGAATTTCCGTCAGCTACAAGCCGTAGCCGCCGTCGTCGTTGCCTCCGGCGGTCAGCCGGGGCCGGTGCCGCCAGTTCTCGACGGCGCGCGCGATGACGAAGCGAAGGCGTGGATCGACGAAAGCGGCCTCGACCGCGCGCGCCGTGGCGGTGCGCAGCTGCTCGAGCCGCCAGCCGAGGACCCGAGAGACCTGGTCGAGCTCGGCGGTCATCGTCGTGCCGAGCAGGCCGGAGGCGCCGCTGCCGATCGTGACGAAGAGGCCGGCCTCCATCAGCCGTCCAGCCGAGGGTGGCGCGCCGTCGCGTTGCAGGCCGCAGCGTGTCTCGACCGTCGGCAGGCAGATCACGGGCACACGACGCGAGCGCAGCTGCAGCAGGGCGGCCTCGTCGCGAGGTAGGTGGTGGCCATGGACGACGCGCGAAGGGTCGAGGGCGAGGATCTCTTCGACCTGCCGCCGGCTGCCGCCGTAGCCGGCCGTCACCGCGAGGGCGAGGCCGTCCGCGCGCAGCTTGCCCAGCACCTCCGCGAGGCCGCCGATCGGCAATGCCTCGTCGCCGGAGAGTGCGACGCCGCACATCCGATCGCCGGCGGCCTCGCGCAACGCGGCGATCGCGGCCGCGGCGGCGTCCGGATCGTCACCACGGCGGACTTCGGCGATGATCACCCAGGAGAGCAGGGCGTCTTCCGATTCGTCGATGGCGCGCTCGAAGCCGCGCTCGATGGCGTCGAAGACGACCTCTCCGCCCAGGGCAGGGCGCAGCGCGTCGACGTGGACCTCGACGTGCACCACCGAGTCGCGGATCATGCGCTGGGCCAGGCTGTAGGCGATCGCCTCGACCTGCCGCGGCTTGTGCAGCACCGACGCCACCAGGTCCAGCGCGGCGTCCCAACCTGCGGGGCCTTCCTTGGCGAGCAGCGGCGCGACGTCGCGGTCGTCACCGGCCTCGTGCATCAACTCGACGAGCTGCTCGACCGTCGGACTCCCGAGCAGACTGGCGCAGAGATCGACTTTGGGTAGGGTCGCGACAATCGTGCTCATGCTTCCTCTCTCAACCGAGCTGGCGCTCCCAACGTGAGACTTCACGCAGGAAGCTCGCGTGGATGTACTCGCTGCGGATCATCTCGGCCATCTCCTCGACGTCCCGGTACTCCTCCCAGGAGACCCGGATCGTCGGGATCCGCTTGCTGATATCTTGCACGAACGACTCGTAGGCGTCGTGCAGCGCGCTGAGATACTCCACCGACACGCCGGATTCGACGTCGCGACTGCGCTCGCGGATCCGCGCCATGCTGCTCTCGGGCGAGACATCGAGGTAGATGATCGCCGACGGCTTGCACATGAAATTCGACATGTGGCGGAAGAGGTCGACGTAGGTGCGGTAGTCGCGCTCCTCCATCAGCCCGGTCGTCGAGAGCATCTTGGCGAAGATCGCGTCCTCGTAGATCGTGCGGTCCTGGATCGCCGGGCGGCCACGCCAGATGATCTCCTGGTGCTGCTGGAAGCGGCGGTTGAGCAAGTAGATCTGGGTCGCGAAGCTGTAGCGCGCGGTGTCGCGATAGAAGTCGGCGAGGTATTCGTTGTCCTCCACCGGCTCGTAGTAGACGTCCAGACCCATATGGCGGCCGAGCGCGGTCGCGAGCGTGGTCTTGCCGGCGCCGATCATTCCGGCGACGCCGATGAAGAGGTTGTCGAGGCGATCGGACATCAGGCCTCCCGTCGGGCGTAGCGCTCCGACAGCGCGGTCAGGGCAGGGGTCATCGTGCCGAGGGCGGTGACGAGCCGCTGCGCGGCGGTATCGAGCGCCGTGCGCAACGCGGCGGCGTCGATGCTCGTGTCGATATCTTCGTAGCTCACCCGGATCAGAGCGTCGCTGCGCTCGAGCTCGGCCTCGATCCGGGTATCGGGGAAGCGGACCACGGCAGCGCGATCGCCGGCGTCGAGGCGGTCGAGTGCCTCCAGCCAAGCGAGCAACAGGCCGTCGAGTTGGTCCCAGAAATCCGGCCGGCAAAGCGGCGCTTCGGGCGTTCCCAGCTCGAGCGCACCGTCGAGGCAGCCAGACGCAGCCGCCTGCTCGAGCGCCTCGGTGCACGCGGCATCGCTCCACGGCTCGGGCGACAACTCGGCGCCCACCCGAAGGTGCAGGATGCACGGTGTCGACATGCCAGTGGCCAGGCGATCAGCCGCCCACGGCGTAGCGCACGGTGTACTTCGTGGTGCCGCCGGAGGCCTGCGGGAAGCGGAGCTTCTTCGCGGCGCCGATGATGCACTTGCCGAGCTCGTCGCTCGAGTGCTTACCGATGACCTTGGCGTTGCTGACGCCACCCTGGGCGGCGACGTAGATGATGACCTTGATGGTCTCGGCGCCGGCGTCGATATCGCCGTGCAGCATATAGCAGCGCAGCACGTCCGAACGCTTGCCCGCGGCGATCTTGTCGACCTCGGCCTGGCTCATCTTCCGTCCAGCTCCGCCGCTGGAGGGCTCCTCGTCGTCCTCGTCCTTCTTGCTCGGCTGCGGCGCGGTCATCGCCTTGGCCTGCTTCTTGGCCCGCTCGGCGGCGAGGAGCTTGTCGATATCGTCCATATTCTTGGACGTCTTTGGCGGCTCTGGGGTCGGCTCGGGCTTGGTCTCGGCCTTCTTCGCCTCACGCGCCTTCTTCTCGGCCAGAATGCGGTCGATCTCGTCCATATTGCCGCTCGACGCGGGCTTCTCGGCCTTGGCTTCGACCTTGGCTTCGGGCTTCTTCTCGACCTTGGCTTCAGCCTTGGTCTCCGCCTTGGCCTCGGCCTTGGCGGAAGGCTTGGCCTCGGCCTTGACGACCGCCGCCTCTGCCTTCGGAGCGGTCTCGGTGCCGCCCGCATCAGCCTGCGCCGTCGCGGCGGCCGCTGCGTCCGCTGCAGCCTTCTCGGCGGCGGCCTTCTCCTCTGCAGCCTTCTTCTCGGCGGCGGCCTTCTCTTCTGCAGCCTTCTTCTCGGCGGCAGCCTTGTCGTCCGCGGCCTTCTTGTCTGCGGCGGCCTTGGCAGCAGCGATCCGCGCAGCTTCGGCCTGTGGCGCCGGCTGGACGACCTGCGGCGCAACGCCGCGGGTCTCCGTTCCCTTGCCCTTGTTCTTGGCGAGGAAGATGCCGCCGCCGACCAGCGCCAGGACCACGACGATACCGACGATCAGACCGGCACCCATGCCGCCCTCGTCATCCTTCTTCGCGGTGGCGGCTGCCTTGCCGGCGGCAACCGGGTTGGCGCCACCGACCGAGGGCTTGCCGCTCCCAGCCTTGCTGCTCGCGGTCGCTCCGCTCGTCTTCGCCGCTGGGGTCGACTTGGCCTGCGTCGCCGTCGCGCCAGCCGTGCCGGCCGCGGCCGCGGCTGCACCGGCCTTGCCACGGGCCGTGTCCTTCTTGCCCGCGGCAGCCTTCGCGTCGGCCGCGGTCTCTTCGGTCGGGATGGCCTCGACGCGCGTCGCCGCCTCGTCCTGGCCGCTCGCCTTGGCCTCGGCCTTGCCCGGCAGCGCCACGACGCCAGCCTTGCGCTTGCCGGTGGGGACGGCCGGGGGGGCGTCGCTCTCGGCCCCAGGAACCGGCGGCGGATCGGCGTCCTCGGAAGCCGGCACCGGCGGGGGCTCTGCCGCTGCCGTCGCGGCCGACGTCACCGCGGCCTTGGCCACCGGGGGCGGCTCCTCGTCGACGTCGGCCTCCTCGGCGATCAGCGCGACGTCGCCGCCGGCAGGCAGCGCCGGAGGCTCGGCCTCGCCTTCGCCGCCTTCGCCGCCGTCGCCCTGGGCGTCCAGCTTGACGAGCAGCTCGATCATCGCGGCCGAGAGCTCGAGCGTCTGGGCGCGGCGCGGCGACTTCCGCTTGGCGACCGGCTCGGCCGAAGCGCCGCCGCTCACCTCGGCGACCTTCTCCTGGAAGGGCGCGACCTCGCGCACCGGCGTCCAGGCGCCGAATCCCTTGCGCCACACCAGGTCGTCCGCCTTGAGGCGGCCGGCACCGATGTGCTCCTGCACCTCCGCCTCGGTCAGCGGACCCACCTGTTTGCCTTCGATGCCGGCGAACCAGACACGCTGCGGCGTCGTCGGTGCGGCCTCGGGCATGTCCATCTGGAAGGGCATCGTCGTGCGGCCAGCGTCGGCCTCGGTCGCGACACCGCGGACCCGGATCTCCGCTCCACACTTCTTGCAACCGACCTTGAAGACGCGGTTCTTGCCTTGAACCTTCTCGTCGGGGATTTTGTAGTTCGCGCCGCAGGCCGGGCAGCTGATCTTCATGGCGGGGAGCCTCCGTCAGGTCGCGCAAAGGGGGCGAGAATCTAGCGCGCACGTCGCGACTTGGCAACGTCGCCGACACGCACCGACGCACGAGGTCGCGCGTCGATCTCAATCCGCCAGAAGCTGCGCCAATGCCGCGGGCGGCGTGACCCCCAGTGCCTCGGTCAAGAGACGCGCCGCGACGGCGCCGTCCCTGCCGCCCAAAAAGCGGAGCAATGCCTCGATCAGGACGGTCGATCCGGCGTCGATCGCGGCCTCTCCGTTCGGTCGAGCGCGCACCACTTGGCGGTACCATTGCGCGTGCCGCCGCAGGCCTTCCGCGTCGTCGTGGCGAAGCGCGAGGACCAATTGTCGCGTGGTCGCGTCGAAATCGGCCTCGAGGATGCGGATGCCCTTGATGCCGCGATGCGGCGGTAACTCGGGCCGGCGTGTGGCGAGTGTCTGCCCCGCCCAGCCGGTCAGCGAGCGTCGCACAGCTTCCAGTCGGTCGGCGAGCGCAGCCCGGCCGGCGCCCGGATCGAGAAAATCGATGCCCTCGGCCAGCCAGTCTGCGTCGTCGTCGTCGTCGAAGATCCCCATCGCGCCCCCTGGGCAGCCGGCCACAGACGTTGCGTCGCGGCGGGTCGTCGGGCATAGGAAGGCCATGATCACGGCCATCGTCAACCCAAAGGCACAGACGCGACACGCCGAGCTGGTCCACGCGCTGACATCTGCCAGCGGTCGGCTCCGCATCCTGGCTGCCGACGAACCGTCCGCCATCGACGCGCTGCTCTCGGATCCGGACCAACTCGCGGCCACGGAACTGATCATCGTCGCCGGCGGCGACGGCACAGTCTCCAACTTGCTGACCCGCGCCGGCCTCTATGATGCCCTGGATCGGCTGCCGCCGATGCTGCTGCTGCCGGTCGGCGATGTCGGCACCGCGGCGCGCGAGCTCGTCGGCGCCGGCGCGGTCGACGCGCTCGCCAGCCGCGTGCTGGTCGCGTGGGGCCGCGGCGTCCGCCGGATCGCACAGCTGCCGGTGGTTCGCCTGCGGGTCGGCGGCGAGTCGAGTCGCGTTGGCATCACCGCGAGTCTCGGCGCGATCGCCCGCGCTCATCGCGACTATGCCGCCGCCGTCGTGCCCGGCAGCGTCGGGCTCTCCGAGGTTCTGCTGCGGTTTGGGACCGGCAGCCTACCGGACGATCGATTTCGTCGGATCGCGGCGGAAGTGCGCTGGCAAGATCCACTCGGCCGTTCGGGCGCGATGCAAGGCGTCACCGCCGCGCTGCTGAGCCCACTTCCCGGCTTCTTCGGTTGGGTGCGGCCCTTCCCCGCGGTGCGCGGCCTCGCGGTCGACGGTGTGCATGGGCTGGTCTCCGGCCTGGGGCCATTCGCGACCAAGCTCTCGCTGCCTCGCCTGCTGCGTGGCGTCCGACCCAATGGCCGCCGCTTCCACGCCGGGCCATTGGCAAAGCTGCAGTTCGAGGTCGAAGATGATCCGGACGTCGCCGTCGTCGATGGCGAACGGGTCGCCTTGCCACCCGGCGCCACCGTGAGCGTGGAGGCGTTGGCCCCGCTGCGCGTCGTCGCGTGGCGGCCGATCCCCAAGGGCGAGATCGTGCCAGGGTGAGACAGGTGTCTCACAAAGTGCCTTATTTTGACGCAACCGATCAAGTCGCGAAAACACAACGGAATCTCTCTTCCTGGTGTTCCAAAGTGGAGCGCTTTCGCCAAGATGGGCGCCCCGCTCGCTTCGGCTTGCCAGTGTGGCCAGCCAACTGCGCCAAAGTGGCGCAGTGGAGAAGTTTCTATCTCGTGCTTTTCGGCTGTTGTCGATTCGCCGTGGGAGCGACTTGCAAGTTGGCGTGGAACATGCAACACACCTACTTGCAGAGCGAGACGCGTGGGCAGAATCCCTATGGCTTCCCTGACCACCCTGTCACCTTGTTCAATCCGCGCCGTGTTTCGCACGGCGCGTCCCTCGGCCGCAGCAGACGCGGTCACCATCGCCGGAGCGCGCATCGTTAGGGAGTGCGCCCACCGGAGCCTTCGTGGCGGTGACCGAAGAGTTGTGGGCTCATTTCCTCGAACTCCCACCTCGCTCTCTTCCCACCGGCGGCCGGAAACGGCCGCCGGTGGGGTTTTTGGCTCGTTTTCTTGGCAACGCGCTCCGAATCGATAGGCTGCCGCCGACGGTCAGCGTCGGCGCGTCGAGGGGGGCAAGTGAGCGATCTGGAGCACGAGCATCTCGCGCCGGAGACGGTCGTCCCCGAGTTGGTTCGCGTCATGGCGTGCGCCGATGATTTGGCCCGTGGTGCCGGACATCCGCGCGGCTCGGTCCATCTCCTGCTTGCTTTGCTGACCCGGCCGTCGACGGCCCGCGACGTCCTGCTCGAAGCCGGGCTCGACCATCGTTCGCTGCTGGCCCATTTTCGTGCGTCCGGCGACGAGATCCTCGATGCCGATCCGGAGGGGACCGTCGCCGAGATCTTGCGCCAGGCGCGCGCGCTGGCCGCGCGTTCCTCCGGCGAGGTCGACCCCGCGGGGCTGCTCGCGAGCCTGTTGCGCGTTCGCTCGGCCGCCGCGCCTGGGTTGTTGCGCCGCGCGGGCGTCGATGTCGCTGCCCTGCGCGCGCGCATGATCGGCGCCATCGTCCACGATCTCGAATTCGGAGGAGCCCGCGGCCGCGGCGCCCGCCGGCCGTCGCGTCCCTCCCTGCCCTCGGTCACGACCGCGCCACAGCTGCCGACGGTTCAGCCGCGCAACCAGGGCGAATCCCTGGCGGCGCCGCGTCCGCTCCCCGTCGCCGACGGCTTGGTGCCGGCACCGCGGACTCCGCGCCGCGCGCGCACCGCTCCCCCGGCGCAGGTCGCGCTGCCCGAGCCGGCGGCGATGCCCTCGATGGAGGACGCGCCGACCATCGTCCTCGAGGTCGAGCCGCCGCCGATCCCGCAGCGGCGCGCCTTCGAACTCGACCCCGAGCGTTATCCGACGCTGTGCCGCATCGGTCGCAACCTGACCCGCGCCGCCCTGGATGGTGAGACGACCCCGCTCGTCGGCCGGCAACAGTTGGTCGACGCCGTCATCGACGTCCTCTTGATGCGCCGGGTCAACAACCCGTGCCTGGTCGGTGAAGCCGGCGTCGGTAAGACCGCGCTGGTCGAGGGGCTCGCCGCGCGGATCGCCGGCGATGCCGCGCGCTACGGCCGGCTCGCCGAAGCCGTCATCGTCGAGGTGCCGGTCTCGGCCTTGCTCGCCGGGACGTCGCTGCGCGGCTCGTTCGCCGAGCGGATGGCCGCGCTGCGGGCCGAGGTCGCCGCTGCCGAGGGCGGAATCATCGTCTTCATCGACGAGATCCACACGCTGATGGGCGCCGGCGCAGGCGATGGGCCGCTCGACGCCGCCAACGACCTGAAGACGGCGCTAGCGCGCGGGCATTTCCCCCTGATCGGCGCGACCACGCGAGTCGAATACCGCCGCTTCATCGAGGCCGACCCGGCGATGGAGCGCCGCTTCCAGGTCATCGACGTGCCGGAGCCTTCGGTCTCCGAGGCGGTCGAGATCCTGGTCGGGCTGGCGCCGACCTTCCGCGAGCACCACGGCATCCCCTACAGCCACGCGGCCATCGTCTCGGCGGTCGAGCTCAGTCGCCGCTTCATCCCTGACCGCGCGCTACCGGACAAGGCCGTCGCGGTCCTCGACCGGGCAGGAGCGCAGGCCCGCCGTCGGGGGCAAGCGCAGGTCGACCGGGCCGACGTCGCACGTGCGGTCGCCTCGCTCGGCACCGTCCCGCTCGAGCGGCTGCTCGACGACGAGCAGCGCCGGCTGCGCGAACTCGACGTCGAGCTCGGCAAGAGCGTTCTCGGCCAGCCCGAGGCGGTGCGGACGATCGCCCGCCGGGTGGCGCGCAACCACGCCGGCCTCGGCGGCGAACGACCGCTTGCCAGCTTCGTCTTCGCCGGGCCGCCTGGCGTCGGCAAGGGCGTCGCCGCTGCCGCGCTCGCCGAGCAGCTCTACCTGCGTTCCGACGCCGTGGCCCGCTTCGACATGAGCGATTACACCGAGTCGCACAGCGTGTCGCGGCTGATCGGCTCGCCGCCGGGCTATGTCGGCCACCAGCAGGCCGGGCTGCTCGCGGACGCGCTGCACCGTCGACCCTACCGCGTCCTGCTCTTCGAAGAGCTCGACCGCGCAGCGCCCGAGATCGCCGCGCTGGTTCAGCAATTGGTCGAGACCGGGAGCGTCGTCGACAACCAGGGCCGTCGCCTCGACGCGCGCAACGCCGTCATCGTGGTGACCACCACGCTCTCGCCGGAGCACCTCGGCCTCGGCCGCCCCGGGGTCGGATTCCTCGGCGCCCCGAGCAACAAGGGGCCGGATCCGGAGCGCTTTGCTGCTGCCGTGCGGCAGCGACTCGGCGGCGAGTTGGTCAGCCGGGTCGACGACGTCGTCCTCTTCTCGCCGCTGGGTCGAGAGGCGTTGGCCGAGGTGGCGCGCGCGGAGCTGCAGCGCCTCAGCACCACGCTCTACGACGAGCGCTTGGTCCGGGTCGACTTCTCCCCGTGCGTCGTCGAGATGGTCCTTGCCGCCGAGATCCGAGAGGAGCTCGGCGCCCGCTGGCTGCGCAACCGGCTCGCCAGCGCGGTCGAAGATCCGCTCGGCGAAGCGCTGCTCGAAGGGCGACTGCGCCCCGGTGTGCGGGCCCGGGCGCGCGGTGTCGACGGAGCGCTGCTCTTCGAGATCGTGCCTTCTGCGACCGAGCCGCGCAGCGCCGCCGTCGGTCCCTGATCAGCCGACGGCGCCGACCCAGACCGCTCGCGGCTTGCCATAGACGTCCGACAGCTCGGCAAAATCCTCCGCGGTGCCGATCTCCCGCAGCAATGCCGGGAAACGCGCCGCGAACGGGCGCTCGCCATGCGTCAGCACCTCGATCGCGCGGACAACGACTGCGTCCTGTGTCGTCTCCTCGGGCGGGGCCCGTGGCACCACGACGCGCGTGAGGGCCAGCGCTCCGCCGTGCTCGGCGAGGACGGCTTCACCCGCGGCATCGGAGCCGACGAGGCAGTTGCGCAGCGTGATCTCACCGCCGCCACCCGCTCCGCCACCGGCCAACGCGACGCTGCCGCGTCCGCCACGGTTGCCGGCGAAGGTACAGCCGACCGCGCGGATCGTGCCGCCACGGCTGGCGAAGAGCGCGCCACCGCCGGCCCCATCGGCTTGGTTGTCGTGAAAGACGCAGCTCTCGAGCTCGACCAGCGCCGGGCCGCTGCATCGCACCGCGCCTCCTTGCGGCGCCCGATTGCGGGTCAGCCGACAGCGGAGCAGGCGCACCTCGCCGCGCTGCACGTCGACGGCGCCGCCGCCTTCGCCGCGGCCGCGGCCGCCGGAGAGCAGGCAACCGACGACCTCGACCTCGGCAGGCATGTAGACCTGAAGGGCCGCGCCAGCGCCGGTTTCCGGTCCTCGAAGGACGAGTGACTCGATCCGAACCCGCTCCGCTCCCTCGAGCGAGAGCGCGGGGCCTCGATGGCCGACGATGCTGGCGCTGCCCATGCCGCCAGCGGCGACGAGGGTGATGTCGTGTGGGAGTGCAACGGGTCCGCGATGCACGCCGGGGCCGAGCGCCACGGTCGATCCCGGCGGCAGCCCGTGCAGGCGCGGGCCGAGCGGGCCGTCGGCGACGTCGTGGCGAAGCAAGGCTACATTCCCGTGATGTTCACGTTCGAGTAGAACTTCTTGAAGTCCTCGAGGGTGAGCTCGAAGATGCCGTCGTCCTTGCCGTCCTTGCCGGGCTCGACGCGACCCCAGGGGTTGCGCAGCTTGACGTAGCGCTTCTTGTCCTTGCCGCGACCTTTCTCGTACGCGCCGAGGATGGTGTAGGCGTGCCAGGCGTAGAGGTTGGTGCCGGCGTAGATCGCCTCGTCTTCCTTGCCGCGGGTGCCGGCGGACATCGCTTGGTTGTTGTCCGAAGCCTTCTTGATCCGGCTCCAGAGCAGGTCGTCCGGCGAGCTATCGGTCGACATATAGCTGACGCGCTTGCCCGAGAGGGCCTCGAGCGCCTCGGCCGAGCTGCCGCCCTCGCCGACGACGTTGTAGCCGCCCTTGAGCTGGGCCCAGGCCTTCTCGTAGAGCGCTGGCCAGAGCTCGCGACCGCCATCTTTGGTCTGCTGACCCTTGGCGTAGCGCAGATCGGAGTAGCCCTTCTGCTGCGGGAGGTCGCCGTCGATCGTCACCCACGTCTCGGAATAGTTCGATTCCCAGTAGTTCCGCTTGGTGAAGAAGCGGACCTTGTAGGTGTTGTCGCCGTTGTCGACGATGCCGGTCTTGATCAGGTTCGGATTCTCCGCCGCGACGGCCGAGAGGGCGGCGACGAAATAGCAATCGGCCACCGCGCCCTGGATCACGTCGGACGCGCGCACGCCGTAGTAGAAGAGGCGGTTGCGCTCGTCCTGGCCGGCTTTGCCGTAGCTCCAATCGTCGCCTTGGTGCTTGTCGCGCAGGCGCGGGTCCTGCAGGTCACGCGGCTCGATCTTCGGCTTCTTGTCTTTCTTCTGCTGTGGCTGGGCGATATCCGGCATGACGGCCTCCGGCGCGGCTTGCTGCGCTCGACCGATAGCGTAGGTCTCGGCCGGATCTGCGGCAAGGCAAGCGGTGCCGGCGCTGTCGACCGCTGGGGGCTCTGCGCCCCGGGGCGGACACTCGCCGTGCGACGCGCGTTTCGCTAGAGTCCACCGCCGGCACGGTACGTCGAGCAGGAGTACGCAGGATGAAGTGTTGGTCAGCAACGGGATGGTCCAGCCGAGCGCTGCTGCTCGGGTCGGTGCTCGGGACGATTCTGCTCGCCGGATGCGGCGGCGATGAAGATGGCAAGGGCGATGCCGCTGCGACGGACGCCGTGGTCGACGGGACCGACGACGACGCTGCCGACTCTGGAGCGGCCGACGCTGGCAGTGACGGCAAGACGGAAGGAACGCTGAAGTGGATCGCCTTCGCCCCGCCGGTTGACGGAAAGATGACCGATGGCGCCGCGCTCGGTGCAGCCGGCGAGGGCTACCTGCTGACCGCGGAGGACGGCGGCCTGGTTCGCTTGCTGCCGACCGGACCGCAGGTCATCACCGTCCCCGGTGTCGGCACCACCGACCTGCGCGCGGTCTACGTCGACGCCACCGGCGAGGCTTGGATCGCCGGCGACGCCTCGATCCTGGTCCAGGGCAAGGGCAGCGAGTGGCAAGTCCGGGCCGAGATCCCGCCGTCGCCGGTGACCCGCTTTCGCGCCATCGACGGCGACGGCGACGTGGTCTGGGCGGTCGGCGACGACGCCCGCGCCTACCGCAAGGCCGGCGACGCCGTCTTCGCGGCGGAGGACGTGACCGTCACCGACGGCGAGGCGATCGGCAGCGGTGGCAACTTCGTCTCGGTGCAGGTCGTCGGCGACGCCGTGTGGATCGCGGTCGACAAGGGCGCGACCAGCGCTGGCCTCGCCTTGGAGAAGACAGCCGCGGGCTGGAAATCCTATCCGCTCGATACCGCTCCGCGCGCGCTGTGGCGTGGTGCCGACGGCGCCACCTGGGTCGTTGGTGGCACCGTCGAGCCCTACGTCGCGCGCCTGCAGGCCGGGGCCTTCGTCAAGATGGACGGGCTGCAGTGGTCGCTCGGCTTCACCGCGGTGGACGGCACCGGCGCCGACGACGTCGTGCTCGGCGCGTTGAAGGGCCAGATCCGCAGCTGGGACGGCAAGGCCTTCGCCGTCGTCCTGCCGAAAGCGCCGCCGGGGACGGTCAACCCCTTCGCCCAGCCGAGCGGCGATATCGCGGCTTTCGCCCGCGCCGCGGTCGATGATTGGCTGGTCGTGACCCCCTTCTACGTCTACCGCTACGCGGTGCAGCCTTGAGGCGTGTGACCCGGGGCCCGTTGCTCGGCGCGGCGCTGTTGCTGCTCGGCTGCGGCCAGCCCGAAGAGCCCGGATTCGTCGCGAAGACGGTGCCGGCGTGCACCTCGATCACTCGCTTCGGCAGCGGTCTGCGCTGCGACAACGACGCCGGGCTCGGTGGCTGCGGCGTCGGCACGGCGGGCCTCTGCGCCTCGGGATGGCTCTGCTTCGATCGACCGGAGTTGGCGTTCTGCGCCTGCGAGACCGACGCCGACTGCCAGGGGCGCGCCGCCTACATCAACACCGCCCGGGCAGCGAAGAAGGTCGCGCCGATGGCCGCGCGGTGCGCCGCGGGACGCTGCCAGGGGGCGCCCTAGGCGGCGTCTCGGCGGCCGAGGACCAGCCCGGTCGGCCCGGGTCCGATGCGCTCGTAGCGGGCGTCGGCGAAGCCGCGTTCTCGCAGCGCGCCGGCGACGATCGCGCCCTGATCCGGATCGCCCAACTCGAAGATGACGCAGCCGCCGGGCGCGACGACGCGTTGCGCCACCACGACCAGCCGCCGGAGCACGTCGAGTCCATCCTCACCGCCGTCGAGCGCCAGATGCGGCTCGTGGCCACGCACCGTCGGCTCCAGCTCGGCCATCCGCGCGCGGCGGATATACGGCGGGTTCGAGAGCAGGGCGGCGAAGGGGGCGCGATCGGCGAAGGGGCCCAGCAGGTCGCCCTCGGCGAGGGTGATCCGCTGCGAGAGGCCGAGCGACTCGACGTTGGCTGCCGCCCAACGCAGTGCCTCGGGGCTGCGGTCGGTGGCGAGCAGCGGCCGCTCGGGGTCGGTCTCGCCGAGCGCCACGGCGAGCGCGCAGACGATGGCGCCGGTGCCGGTCCCGACGTCGATCACCGGACCTTCGGGTGTGCCTTCGCTGCGGAGCAGGCTCGCTGCGCGATCGACCAGGTGTTCGGTCTCCGGTCGCGGCACCAGGGCACCCGGGCCAACCTGCAGCTCGATCGCGTGGAACGATTTGCGGCCGAGGATATAGGCCACCGGCTCGGCCCCGGCGCGGCGCTTGACCAGGGCCTTGAAGCGGGCCAACTCGTCCTGCTGCATCGGCCGATCGTGCTGCACGTAGAGCTGCAAGCGGGGCAGGGCGATCGCTTCGCCGAGGAGCAACTCGGCGTCGAGTCGCGCCGAGCTCGAACCGTGCTTCTGCAGGAAGGGGCTCGCCCACTGCAGGACGCTGCCGACGGTCCAGGGCTCGCTCACGCCTCCTCCCGCTCGGCCTGCCAGCAGGCGGTGAGCATCGACATCGCGAGGCCGGCGCGCTCGACGCTGAAGGGCGCGTCGGCCGGGCCGAGCCAGGCGCCGATCACGGCCATCGCGGTCGCGCCGGCGGCGACCACGTCCGGGAGCGCGTCCAGGCCGAGGCCGCCGATGGCGATGACCGGCTTGGCGGTGCGCGACGCGGCCTGCTGCAGCATCGCCATGCCGCGCGCCTCTCCCGCACCCGCCTTGCCGTCGGTGGCCAGCACCGGGCCGAAGCCGACGTAGTCGACCGGCATGCGGCGCGCGGCCTCGAGTTGGTCGAGGTCGTGGGTCGAGATGCCGACGATGCCGTCGTCGCCGAGCGTCGCGCGGGCGCGCTGCGGCGTGTCGTCATCTTGCCCGAGGTGGACGCCCAGGCCGGCGCGGCCGCGGAAGGTCGCCGCGGCTTCGAGGTGGTCGTTCATCACGACCGGGATCTGCTCGCCGAAGGCCTCGAGGAGGTCGCGAAACCGGGAGAGCAGCGCGAGGCTGTGCGGCGGCGAGCGCTTGTCGCGGAGCTGCAGCGCGACCGCGCCGCCCTCGACCGCCGCGCGACCGTAGGCCAGCAGCAGCGCCCGCTCTTCTTCCGGATCTTCGGGCAGCACGGGCAGCAGCCGGTCGATATCGAGGATCGCGTAGATTCCGCTCCGCAGCTGACTCATCCCGCCTCCGTTGCGCTTTGTGCTGCGCCCGGAAAATCCAGGTGCATCAGCACCGCGTCCTCTCCATCCGGATAATAGCCGGGGCGCACGCCGTCGCGCGAGAAGCCGAGCGCGGTGTAGAGGGCGAGCGCGGCGACGTTGCCGGCCCGGACCTCCAGGGTCGCGAAGGTGGCTCCTGCCGCGCGCGCCATCCGCAGCGTGTGCTCGACCAGGCGCCGACCGAAGCCGCGACGCCGCGCCGTGTCGTCGACGACCACCGTCATGATCTGCAGCTCGTCGACGACCAGCCATGCGAGGACGGCGGCGCGGAGGACGTCGTCTTCGAAGAGGCCGAAGGTGCGGGTCATGGCGCTCTCGAGTTCGCGCTCCAGGGCGTCCCGGCTGTAGGGGTCGGGCAGTCCGGCGCGTTGCAGCGCGTCCCACGCCGCGAGATCACGGTGCGCGAGTGGACGCAGCGCGACGCTCACGCGCCGGCCTCGGCGACCTCGTCGAGCAGCCAATCGCGCAGCGCCCGGACGCCGTCGCCCGAGGACGTGCTCGTGCCGAGCGGGATCCGGTCCAGCTCCATGCCGCGTTGCAGCGCGACGAGGCGGCCGTGGGCGCGGTTGCGGGCGATCTTGTCCATCTTGGTCACGACCAAGCGCACGCGCAGGCCGGCCTCGCGGAGCCAGAGCAGAAAGCCGAGCGTCTCTTCGTCGGGATCGCGGCGCGCGTCCCAAAGCAGCAGCACGGCGCGCAGCTTCGGCCGTCCGGTGAGGTAGCCTTCGATCATCGGCCCGAAGCCGTCCCGCACCGCGCCCGGCGCTTTGGCGTGGCCATAGCCCGGCAGGTCGCAGAGTCGCAGGCTGCGGCCGCTGCCGTCGCTGACGTCGAAGGCGTGGATGCGCTGGGTGCGGCCCGGCGTCTTGCTGACCCGCGCCAGCTTGCTGCTGCCGACCAAAGCGTTGAGCAGCGACGATTTGCCGACGTTGCTGCGGCCGATGATGGCGACTTCGGCGGGGCCGTGGTCCAGACCCGGCGCCTCGGCGAACGAGCCGAGGTAGCGCACGTCGGGGAAGACGTCCGTGCCGGTGACCCGCTGCTTCGGGCCGCGCGGCAGGGCAGCTTCTTTCGCCGCCTTGGCGGACTTCTTGTTGGTGCGCTTCGGCTTGGGCGCGAGCGTCGGCGTGCCCGGCTTGGCGGTCGCACGGCCGCGACGACCGCCGCCGCTGCTGGCGCTGCCGCCGCCGGGGCCTGGGCGTCGTGGACTCATTTGTCGAGCTCCAGGAGCTGCGCGATGACCACCGGCTTGCGGTCGAGGGCGCGGCGGAAATAGCGCCGCACGTATTGCCGCAGCTCCTCCTGCACGCTCTCACGACCGAGGCCGCCGGCCAGCATCCGGGTCAACCAGGGCTGAAGCTCCGCCTCGAGCTCGCGCAGCAAGCGGCCGTCGTCGGTCCAGACGCCGCGCGCGTCCGCCGTCAACTGTAGCGGGCCGCGGCCGAAGATCGCCGTCACCGCGACGACGCCGAACTGGCCCATCTCGTAGCGATCGTGGACGCCGAGCGAGGCCGCCGTGCCGAGCTGCCGGCCGTCGAGCAGCCACGGCTCGGCCTCGATCTCGCCGATCTTCTGCGGTCCCTCGGCGTCGAGCTCGATCACGTCGCCGTTGGTCATCAGCAGCGGCACCTCGGCGCCGACGTCGCGGGCGAGCGCGGCGTGGCGGTCGAGGAAGGTGTAGACACCGTGCACCGGCAGGAAATAGCGCGGCCGCACCAAGCCCAGCAGCCAGCGCAGCTCGTCTTCGGCGGCGTGGCCCGAGGCGTGGATGGTGTAGTTGTCGCTGCGGTGGACGACGCGGACCCCCGCCTTGGCGAAGGCGTCGAGCATGGCGTGGATGGCCTTCTCGTTGCCCGGGATCTTGCGCGACGACATCAGCAGGGTGTCGCCTTTGCGGGTCTTGATCTTCGGGTGGTCGCCGCGGGCGATGCGGGGCAGGGCGGCGCGCGGCTCGCCCTGGCTGCCGGTGCAGACCAAGACCAGCTCGTGGTCTTCGTATTGGTCGACCCGCTTGGCGTCGATCAGCACGCCGTCCGGAAGCTGCAGGCCGCCCCAGACGTCGCAGGCGTCGAGGTAGCGGAAGATCGAACGGCCGATCAACGCGACCTTTCGGCCGGCCGCGGCGGCGGCTTTGACCACGGCGTGGACGCGGTAGAGGTTCGACGAGAACAGGCCGACGAAGACGCGCCCCTTGGCCTCGGCGATGGCCTGGCGCAAACCGTCGGCGACGGTGGCTTCGGAGACGGTATGGCCCCGAACTTCGGCGTTGGTCGAGTCCGAGAGCATCGCCAGCACGCCCTCGTCACCGAAGGCGCGGAAGCCGGCTTCGTCGAAGCGGGTGCCGTCGGGTAGGCCGTCGTCGCGCTTCCAATCACCGGTGAAGAGCACGTTGCCCGCCGGCGTGCGGATCGCCAGCGAGACGCAATCCGGCAGCGAGTGCGTGACCCGCAGCGGGCTGATCGAGACCTTGCCGAAGTGGATCGTGTCGCCCGGCGCGATCTCGTGCAGCTCGAGGTCGCCGACGCCGCGGTGGCGAGCCTTCTCTTCCAGCAGCGCGAGCGTGAACTTGGTGCCGTAGACGGGCAGGTCCAGCCGGCTCGCGACGTAGGGCACGGCGCCGATGTGATCCTCGTGGCCGTGGGTCAGCACGATGGCGCGGAGCCGATCGGCCAAGCGGTCGAGCAAGGTCAGCGAGGGCAGCACCAGGTCGGCGCCGGGTTGCATGTGATCGGCGAAGAGCACGCCGCAGTCGAGCAGCAGCAGGTCGTCGCCATAGCCGAGGAGCATATTGTTCATGCCGATCACGCCGACGCCGCCGAGGGGCGTCAGGATCAGCCGGCCGTCGCCGTGGGGGATCGGCATGGCCTAGACCTTCTCGATGGCGATGGCGATGCCCTGGCCGCCGCCGATGCAGGCGCTGCCGACCGCGCGCTGGCCGTCGCCGCGGAAGAGCCGCCACGCGAGGTGCTGCATGATGCGGGTGCCGCTGGCGCCGAGCGGGTGGCCGACCGCGATGGCGCCGCCGTCGACGTTGGTCTTCTCGCGCGGCAGGCCGAGGACCTTCTCCACCGCGAGGTATTGCGGCGCGAAGGCCTCGTTGACCTCGAAGACGTCGACGTCGCCGACCGTCCACTCCGCCAGCGCGAGCGCCTTCTGCACCGCCGGCACCGGGCCGATGCCCATCACCGTCGGATCGCAGCCGACCGAGGCGTAGGAGACCACGCGCGCCAGCACCGGCCAGCCTTCGCTCGCGGCCCGCTCGGCGGTGGTGACCAGGACCGCGGCGGCGCCGTCGACGATGCCCGAGGCGTTGCCGGCGGTGACCACGCCGCCCTTCTCGAAGACGGCCGGCAGCTTGGCGAGGCCCTCGGGCGTGGTCTCGGGGCGCGGATGCTCGTCTTTGTCGATCACCTGCTCGCCCTTGCGGGTCTTCTTCACGATGGGCGCGATCTCGTCGGCGTAGCGTCCGGCGGCGAGCGCCTCGGCGTAGCGCCGCTGGGTGCCGAGCGCGTAGGCGTCGCAATCCTCGCGCGAGATGCCGTGCTCACGGGCCAGCTTCTCGGCGGTATTGGCCATGGCCATGCCGGTGTAGCTATCGGTCAGGCAGGACCACAGGCTGTCCTCGAAGGGCGCGGGCTGACCGAAGCGCAGGCCCCAGCGCGCGCCGCGGACGATGTGCGGCGCCTGGCTCATGCTCTCGCTGCCGACCGCGAGGGCGACGGTCGCGGTGCCCAGCTCGATCGCTGCGGCGGCTTGTGCGATGGCCTCGAAGCCCGAGCCGCAGAGCCGGTTCAGCGTCAGCGCTGGCGTGGCGATCGGCGCGCCGACCTTCAGCCCGACGTGGCGGGCGAGGTAGATGGCGTCGGCCGAGGTCTGCAGCACGTTGCCGGCGAAGACGGCGTCGATCGCGCCCGGGTCGGCGCCGATCGAGGCGACGGTGGCCTTGGCCGCTTCGACGCCGAGGTCGTTGGCCGAGAGGTCCTTGAGCGAGCCGCCGAACGCGCCGAACGGCGTCCGCTTGCCTGCACAGATCACGATCGAACGTTGCATCTTGGCCATCACTGCCTCCGTCGCGGCGGGATCGGGCCGCGGTGCCCCGCGTTCTAGGCGATGGGCAGCGGCGTTGCAATCGAAGCGGAGGTTGCGTGCCGGGCGGGCGGGCTATTTGAAGACGTAGAAGCGCTCGCCCTGACGGAGCCGGTTCAGCTCGCGGCGGATTGCGTCGACGCGGACGTCTTCGCGGCGCTCGAGGCCTTCCGCCCGGCTGCGCAGCAGCTCGGTGCGGGCGCGCTCTTCGGCCAACTGCGCCTCGGCGCGGCGCAGCTCGTTGCGTCGGTCGCGGACGCCGCCCTCACGGACGTAGGCGCCACCGAGGCTGTAGATGACGAGCACGGCGTAGAGCAGGCCCATTGTCCAGGAGAAGGCGCGGACGGCCTGCCGCACCCGCTCCGGCGCCGGCATCGCTTGCCGCACCGGCTCGGGCGTCTTGTGGATCACCCAGGTCTTGGTGCGATGCATCCGGTCCCGCCACACCTCGGGATCGAGCTGCGACGGGCGGTGTTTGATATTTTTCGGGGGTTGCCGCAACACCACGCCTCCACGACCGATGCGATGGTCGCGGGCGCGATCGCGGCGTCAACTTTTTGTCGGCGGTTCGCGTGGAATTCGCAGCACGAAGGTCGCGCCGCCGCCCGGGGAATCCTGGTAGGCCACTTTGCCGCCGTGCGAATCGGCGAAGCGACGGACCATCGCGAGGCCGAGGCCGGTACCATCCTTCTTGCCGTGGGTCGCGAAGGCTTCGAACATGCGGTGGCGGAAGGCCGGCGGCACGCCGGGGCCGTCGTCGACGAAACGCAGCACCAAGCCTTGCTCGTCGCTGTCGATGGTGACGGTGAAGTGGCCGGTGGCGCGGCCCGTCTCGGGGTCGGTCATCGCCTCGCGGGCGTTGCGGGCGAGGTTCTGCACCACGCGGAGCAACATGAAGCGGTCGAGGCGGGCGACGCCGCGGTCGTTGGCGACCACCTCGAGCACCACGTCGTGACCGGTGAAGATCGGCTCGCAGAGCTCGGCCAACTCGTTGCGCAGCTCGGCGAGCATCACCTTCTGCACCAGGACCTCGCTGCGCCCACGGGCAAAGTCGAGGACCTCGCGCGACATATGGACGACGCGCTCGAGCTGGCGTTGCACCGAGGTGGCGAGCTCGTCGCGGCGGGTCCCGTCGTCGGTCTTCGCCATCAACTGCACGTAGCCGGAGGCGATGGTCATCGGCGTCTTGAAGTCGTGCAGCACCATCGAGAGCGCGCTGCCGAGCGAGGCCATCCGGTCCTGCCGCTCTTCCTCCTCACGGGCCAAAAAGCGGGTGATCACCCGGGCCACGCTGGAAGCGGCGACCGAGATCAGCTTGATATCGGCCTCGTCGAAGCAGCCGGCGTCGTCCTTGCGGCCGTAGAGCCCGAGCGCGCCGATGATCTCGCCGTCGCCACCTTCGAGCGGCATCGTCAGCCCGGTCGAGGGGACGAAGCCGAGGCCCTCGTCGGTGGCGAGCTCGGCGTCGGATTCGCGGTCGCCGCCACAGACGGCGCGCTCCAGCCCGGCGGCGAGGACGCGCCCGGCGAAGCCCGCACGCCGGTCGAAGGCGATGGTCTCGATCTCGGCGTCGCCCATCCGCAGGCGATGGCTCAGCATCCCGCCGCCGCGCAGCGCCAGCGTCACCTGCGCGACGTCGCAGGGCAGGGCGCGCTGCAGCTCGTGCAGCAGCAGCTCGATGGCCGCTTCGAGTGAGAGCGCGCCGGCGACTTCGCGCTCGATCTGGTAGAGCAGATCGATCTCGCGGACCCGCTCTTCCAACGAGGCGCGCGCCTGCTGCAGCTGCATATTGCGCATCAGCAGGCTGTGGGTGAGCTGTCCGTTGACGATGGCGATCGCGGCCATGGCCATGATCGTCCGCATCATCATCTCGTCGTCGAGAGAGAAGTAACCGGACTTCTTGTTGATCGCCTGGACGACGCCGACGATCGTGCCGTCGCGATGGCGGATCGCTTGGCAGAGCATCGAGCGGGTGCGGAAGCTGTTCTTCCGGTCCCAATCCGGGTCGAAGCGCGGATCGAGGTAGACGTCGCGGATATTCAGATCACGGCCGGTGTGCGCGACCCAGCCGGCGATCCCCTCGCCGACCGGCAGCTGGATCTCCTTGACGTCGTCGCCTTGCGCAACGGTGCTGCGTAGGTAGCGGCCGTCGTCGCTCAGCAGGAAGAGCGAGCTCCGCTCGGCGTCGAGCAGCTCCGTCACGCCGCGCATGATCGTCTCGAGCAGCTCGTGCTCGGCCATCGGCGCCGACATGCTGCGCGCGATGCGGAGCACGATGCCCAGGCGCGGATCGATGCTCGAGCTCCGCGCCAGGAACTCTCCGGTCTCCGAGATGTCGCGCGCGGGGTTGCGCCGCTGGCTCATCCAAGCTCCTGCTTCGCCTCGAGAGGCAGCCCGACCATAGACGGGCAAGCGTCGGTCGGGAAGAGGGGGCGGCCGAGCGACGTTCGGCCTTGTCGCCGCGGGCCGGGGCGTGGCAATTTCCTTGCGGAGGCAGGATGCGGCACGAAGATCGCGAGCAGCGTCAGCGCAATCAGGGTTCCGAGGGCCGCGCCGGTCCGTCCGGCAAGCAATCGGCGCCACGTGGCAACGTCGCTGCGGGGCATCGCTACGCCACCGGCGCGGCCATGTCGCGGCCTGACGGTACCGACGGAATGCGCGCGACCAGCGCGGGGCCACGGAGCGACGCGCTCGGCAGCGCGGCGGCGGATCTGCACCTTCGCCACGGCGCCGCGCTCGCTGCTGCCGCCGACGTCGCGGGCGTCGGGCCCGAGGCGCTGGCCGCGGTGATCCTCACCGAGCAATCCGGCCTCGGCGAGGTCGAGCCCGGCGCGATGCCGATCCGCTTCGAGCCCTACGTCTTCTGGCAGCGCACCGGACATTGGGTCGTCGCCACGCACCGCGACCAGGCCGCCGAAGCCAGCGCGCTCGACGCCGCGCGCGCGCTGGACGAAAGCGCCGCGCTCTCCTCGCTGCGGATGGGCTTGGGCCAACTCTCCGGTGCCGAGGCCGAGGCCGCCGGCTTCGCCGATGCCTCCGCGATGCACGCCGAGTTCGCCACGGACGAAGCGGCGCAGATCGCCGCGCTCGGGACGGTCGTCGCCGCCGACGCCAGCCTGCAATCGGCGATGCAGAGCGGAGATTGGGCCCACGTCGCCGCCCTGCGCGCTGGGCCGGCCTATCACGCGATCGGCTACGACGAGGGCCTCGCGGCCGCGGCCAGCGTCTACAGCGAGGCCTATGGCCACGGTGGCGGCGACGACGACGCCGACGAGCCGAAGAAGAAGCGCAAGCGCCGAGGCTGATCCGAGCCAGCGGGCAGGCGGTTAGCCGCGCAGCAGGATCGCGGTCATATAGCCGGCGAAGCCCAGCAGCATCGCGATTCCGGCGCCACGGCCGATGGCCTTGGTCCGCGCCACCAGCGGCCAGAGCGCCACCGCCGCGCCGATCATCACCGCCACGTCGAAGCGCAGCAGCGCGGGGTCGACCGGCAGGGGTACGATCGCCGAGGTGATGCCGCAGATGCACAAGACGTTGAAGATATTGCTGCCGACGACGTTGCCGACGGCGATATCCGCTTCGCCCTGGCGCGCCGCCGCGACGCTGGTCACGAGCTCGGGGAGCGAGGTCCCCGCGGCGACAATGGTCAGGCCAATGACCGTCTCGGACATCCCGAGCATCCGCGCCAGCCCAGCGGCGCCCGTCACCATCGCGTCGGCGGAGAGCACGACCACGCCGAGGCCGGCGACGAACATCGCGATCGCGGTCGCCATCGGCGCGCGGCCGGCCGCCGCCAACGCCGCGAATGCGAGATAGGCCGCCAGCGCCGCGGCGAGACCGCCCGCCTTGAAGCCGCTGAAGGCGCCTTGTTGCCAGGCGATGCCGACGCAGAGCAGGCCGAGGACGGAGAGCGCGAGGTCCATGCGCCCGAGCGCCTCTTCTTCGTCTTCGGTGGCCTGCTCGACCGACGCCAGCCGCGCTTTGCGCTCGCGCTGCGCGCCGAGGACGGTCAGCCCGACGTAGAGCGCCAGCAGGGCGCAGAGGAGCAGGCCGTCGCCCTGGCTGAGGCCACCGTCCAGCGCCAGCAACAACAACAAGACGAAGGCGCCGATCATGATCGGCAGATCGACCCGGACCAGGCGCGTCTCGACCGTCATCCGCTGCAGCAGGGCAGAGATGCCGAGGATCAGCAGGATGTTGAAGATATTGCTGCCGACGACGTTGCCGACCGCGAGCGGCGCCATATCGGCGAGGCCACTGGTGAGGCTGACGGCGAGCTCTGGTGCCGAGGTGCCGAAGGCGACGACGGTGAGTCCGACCACGAGCGGCGAGATGCCGCTGATGTGGGCCGCCTTCGCGGCGCCGCGGACCATGCCGTCGCCGCCGACCACCAAGGCGACCAAGCCGCCCAAGAAGAGGACGATGGCGAGCGCGAGCGACATCGTGGTCAATCTCCGGACGAGAGCACGGCGAGGAATGCGCTCTGCGGGATCTCGACGTTGCCGACCTGCTTCATCCGCTTCTTGCCCTTCTTCTGCTTCTCCAAGAGCTTGCGCTTGCGGGAGATATCGCCGCCGTAGCACTTCGCGGTCACGTCCTTGCGCAGCGCCTTGATCGTTTCACGGGCGATGATGCGGCGGGCGATGGCGGCCTGGATCGGCACGTCGAATTGCTGCCGCGGGATCAGCTTGCGCAGCCGCTCGACCAGGTCGCGTCCGCGCTCGTAGGCGGTGTCCTGGTGCACGATGAGCGAGAGCGCGTCGACGTTCTCGCCGGCGACCAGCACGTCGAGCTTGACCAGCTTGCCGGCACGGAACTCGATGACCTCGTAGTCGAGGCTGCCGTAGCCGCGGGTGACGGTCTTCAGGCGGTCGAAGAAGTCGTAGATGATCTCGGCGAGCGGCATCTCGTATTCGATGACGACGCGCTTCTCGGTGAGGTAGCGCAGGTCGCGCTGGATGCCGCGGCGCTCGGTGCAGAGCTTCACCACCGCGCCGACGTAGTCCGAGGGCGCGTGGATGGTCGCGAGGACGAAGGGCTCCTCGACCGCTTCGCGCTGGTCCGAGTCCGGGAGCTCCGCCGGCGAGCTGATCGCGCGCATCGTGCCGTCGTTCATCTTCACGTGGTAGACGACGCTCGGCGCCGTTGTGATCAGGTCACAATCGTATTCCCGCTCGAGTCGCTCCTGGATCACCTCCATGTGGAGCAGGCCGAGGAAGCCGCAGCGGAAGCCGAAGCCGAGCGCGGCCGAGGTCTCCGGCTCCCAGGTGAAGGCGGCGTCGTTCAGGCTGAGCTTCTGCAGCGCGTCACGGAGCGTCTCGTATTCGTGCGACTCGACCGGAAAGATGCCGGAGTAGACCATCTGCTGGACTTCTTTGAAGCCCGCGAGCGGCTCGGTCGTCGGCGCCTTGGCGTGGGTCACGGTGTCGCCGATCTTCACGTCCGAGATCTGCTTGATGCCGCAGACGATGACGCCGACCTCGCCGACCGTCAGCTCCTGCACCTCGCGGACCTGCGGCTTGTGCACGCGGACCTCGAGGACCTCGTAGTCGCGGTCGCTGGCGAGGAAGCGGACCTTGTCGCCCTTGCGCAAGGTGCCGTCGACGACGCGGATCTGCACCAGCACGCCGCGGTAGGTATCGTATTGCGAGTCGAAGATCAGGGCCCGCAGCGCGCCGTCCTGCTTGCCGCGCGGCGGCGGGATCTCGCGCACCACCGCCTCGAGGACCTCTGCGATGCCGAGGCCGCTCTTCGCCGAGCAGAGGATCGCGCCGCTGGCGTCGAGGCCGATGCCCTCTTCGATCTCGCGACGTACCTCGTCGGGTCGCGCGGCGGGCAGGTCCACCTTGTTCAAGACGGGGATGATGGCGAGGTCGCCGTCGATCGCCAGGTAGACGTTGGCCAACGTCTGCGCTTCCACGCCCTGCGCCGCGTCGACCACCAGCAGCGCGCCCTCGCAGGCGGCGAGCGAGCGGCTGACCTCGTAGTTGAAGTCGACGTGGCCGGGCGTGTCGATGAGGTGGAAGATGTAGGTCTCGCCGTCCTCGGCCTTGTACGTCAGTTGCACGGCCTGGCTCTTGATCGTGATGCCGCGCTCGCGCTCGAGGTCCATCGAGTCGAGATATTGCGCTTGCATCTCTCGGGCTTCGACCGCGCCGGTGGCCTCGAGGATGCGATCGGCCAACGTCGACTTGCCGTGGTCGATGTGGGCGATGATGCAGAAGTTGCGGATATGCGAGGCGATCATGAACGACCTGTGGGGCGAATCGCGGGCCGGCTTGGCTCCGGATACGGGGGCGGGAAGGTAGCCGCTCCACCCCGCAAGTCAACGACGACATCGGGGCGCGCCGGCCCGCGGCCAAAAAGACCACGGGCCCGCAGCCGTCCCGCTGCGAGCCCGCGTTCTCGGTCGACGAGCGCCTACTTGATGTGCTCGACGCCCTGCTTCTTGACCTTGGCCTTCCAGACCGTCTCCGGCAGCCAGGACGGACGGTTCGACGGCGACGTCACCTGCTCGCGCCAGCCCTTGAAGACGTGGACACGCTTGGTACCGCGCTCGCGGAGCCGGATGTCGGTGTGGCCGCGGCTGGCAGCCTTGAGGGCGGCGCCGCGGGGCTGCCGATTCGAAAAGACGATATCGGTGTCCTTGCCGTCCTGCATCAGCACGAAGTTCTTCTTGTCAGACATGGTCTTCCTCACAATACCGCGCCAAGCGGGACAGTCGCCCGTGCCCTCCGGTGTCGACCCCGTGCCCGTTCTGGCCCGGTCGCTGTAGATGAATTCGGTATGGGCGACGCGAGCGGCCTTTGCAAGCCCTTTCCGCACAAAAAACCCGTGCAACCATGGCGCACTTGCGCGTATCAACGGGAGGCCCTGGCGCGCAACTCGCTGAAGCGTGGTTGAACTGCTTGAAACAACTAGCAAATCAAGATATGGCCTGATCCGTTCTGGATCAGCGCGCGGGCCACGACCGCCGATCGGGGCGTGATCGGCGGTGAGTTCTGGAGGCGCACCACAGCGGTGGTAGCCTGCATGCGCGCGTGGCGCGAGGAGGAACGGCTCGATGAGCAAGACGGGTTCGCAGCAGAGCAATGGCAAGAGCACGATGGTGAGGCGCTGGCTCGCAGCCGCGCTGACGGCGGCCGTCGCGCTCGCCGTCGCCCCCGCTGCCGACGCGGCCGGCAAGGGGCCCTGGCGGCAGCTGCAGGCTGCCTCGCGCGCGTTCCGCGTTGGGGACCACGCTGCTGCGCGCAAGGCGCTGGAGGCCATGCTGGCCGGCAAAGTGGCCGACAAGGACGCAGCCAGCGCCGCGCACTTCATGCTCGCCCGCAGCTGCGCCGCGCTCGGCGACGGCCCGGCGGCCACATCGGCGTTCGCCAAGGCAAGCGCGATCCGCAAGCTCACGCCGCAGGCCTACGCCTTCGCCGAGGTCGAGGTCCTCGCTGCCGCCGGCAAGAAGAAGGAGGCCCACGACGCCCTCGGCGCGCTGCGCAAGCGCTGGCCGAAGTACCGCTGGGCCCAGGCCGACCTGACCTGGTCGCGGCTCTACGAGGAGCTGGGGCCACCCGAGGCATCGGCCGCCGCCGCGCTCGGCCTCTACGACAAATCGCACCTGCACCTGCCGCAGGACGAGCTGCTGGCGCGCGCCGCCCGCGGCTACGAGAAGGCCGGGCAGAAGGACCGCGCCCTCGGCCTGTGGAAGAAGCTGCTGATGCGCCACCCCGAGAGCGCCTACATCGACCAGGCGATTGCGCGGGTCCCGCTCACCTCGCTCTCCATCGAGGAGCGCTTCGACCGCGCCGAGCTGCTCTTCAAGCGGCGCGACTACGAGCGCTGCCGGGCGGAGTCACTTTACCTCTGGGAGAAGAACTACAAGCGCTCCTCGATCGGCTATTTGCTCGGCAAGATCGGCAGCGAGCGGCTGCGCGACGACTACGCCGGGGCGAAGACCTATTTCGAGGCCGCCATCGGCGCCGGTGGGCCCTACGCCATGTACGCGCTCGCCTCCTACGGCATCGTCCTCGGCAAGCTCGGCAAGGTGAAAGAGGCCGTCGCCGCGTTCGACCAATGGTTGGCTCGCTACAGCAAGTCGGCCGGGATGAAGCGGGTCAACGAGGCGATGTACGACCGCTGTCGCGCGATCCACATCGGCGGCGACTCGCTGGCGGCGGCAAAGGAGTACGAAGCCTTCCTGCTCCGCCACCAGAGCGGCTTCGACTGGGGCAAATATTGGTGGTTCGTCGCCTTCTGGAACTACCAGGGCGGTGAATACGACAAGGCGATCCAGCAGATGGCGCGGCTCCGCGGCTCGAGCAACCCGCTGGTCGGTGGCAAGGCGCGCTATTGGACGGGCAAGGCGCAGGAGAAGAAGGGCGACGTGGCCGCGGCGAAGAAGACGATGCTCGCCTTGGTCAACGGCATGCCGCTGAACTACTACTCGGGCCTGGCCGAGAATTGGCTGGTCGACCACGGCTTCGGCAAGGCGCTTCCGAAGCGCCCCGACCTCTCGAAGGTGGCGTGGAAGGTGCCGGATCCCTTCTCCGGCATCCCGCATCAGGGGCCGGCACAGGAACTTCGGATCATCGCCCACCTCGGCGAGTTCGACACCCTGCGCGACGCCCTCGGCGACCGGATGCGCAAGCTGCGCAAGCAAATCGGCGCCGACCGCCTGGACCGGCTCGAATCCGACCTCAGCGACGGCCTCGAGGACTTCGCCCGCGACCGCGGCCGCGCCCTCTCACGCCACCGCAAGGTGCTGCGCAAGTGGCCGACCCGGCAGACGGTGCAGGCCTGGCGCGGCATCTATCCGCGGGCCTACGCGACCCACACCAAATGGGCCGCAGATCGCTTCGGCGCGCCGGAGTGGATGGTCTACGCCCACATGCTGCAGGAGTCGCGGTACAAGCCCTGGATGATCTCCGGCGCCCCGGCCTACGGCCTGCTCGAGCTGCTCGACCGCACCGCGCGTCGCCTCGCCGCCGAGCAGAAAGAGGACTACCAACTCTGGATGCTGATGGTGCCCGGCCACAACGTGCGCTGGGGGACGCAATATCTCGGCGCGCTGGTGGCCAAGTTCGAGGGGCAAATCCCCTTCGCGATCGCGAGCTACAACGGCGGTCCGATGCTGCTCGAGTACCATATGCAGGAGAGCCGAGGAAAAGACTTCGACGTGATGATCGACGATATGGGCCCGCACGAATGCCGCAACTACGTGCGCATGGTCATCGGCCACTTCCTGCGCTACCTCGCGATCTACGAGAAGCCGGCCAAGGCGAAGGCGCTACGCGACAAGCTGCTGCCGCGATCTTGGCGCCCGGAGTGGAAGAAGCACCCCGACTATTAGCCCAGGCAGCTACTTCGGCACAGAGCAGAAATCCGGCGCACCGGCGGGCAGCTTGCCGGCGTGGGCGTCGTCTTTGCTGTCGCGGTCGAAGGCCGAGAGCCAACTCCAGACGAAGCCGACGTAGTTCGGCGGGATCTTGTGGCCGAGGCTGTGCTCGCAGTCGTGGTGGACGTGACCTTTTTCGGTCAGGTTGGCGATCAGGCCCTTCGCCAAGGTGTCGAAGTTCTGGCTGTATGCCATATCGGTCGGGCCGCCCCAGGTGACGAGGAAGGGCACCTTGCGCGCCGCGTCCGGGAAGTCGTGCAGGTAGCCGCCGGCGAGCGGCGCCACCGCAGCGATCGCCTCGCCGCGGTTCAGCGCGAGGAAGGTCGTCATCATGCCGCCGGCGCTCATGCCGGTGACGTAGAGGCGGTCGGCATCGACCGCGTACTGCTCGGCGACGCATTTGCGCAGGTCGTCGAAAAAGACCAACTCGCGGTTGTCACGGTCGAAGACCTTCTCGGCGAAGCGCCAATCGAGGACCGGCTTGCTGCCGTCGACCTCGGGCGTCGTATTCGGGACGACGACGATGGCGCCGGCAGTCTCGTAGTAGGTATTCCAGCCGGTCGCCTCGGCGATGCCCTTCGCGTTGCCGGTATTGCCGTGGTAGAGGAAGACGATCGGCAGCTTGGTGCTGGTATCCGTCGCAGCCGCGGGGAGATAGAGCTCGAACGTGCGCTCGAACGTCGCGCTGGTCATGGTGTTGCTGCCGGCGGCGAGCTTCGGGCAGGTCGCGATCGGATCGTAGCGCTTCGCCTCCGCGCCGGGGCAGACCACGTCGTATTCCTTGGGAAACTCGCTGGGCCACGGCACGGCGCGGAAGGTCGAGCCCTTCAGGTCGGCCTTGAACGCCGGAACCTCGCCGGTGACGTCGCCACAGAAGGTGCCATCGCTGGCGACGGTGCCGTTGATCGTCAGATCTGCCTCGACCGGCGTGCCCGTCGGCGACGCCTTGCCCGGCACGGTGACCTTGCCCAGCGCGACGGCGAAGGTGCCGTCGGCGGCGATCGCGATATCCTTGCCGCTCGCGATCGGGGCCTCGCTGACGAAGCCGAAGGCGTTGGCTGCGTAGACGTCGAAGGTCAGGAATTTGCCGGCAGCCCCGGCCTCACCCTCGGCCGTCACGCTCAGCTTCATGACCAGCTGCGCGCCGCCGAGCGAGAGCTTGATGCCCATGAGGTAGTCGCCGTTCGCCACCAGCGGGGTCGCGCCGCCGGTATCCGAGGCGGTGCCGTCCGCCGCGGAGCCGTCCGCCGCGGTGCCGTCCGCCCCGCTGGCGTCCTGACCGGTCGCGCTACTCGAGCCGCCGTCGTCGGAGCTGCAGCCCGGTAGGGCGAGTAGGCCGACGAGGCTCCAACCGACGATTGTCGCAATCTCGCGCATCAGCGCACCTCGAAACGGGGTCATGGCATCCTCCGGGGCGGGGGTCTCCGCGAACGCGGGAACCTAGCAGAGCCTTCGCGGGTGAGCGAGTCCGAGGTCGACAGCGGCGGCGGAAGTCGCCATCATCCCGCGCCAGACATCGGGCTCTCAGCCCGCCCAGGAGCCATCATGACCGTCGCAGTCGCCCGTCCAGCCGATTCCAACAGCCGCCTCCCGTACAAGGTGGCCGATCTCTCGCTCGCCGATTGGGGCCGCAAGGAGATCGAGATGGCCGAGAAGGAGATGCCCGGCCTGATGGCGCTGCGCGCGAAGTACGGCCAGTCCAAGCCCCTCGCCGGTGCGCGTGTGGCCGGCTGCCTGCACATGACCGTGCAGACCGCGGTGCTGATCGAGACGCTGACCGCGCTCGGCGCCGAAGTGACCTGGACCTCCTGCAATATCTACTCGACGCAGGATCACGCCGCCGCCGCGATCGCCGTCACCGGCGTGCCGGTCTACGCCTGGAAGGGCGAGACCGAGCCGGAGTACGAGTGGTGCCTCGAGCAGCAGATCTACGCCTTCGAGGGCGGCAAGGGCCCGAACCTGATCCTCGACGACGGCGGCGACCTGACGTGGTGGATCCACGACAAGCACAGCAAGCTGCTCGGCGATATCCGCGGCCTCTCGGAAGAGACGACCACCGGCGTGCATCGCCTCTACCAAGCGTTCCAGCAGGGCAAGCTCAAGGTGCCGGCGATCAACGTCAACGACTCAGTGACCAAGAGCAAGTTCGACAACCTCTACGGCTGCCGCGAGTCGCTGGCCGACGGCATCAAGCGCGCGACCGACGTGATGGTCGCCGGCAAGG
This sequence comes from Deltaproteobacteria bacterium, assembly GCA_020632665.1. GTDB lineage: Bacteria > Myxococcota_A > UBA9042 > UBA9042 > UBA9042 > JACKFC01. Next base: position 87,997 of record JACKFC010000017.1, read on the forward strand.
TCGTCGTGGTCGCGGGCTACGGCGACGTCGGCAAGGGCTCGGCGCACTCGATGCGCAGCCTCGGCGCGCGCGTGCTGATCACCGAGATCGACCCGATCTGCGCGCTCCAAGCGGCGATGGAAGGCTTCCAGGTCGTGACGATGGAAGAGGCGGCTCCGGTCGGCGATATCTTCGTCACCGCGACCGGCTGCAACGGCGTCGTCCGTGGCGAGCACATGAGCGTGATGAAGGACCAGGCCATCCTCTGCAACATCGGTCACTTCGACACCGAGATCGACATCGCCTGGCTGGAGGAGACCCCCGGCGTGCGCGAGGAGTCGATCAAGCCGCAGGTCGACCGCTTCCACCTGCCCAATGGCAATACGCTGGTCGTGCTGGCCCGCGGCCGCCTGGTCAACCTCGGTTGCGCCACCGGTCACCCCAGCTTCGTGATGTCGAACTCGTTCTCGAACCAGGTGCTCGCGCAGATCGCGCTCTGGACCGAGGAATTCCCGCTCGGCGTGCACGTCCTGCCGAAGAAGCTCGACGAAGAGGTCGCCCGCCTGCACCTGGCCAAGCTCGGCGTCAAGCTGACCCGCCTGACCGACGAGCAGGCCGAATACCTCGGCATCCCGGTCGAGGGCCCGTTCAAGCCCGAGCACTACCGCTACTAGCCGCATACCCCCAGGAGGGACCATGAGTGGCAATGTCGCGCCCACCGCGGCGCAGGCCGAGTGGCTGGCCAGCGGCCTCTCGCCGATGGCGGCTTCGTTGCGCGGTTCGTCGATCCTGGTGATCGCCGCCCGCGTCCGTGAGTTGGTCGCAGGTGGCGCCGAGGTCTGCAACCTCACCATCGGCGACTTCGACCCGCAGGCCTACCCGATCCCGACCGAGCTGCGGGTCGGGACCAAGCGCGCGTACGACGCCGGTCATACCAACTACCCGCCGGCGAACGGCATCCCGGCGCTGCGTACGGCAGTGGCCAAGATGTACGAGCGTCGTTTGGGGATCACGGTCGATCCGGCGAACGTCTCGGTGGCCAGCGGCGCCCGTCCGTTGCTCTTCGCGGCCTACAACGCGCTGGTCGGCGAGGGGGACAAGGTCGTCTACGCCTCGCCGTCGTGGAACAACAACCACTACACCCAGATCGTCGGGGCCAACGCGGTCAAGCTGCCAGTCGGGCCGGAAGACAACTTCTTCCCGAAGATGGAGGCGTTCGCGCCGCACCTGCGGGACGCCCGGTTGTTCTTCCTCAACAGCCCGCTGAACCCTTCCGGCACGATGATCCGCCGCGAGGTGCTGCAGGAGCTCTGCGCCACCATCGTGACGGAGAACGAGCGCCGTCGCGCCGTCGGCGAGAAGCCGCTCTTCCTGCTCTACGACCAGATCTACTGGATGCTGCGCCTGGGCGACGTCGAGCACGTCGACCCGATCGGCGTCGACCCGCGGATGGCCGATTACGCGATCTACGTCGACGGCATCAGCAAGGCGTTCGCCGCCACCGGCGTGCGCGTCGGTTGGGGCGTGTCTCCAGCACCCTTGGCCGCGGCGATGAACCGCCTGCTCGGTCATGTCGGGGCCTGGGCGCCGCATCCCGAGCAGCACGCCACCGCGGCCCTGCTCGACGATGACGAGGCCGTCGACCGCTACCTCGCCTGGATTCGGCGCGAGGCGCGGGATCGGCTGCAGATCATCTTCGACAAGGTCTCGGCGATGGCCGACGCCGGCTTGCCGGTGCGCGCGCTGGCACCCGAGGGCGCGATCTACCTCTCGGTGCAGATCGACGTCCGCGGCTGGAAGGCCGGCGACAAGGTGCTGCAGACCACCGCGGAGATCGGCAACTACCTGCTCGACGAAGCCGGCGTGGCCGTGGTGCCCTTCGACGCCTTCGGCGCGACCCATGCCCAGGCGTGGTTCCGGCTCAGCGTCGGCGCGGTCGAGCGGGAGGCCTTGGCCCGTGCGCTCGACCGTGTGCAGGCCGCGCTCGGCCGCCTGCAGCGCCCCTAAGCTCCGCCGCGATGGCCGATCTCGCCTGGATCGGCGCGGGTGAGACCGCGTTCGTCTGCCGGCACGGCCACGAGGCTCCCCTCGTCGAAGAATTGCATCGCCTCGGCGCCGCTCCGCGCCCGACGCCGCTGCCCGGATTGGTGGCTGCCTCGTCTGCCGCCGCCGACCTCGATCCGGTCTGGGCACTGCAGACCCTTCCGCGCGTCCGCGTCCTGCGCGGCGCCTCGGTGCGTGCCCTCGCCGAGGCCGCGGCAGAGGGGCTGAGCGAGAGACTCGACGCGACCGAGGCGAGCTGGGATTGGCATTGGCTGCTGCCTGCGACCTTGCGTGGCAACCCGCGGCCGCCGATGCAGCGTCGGGCCGGGTTGGTCCAGGCCGGCGCGGCCGATTGGCTGCAGCGCCGACGCCGACGTCTCGCCCGGCGCCGGGTCGACGGCTCGCCCGTGCAGCCCGCGGAGTATTTGGCGCAACATCTGCTGCTCGACGCCGAGACGATGCTGCAGAGCGTCGCGCCGTGCCGCCGCCTCGCGGTCGGCAGCAGCTGGCCGAGCCCGCTGCCGGCCGGTCACGCCGCCGTCCCCGACGATCCCGCCGCGCCGGCGAGCAGCTATCGCAAGCTCGAGGAGGGCTTCGCCTTGCTCGGCCGCTGGCCCGCCGCCGGGGAATTGGCCGTCGACCTGGGCGCCTCGCCCGGCGGCTGGACCCGTGTGCTGCGGCGCTACGGCGCCCGGGTCATCGCCGTCGACCGCGCCCCGCTGGCCGCCGACCTCGAAGCCGATGCGGACGTCGACGCACGCATCGGCGACGCCTTTCGCTTCGAGCCGGACGCACCGCTCGATTGGTTGGTCTCCGATATCGTCGCCTACCCCGAGCGGATCATCGAGCTGCTCGGCAGCCTCGGCACGCTCGCGCCGGAGCGGGGCGTGGTGCAGATGAAGTTCCGCGGCGACGTGGATTGGGCGGCCATCGACACCGGGCTGCAGACGGCGGCAGGGCAGGGCTATGCTGCCCGCGCCCGACACGTCTTCAACGACAAGAACGAAGTGACGATCGCGCTGCGGCGCGCTGGGAAGGAGGCAATTCGATGACGGACGGAGAGCGCATCCGCGTGGCGGTGGTCGGCCCGACGGGCCGGATGGGACGCCAGGTCCTCGAGATCTGCGAGCAACAGCCGGGCCTGGAGGTCGTCGGCCGGGTCGGCAAGCCCGACGAAGCCGGCGCCGTGCCGATCTCGAGCCTCGAAGGCGCCGCGGTCGACGTGCTGATCGACTTCTCGCACCGTGAGGCGGTCGCGGCCCACGCGGCGTTCTGTGCGACGCACCGGGTCGCCTGGGTCCTCGGCACGACCGGCCTCGACGCAGACGACGAGGCGGCCGTCGCCGCCGCCGCCGGTGAGACGCTGGTCTTCCGCGCCTCCAACTTCTCGGTCGGCGTGGCGCTGCTCGTCGACCTCGTCGCCCGCGCGGCCCGGATTCTCGGCGAGGACGCCGATATCGAGGTCGTCGAGAGCCACCATCACCACAAGGTCGACGCGCCCTCGGGCACGGCGCTCACGCTCGCCCGAGCGGCGGCCTCGGCGCGTGGCCAAATCCTCGAGGACGTCGTGCAGCACGGCCGCTCCGGCATCTGCGGCGCCCGGCCGCGCGGCGAGATCGGCATGCACGCGCTGCGCCTCGGCGATATCGTCGGCCACCACGAGGTGCACTTCGGCTGGCAGGCCGAGGGGCTGGTGCTCACCCACGACGCCCGCGATCGCGCCGTCTTCGCCCGCGGCGCGGTCCGTGCGGCGCGCTGGACGCATGCGCGTCGGGCCGCCGGGCAGCGCGGTGTGGTGGGCATGGCCGAGCTGCTCGCCGACGCGTAGCCGCGGCACTGCAAGGGTGGTAGCGTAGGGCGAACCCTGCACGGAGGAGAGCATGGACGTCGCATCGCTGGCACGGATGGTGGCGGGCCGACACGGCTGGCCGATGACCCAAGGACACGACGGGGGCGTGCGGATGGAGATCCGCACCGAGGCCGCGCGGACGCAAGTCGTCCAGCTGCATCCGGGACAGGACCCCGATGGACGGCCGATCGTCTGGGTCTGGAGCGTGATCTGCGAGACCAGCGGCGTCGGCGACCCGTGGTACCTGCTGCGGCTCAACGCGACGCTGACCGCCGGCGCGGTCGCGGTGCGCGACCCCAACGTGATCCTGGTCGACACCCTGGCGCTGCAGGGGCTGCAACCGGTGGAGCTCGAGCGCGTCATCAGCTGGGTGGCCCGGCACGCGGACAGCCTCGAGAAGCAGGTCCACGGCGCCTTCGACCGCAACTGAGAAGAGGAAGACGGCATGAACGACGTGAAACGCTTCCACGCCCTACGCGGCAAAGCACTCGCCTTCGGCTTGGTCGGCGCGATGGCGCTCGGCGCTGCCGGCTGCGGCACGACCGCCGAGGCGCAGATGAGCCGCTTCAAGGACAACAAGGTCAAGGTCGAGGCGCTGGTCGCCAAGCGCCCGGACCTGAAGGATTCCATCGCCAAGCAGTCGGCGGACTTCCAGCGCGAATACGACGAGATCCTCGCCGCCGGCGGCGATCCGAAAGAGCAGCTGATCCAGCTCAACCGGCGGATGCGGACCTACCTCGAGACCGTCGATCCGAGCCAGAAGCTGCGCGCGACGGCGTCGTCCAAGCTCAACCGGGCCAACAACGCGCCACCGCCGGGGACGGCCGCGCCGCGTCCGGGTGCGCCGATGAACGCGGGCATGGCGCCCGGTGGCAAGCTCGGTGGTGCGCAGCCCGGGGCCCCGGGGACCGCGCCCGGCGCGATCGCGCCGCCGCCGCCCGGTGCGGCGCCGACCGGCAAGTTGGGCGGCGCTCCCGCCGTGGCACCCGGCGCGGTGCCGCCCCCGCCGCCAGGCGCGATCCCGCCGCCTCCGCCTGGTGCGGCGCCGACCGGCAAGTTGGGTGGCGCCCCCGGCACTGCGCCTGGCGCGATGCCGGCCGGCGGTGGCGTGGCCCCGACCGGCAAGCTCGGCGGCACGCCGTAGGATTCTGATTCGCGACGGCCATGGCCGGGGCGGTTCGAAGTACCGGTTGGAAACGTCTTGTCACCCGGATTCGGGTTGCATTCGGCTTAGGGCGTGAACGTATAGATGACGATCTCGCGCTTGCCGGATCCGTTTTGCCCCTCGGCGACGAGGCTCCAACTGTCCCCTAGCCAAACCGCTTGAGCGGCACCTCTCCAGGCAAGACCGGGCCGCGGGTCGCCGGATTCCATGAGGTCGGTTGACCACGAGCTCGGTGTCAGCAGGTCCGCTGGCTTGACGGCTCCGTCGGCACTCACAGTGAAATACGAGTGCACGCCAGGGTAGTGCAGGGTGCCCGTATTCATCGTTACGAGCGCTGCACCACCCTTTCCGGCCACGACGCGGGCTCCGAGGATACCTGACGAGCAGCTCCCCGGGGTCTTGCTGCCTTGCGTGAACACCTGCTTCGCCGTCCAGGTGCCCCCGGGCTTGCCGCGGGCCAGCCAGAGGCTGTCGCTCGACGCTCCTCGGGTCACGATCGCGACGACCGCTTCGCCCTTGTCCGCGTCCCAGGCGGCATCCAGGGTACAGACCGCCGTCGCGCCGCCGAGAACCGTCGCGCCGGCACCGCTGCTCCCGGAGGCGAGCCAGGATGCCGGAGTGTCGTCGGTGCCCTTCGCATCCAGCGGGAGGGCCCACAACTCCCGAGTGTACGATCCGGATTTGTTCTTTTCACCCAACGCGAGGACCCAGAACCGCGCCTTGTTGGCGTCTTCCGCGCCCATGTCGATCACGACCGGGTGGACGGTCGAAAAGGCTCCGAGGAGCGTGCTGCCGTTGATTGACGGCGAGCCAACGACCCCACCGAATGCCAGGACGTTGCTCGCCGGCGTCACGAGGTCATCCACCTTCGGTCGCGCGAAGATGGCGCCCCGCTTGCTCGGATCCGTCGACGCTCCGCCAAGGACCGCGAAGCCGGGCGTCATGAACGCCGGCTTGTCGCCACCATCGAGCGGGCAGGTGGTGCCAGCGACGGCGCTCCAGGAACCTCCGGAGGTCACGGCCCCACCGTCGAGCCGCGCCAGCCGGGCGATGCCGCCCCGGCCGAAGTTGTCGAGGCAGATCGGCGAGCCGCCCACGCCGGCTTCGAGCCAGGTCAGCCACGCCTGCGAGCTGGACTCGGGATCGACGGCGACCGCCGGGAACGCCGCCGCGGCTCCGGCGCCGACGACGTGGTTGGCGAAGGTGATGACCGCCGGCTTCGGCTTGGTGTCGCCGGGCTTGGCCGCGATGGCCGGGTCGAGCACGACCGCGCGCAGCTTGCTCGGCTGGTTGATCGCCCACGTCGGGTCGCCGAACTTCTCCGGATCCCCTCCGAGCGAGGGCTTGACGACGGTCGCCGCCGCCTGGCTCTGGTAGACCACCCACAACCGGTGGCGTCCCGTCTTGGCGTCGAGGACGTGCCGAATCGCGACCGGGTTGGTCGGCGCCGGGTCGTCCGCGCTCTCGCTGACCAGCACCACGGGCTTCGGCGTCAGGCAGGCCTTGGCGGTGCCGTCGCAGCTGTGGCCGTAGGGGCAATCGTCGACGAAGGCGCAGCCGGTCTTGCTGTCGGCCCAGGCGGTGCCGGGGTCGCAGGCGTCGACGGTGCAGGGCAGCCCGTCGTCGCAGGCTCCGGCGATGATCTCGTGCTTGCAGGCGCCCGCGGCGGAGCAGGTGTCCTTGGTGCAGCTCGCGCCGTCGTCGACGCAGCTCGAACCGGCCGCGGCGAGGGTCCAGGCGCTCTGCGACGCGCTCGGCGTGCAGCTCTGGCAGCCCGCTTGCTGCATGGTGCCCTCGTCGACGCAGGCGCCGTCGATGACGCAGCTCTTGCTGCCGATCGTGAGCTTGCAGCTACCGCCGGCGCATTGCTCGGTCGTGCAGGCGAGGCCGTCGGTGGTGCAGTCGGCGCTGTTGTTGACGAAGGCGCAGCCGGTCTTGGCCTCACCAGTGGCGCCGGCGCAGGTGTCGCCGGTGCAGACGTTGCCGTCGTCGCAGGCCGAGTCCACGGCCTTGTGGACGCAGCCGGTGTCGACGGCACCGGCCTTGGGGTCGCAGCTGTCGATGGTGCAGGAGAGGTCGTCGTCGCAGGCGGCGTCGCTCGGGACCTGCTTTTTGTCGCAGGCGCCAGCGCCGTCGCAATGCTCGGTGGTGCAGGAGAGGCCGTCGTCGCCCTCGCAGGTCGCGCTGGTCGGCAGCGGCACCGTCTTGCAGCCCTTGACCGCCTCGGCGTCGCAGCTGCCCTTGACGCAGGGGCCGTCCTTGTCCTTGCAGGCGGCGTCGTCGGCAGTCGCGACGCAGGCGCCCTTGCCGTCGCAGGCGTCGACCGTGCAGGCGATATCGTCGGCCTTGCAGGGCTCGCCGGCGGCGATCGGGGTCCACTTGTCCTGAACGATGGTGGCGGCGCAGCGCTGGCAGGGCGCATTCGGGTCGGCATCGCCGTCGGCGATGCAGGTCCCGCTGCCGCCGTCGCCGGCGATGAAGCAGAAGCCGGCGCTGATCCCCTCGATGACGCACGAGCCCGCCTTGCACGCGCCCGGGCGGCAGGTCGCGCCGTCTTCGCTGCACGTCGTGCCGTCGGCCTTATCCGACCAGGCTTCCTTCGCCGAGATCGGATCGCAAACCTTGCAGCCCGCGCTGCCGTCCGCTGCGTCGCCGGTTTTGCGGCATTTTCCGTCGATCACGCAGAAGCCGGTGGCGATGCCGGCAGGCTGGCAGGTGCCGCTGCCGTTGCAGGCGCCCTGGGTGCAGGATAGGCCGTCGGCGTCGTCGCAGCCCGCACCGTTCGGCTTGTCCGTCCATTTGCGCGGGTCGATGCTCGGGATGCAGGCCTGGCAGCCGTTGCTCGGGTTGTTGGCGTCCGCGGCGACGCAGCTCTTGCTGCCGTTGTCGTCGATCAGGCAGGTATCGGCCGTCAGGTTCGCGGCGACCGTGCACTCGCCCTCGGCGTCGCACGCGCCGAGGGTGCAGGCGATGCCGTCGCCGTCCTCACACGCGCTGCCGGCGGCCTTGGCGACCATCACGCAGACGCTCTCCTCACACGCGGCAGCCCGACAGGCGCCGGCCTCGGTCGGGGTCCAGCTGCCGTCACCGAGCGCCGCCTCGCAATCGGCGACCGCCGTGCAGACGAACGCGCCCGCAGCCAAGCAGCGGCCGAGCTTGCATTGCTGGCCGTTGTTGCACTCGGAGTCGGCGGAGCAGGAGAGGGTCGGATCCGGCACGGTCCCGCAGCCAGCGGAGCCGAGCCACAATCCGATCAGGGTTGCGAGCCGGAGCGTGTTCGGGTTTCGAGTATTCACGGCGCCTCCTCAGAACAGAGGGAGGCTAGCATCCCCCGGTCGGGCTGCCAGATTTGCGCGCTCAGCTGCCGCGACGGCGCCGACGGCGGCGACGGCGGCGTCCACCACCGGACTTGCCGCCGGATTTGCCGCCCGATTCGAGGCTGATCACCAGCTTGAACGAGGCGTCTTTGGCCATGCCGTTGCGCGCCTGCGCCAGTAGATCGGCGCCCGCGGCGAGCAGGGCCTCGGCCAGCGTGTCGGCGCGGCCGCTGCGCTCGACCTTGGCCGAGAAGCCGGCGGGGCCGTCGTCATCGCCATCGTCGTCGTCGTCCCCGTCGTCGTCCTCGCTGTCGTCGTCGTCGTCGGCGTCGTCGTCACCCTCGTCGCTGCCGTCGTCGTCATCGTCGGCCGCTTCGACGCCGTCGGCATCCTCGTCGTCGGTGGCGCCCGAGGTCGCGACCGGGGCGAGCGTCAGGGCGGCGATCGCCGCGGCTTCGGCCGCTTCGATCTCTTCCAGCGACGGCTGGTCCTTGCGGCGCGCGAAGATGCGCGAGAACGACGGCGGCGGCAGGCCGACCGTCTCGCAGACGCGCGACCAGAGCCGTTGCAGCGTGCGGTCGCGCAGCTCGTGCAGCGCGTCACCGATCGAGCCGTCCGGCGCCATCGCCTTCTCGAGCGCGGCGGCGGCGCCCTGCAAAGCCTCGACGGTCACCCGGTCGACGCCGGCGAGCTCGGCGTCGCGCTGGGCGGTCTTGAAGCGCTGGTGGCAATCGGCGACGTCGCGCCGGGCCAGCGAGTAGCCGGCGGTCAGCACGCGCGCGAAGGCCCGTAGATAGGGGTTCTGGTGGTGGTTGTAGCGGCCGAGATCCTCGGCGAGGGCCGAGGCGCCGGGCGCCGGCGTGGTCGGCAGGCCGGCGAGGGCGTCCTCGAGGAAGCGCTGCTCGCCTTCGGGTAGTGCGGACTTGGACTTGGCGGAGGAAGAATTCCCCCGGGAATTGCGGCTCATCATCGGGCTCCTTGGTGTGGCGGTCGGGCGATCAATCGCGCTCGAGCCAGGCCTGGAAGGACTTGAAGTCGTAGGCGCGACCGAGGAAGTCGCGGACGAGCTCGGCGGCGTCCTTGCTGCCGCCGGGCTCGAGGATGGCGCGGCGGTACGCCATCGCCGTCGCCGGGTCGAGAATTCCGGCCTTCTCGAAGCGCGAGAACATATCCTTCGCGATCACCAGCGACCACATATACGTGTAGTAGATCGCCGAGTAGCCGTTCAGGTGGCCGAAGCTGTTCTGCATGTGGGTGCCGTCGACGAAGGGGTAGGGCGAGTAGCGCCCCATCATCTCGCCGACCAGCTTGTCGTGATCCAGACCCTTCGGATCGCGGTTGTGGAACGAGAGGCTGACCGAGGCGTAGAACATCTGGTGCCGCACCCACAGCGCTTTGCCGAGCTCCTCGGCGCGGCGCATCTTCTCGACCAGCGCCTTGGGGATGGTCTCGCCCTTGGCGTTGGTGGCGAAGCGGGCCAGCGTCTCGTAGTCGGTCGCCCACTCCTCGAAGATCTGCGACGGCGCTTCGACGAAGTCCCACTCCGTCGCGACGCCCGAGAAGCGCATCCACTTCTGCTTGCCGCCGAGGACGTGGTGCATCAGGTGGCCGAATTCGTGGAAGAAGGTCTCGACCTGCTTGTGCTCCATCAGGCCGTTGCCGGTCTTCGGGCTGGGGAAGTTGCAGACCAGCACACCCTCGGGGAGCTGGCTGCCCTGCAGGCCGTTCTTCAGCGTGAACTGCGCGGCATGCTTGTATTTGTCGTCACGCGGGTGCATGTCGAGGAAGATCCGGCCGAGCAGCTTGGCGCCCTCCTTCTCGTAGACGTCGAAGGCCTCGACTTCGTCGTGCCAGACCGGGACGTCGGCCGGGCGGTATTCCAGGCCGAAGAGCGAAGCCGTCAGGTCGAGCAGGCCCTTCTTCACCTTGTCGTAGTGGAAGTAGGGGCGCAGGGCCTGGGCGTCGAAGTCGAACTTCTTCTTCTTCACCCGACCCAGCACGAAGGCCTGCTGCCAATCCTCGACCTGCTTGGCCTTCGGGTCGAGGGTCTTGAGCTCGGCCAGCAGCAGCTTGCGCTCTGCGACCATCCGCTTGTCGGCGATGGTGCGGATCTTCTCGATGAATTCTGCGGCGTTCTTCTCGCTGCCGATCATCTTGTTCTCGGTCACGAAGGCGGCCCAATTGGCGTAGCCCAGGAGCGTCGCCAGCTCGTGCCGCAGCTCGAGCAGACGCTGCAAATGCGCCGTATTGTCGGGCGTGCCGCGCTGCCGGTAGACCGTGTAGAGCTCGCGCCGGGCGCGGTCCGAGGTCGAGTAGGTCATGAAGGGGATGTAATCGGGGTAGTCGGTGGTGACGCCGACCTTGCCGGCGTTCTCGCCGTCCTTCGCCTTTTTGTGCGCGTCGATCCAATCCTGCGGCAGCCCGTCGAGCTCCTTCGGATCGACCCAGACGGTGCGCTTGTCTTGGATGATCGTCTTGCTGAACTCCTGGCCGACCTTGACGATCTCGTCGTTGAGCTGGCGGATGCGGCGGCGCGTGGCCTCGTCCTTGTCGACGCCGCTGCGCTTGAAGTCCTCGAGGGTCTTGGTCACCAGGCGGGTCGTCCCCGCGTCGGCGCCCTCCATCTGCAGCGCGGCGAAGACTTCGTAGAGCTGCCGGTCGAGCGAGAGCGCGGTGGCCAGCGCGGCGACGTCACGCTCGCAGGACTCCGCGACCCGCCGCATCTCCGAATCGGGGTGGACCGAACGCCAGAGCGACGACTCGGCCTCGGCGTTGGAGAGCGCGGTCTGCATGCGGTTGAACGCCGTCAGCACGGCGTCGCGCGTCGCGGTGCCGGTCTTGCCGCCGAGGGCCACGATCTGCTCGCGGCTCCCCTTCGCGGTGGTCAGCGCGTCGGCGCAGCGGCGCTCGAGCTGCGACGCCGGGGTCTCGGGCTTGGCGGCCATCGCGGCCTCCTTCTTGGCGGGCTCCGCCTTGGACTGTGCAGAGGGGCCACCGCAGGCGACCGCGCCGCTCAACAGCAGCGGCAGCGTCAGGCGAACGGTGCGGGTGGCGAAGAGAGACGTGAGGTGGGTGGACAACGTCGACCTCCGGGCTGGGCGTGGCTGCGCCGCGCGTGCAGGCAGCAGCGCGGCGCGCGCGGAATCTTGCATGCTCGGGTGCAAAGCGAAAGGCAGGGGGTGATTGGAAGCCCTGGCCCGGCTCGCGTACGCTGGTCGCGGCGGAGGAGGATGCGTGGGCGATCAGGTCGACAATCCGGGGAAGAAGCGGCGGCGCTTCGACACCGCGTGGGTCGGCTCGGCGCAACACTTCGTCTGGCTGGAGTGGGTGGTTCGCGCGACGCTGGTGCTCAACGTCCTCGACGCCATCCTGACCATCTTCTGGATCTCCTCGCACCAGGCGATCGAGGCGAACCCTTTGCTCGCCGAGTTGGCGCACCAGCACCCCTTCGGCTTCGTGATCGTGAAGATGTCGCTGGTCTCGCTCGGGACCTTGTTGCTCTGGCGCCTGCGCAAGCGACCGCTGGCGGTGATCGCGATCTTCGCTGCCTTCCTGGCCTACTACTTCTTGCTGATCTACCACCTCGAGGCGCTGAATCCGCGTCTCTTCACGCGGGTCCTCGCGCTGATCGGGGCGCGCTAGCGGGGCAAGGTCGCCGGCGCCGGGCGGACCATCCAGATATGCGGAATCTCGGCCTCATCGTATTCTTCTCCGACCGCGGTCCAGCCCATGCGGGTGTACCAGGTGCGGAGGTAGGCTTGCGCCGAGAGCGCCGCCGGTCGGTCGCCGATGACGGCGTGCACCGCCTCCATGAGCTGCGAGCCGACGCCGCCGCGCTGCAGGTCGCGCGCCACCGCCACACGGCCGACCTTGACCGGATCCGAGTCGAGAAAGACGCGCGCGGTCGCGACGACGCGGCCCTGCTCATTCGTACCCCAGACGTGGACGCACTCCGGGTCGCGGCCGTCGACTTCGGCCTCGCAGGTGATCTTCTGCCCGACCACGAAGACCTCGTTGCGCAGCCACAGCATATCGTGCAGCTCGCGCAGGCCGAGGTCGGCGAAGGGCGCGTGGCGAAACTCCAACTTCATGGCCCACTCCAGCACGAGGAGGCCGCAGGATGACATGGATCGGGTGGGTCGTCGCCCTCTCCAGCCTGAGCCTGGTGCTGCGCCTGACGGTGCGGTGGTGGAACCGGGTCGAGCGGATCCCGCCCGCCGCGCAGCGCCCGCCGCCCGAGCCCTGGCCGGAGGACGAGCCCGAAGATCCCGACGCCGATTGGCCGCAACAGCCGAGCGATTTTCTTGCGGAGTCCGAGGATCGCGAGGGATCCTGAATCAGGTTCTACCGTCGCGGAGTTCGGATATGTCGACAACCAGCCGCCTGGGCGCGTTCCTCTGTGCACTGTTGCTGCCGTCATTGGCGTTCGCCGTCGACTCCGACGCAGACGGCCTCGACGACGCCTGGGAGCTCTCCAACCTCGGCACGCTCGACAGCGGCCCGACCGACGATCCCGACGCGGACGGCCTCGACAACGCGGGCGAGCTCGAGGCCAAGACCCATCCGCTGGTCGCCGATACCGACGGCGACGGGCTCAGCGACGGCAAGGAGCTCGCGCCGGACAAAGCGGGCCAGAGCAGCGACCCGACCCGCGTCGACACCGACAAAGACGGCCTCTCGGACGGTGACGAGGTCCTGATCCACGGCAGTCATCCGGGCAAATCCGACACCGACGGCGACGGCCTGACCGACGGCGCCGAGGTGCTGCAGCACAAGACCAGCCCCCTGCTCGCCGACACCGACGGCGGCCTCTCCGACGACGGCGTCGAGGTGCTCAAGGACAAGACCGACCCGACCAAGCCCGACGACGACCTCTACGACAGCGACGGCGACGGCCTCTCGGATTGGGTCGAGCTGAACCAGACCAAGACCAACCGCTTCCTCGCCGACACCGACGGCGACGGCTTGAGCGACGGCGACGAGGTCGACAAATACGGCACCCCGCCGCTCGACGCCGACGCCGACGACGACGGCCTCTCCGACGGTGAGGAGCTGCTCGTGGTCGGCACCGATCCCTTCGTCGCCGATACCGACAAGGACGGCCTGGTCGACGGCGTCGAGCATTATACCCACCAGACCGATCCGCTCCGCGTCGACTCGGATTGGGACACCCTCGGCGACGGCGACGAGGTGCTCAAATACGGCAGCAACCCGCTCGCCGCGGACAGCGACGGCGGCGGCGTCTTCGACCCGGTCGAGGTCGCGGACAAGACCGACCCGGCCGATCCGAACGACGACGTCGGCCAGGATCCCGACGGCGACGGCCTCTCCACCAGCTACGAGGTCCTGGTCAGCAAGACCGCGCCGGACGACGCCGACAGCGACGGCGACGGCCTCCCCGACGGGCAAGAGGTCTTCCCGCTCGACGATCGCCTCGTCACCCCGCCGCTCGACGCGGATGCGGACGACGACGGCCTGCTCGACGGCAACGAGGGGGGCATCAGCAAGGACGGCAGCCCGGGCGCGATGCAGAACGGCAAGCCCTCGCCGCTGGTCGCCGATTCGGACGTCGACGGCCTCCCAGACGGGCTCGAGCTCGGCCTCGCCGCGCCGCAGAAGAGCGCCAAGGACCCGGACGCGACCGCCGGCAAGAGCTTCCTCGCCGACTCCGACCCGAGCAGCAAGACCAGCCCGGTCAAGGCAGACACCGACGGCGATGGGCTGCCCGACGGCATCGAAGACGCCAACAAGAACGGCGCCTGGGACGGACAGCCGGGTGGCAAGGAGACCGATCCGACGGTGGCCGATACCGACGGCGACGGCATGGACGACGGCTGGGAGAGCCAATACGCCGGCACGGCGGGGCAGGGCACCCCGCTCGACCCCCTCGACGGCGCCGACGGACCGCTCGATCCCGACCTCGACGGCCTGACCAACCTGCAGGAATACGAGAACCTCTGGCCCTCCGCCGACGGCACGCTGGTCCGCCAGAGCACGCACCCGCGCAAGGCCGATACCGACGACGACGGCCTGCTCGACGGCGTCGAGGTCAAGGCCAGCTACGGTGGCTCGCCCGCCGGCGTGCCCGGCAGCAACCCGAACGACGCCGATACCGATGGCGACGGCCTGCACGACGGCGTCGAAGACCAGGACCACGACGGCAAGGTCGGCAAGATCGCCTCGACCGGCCTGCTCGAGCCCAACCCGAAGATCCCCGACAGCGACGGCGACGGCCTCAGCGACGGCGCCGAGGACAAGAACCACGACGGCTTCTGGGACAAGAGCACGGGCGAGACGGCGGCGACCATCGCCGACAGCGACGGGGATTTCCTCGCCGACGGCGCCGAGGTGCAGACCTACGGCACCGACCCGAACGCCGCCGATACCGATGGAGACGGCCTGCCCGACGCGCTCGAGGTCGGTAAGCAGGGCGACCTCGACCCTTCGAGCAAGACCAACCCGAACAAGGCCGATACCGACGGCGATGGCCTCTCGGACGGGGTCGAGGACGCCAACCACGACGGCAGCCGCGGGCCGAGCGAGACCGATCCGCTCGCCGCCGACACCGACGGCGACGGCCTGCCCGACGGCCTCGAAGACAAGAACGACAACGCCAAAGTCGACGCCGGCGAGACCGACCCGCTCGACGCCGACTCCGACGACGACGGGCTCTACGACGGGGCTGAAGACAAGAACAAGAGCGGCAGCAAGGACCCCGACGAGACCGATCCGCTGCTCGCCGACACCGACGGCGGCGGCAGCAGCGACGGCGACGAGAAGAAGGTCGGCACCAACCCGCTGCTGGCGAAGGACGATTACGCCGGTGATGCCGACGGCGACGGCATCCTGACCGGCGTCGAAGTCGGCCTCGGCACCAACCCCCAGTCGGCCGATAGCGACGGCGACGGCATCGGCGACGCGGTCGAGACGGCGTCTGCAGCCACCCCGACCGGTGGCGCCGCGATCGACACCGACGGCGACGGCACCATCGACGCGCTCGACGCCGACAGCGACGGCGACGGCCTACCCGACGCGATCGAAGCGGGCGACGCCGACCTCGCGACTCCGGCGGCAGACAGCAACGCGGACGGCGTGGCCGACTACCGCTCGCTCGACTCCGACAGCGACGGCGTCGCCGACGAGGACGAGGCCGGCTACGGCACCTCGCCGACCAAGGCAGACACCGACGCCGACGGGCTGGGAGACGGCAAGGAGATCGATCTGGGCACCGATCCGACCTTCGGCGACTCCGACCACGACGGCCTGCCCGACGGCAGCGAGAGCCTGCAGGATCTCGACGGCGACGGCCTGATCGGCGCGCTCGACGTCGACTCCGACAACGACGGCATTCTCGACGGCACCGAGGCCGGCATCACCGCGCCGCTGCCGGGGACCGACCTCGCTCGCGGCGCCTTCGTCGCCGACCAAGACCCCGGCACGACCACCAACCCGAACAGCGTCGACAGCGACGGCGACGGCATCCGCGACGGCGCCGAAGACGTCGACCACGACGGCAAGGTTCAGCCGGGCGAATCCGATCCGACCGACAAGAACGTCGCCGTGGCGCTCACCGACTCCGATGTCGACGGCCTGCCCGACGCCGAGGAGGTCCACATCGGCAGCGATCCCTTCGACGCCGACACCGACGACGACGGCGTCCTCGACGCGGCGGAGTGGAATTTCTCCCACGACACCGACGGCGACGGCCTGCCCAACGCCATCGACCCCGACGGCGACAACGACGGCCTGCCGGACGGCCTCGAGCGCGGCCTGACCGACGCGACCTCGGCCACCGACCGGATGCGCCACGCCTTCGTCGCCGACGCCGATCCGGCGAGCACGACCTCGCCGCTGCGCGCCGACAGCGACGGCGACGGCATCTCCGACGGCTTCGAGGACGCCGATATGGACGGCAAGCCCGACGCCCCCGGGAGCGTCGCCGCCGATAGCGACGGCGACGGCCTGCCCGACGCCGCCGAGGCCCGGATCGGCAGCGATCCACTCGACGCCGACAGCGACGACGACGGCATCCCCGACGGCGCCGAGGACAACGCCCGCTTCGACGACGACGGCGACGGCCTGCCCGCGGCGCTCGACGCCGACAGCGACAACGACGGCCTGCTCGACGGCACCGAGCGTGGCGTGGTCAACGCCGCGGTGGGCACCGACGTCTCGCGCGGCCATTTCCGCGCCGACGCCGACCCCAGCAGCCGCACCTTCATGCTGCGCGCCGACAGCGACGGCGACGGCCTCCGCGACGGCGCGGCCGATCCCGACCACGACGGCGCGCTCAGCGACGCGGCGCCGCAGACCGACACCGACGGCGACGGCCTGCTCGACCTCGAAGAGGCGCTCGCCGGCTGTGATCCCGCCGACGCCGACAGCGACGACGACGGCCTGCTCGACGGTGCCGAGCCGAATGTCGGGCTGGATCAGGACGGCGACGGCCTGGTCGGCTGCCGGGACGCGGACGCCGACGGCGACGGCTTGTTCGACGGAACCGAGGCTGGCCTGCAGAGCATCGACGTCGGTCCGGCCACCGTGCTCGCGGCGGGCCGCTTCGTCGCCGACCTCGACCCCTCGACCCGCACCGCCGTCCTCGCCGCCGACACCGACCGTGGCGGCGTCTCCGACGGCCTGGAGGACATCAACCACAACGGCCGCCGCGACCCGGGCGAGAGCGACCCGCGCGACCCGGCGATCGAGTCGCTGCCCGGCGCGGATCTCGACGGCGACGGGCTCGACAACGACGTCGAGCTGCAGCTCGGCACCGACCCGCTGAACCCGGATTCCGATGGCGACGGCATCCCCGACGGCGTCGAGGCGCCCGGCGGCGTCGCGGCGGATTGCGACCTCGACGGCACGATCGACGCCAAGGACGTCGACAGCGACGACGACGGCCTCTCCGACAAGCTCGAGGCTGGCGCGAATCCGAATCAGCCGGTCGACACCGACGGCGACGGCAAGCCGGACGTCTGCGACCGCGACAGCGACGGTGACCGCCTGCTCGACGCCGACGAGGCCGCCCTCTACAAGACCGACCCGACCCGCAAGGACACCGACGGCGGCGGTGTGGAAGACGGCGACGAGGTGCTGCTCGACGGCACCAACCCGCTCGATCCCAACGACGACGCCCGCGGCCTCGAGCCCGGGGCCGATATCCGCGGCACGACCCTCTGGGGCTGCTCCGCGGGTGGCCCCGGGGGGGCCGCGCCGTCGACCGCGACGTCGACGACGGCCGCGTCGTTGCTGCTCTTGTTGCTCGCAGCGCTGGCCCTCGGCCTGCGGCGGATCATCGCCGGACCGCGCCCTGCGCGCCGCGCCGGCTGGTTCGCCATCGTCCTGCTCGTTGGCCTCGGTGGCACGGTCCGTCCCGCCGCGGCGCAACCCGCGCAACAGGTGCAACTCCCGCTGGTGCCCTCCGCCGGCCGCAGCGTCGACGGGCAGGGGATCCTCGGCGTCGAGCTCGGTCGTTCGGTCGCGAGCTCGGACATCGTCGTCGGCGCCTTCGTCGAATACCAGGCCCGGCCGCTGGTCGTGGTCAAGGACGGCGCGCGCGTGCGCTCGCTTCTGCACGAGCGCCTGCAGCTCGACCTGCGCGCCGGGATGAAGGTCTGGCGCGCGCTGACCCTCGGCGTGGAGCTGCCGCTCGCGCTGGCACAGCAGGGCCGCGGACCGGCGTTGCGCGGTCCCGACAGCGAGGCCATCGCCGGCACGGCGCTCGGCGACCTGACCCTGGTCGGGCGCTGGGTCTTCCGCGAGCAGCAGGCCGCAGCCCCCGGCTTCGCCACGACATTGCGGGTCGCCCTGCCGACCGGCGACGAGCTGGCCTATATGGGGGCGCAGGGCGTCTCGGCCGAGCTGCGCGGCGCGGCGAGCAGCATGGTCGCGGGCTGGCAACTCGCCGCAAACCTCGCCCTGCGGTTGCAGCCAACCGCGGTGGCTTACGTCCTCGAAGACGCTTCGAGTTGGCGTGCAGCCGTCGCGGCGAGTCGCCAGATCGGGCAGATCAGCGCCGATATCGCGCTGGATTGGCGAGCACCGCTGGCGGATCCCTTCGCTGGCCGTGGCCGCCAGCGGGTCGAGGTCAGCGGGGCGTTGCGGCTCGACGTCGGACGCGGCCTGGAGCTCTTGATCGGCAGCGGGCTCGGCATCCTGCCCGGCGCCGGGACGCCGATGGCGCGGCCCTTCTTCGGCCTGCGCTACCTGCCGGCAGCGCCGCGCGATCGCGACCGCAGGATCGACCCGCTCGACGTGCCTCGCTCCGGAACCTGAACCCCGTCGCGGCTCAGGGCACGCGGCCGAGCGTCAGCCCGCCCTTGCAATCGGCCTGCATCCAGACCGAGTCGTCGTCCCAGCCGATATCGGTGCGCCAAACCTTGCTACCAGCTGCGTCCAGGCGCTCGAGCACGTCGGCGTCGGGATGGCCGTAGGCGTTCTCGGCCCCAGCCGAGATGATCGCGACCTCTGGCTTGGTCGCCGCAAGCATCGCGGCGCTGGTGCCGGAAGAAGAGCCGTGGTGGGCGACGTGCAGCACGTCGACGTCGGAGTAGACGCCGGCCTTCTCCATCTCCTCTTCGGCGGGGGCCTCGGCGTCGCCCGGCAGCAAGAGCCACGCGCCGGCACAGCCGGTCTGGATGACGACGCTCTGGTTGTTGTGGTCGTCGCTCTCGTCGGCGCTCGGGCCGGGGTGCAGCACCTCCAGGTCGAGGTTGCCGAGCGTGAAGTGGTCGCCGCGGCGGGCGATCTTGACGACGGCGTCCTGCTCGGCCTTCGCCGCGGCGAGGAAGGCGTCGAAGATCTGGGTGCCCTTGGTTACGCCATTCCACAAGATCGTGCCGACCATGTAGTCGGCCAGGACCTGCGGCAGCCCCGAGATATGGTCGGCGTCGGCGTGGGTGGCGATCACCATGTCGATCCGGGTCACTCCCAAGCGACCCAATCGCTTGGTCAGCGTCGCGGTGCTGACGCCGCCGTCGATCAGGGCCGTCTCGCCGCTCGCGGCGATCAGCAGTGTCGCGTCGCCTTGGCCGACGTCGAGAAAGACCGCCGCGTAGCCGCTGGTGGGAGGCACGAGCGGATCGAAGCCGGCGCCGTCGGGGGCGTCGCCGCTGCCGTCGGCCTGGCTCGCGTCGTTGCCGACATCCTCCGGCGCGCTATCGCTCGTCGGCGCGTCCGCGGCCGTGTCGAGGACGTCCTGCACGGCGCCGTCGCTTCCGCCGCCGCCGTTGTCGTCTTCGGTGCCGCAGCCGGGGCCGCCGGTGACCAAGAGCATCGCCAGCAGCAGCGACCACGCCAGGCCGCGCCGTCCGGCACCATTCGCTTGCCGAGATTGCTCACGTCGGTTTCGCGCCATCCGACCTCCTGCGGGGACGATGACGGATCGCCGGCCCACCCCGCAACGTCTCCACACAGAAGGGTCGAATCTTTCGCCGGGCTGACGCGTTGCACCCGATCGAGAGGCAGGACGACTGACAAATTTGTCGCTTGCAGTCCGGCGCGAAGCTGGCAGCATGCCGGGCGGGGGCAAGCGAGAACTCGGAGGAGACGACCATGGCGATCCATGCGATTCGCACCATTCAGCACAAGCTCACTGTCGCGCTCGTCAGCGCTGGTCTCCTGGCCGGCGTCGGCTGCGGCCCGGTTTTCGACGAGCCGCCGAGCACCTTCGATATCTGCCTGCCGCCGGACGGTGGCGTCGATCAACTCGCGCCGATCGTGCAGCGCACCCGGCCTTTTGCGCCGCGGCAGCTGCAGCAGAACCAGGCCGAGGCGTGGTCGTCGAGCCGCGGTATGGCCGTCGCCGGTGACCTGCTCTACGTCGTCGACCGCGACAACGGCGCGCTCGTGGTGATGAACGCCACGACGCTCGCGGTGCAAGAGACCATCGCCGTCGGCGCCCGCCCCGACAACGTCCTGCTCGGCCCGGACGGCACGGCCTACGTGAGCGTTCGCCACGCCGGCCAGATCGCCGTGATCGAGAAGGGCGCGAAGAAGGTCTCGCGGACCATGGACGTCGGCGTCGAGCCGATCGGCATGGCGATGACGCCCGGCGGCAAGGAGCTGTTGGTCACTCTCGCCGGCGAAGGCGTGGTGGTCGCGGTCGATCCGGCGACCGGCGCCGAGCTGCGCCGCATCGACGCCAAGGGTGATCGCCCGCGCGCCGTCACGGTCGTCACCGACCCGAACGCTCCGTCGAAGTGGTTGATCAGCATCGCCAACCAGAACGGTCCGGCGCGCGCGCTGCGTTACGATCCGGCTGCGAACAACGGCGTCTACTCCGACGTCGACCTGCGCGGCAACAACCCCGCGCAGGACGGCTTCGGCGGTCCGCTGCGGAGCTGGCGCGCAATCTCGGCGACCGTCTCGCCCGAGACCGGTGAGACCCTCTACGCTCACGTGCTGGTCTCGCCCGGCGACGATGGCACGCTGCTGAACAGCGTCTTCCACGGCGATCCGATCAGCAACGGCAAGAGCCAGTCGGTCTCGCAGAGCTCGGGTGGCTATGGCGCTTCGGGGCCGAGCTGCACGGGCGGCACCCCGATCCGGCCGATCGAGGTCGCCGTCACCGCTGCGAGCACCAAGCCGAGCAAGACCGTCAACGAGTTCGCCATCGAGAGCCCCGAGACCGGCCGCAACATCCTGGCCGGCTTCGACCAGCCCTCCGATATCATCCACCACCCGAGCGTCAGCCTCGCCTTCGTCGCCGCCTACGGCACCGACAACGTGCTGGTGCTCAACACCGGCGCCGGCGATCCGATGCGCTTCCCGCTCGCGACCATCGACGTCGGCATGGCGCCGCGCGCGATGGCCATCTCGGCCGACGGCAAGCGGCTCTTCGTGCTGAACGAGCACAGCTTCACCGTCTCCGAGGTCGACCTGCAGCCGCTGCTTTCCAAGGTGGTCGCGGACTACCCCGAGGCCAAGAGCGGCGAGATGCCGCCGCAGCTGATGGACGCGCCGTACCGCTTCTCGGCGACGCGCGCCGCCGCGTTCGGCGTCGACAACGCGCCGGAGGCCGTTCGCCAGGGCCGTCGCATCTTCACCTTCTCGGGCAACGAGAAGATCTCGGCAGCGGGCCGATTCGCCTGCGCGAGCTGCCACCTCGAGGGCGAGGAAGACAAGCAGACCTGGTTCATCACCGACGGTCCGCGGCAGACGCCGTCGCTCGCCGGTCGCCTGCAGGGCACCGGGCCCTTCAACTGGGTCGGCAGCGAGAGCGGTCTGCAGGACAATATGGACCGGACCATCGAGCGGATGGGCGGTGAGGGGCTCGCCAAGAGCGAGTTGGCGGCGCTGGAGCAGTTCATGCTGCACGGCCTGCACGAGCGTCCCAATCCGAACAGGGGCGCGAAGCTGACCGAGGCGCAGGAGCGTGGCCGGCAGATCTTCAACGACCCCGAGGTCGGCTGCGCCGGCTGCCACGCTGGCGACGAGACCACCGACGGCAAGCTCTGGGACGTCGGCACCGCGTCGGCGAGCGAGAAGCAGGTCGCCGAGCTGACCGCGTCGCTCAAGGGCGAGAAGATTCGTCCGGTCATCTTCAACACGCCGAGCCTTCGCGGCCTGCACCACACTGCGCCCTACCTGCACGACGGTAGCGAGAAGACCTTGCTCGGGCTGCTGAACCGCACCGGCAATTCGATGGGCAAGACCTCGCACCTGACGTCCGCGCAGAAGAACGACCTGGTCGCCTACCTGCTGACGCTCTAATCCGATTCGCACGGCACCCTGGCGGGGTGCGGTCGCGCCCGGTACGCTCCGCCTTCTTCTCGCGGAGACCGCCATGACCGCACCCCAGCCTGCCGTTCGCACCCTCGTGCTCTTGCTCGCCGCTCCGCTGTGGGTGGGCTGCGTGCAGACGCCGGACGACACCGCTCGCACCGCCACCGGCTCGGCCGGCGCCTCGGCCGCGCAGCAGAAGGCCGCCGCATACAACCAGACCCTCGATGGCTTCGCGGCGCTCGACGTCGCGTTGCCGGATGCGTCCGGCGGCGCGGGCGATAGCGGC
>JACKFC010000018.1 GCA_020632665.1 Deltaproteobacteria bacterium
CCTGCGACGTGCTGCAGCGCTTGGAGTCCGAGCCTGACGACGCGCTCGCCGCCGAAGCGCGCCTGGGCCGCTGTCGCGCTGGGCTGGCCGCCGCCTGCGCAGCCGCCGTCGTCGACCTGCAGCAGGGCAGCGAGCATCTCCGTGCCGCCGCAGCCCGGGCGCTCGGCGTCGGGATGCGGAAAACGCGCGATCCCGACGTGACGGTCGCGCTGCAGGCGGCGCTGCAGGATCGCAGCCCGGTGGTCCGGCGGGTGGCCGCGGAAGCCCTGGTCGCCTTCCGCGACGACGCCGACATCGCCGCGAGCCTCGAGCGCGCGCGTCGCCAGCATCCCGCCGATCTCGGCTATGTGGTCGACCGTGGCGTCGGCGCGCAGGAGCCCACGCCATGAACGCTCGCACGTCCTTCGCTCGCACCCTCTCGGCCGCACTGCTCCTTGCGCTGCTCGGCGCGTTCGGCTGCAAGGAGACGGCGCCCACCGAGGCCGACGCCGGCGGACCGCAGCTGCCCGCGCCGCCCGAGGTCGGGGACGAGAAGGGTCCCTTCGTGCTGCGCTATTTCTCGCCGACCAGCGGCAACCTGCTGGTCGCCAAGACGCCCGCCGACGTCCCCGAGGCTGCCCGCGGCCAGGTGCTCGTGGTGCCCGACGATCCCGCGCTGCGTGGGCCTTGGATCTTCGTCGCCGACCTGACCAGCAAGGCGGGCGAGCACTACGCGGTGCAGGTCGTCGACCGCTACGCGCTCGAGGCCGAGGTCCGCGCCGAACAGCTGAAGAAGGCCCCGCCCGCCGGCATGCCCGGGTCGGCGAAGGCCGACGTCGGCGGCGGCCCGCAGGTGATCCTCTACAAGACGGCATGGTGCGGCTACTGCAAGAAGGCGGCCGAGTACCTCAAGCTCAAGGGCGTGCCCTACGTCGCCAAGGATATCGAGCGCGACGCCGGTGCGCGGAACGATATGCTGCAACGCGCGCAGCAGGCCGGCTTCCCGACGTCGCAGCTCGGCGGCGTCCCGGTGCTGTGGATCAAGGGCAAGGTCCTCACGGGCTTTTCGCGCGAAGCGATCGACCGCGCCCTCGGCGGATAGCGCGTTTTTTGACCGCCTGCGGCCCGCTGCGATGCTGTGGCCACGTCCGCCGATGTGCGGAACGGGAGGCGGCGATGGCGCAGCAGGGCAACGAGCAGAGCAACGTGGTCGACCTGGCAGCATGGCGGGTCAAGGTGCGTGGGTCTTCGAGCCACGGCAGCCAGCGCCCGGAATGTGCCTTGCGTGAGGTGCGGCCGGACGGCGTCGTGCTCGAGGGCGCCGATGAAGGCTCGCTCGGCCGCTACGTCTGGTTGGACGTCGATCTGCCCGGTGGCGGCGAGGTGAAGGCGCTCGGCGAAGTCGTCGGCCGTCGCGATCCGCGTCAGCTGGCGCTCGACGTGAAGTTCAAGCACCTCTTCCCGGATCACCGCCGTGCCCTGCAGGCCGCCCTGGGCGGCTAAAGCGAGCCCCGGTCAGCCGCGGAAGCGACCATCCACCCTCAATCGATCTCGAGACCCTCGCCACCGGCGGGCGCGTCCACCCCGGCCCAGGTCGGCGGGTTCGGCGCGGCCGGCGCCGGCGGAGCGCTGCGGCTCGGCGCGGCCGCACGGCTCGGCGAGGCCGGTGCGGGCTCCGGATCGGGCGTCCGCATCACAGGCGGCCGAATCGGCGCGCTGCGGTCGGCTTCGGTCAGGCGGACCTCGTTGCCGTCGACGCCGCGGGCGTAGACGTGACCGCCCTCGACCCGCAGGCGACCGAGCTCTGCCGGTCCGCCACGGCCCTGCAGCTCCCGCAACAGCGCGGCGAAGTCGAGGCGTAGCAGGCCGTCGACGCCTTCGCCGCCGGCGGAGGCCGCGGCTGCCGGCGCTGCGGCCTGCGCGCCGCTCGCGGCGACGATGGCGGCCGCGGCGATCAGCGCCAGGTGGGCCGGCTCGGGGTGACGGGCGAGAACCCGGGTGACCTCGTCGATGCCCCCGGCAGCTGCCTGCGCGGCGCGCGCGGTCGACTCGCTCATATCGGCGCGGTCGAGGCGGGTCTCGTAGAGGACGGCGCCGTCGAAGCGGACGTCGACCAGGTTGGCGTCGCGCAGGTCGCAGCCGACCAGCACCGCACCCTCGAAGTTGGCCCGCAGCAGGTTGGCCCCGCGCAGGTCGACGTTGCAGAGCACCGCGCCGGCGAGGTTGGCGTTGTCGAGCACCGCGCCGCCCTGGCGCTGGTCCGAGAAGCGGCTGCCGATGACGAAGGCCTCGGTCAGGTTGCAGTGGTTCAGATCCGAGTTGGAGAACGTCGTGGCCTTGATCACCGCCCGCGAGAGGTTCGAGTTGGTCATCGGCGTCTCGACCACGTGGCAGCCGTCGAGGACGATCCGGGGCCATTGCAGGGCCTGCGCCTGGCTCGCCGAGATCTCGCAGTGGCTCAGCCGCGCTGCCTCGAAGCGGGTGCCGCGCAGCAGCACGCCACGCGCCTGCCAGCGGTCGGCATGCAGCCCCGGCATCGCAACGCCGACCATCTTCGTGCCGAGCATCCGGACGTGGCCGAACTCGACCCGGCCGAATTCCTCGCCGGCGTGGTCGGAGATATCGCAGGGGCCGACTTCGGCGCGGTAAACGCGGCGACGGCGGAGGGCTGCGAGGAGATCAACGGCATTTTGTAGGGAGTCGAGGTCGCTCATGCGGCGAAGCATATCGCGCAGGTGGCGAAAAGGAAGGCTTGTGGCACACTCCCGCCGCCCGCCGCCCGGCGCGGCGACCGGGGACGCCCTTGAACGCACCGAACGATCGCCAGTATCCGCGCCGCCGCGCCTCCCGTACCCAGCTCGACGCGCTGCTCGGCCAGACCATCGACGACGACCTCGTGATCGAGCGACCGCTCGGCTCCGGGTCACACGCCGACGTCTTCCTCGCCCGGCAGCGCTCGATCGGTGACCGCAAGGTCGCGCTGAAGGTGCTCGGCCGGCCCTACCTCGCCCTGCGCGACGCGGACTTCCGCCGCGGTGCCCACGCGCTGCTGCGCGAGGCTGCGGTGCTCGGGTTGATGCGGGCGCATTGCTTCGTCCAGGTCCACCGCACCGGCACGCTCCCCGACGGACGGCCCTACGTCGTGCTCGAATACGTCGATGGTTCGCCGCTCTCGGCCCACGTCGCCGCGGACGCGAGGCTCTCTGCGGCGCGGGTCGCCGGCCTCGCCGTGCAGATCGCCACCGGGCTCGAAGAGATGCACCTCCGCGGCTTCGTCCACCGCGACGTGACGCCGGCGAACTTCCTGCTCGGCGCCGACCCACTCGGTCGTCCGCAGATCAAGCTCATCGACTTCGGCACCGCGACCCGGATCAGCGAGCGCGCCGACCGCTACCGGGTCGGCTACGATATCGAGCACCCCCTCGGCACCGCCGGGTATATGGCGCCCGAGCAAGCGCGCGGCGACGTGGTCGACGGTCGCACCGACCAATTCGGCCTCGCCGGCCTGTGTTGGGAGCTGCTCTTCGGCGTGCGACCGACCGCGATCGTGACCCCGACGCAGCGCGCAATGCTGGAATTTCTGCGCAGCGACGCCGCGATCCCGACCGCGCCGCCGCCCCGGGGCCACGCCGTGCCCGAGGCCCTTGTCGCCGCCCTGCTGCGCGGATTGGCGCGTGATCCGGCCGAGCGCTTCCCGACGATGCGCGAGATGGCCGAGGCCATCCTGCGCACGACGGGAGAAGAGGCGTCGAGCGGAGCCTCGGGCGGCAACTGGCTCGGGCGGCTGCTCGGCGGGCGGGGGAACGGTCGATGAAGGCCGCCGTCGCCGCGATCGCCATCGGCGCGGTCGCCCTCTTCGTCGTGCTGGCGCTGCGCCACGTCGTGGCGGCGGCGTTCACCCTGGCGAGCGGGCGCGGTCGTGAGTTCGACGACCCCGACATGCAGCGGTTGCACCTCGAAGACGCGCGTGACGCCGCGCTGCGCAACCTGCGCGAGGTCCACTTCGACTACGAGACCGGCAAGATCGACGAGCGTGATTTCCGCGAGCTGCGGGCGCGCTACGAAGGGCGCGCGGTGGCGGCCATGCGCGAGTTGGAGTCGCAGGAGCCGTCGGCATGAGGCGCGATTCGGGCGCAGTTCGCTCGCCGTTGGCCCGCGTGGCGTCGCTCGCGCTCGTCTGCGGCCTCGCCGCGGTGTTCGCGCCGACGCGGTCCGATGCGCAGTTGCCGAGCGCGCTGCCCGACGCCGCGACGTGGGACGTGGCGATCGGCGACGTCGATGCCGCGGGCACCTTCCGCGGCGCGGAAGGCGTGGCGGTCGAGATCGTACCGATGGCCACCGACCGCGACGGCGCGTTGCAGCTCGGCGACCCGCTCCGACGCACCAGCACCGCAGGCGGGAAGATCGCCATCCCCGCCGAATTGCAGCCTGGGCAAGCGCTCGTCCGCTACGACGCCGAGGGGGGCAGGGCGGTCGCTTCGCTGGTCGGCAAGAGGGCGCGACTCGGCCGCTACGCCCGCGCCTTGCAGGACGCCGACCTCAGCGCCGACGTGCGGGTCAACCTCGAGGTCGGCGATTCCGGCCTGCGCGCCTGGCAGCTCGTCACGCTCACGACCGAGGCGCAGGGGGCTCGGCGCTGGACCGAGGCCGCGCCGCTGCAGCTGCCCTTGCTGGCACCGACGGTCGGCGACGGCGTCCTCGATCGCGGCCTCTTCCCCGACGGATTGCGCGCGCTGAAGGTCGAGATTCAGGGCGATGGCGTGCTGCAGGGGAAGAACGGCGCCTTGGCCCTGGTCGGCAGCGTCGCGCCAGGACGGCCGCTGACGCTGCGGATCCAATACCCGATCGCCGTGCCGGGCGAGCGCGTGCGCCTCGGCCTGCGTGGCGTCTTCGGCGAGACGGCGTTGATGGTTGCGGCGCTCGCGGTGTCGCCGGCCGCGCCGCGCTTCGCCTCGACGTTCCCGGCCCGCATCGGCACCCACCGCGAAGGTCGCGAGCGCCTCGCAGGCTTCGCCACCCTGCGCGCCATCCGGCCGGGCGAGGTCGTGACGCTGGACGTCCTCGACCTGCCGACGCCGCCGCTGCGGCCGCGACGGCTGCTGGCCAGCCTCTTCCTCGGGCTCTCGCTGCTGGCGCTCGGCGCCGCGACCCGCAGGCGTCGTTCTTGAGCGGCGAGGTCCTGCTGCGGGCCGAAGGCCTGGCCGCGGCCGTCGACCGGCGGTACGTCCTGCTCGACCTCGGCCTCGAATTGCGCGCCGGTGAAGTGACCGCCATCGCCGGTGAGAACGGCGCTGGCAAGACGACCCTACTCGGACTGCTCGCCGGGGAGCGGGCGCCGGATCGCGGCACGGTCCGGCTCGCTGGCGTCGCCCTCGCTGAGGCCGATCCGGCCGCGCTGGCTTCGCGCATCGGCGTGCTCGGCCATCGCCCGGGCCTGTATTTGGAGCTGAGCGCGGTCGAGAACGTCGTCCTCTTCGCCGCGTTGGCCGGTCGGCCGTGCACCGCTGCCGAAGCGCTCGCGCACCTGCAGTCGGTCGGCCTCGCCGCCGCTGACGCTGCGAGGCCGGTGCGACATTATTCGCGCGGCATGGCCCAGCGCGCCGCCATCGCGCGCTTGATCGCCAGCGGCGCCACCATCTGGCTGCTCGACGAGCCCTCGACCGGCCTCGACCGGCAAGGCTGCGCCACCTTGCGCGCGCTGCTCCGCGACGCCGCCGACCAGGGCAGGGCGCTCTGCGTCGTCAGCCACGATCCGGAGCTGTTGGCGGCCGCCGACCGCCGGCTGGAGCTGCGCGGCGGGCAGCTACACGACGCGGGGGGCGCATGAACCCCAGCTTGGTGCTGCGCCTGACCTGGCTGCTGCTGAAGAAGGATCTCCGCGTCGCCGCGCGCAGCCGTGAGACGTGGGTCTTGGTCCTGCTCTTCGCCATCCTCTGCGTGCTGGTCTTCGCCTTTGGCTTCCTCCGCGAGGGCGGCGACGGCGCCGAAGTGGTGCCGGGCGCGCTCTGGGTGACGCTGCAATTCTCGGCCACCGTCGCGCTGATGCGCCTCTTCTCAGCGGAAGAGGAGGCCGGCGCGCTCACCACGGTCAGCCGCAGCGTCGCCGGCTCGGCACCGCTCTTCTTCTCCAAGGCGCTGATGCAGCTGATCTTCACCGGCGGCGTGACGCTGACGGTGCTGCCGCTGGTCTTGGTCTTCTTCGGCGCCACCGCGATGCCCATCGGCCCGACGCTCGCCGCGCTGCTGCTCGGCCTGCTCGGCCAGGCGGTGGTGGGCACGTTGGTCGCCGGCCTGATGCTGCGGGTGCGTCAACGCGACGTCTTGTTGCCGCTGGTCCTCTATCCGATCCTCGCTCCGACCCTGATCGCCGGGGTCAAGGTCACGGCCATCAGCGCGAGCGGCGGCGACCCGGAAGTCATCGCCACCTGGCTGCGGCTGATGGTGGTCTTCGACGCGGTCTTCGTGCTAGCGTGCCCCTGGCTCTATGCCCGCGCTTCCGGGCCGTGAAGCGCCCGCCCCGTTCGAGAAGGCCCCCCGCATGAGTGCCCAAGCCCCCCGCCCCATCGCGCCGCTGCTCACGCTCGCCGCCGCCACGCTGCTGATCGAGGCGGCGCTCTATGTCATCGCGGCGCGCACGCCGCCCGACGTCACGCTCGGCGTGGTGCAGAAGATCTTCTACTTCCACGTCGGCACCGCCTTCGCGATGTTGCTGACGATGGTGACCGGCGCCCTGCTCTCGGCGCTGGACCTGGTCTCGCCCTCGGATCGCATCGACGCCGCCGCCCGCTCGTGCATCGAGGTCGGCGTCGCGTTCGGCTCGATGGTGCTGATCTCGGGGCCGCTCTGGGCGCGCAAATCGTGGGGATACTACTGGACCTGGGAGCCGCGGCTGACCCTGACCCTGCTCGTGGTGCTGCTCGCCATCGCCGTCTTGCTGATCCGTGGCCTGGCGAGCGACGGCGCGACCGGGCGACGGATCGGCGCGGCGCTGGCGGTCCTCGCTGCGCCGGCCAGCGCGCTGATCCACCTCGCGGTCAAGCTCTGGGGCGGCAACCACCCGAGTGTTCTGCAGGGCGGCGGCATCCAGAGCACCGAGATGCGGATCGCCTTCTGGGTCTCGGTCGCCGGCTTGGTCCTCTTCGCCGCCGCGCTGGTGCAGACCCGCTTCCGCAGCCTGCGCTTGCAGCAGCGGACGGCGGCGCTGGAGCTCGATCTCTCCGCAATCGCGCTGCGTCGCGCGGGCAGGGGACAAGCATGAAGACCCATCGCATCTGGGCCCGGGCCCTGGCGCTCGCCATCGCCGCCGTGCTGGCGGCTTCCTCGGCGTGGGCCGAAGCGCCGGCCGCGCAGGATCTCTCGCGCTACAAGGAAGAGCCCGTCCCCGGCGGCGCGCTCCTGGTCGCCGCGTACATGGCGATGTGGGTGATCGCGGCGGGCTTCGTCGGTTGGACGCTGCTCCGCCAGCAGAAGGCGGAGGCGGCGCTGCGTGAACTCGAGGATCGCCTCGAGGCCGGTGCCGGCCGATGACCAGCAGCCACGTCTTCTTCATCCCGGCGATGCTGGTGGTGGGCGCGATCGCTGGCTACGTCGTCGGTCGCCGGATGCTCCTGCAAGAGCTCGAAGAGGCGCGGCGCGCCGAGGCGCGGCGCCAGGCCCGCGAGGCAGCCTTGGCCGACGATCCGCCGCCCGCAGCCGGCTGAGCCGCCGCCGACACTCTCTACTTCGGCTTCTTCTTGTTCCGGCTCGCCAGCGAATCACCGCGTGGTCGGCCCGACATCGACATATCGCTCATCGTCACCATCTGCCGCTTGCGCTTCGGCGAGAAGGGCTTGAGCACGAGCGTCACGTCGGGCTTGGCGCCCGTGACCGGCTTGGGCGGGTCGATATGCGTGGTTCGAGCGTGCACTTCGACGCTGGCGACCCGCGGCAGGGTCCCGATCTCGGCGATGCGGTCGGCTTCGATCTCGTCCTCGTCGACGGTCTCGGCGCGCAGGTCTTCGGTCTCGGCCATGGTCTGTTTCTCCTGCGCTGGGCGTGATCAGCGGTCGTCGCGACGGAAGGTCTGTCCCGTGCCACTCATCGCCGCGCTCTTGCGCGCAGCCAAGCGGATCGCTCTGTCGTCGAGCTGGCGGAGGTGCTCGACCAGCATCGGCATGAACGCATCGAGTACGACCATCCCGGTCGGGTGGAAGGCGGCCCGCAGCTGCGCCATGTAGCGGGCGTCGACCGCGACGACCTCGGTCTCGCTCGCGGCGCGAATCTCGTAGGGCGCGTCGCGCTGATCGACCAGGGCGAGCAGGCCGGCGACTTCACCCGGGCCGTAGCTCATGAGCTCACGGATGATGCCGCCGCGCTCGACACGAACGGTCACCGTGCCGCTGATCACGACGAAGATGCGGTCTGCGCGCTGGCCCTGCTCGAGCAAGGAATCGTCGCGTTTGCAGGAGACGATCTCCGAGCGCTCGAAGAATTGCTGCAGCACGGCCGCCGGGATCGATTGGAATGCCGGGCTGTGGTCGCGCAACCAGGGGATGAAGCGTGTCGGGTCGTCTCGTCGCCGGGTCGCGTAGGCCTCGCCGTCGGTGGTGCCGTTCATGCGTCGTCCTCCTCTGCCCGACAGCATCGCGCAGCCCGGGGGGCGCTGCAACCGGAACCGTCTGCTGCGCGGCCGAGCCTTCGACCGTGACGGCATCGTCAGGGGATCGCTTGTCCGTGCACCGGGGCCGCGCTAGCATCGGCGCCGCTCCGACCCGCTAGCCGAGGAGGCCGCCATCGTCGACCTACCACCCGATCCGCACGAGGCGTTGATCGGCCGGACCATCGCCGGTCGCTACGAAGTCCAGGGTCTGCTCGGCAAGGGCGGCTTTGGTGCCGTCTTCGCCGCCCGCCACAGCATGACCGGCCAGGACGTCGTCCTGAAGGTGATGCGACCCGAGTTGGCGCTCGACCCGACCCAGGTCAAGCGCTTCATGAACGAGGCGCGGATCTCGAGCCAGCTCAGCCATCCGAATACGGTCCGGACGTTCGACTTCGGTCAGACCGACGACGGACTGCTCTACCTCGTGATGGAACGGCTCCACGGCGACGAGCTGGCGAGGGTGCTGCGTCGCGATGCGCCCCTCGACCCCGTGCGCGCGATGCATATCGCGATCGGCGTGCTGAAGAGCCTCTCCGAAGCCCATGCTGCTGGTCTGGTGCACCGCGATCTCAAGCCGGGCAATATCTTCTTGGTCAACGTCCATGGCGAAGACGATTTCGTGAAGCTGATCGACTTCGGCATCGCCAAGAGCGTCGAAGGCGGCGACGACGACCTGACCCGCACCGGCATGGCGATCGGCACGCCGAAATACATGAGCCCCGAGCAGGGGCGCGCCGAGCCGCTGGACGGTCGCTCGGACCTCTACGCCCTCGGTGTGATCCTCTTCGAGATGCTCTCGGCGCGGCTGCCCTTCGAGGCGACGTCGGCGATGTCGATGATCGTCAAGCACCTGCAGGAAGCGCCGCCGGATCTGCGGACCCTCGCGCCGCAGGGCGTGCCGCCGGATCTCGCCGCGGTGGTGATGCGGGCGCTGAAGAAGTCGCCATGGGAGCGCTTCCGCGACGCTGACGAGATGCGTGAACAGCTCGAGTCGATCCTCGAGGGGATGGGCGCGCTGCACAAGCGCCGGACCGTCTCCAGCAAGATCGCGCGGGCCACGATTGCGCCCGAGCAGGCTGGTGACGCAGCCGCCGTCGCAGCCGCCGCCGCGAGCCAGGACGCGGCTCCGACCATGGACGTCGACGCCGCGCGGGCCGCGTTGGCTGCCGACGAGACGCGCGCACTCGCCGCAGATTCCGCGCCGGCGAAGCCTGCGGGCGGCGCTCGACCGCCGAGCTCTGCAGAGGTCGCCGCCCTCGCCGCAGCCTTCGACCGCGAGGCCGCCTCCGGGCAGCCGACCGGCGACGTCGCCGCGGCCGACGAACTCGACCAATCGACCTTCGTGCCGAGCGAGGCAGAGACGGCCTCGGAGGCCAAGGCCGCTGCCGCCGCTGCGACGATCGACGCGCCTGCGCGGGCCGCGGTCGCGAGCAAGCCGCCGCCCGGCGTACGGCCGCAGACGCCGACCCGCCCCGCCGGACCGACGACCAGCCACGTCGAGCCGCGCAAGCCGACGCCGGCCTGGGTCTTCTTCCTCGGTTTCGTGGTCGTCGCCGCCGTCGGTGGCTGGGTCTGGTGGACGCAGATCGCTTCGGACGAAGCGCGCTCGGGGGTGACCCGCGAGGTCGCAGCGGCCCGCGCGACGGTCGAGACCAAGGTCAACGAGCCGGGCATGGCCAAGGCCGGGCAGCGGCGCAAGGACCACGGCAAGCCCAAGGGCAGCAAGGCCGAGCCGAAGACGGTCGCCGAGAAGCTCAAGGCGGCGGTGGTCGCTGGCGCCGACAAGGTGGGCGAGGCCTTGCCGGGGGGCGACGAGCCGCAGATTCCGGGCGTCAAGCCGCTCGAGTCCGACGAGGTCGACAAGGTGGCCAGGGGCGCGGCGGGTGCCATCAAGAAGTGCATCTATCAGCACGGCAAGCCGAATACCCGCTATACCCGCATGGGCGCCTCGCTCATCGTCGGCAAAGACGGCCGCGTCCGCGAGGCGGAGGCCGTCGCGGATTTGGCCGAAGGCGAACTGGCGAAGTGTGTCGAGGCCGCCTTCGAGCGGCTCCGCTTCCGCTCCGGCCTCGACCGCGAGCAGTCGATCCAGGCCTTCGTCGCCTTCTTGCCGATCACGGCGAAGCGGTCCGCCAAACCCACGCGCCGCGCCGGATCGGCCGGAGACCAGCCGCTATGAGGCGAGGCACCTCGACGCTGATCGCGTTCGTCGTCGCCTGTGCGGCGGCGGCCGTGCCACAGCCAGCACAGGCCCGCAGTTCGCTCGACGCCAAGGCCGCGCGGATGAGCGACGAGGCGGCTGCCCACTTCAAGGCTGGCCGCTACCTCGAGGCCGCAGAGCGCTTCGAGCAGGCCTACGCCCTGAATGCCGACGTCATCGTCCGCCTGCGCAACGCCGGCCGCGCCTGGGAAGAGGCGGGACGGCCCGAGCGCGCGCTGCATTGCTTCGAGCGCTACCTCGCCAAGGAGACCGACCCGAAGCTGCGCGCCGACGCGGAAGAGCGGATCG
The DNA here is from genome assembly GCA_020632665.1 of Deltaproteobacteria bacterium. Taxonomy (GTDB): domain Bacteria; phylum Myxococcota_A; class UBA9042; order UBA9042; family UBA9042; genus JACKFC01. The sequence goes on from JACKFC010000018.1 coordinate 11,127, forward strand.
AGAAGGCGCGCGCCGCAGTCGCTGCGGCACGCAAGGCCGAGCAGCCGGCGGTGGATGCCGCCACGCCCGCTGCCCCCGCTGCGTCGTCGACGGCCCCACGGGCCGACGTCACGGCGAGCAGCGGCGGCGTGCCGTCGTGGTCGCTGCCGCTCGCCGCGTCGATCGGCAGCGTCGGCCTGTTCTTGACCGGCGTCGCGGTCCGGCAGAAGGTCGAAGACGCTGCCAGCAACTTCGAGCTGCACGACGCCGCCGGGCACTACGATTACCCCGGTGGCGCCGGCAAGCGCGACGAAGACGCGTCGACCATCGCGCAGAACCGCGGCCTCGCCTGGGGCCTGGTCGGTGGTGGCGTCGTCCTCGCCGGGGTGGCGACGTGGCTCTGGCTGCGTGACGGCGACGCGGAGAGCGACGGCAAAACGGAGCAGGCCGGCGTCCGTCTGCTGCCGGTGGCAGCAGGGTCGAACGCCGGCCTGGTCCTCAGCGGTCGCTTCTAGCAGACGACGGCCTCGCGTCGCTCAGAACGCCGCCTTCCACTCGCTGCAGCATTTGTCGAAGGTGCAGACGTCCGGGTCGCTGGCCTCGGCGCACACCTCCTCCTGCCCCGCTTCGCAGGTGTTGAGCTTCTCGAGCGCGCCCTTGCAGGTGGCGTCGACGTTGCAGCTGGTCATGCACGCGCCCATGCAGGCGACGGCCTTGGCTTGGCAGCCCTGCGGGCACTCGAAGTCGAAGCCACAGCCCATGAAGCAGGACTGCGCGTCGGTGACGCATTTGGTCATGCACGGCTCGAGGCAGGGCACGTAGGGGCAGCAGTTGCGGCTGGTGTTGCTGCCGCCGTCACACGGGTTGGCGTCGCAGCTCGCGCCGCTGGGCTTGCCGAGCGAACCCATCTCGACGCTGCCGCCGCCACCGCCGCCACCGCCGGTCGTCGGCGGCGTGCAGGCGACCTGGCCGGCGCCACCCCAGTAGACGAGGTTGAAGGGGCCGTCGAGGGTGAGCTGCTTCGGTCCGAGCGGCGCCTCGTTGGCCAGCACCACGCCCTTGAAGGCGCCCACCACCGGCTCACCGGCCTTGGTCGGGCAGACGTCGATGTCGATGCTGCCGCCGGCCTTGGAGTTGAGCACGGCGCCGGCGCCGGCGTAGGTCACCCAGGCCTCGCCGTTGGGCTCGCCGACGGGGATGCCCTTCTTCGGCAGGGGGTGCTTCTCGGTGTCGATGAAGGCCGTGACGATGGTGCCGGTCGCGTCGGTGACGAAGAGCTGCAGCATCTTGTCAGCGTTGCTGGCGCCGAGGATCTTGTTCTCGGCGTCGCCCTTGTCGGCGCTCTTCTCGGCCTTGACCTGGGTCGAGCTGCCGGACTCGTCCTTCGCGGTGATGGTCGCGGAATTCTTCGTCGCGTCGCCGGTGCTGCTGCCACCGCCACCGCCACCGCCGCCGGTGCTGCCGTCGCTGCTCGCGTCGCTGCCGCCTGCGTAGACGCCGCCGCCACCGCCGGTGGTCGTGCCGCATCCAGCCGCGAGCGTCGCGACCACGGCCAGCAGCACGGCGCGGCTGGCAAGGTTCGAGATCTTCATCGGGAGGGCCTCCTCGCGCCGTCGGCGCGCTTGGGTTAGCATCGCGCCGCGTCCATGGACGCCGATGGAGCGAAGCAATGCCGGGCAAGTACGCACAACGGACCGAATCATTCAATCTGCCGGCGCTCTGCCCGGCGCTGATCGTGATCGGCGCCGCGATGGGCGTCGCCCTGGGTGGTTGTGGCGAGGAGAAGCAGCCGCCGGCCGCACCGCCCACCGCGCCGCAGCCGGCCGCCGAGCCCGCGCCTGCGCCGGAGCCGCCGCCCGCCGCTCCGGAGGCCCCCGCCGAGGCGCCGGCCGCAGCGACCGAAGCCGCCGCCCCTCCAACCGAAGATCCCGGCCGCGACGATACCATCGCGCTGCACCTCGGCACGCCCGGAAGCAAGGGCTTCGCGATGCCGGTGCCGGGCAAGCCGGCGCGGGTCCGGATCACCCCGATCGACGGCAAGGGGCGTCCCGTCCCCGAGCTGGTCAACCACGGTGACGGCACGGTCGTCATGGTCGCGCTGCGCAACGACGCCGCCTTCGCCACCGCGATGGTGCCGACCGAGGCCGGTGGCCCCGCGGCGGTCTTCGACCTGACCTTCCCGCTGCCAGGGCCGCATTCGCTGCTCTTCGCCTACCAGCGCAAGGGCGGCAAGCTGCACGTCGACACCGCGGCGGTGCGGGTCTCTGGCGATTGGACGAGCAAGGAGATGGCTGCCACCTCGCTGAGCGCGACCGAGGCCGGCATCACCGCGACCCTGGTGCCGCCCGAGGGGGGCTTCCAGGTTTGCGCCGCGAGCCCGTTGCAGGTCCGCTTCGCCCGTCGCGGCAAGGCGACCCAGGTCGGCGCGGTGCATTTCGCCGCGGTCCCGCTCGCCCGCGACACCATGGTCCTCGGCGTGCACGGCGAGGGCGACGCGAGCACGCTGCAGTTCAGCGGCGCCGGGGTCTGGCATGTCTTCGCCCGGGCGCTGATCAAGGGCAAGCCGGTGAGCTGGCACTTCATCGCCCAGGTCGCCGGCGAGCGGCCGGTGGACGGCTGCCCGTGAGACCCGCCGCGGGGCTGCGGTGGAGCCGATCGGCGGCCTGTGCCGCGATCTCGGTGGCGCTCACCGCGCTCTCGCTCTCCGTGACGGCATCGGCCGAGTCGATCCCCGCCGATGCGCCGGCCCGTTCCGACACGGCCTACGACGGCCCGCGCGAGCGTCCGCTGCCCGGCGGCTCCGGTTTGGCGTGGGTCTTCGACGGCGCCGGCGTCGACGATTTGGTCTACGGCTGGGACGAGCTGCTCACGATGCCGGCGCCGGATAGCCTCGGCGGGCCGCGCTCGACCTTGACGCCGCGCGAGCTGCTGGCCTTCGCCGCCGGCCGGGTCGCGTTCCGCATCCGCTACACCGTCGAGCAGGGGCTGGGGCCGCACTACAACGAATCTGCCTGCTCGGATTGCCACGCCCACCCGATCCAGGGCGGCGTCGGCACGCTGCCGCAGCACGTCATCCACGTCCGCGAGCTGCCGGAGCTGCCCGGCGATACCGTCGGCATGCGCCGGGTCACCATCGCCGGTCATGCGCCGGAGCAGGCGGCCGGGCGACGCGGCCGTCGGCGGACCCCGCCGCTCTTCGGCCTCGGCTTGCTCGACGCGCTGCCCGACGCGGTGCTCAGCGAAAACACCGACCCCGAGGACCGCGATCACGACGGCATCCGCGGCTGGATGGCGGAGAAGAGCCGTGGCGGTCCGATGCGGCCGACGCGGTTCGGCGCGAAGGCGCACGAGTGGAACCTGTGGCGCTTCGTCGGCGCGGCGATGCAGGACGAGATGGGCATGACCAACCCCGCCTCGCCGGCGCGCCCGGTGGACGCGGACGCCGTGGCCGACCCCGAGGTCGACGCGCGCACCATGCGCCGGGTCGATGGCTTCGTCCGCGGCCTGGCGCCGCCGCCGCCAGCGAAGCGGGACGCCGAGGCCGAGCGGGGCCGCGCGCTCTTCGCCGGCATCGGCTGCACCGGTTGCCACCGCGAGACGCTCGGGACGGTGCAGGGCGTCTACAGCGATCTGCTGCTGCACGACCTCGGCGAGACGCTCGACGCCGGGCTCGACGACCGCCCCGCCAACGCGCGCACCTGGTGAACCCCGCCGCTCTGGGGCCTGCGCCACCGGCCGCGCCTGCTGCACGACGAGCGGGTAAAGACGCCCGCCGAGGCCGTCGCGCTGCACGGTGGCGAGGCGAAGGGGCCGAAGGGACGCTTCGACGCGTTGCCAGCGCCGGACCGCCGCGCCATCCTCGCCTTTCTCGCCACGCTCTAGCGGTCGCGGGCCCCCCGAACGGCCGCGACTCCGGGGGTTCCGATGCCGCTCTTGCAAGAACCGCCGGCCGACCAGGCCGCCATCGACGCCGCCGCCCCGCTGGCCATCGGCCCGGACCAGGTCCTCGACTACGACGAGGCGCGTTGGTACGCCGAGGTCTACCGTGGCGACGACGTGCCGCAGTTGACCGTGCGCGCCGTGCTGCTCGGCTCGGGGCTGGGCTTCCTGCTCGCGTTCACCAACCTCTACATCGGCCTGAAGACGGGCTGGGGCCTCGGCGTCGCGATCACCGCGTCGATCCTGGCCTTCGCGCTGTGGAACGTGCTGCAGAAGGTGGGCCTGGCGAAGACGCCGATGACCATCCTCGAGACCAACTGCATGCAGTCGACCGCGAGCTCGGCCGGCTACGCCACCGGCGGCACGATGGTCTCGGCGATCTCGGCGCTGCTGATCCTCTCGGTGAGCGACGAACGGCCCGGCGGCGAACACCTGCCGTGGCCGGTGCTCTCGCTCTGGACCCTCGCCCTGGCCGCGCTCGGCACGTGCATCGCCATCCCGATGAAGCGAAGCATGATCAACCGCGATCGGCTGAAATTCCCCTCCGGTACCGCCGCGGCCGTCACCCTGCAGTCGCTCTACTCCGCCGGCGACGAGGCGATCCGCAAGGCCCGCGCGCTGGCCATCGCGGCCGGCAGCGGCGCGCTCTTCCCGCTGCTGATCGAGTGGAAGCTGCCGGGGCCGATCGCCAAGGCGCTGGGGCGCGAACACGTGATCCCGGCCGACTTGCCGGTCTTCGACTGGATCTCGCTGCCAGCGCGCGGCCAGCACCTCGAGGACGGCAAGCTGGTCGACAACGCCCCCTCGCATTGGACGCTGGTGCTCGACTGCAACCCCGTCATGATCGCCGCCGGCGCGCTGGTCGGCCTCCGCGTCGCGATCTGGATGACGCTCGGTGGCTTGCTGCTCGCCTACGTCGTCGGCCCGATGGGTTTCGACGCCGCCTGGGAGAACCCCATCTCCGGCGACACGGTGCGCGCCGCGAGCCAGCCGTGGAAGGCGTGGAAGGAGATCGGCATCTGGTTCGGCGTGCCGATCATGGTCGCGTCCGGCCTCGTCGCCTTCGGCACCCAGGCCCCGGCCCTGCTGCGGGCGGTGAAGAGCTTGGCCGGCGGGGGCTCGGGCGACGTCGATCCGCGCGTCGCGGCGACCGAAGTGCCGATGTCTTGGTTCATCGGCGGCACCGTCGTCTCGGGCGCCGCGGTGGTCGGCATCGCCGCGGTGAGCTTCGGCGTGCCGGTCGGCTACGGCGTGCTCGCGGTGGCGCTGACCTTCGTCCTCTCGCTGGTCGCCTGCCGCGCGACGGGTGAGAGCGACATCACCCCGGTCGGCGCGATGGGCAAGTTGATGCAGCTGACCTACGGCGTGCTGATCCCGCAGTCGACCACGGCGAACCTGATGACGGCGTCGATCACCGCGAGCTCGGCGGGTTCGGCGGCGGATCTGCTCAACGACCTGAAGAGCGGCTACCTGCTCGGCGCCAACCCGCGTCGGCAGTTCATGGCGCAGTTCGCCGGCATCTTCTCCGGCACCATCGCGACCGTGGTCGGCTTCTACCTGCTCGTGCCGGACGCGACCGTGATGACCGGCGTCGGTGGCCAAGCGCCGCCCTTCCCGGCACCGGCGGCGCAGGCGTGGAAGGCGGTCGCCGAGGTCTTCAAGATGGGCATCGAGAATATGCACCCGATGCACCGCGAGGCGATGGGCTGGGGCCTGGGCGTCGGCACCGTCCTCGGCCTGCTCGAGCTGCCGATGGTGCCGGCGAGCCTGCGGCGTTGGCTGCCGAGCGCGACGGGCTTGGGCCTGGGCCTGATCCTGCCGTTTCAGTATCCGCTCTCGATGCTCCTTGGTGCGGTCGGCGCGGCGCTGTGGACCCGCAAGGACGCGAAGCAGGCCGACGACTATTTGGTGCCGATGGCGGCGGGCATCATCGCGGGTGTGTCGTTGATGGGCGTGCTGGTCGCGATCTTGAACACGATCGCGGGGTAGGTCGGTACGCTGCGTTGCGCTCGCGTTGGCCGTCGCCTAGGGCGACGCGCACACACCGGACATGCACTCTCCGCTCGCGTCCTTCGCACGCTGGACCGGTCTTCTGGGCGGTCGGCTACGTGACGGGCCGGGGTAGCGTGAGGTGGACGCCAGTCATGTCCCGTCAAGTCGTGGAGGCCGCGCCGCCGAGCGCAACGCCTCGAGCGAAATCGGTTCTGATGGCGCTGATCATGGACACGGAGCCGAGCGTTGACGTCCGCGAAGGCGGAACGGCCAACTGCAGTCGGTCTGCTGTCTTGATAGCAAGTCAGGAGATGCCACGATGCCTCCATGCGCACGACCGTCACCATCGGCCGCTCTTCCGTGCGCCCTTTCCGCCGGGACTTGGCAGCTTCAATCACCTCGCCGACGTATGGGACGACGACGACACGCTGCGGGAGCTGCAAGCGTGATCCTGCCGGACCTCAACCTCCTGCTCTATGCCTACAATCCAGAGGTTCGCCAGCATGCACGGGGGCTTTCGTGGTGGCAGGCTGCCGTCGCAGCCGACGAACTGATCGCGATGCCGCACGAAGTCTTATTCGGTTTCGTACGCTTCGCCACCAACCCACGGCTGGGTCGCGCTGCGGTGCAGCTCGACGCGGCACATGCGGTGGTTCGGGGGTGGATGGCCTTGCCGCAGGTGCGAGTGGTCACCCCAGGACTGGGTCAACCCTCTGGCTTGACGGCTCCGAACAACAACATCTGGTTGTTCGCCGGCATCGCCTCGCGCTCGATCAGGCGGAAGCCTTGGCCGGCGGCGACCGCCTCGACCGCCTCGAGCTCCCGCACTCCCCAACGCGGATCGCGGGCGCGCAGGTCGGCGTCGAAGTCTGCGTTGCTCGGTGCGGTCGGGGCGCCGCCGATGTGGAAGGGGCCGTAGAGCAGGAGCCGACCGTCTGGCCGCAGAACCGCGGCGGCGCCGGCGAAGAGCGCCTCGGTCGCCGACCACGGCGCGATGTGGATCATATTCGCGCAATAGAGCGCGTCGAAGCGGGCTCCGTCGAGCGCGCCGTCCCAATCGGCCTCGTGCACGTCGAGCGCGCGGGCGGCGAGCATCCGGCCCTCGGTCGGCACGTCGGCGCGCCAGGCGTCGCAGCTCTCGACGTGGCGCGGATCCGGATCGGTGGGCTGCCAACGCACGCCCGGCATCCCGGCGGCGAAGAAGACGGCGTGCTGGCCGCTGCCCGAGGCGATCTCGAGCACGTCGCACCGCGTCGGCAGCCAGCGCTGCAGCACGGCGCGGATCGGCTCGCGGTTGCGCCGCGTGGCCGGAAAGTCGAGCCGACGCGTCGGCTGCTCGGGGCCTTGGTTCATGGCGTCGCCGCGCCGAAGCGGAAGCGCAGGATGTGCTGGTAGGGCAGGGTGGTGTCGTCGCGGTGCAGCTGCGTATAGCCGGCCGCCTGCAGCTCCTCGGCGATGCGCTCGGGCGCGACGCGATGCTTCGGCGGCGGGCCGACCGGGATATCGCCGAGCTTGAAGTCGACCACCCAGAGCTCTGCGCGGCCCTTCAACGAGGCTCCGAGCCGGCGGAAATAGCCCTCGCGATCGCTGATGTGGTGGTAGGTGTCGACGATCAGCGCGACGTCGACCTTCGCCGGCAGCGCGGCGTCTTCGAAGCGACCGAGCACCGGCTGCAGGTTGCCGAGGCCCTCCTTCGCGGCGCGCTTGCCGAGGTAGTCGACCATGTCCTGCTCGACGTCCTGCGCGTAGACCTTGCCCCGCGGCACGGCGCGGGCGATGCGGACCGCGAAATAGCCGGTCCCCGCGCCGATATCGGCGACGTGCGCGTCCTTCGCCAGCTGCATGGCCGCGACGACGGCGTCGGGCTTCTGCCAGGCGTCGCGCTTCGGATCGTCGAAGACCTTGGCCCACCGCTCGGCGTCCTGAAAGCGATGCGGCATGCCGTGGCCGTGGTGCCCATGGTGCTCGTGCCCGTGGTGCTCGTGCCCGTGGTGCTCGTGGCCGCCGTGCTCCGCCATCTGCTCTCCGTGCTCGCTGTGCCCGGCCGGCGGGACCGATTCGCCCTCGGCGCGCGGCGCCTCCGGCTTCTCGTGGCCGTGGTGGTGACTGCTCGGGGTCGGCGCCATGTGCTGGGCACCGCCGACGCCGCCGGATCCCGGACCGATATGCCGCGGCGCAGAGCCACCGCACGCGGTGAGCGCGGTGGCGCCGAGGGCGAGGGCCAGTCGACGAAGCCGGCGACGCCTCATGCCGCGCCTCCGGCGGTCGATCCGTCCGCGGAGCCCTGGCCCTCGGCGGCTGCGGAGTCGGGCGCGTGGTAGAGCTCGCTGCCGGCCTGACGGAATTTCTCGGCCATCTCGGCCATCCCGGCGGCCTGCTCCTGCGCGGCTTCGGCCTGCCGCACGTCGGCGGTGATCCGCATCGAGCAGAAGTGCGGCCCGCACATGCTGCAGAAGTGCGCGGTCTTGGCGTTGTCCGCCGGCAGCGTCGCGTCGTGGTAGGCGCGGGCGGTGACGGGGTCGAGGCCGAGGTTGAATTGGTCCTCCCAGCGGAACTCGAAGCGGGCCTGGCTGAGCAGGTCGTCGCGCCGCTGCGCGCCGGGGTGGCCCTTGGCGAGATCGGCGGCGTGGGCGGCGATCTTGTAGGCGATGACGCCGGCCTTGACGTCGTCGCGGTCCGGCAGGCCGAGGTGCTCCTTCGGCGTGACGTAGCAGAGCATCGCGGTGCCGAAGCTGCCGATCATCGCCGCGCCGATCGCCGAGGTGATGTGGTCGTAGCCGGGCGCGATATCGGTGACGAGCGGCCCGAGCGTGTAGAAGGGCGCCTCGTGGCAGAGCCGGAGCTGCTCGTCCATATTCTCGCGGATCTTGTGCATCGGCACGTGGCCCGGACCCTCGATCATCACCTGGCAGTCGTGCTCCCAGGCGATCTTGGTCAGCTCACCGAGCGTGGCCAGCTCACCCATCTGCGCGGCGTCGTTGGCGTCGGCGATGCAGCCCGGGCGCAGGCCGTCGCCGAGCGAAAACGCGACGTCGTAGCGCGCCATCAGGCGGCAGATCTCCTCGAAGCCGGTGTAGAGGAAGTTCTCCGCGTGGTGGTGCAGGCACCACTTCGCCATGATCGAGCCGCCGCGGCTGACGATGCCGGTGGTGCGGTCCTTGGTCAGCGGCACATACCGCAGCAGCACGCCGGCGTGGATCGTGAAGTAGTCCACGCCCTGCTCGGCCTGCTCCTGCAGCGTCTCGAGGAAGAGCGGCAGCGTCAGGTCCTCGACCTTGCCCTTCACCTTCTCCAGGCATTGGTAGATCGGCACCGTGCCGATCGGCACCGGGCTGTTGCGCAGGATCCACTCGCGGGTGCGGTGGATATCCTTGCCGGTCGAGAGGTCCATCACCGTGTCGGCGCCCCAGCGGATCGACCACTGCAGCTTCTCGACCTCCTCCTCGATGCTCGACGTCACCGCGGAATTGCCGATATTGCTGTTGATCTTCACCAGGAAGTCGCGGCCGATGATCATCGGCTCGAGCTCGGTGTGGCGGATATTCGACGGGATGATCGCCCGGCCGGCGGCGACAGCTGCGCGCACCACCTCGACGTCGACGCCCTCGCGCAGGGCGCAGAAGCGCATCTCCTCGGTGATGACGCCCTGCCGCGCGTAGTGGAGCTGCGTCGGCCGGGCGTCGCCGGCGCGCTTGCTGACCCACTCCGCGCGGCGCTTGGGCAGGCCCTGCCGCGGGTCGACGCCCTGCGGGCCGGTGGTGTCGTAGACGTCGATGCTCTCGCCGTTGGTCAGCGAGATGCGGCGCAGCGGCACGCAGAGCTCGGAGACCTCGACCTTCTCGCTGCGCGGGAAGTCCTCGTGCAGCGCGGGCAGCGTCTGCCGCGGCTCGATCGGCTTGTCCTGCGAGGCGCGGGCGCCGATCGAGAGGCTGGCACCGGCGGTGCCTTTGACGTCGTCGGGGCCCAGGGCGGTCTTGGGGCGGTCGGGGCGATGCATGCTGGCTCCTGCGGCGTGGCGCGCCGAGCGGGCGCGGGGCGTGAGCAAAGAGCAACGGCGGCGGAGTTGCAAGGGCGGCGGCGTGGGCGGGCGAAATTGCCGGGTTTGCGGGGCGGGGAGAACGTGCCCGCAGGGATTGTCGCAAGACGGAACACCGCGCTAGGATTCGAGGCACCGAAACCCCACTCGGAGGCTCGCATGGGAAGCGCGCGGCGAAGGACCCCCGAAATCGGCCGCATTCCGGTCATGGCGCTGCTGCTCGCTCTCGTCGGCGGCTGCGGTTTGGATGGCGTTGGCCCGGATCTCGAAGCTTGGCACGCCGCACATGACGACGCGGCGTCGGGAGGCACCGACGTCTCGGCAGACACGGGGGATGTGGCGGCGGACGCTGGCATGGACGCAGACGCCGACGCAGGCGACGACGCCGGGACCGACGCTTCCAGCGATGGGGCCGGCGATTGCCCGACCGATGGCGCGCCTTGCGATGACGGCGACGCGTGCACGACGGCCTCTGCCTGCAAGGGGGGCGTCTGCATCGGGACCGCGGAGGTCGACTGCGACGACGGCAACGCATGCACCAGCGACGTCTGCGCCGACGGCGGGACCTGCGCTCACACTGGCCTCGACGGTCCCGACTGCGACGACGGAGAACCCTGCTCCAGCGGTGATGCCTGCACGAAGGGAGCTTGCGTCGGCACGGCCTGGGACGCGAACGACAACGACTTCTGTGACGACGGTGACATCTGCACCAAGCAGGGCTGCACGGCCGGCAAGGGCTGCGCCTACGACGCCACGGCCGCCGACGGCACCGACTGCGACGACGGCTCTGCCTGCACGATCGCCGATGCCTGCGCCAATGGTGCCTGCGTCGGCACGTCTCGACTCGGCGCGCTCACGCTCGCCAAGGCCCATGCCAGCATCCTCCGTACCTTCGTCCGGATGGGTGGCGAGCCGATGGGCCTCGGGCAGCGGATGGAGACGCCGCTCTCTCCGCCCGCGATCTGGGTGGTCGGAGTCGCCGCCGACCCGATGGCGACCCAGGCCGTTCAACTGCCGGGCGTGAGCCTTCCGCTGGGCAGCGACCCACACGGGACCGTGCGCCTGGACGACGGCACGCAGCGAGTCTACGGCCGGGTCGGGCAGGGCAGCTCGGCCTCCTACCTCGTCGCCACATTGGGCAAGGACGGCACGGTCCTTTCCGCCGCCACGACCATCGCCAGCGACGGTGCCGAGCCGATCGCCTTCGCCGCAGCGTCGAGCGGTGGGTGGTTGATCGGCAGGCGTGACGGCACCGACCCGGGCACCGACATCGTCGCGCTCTCCGCCGATGGCAAGAGCCTCGCACCGGTCAAGCACGCGCTGAGCGGGCCGGAGATCCACGGCGGCGCCGGCCATCCGCGCGGCATGTTGTTGGTCGGTCGCAGCTACGGCGCGGTGAAGCGCCCCTTCGCCGCTGTGGTCGAGCCGAACGGCGCCGTCGTCGTGCAGCGGACGCTGGAGCGCGGCGGCGCAGGCATTGTCGAGCGCGTGACAGGCTCCGGCGCTGGCCATTTTGCCGCCGGTCGCTGGTCCGCGAAGGCCGGCGCGACGCCCCAGCTCCGCTGGTGGCGCCTGGATCGGCACGGCCGGGTCTACGCCCACGGTGGCCTCGGCGTCGCGGCGCAGCCCGTCGCGCTCTTGGCCCCGCAGGCGGCCCCCGACGCGATGTTGATTCTGCTCGACGTCGCTGGCGCGGCCGCGCGGATCGTGACCGTGGACGAAGGGGCGCGCGTCGTCGGAGATGTGCAGCCGCTCCCGCTCGGCGTGACGCCGACCGCCTTCGCCGAGACCGACGAAGGGCTACTCGTCGCTGGGATGACGGCCGGGCCACAGCCGGAGTTTCCGCTCGCGACGCTGATCCGTAGCGACGGCTACGGCGCCGCCAGTTGCGACGCTGCCGGGGCCTGCTACGCGACCGTGGCCGCAGGTTGCGACGACGACAACGCCTGCACCGACGATCACTGCATCGCCAGCGTCGGCTGCGTCCACGACGCGCACACGGCACCATGCCCGGACGGCGGCGCGTGTCTGACCGGCGCGTCCTGCAGCAAAGGCGCCTGCGCCGGCGGCGCGCCGCGGCTCTACTCCGACATCGTCGCGATCGACAAAGCCGACCCTGACCTGCCGCCGATCGCGGTGGCGAGCCCCGACGGAGGCGCGGTGGTCGCGCTGCGTGGATTCTCTGCGACCGGCAACGGCCAGGCTGACGTCGTGCGCTTCGGTCGCGACGGCAAGGCGCTCTGGTCGGTCACCAGCCAGGTGCAGGTGACCGACCTCGCGCTCGCGGGAACGACCCTCTTTTTCGTTCGCGCGGAACAGAATGGCGCCAACTTTCAGGCGGTCGTCGAGCGGCGCGCGTTGGACAGCACGAGCATGGGCAGTACCGCCATCGTGGTGCCGGGCAGTTCGAGCACGCACCTCCTCGCGCTCACACCGGTCTCGGACCAAGCCGTCGTCGGTGTGGGAGCCGCCATCGGCAACGCCTTCAGTGCGGGCAGTTGGGCCCGGATCGGCGCGGACGGCACGTTGCAGGGGATGCTCGCGGTGCCCAATCCGGGTGCTGCGGCGAGCACGCTGGTCGACGCCGTCGCGGTCGGCGAGGCGGGTGACGTCGTGGCCGCCGGAGTCGACACCGTGGCGGATAAGCCGCTGCTGTCCCTGGTCTACCTCGACAGCTCCGGCGCGCCGGTCTGGATCCAGCGCCACGGCGCGATGTCGGCGTCCCCCGGAGCGGGGGCGATCCAGCTGCTCCCCGCCGAGTACGGCCGGGTCGCGGCGCGGCTGGACCGGGGCTCCGGGACGGCGTCGTTGGCGCTCTTCGGCGCGCAACTCGACCTGCTGCACGAAGGGCCGATGGGCGTACCGACCACGTCCTACAGCCTCGCGGCGGTCGCGCTCCCCGACGGCGGCTGGGGGACGACGGGCTACGCCGACGGAGAGCTGATTCAGCTCGCGCTCAGCCCGGGTGGCACGCCGATGGCCAGCCAAAAGCTCGCGCTCCCCGACACCATCGGCCTGGCCGCTGCGGCGACGGTGCTGACCAGCGGCGACGTCTTCGTCGCGGCGCAGCGCAAGCTCAAGGACGGCAGCCACGGCGGCGTCTTCCGCCGGCTGACCGCCGAGGGCTTCGCCAGCTGCACCGACGCCGGCATTTGCGGCACGACCCCTGCCGCGGCATGCCAGACCGGCCTGGCCTGCGCCTCGGCCCTCTGTGACCCGACGCTCGGCTGCGGCAAGGCGACGCCGCCCGGAGGTGGCTGCTTCGGACCCGGCTGCACCGGCCTCGGCACCTGCGACGCCGCGTACGCCTGCACCCCGCCGGCGGCCGATCCGAAGCTCTGCGACGACGGCAGCCCCTGCACCGCCGACGCCTGCTCGCCGCTGGGCGGCTGCAGCCACGACAAGGCGGCAGACGACACCAGCTGCGACGATGGCGAACCCTGCACCGCGGCCGACACGTGCCTCGGCGGGCAATGCGTCGGCCAGCCGGTGCAAAGCTGCCCGTAGCCGCCCTCCGCTGGCCATCCCCTCGGGATCGGGTACCTTCCGGGCGCGCGAAGGAGGCGCACGGCATGGAACCATCCTCACTCACAGCGGCCTTCGTCGCCGAAACCGGCGGCCTGACGGTCTGGAACGGTTTTGTCGGCGGCGCGGCGATCGGCGCCTTCGTCGGCCTTCTGCTGCTCGTCACCGGCAAGGTCCTCGGCGTCAGCTCGGCCTACGGTGAAGCCTGCGGCATCCTGGGTGCCGGCTATTTCAAGGACCTCGCCCGCGGCTACGGCAAGGCGTGGCGGCTCTTCTTCGTCGCCGGCCTGCCGATCGGCGGCGCCATCGCGGTGCTGAGCTCCGGCGCTGCCTGGTCGCCGTCCTGGGCGATGGGCCCGCTCTACGAGTCGGTGCTGCCCAGCGATCCGGCGCTGCGCACCGCGGTGCTGGTCACCGGCGGCGCGATGATCGGCTACGGCGCGCGGATGGCCGGCGGCTGCCAATCGGGCCACGCGATCGCCGGGATCGCGCTGCTCAACCCGCCGAGCATCCTCGCCGGCGCCTGCTTCTTCGTCGGCGGCATCGTCTCGGTGCAGGCCCTCTTCGCCGCCTTCGGCTAGGCAGATGGAGCGAACGATGACCACCGCGACTTCCACGGGCGCAGCCACCACACCGACCCTGCCGACGGCGCACAAGGCCGTCTTTCTCGGCCTCGGCGCGCTCTTTGGCTTCTTCCTCTCCCGCGCCGGCGCGACGACCTACGACTATTACGCCTCGCTCTTCCTCTTCAAGGACCTGCAGCTGATGTGGGTCATCGCCGCGGGGGCTTTGACCGGCGGCGTCTGCATCGCGATCTTGCGCAAGCTGCGGGTCCGCCCGCTGCTCGGCGGCGAGCCGATCGATCCGAAGGGCAAGCCGATGACCAAGGGCGTCGTGCCGGGCGCGCTGCTGCTCGGCGTCGGCTGGGGCCTGGCCGGCGCCTGCCCCGGCACGGTGATCACCATGGTCGGCGAGGGCAAACTGCCGGCGATCGCGACGATCGCCGGCATCTCGCTCGGCACCTGGCTCTTCGGCGTGGTCGACGCGCGCCGCCCCGTCCGCCCCGAGCCGGCCGGTCACGGCGGGTAGCCGCGCAACCCGAGACGCCCCGAGACGCCCCATGTGTGGTCGCTACACGCTGAAGACCCCGGCCGACGAGCTCGCCGAAGCCTTCGATCTGCGCGCGCTGCCCGAGCTGGAGGCGCGCTGGAACGTCAGCCCGTCGCAGCTCGGCCTGGTCGTGCCGAACGAGCCACTGCCAGCCGGCGAAGACGGCGCACCCGGCGGTCGCGGCGGCCGGATGATGCGCTGGGGGCTGATGCCGAGCTGGCTGCGCGGGCCGCCGAAGGTCGCCCCGCCGGTCAACGCCCGCGCCGAGACGATCGCCGAGAAGCCGTATTTCCGCGGCGCCTTCCGCCACCACCGCTGCCTGGTCCTGTGCGACGGCTACTACGAATGGCACGTCCACCGTGGCCCGGACGGCCGCCCAGCGAAGACGCCTTTCTATTTGACCCGACCCGACGGCGGCCCGATGGCCTTCGCCGGCCTGTGGCAGCAGCTCTACGAGCCGAACGGCCTCGGCGGCTTGATCGAGTCGTATTGCCTGATCACCACCACGCCGAACGCCGACGTCGCGCCGATCCACGATCGCATGCCGGTGCTGCTCGACGCCGCCGGCATCCGCCGCTGGTTGGGCGAAGAGCCCGCCTCGCCCGACGCGCTGCACGCGCTGCTGCGGCCGGCGCCGGACGGCAGCCTCGTCGCGTGGGCGGTGTCGAACCGCGTGAACTCGCCGCGCTACGAAGGTCCGGAGCTGATCGCGCCGCTCGCCGAGCCCTTCCGCACCGGGCCGCGTCAGGGCGAGCTGTTCGAATAGGTTCAGCTCTCTCCCCGCCTCGCGGGGAGAGATGGGCCGGAGGCCCAGAGAGGGGAAGTCGGAACATCGAGTACCCTCAGCTATGTCGCCCCCAGCGCTTGTGCCCGCACTGGCGGGTTTCGTTGAAGCGCCCCTCTCTGCCTTCGCCTCTGGCTTCGGCATCTCTCCCCGCAGCTGCGGGGAGAGAGCTTGGAAGATTGCCGCAGCCGTATGATTGACCGGCAAAACCCGCCGTGGTCGACTCCAGCGGCCAACGGAAGGACCTCCCATGCTCAGCCAGACCCACCGACCCTCCAACGCCACCAAGCCCGCCGGCCTGCTCCTCGCCGCCGCGCTGCTGCTCACGAGCGGCTGCGCCACCCAGGCCGACACCAGCGCCAACAAAGAGCGCATCGAGGCGTTGAGCAAGCGCGTCGAGGCGCTCGAGGCGGCGCTGGCTGCGCCCAAGGTCGAGCGGCTGACCATCGTCGACAAAGACGGCAAGGAGCGGGCGATGATCGGCCTGCGCGAAGAAGACGCCTCGCCGGCGCTCCGCCTCAAGGACGAGACGGGCCGCAACCGCGCGCTGCTCCGCCTGCACCCGGACGGCACGCCGATCCTGGTGCTCTGGGGCAAAGACGGCAAAGGCACCGCCTACCTCTCGGTGCCCGGCGAAGGCCCGCCGAACCTGATGTTCTTCGACAAGGACGGGTCGCAGCCCGTGAAGCTGCCGTGAGTCCGTGGGCGCGGGGCGTGCTGCTCCGCGTCCTGCCGGCTCCGCTGGCGCTCTTGCTCGCGTTGGTCGCGCTGCGCGACGCGGCCGACGCCGGCATGGCCGCTGCGCTGGCGCTCTGCACCGGCGCGCTCGCCCTCGGCGCGACCCTCGGCCCGCTCGGCTGGGCGGCGTCGCTCGGCGGCCTGCTCGCCGCGGGCACGCTCGGTGCCTGGGCCGGCGGCGGTGCGCCACTCCCCGACATGCCGACGCCACCAGACGCCGCGACCGTCGCCGTCGCCGCCGCCCTCGCCGCGCTCGGCGGCGCGCTCTCGCCGTGGGCGCAGCGCCTCGCCGCACCCTCCGAGGCGATCCTCGACCCCGGCGAGGGCCTCGAGCGCATCGCGCCGATCGGGCTCGCCGCGGCGGCCGCCAGCTTGGCCACGGGGGTCGAAGAGGTCGTCTGGGCCTGGCTCGTCTGGCTGGCCGCGACCGGCACCGCGGCCCGGGCGCTGCGCTTGCACGTCACCGGCCGCGCCGCGCGGCGACCAGCGCTGCTGCTGCCGACCCGCGTGCCATCGGCCGGCCAGGCGCTGGCGCCGGAAGCGGCGCTGCTGGCGCTCGCCGCCGCGACCGAAGGCCCCGCGGCGTTGCCCTTCGCGATGCTGCTGATCGTCGCACGGCGCGCGGCGCAGGCCCACGCCGGCCGGCTGCTGCGCGCCGTCCTCGCCGATCACGACGACTCGCCCTTCCGCGGCGGCCCGGACGAGCCGGCGGCGCTGCACGCGCTGATCCTCCTGGTCCCGAGCGTCGGCATCGCCGTCTGGCTGCCACGCGCCGCCGACGCGCTCGGGCGCTTGGCGGCGCCGCCCTGGCTCGCGCTCCTGGTCGGCGGCGGGCTCGTGCTGCAAGCCACGCTCGCCGCGCGCAGGGCAGGGCGGATCGGGCCGGCCTGGCGACGGGTGGCGGCGGCGGCCCCGGCCTGCCTCTTCGTCGCGGCAGGGCTCGGCGCCCGACGCAGCCCGAACGGCCTCGGCGAAGTCGTGGTCGAGCTCGCGGCCTATACCGCCGCGGCGACGGTGGCTGCGGTGGCGGCGTGGTCGGTCGGCCGCTCCGGGCGTGCCGGCTGAGTCGATTCGGGCGCGGGCCCGCGGGCCTCAATGGCCGTGCGCGTCGTGTGCGTCGTGCGCGTCGGTGCCGCTGACGTCGGCCGCCAGACCCACGGCCTCCCGCTCGGCAGGACGCAGGACGCGGCTGCTCCGCGCCTCCGCGAGGGCGACCAGGGCGTCCTTGCGCATCGGCAGCAGCGCCGCGCCCGTGCCGCGGACGACCAGCGCCGCGACGCTGCCGTCGGCGGCGATCGCGACGCCGGTGGCGGCGCCTTCGTGGGCGCGCAGGTTCATCTCCAGGCTGCCGTCGGCCGCGTAGACCCGCCCCACGCCGTCGGCGCCGAGGGCGACCACGCGGCGGCCGCCACGGTCGAGGGCCAGCGCCAAGACCGGGCCTTCCGCCGGGCGCACCTGCCACAGCGATTCGCGCGGCGCTTCGGCCGACGCTGCCCGCAGGTTGCCGCCGCGATCGGCGCTGAGCAGCAGGGCCGGTTGGTCACCGCTCGCCGCCAGCACGGCTGTCGCAGCGACCGCGTCGGGGTGCGCCGTCGCGATCCGGGTCTCGTCGGCGCCCGCCTGCAGCCTGAGCCCGCCGTCGCTGCCGCCACGCAGCAGCAACAACCCGCCCGCTGCCAGCGGCGCGCAGCCCAAGCTCGTCGCCTGGGCCCACGCTGCCGCGCGTTGTGGCGTCCCGTGCGCGGTCAAACCGAGGGCGCTGCCGTCCTCCAACAACATCGCCGCGCCGCTGCCGCAGCTCTGCAACGCACGCAGCCCGCCCGTGCCGCGCGTCCTGCCGCGCTCGTTGCCACGGGCGTCGAGCCGGACCAGGGTCGCGTCACGGCTGGCCAGCGCGGCGCCGTCAGCGTCGCCCACCACCGCGGCGAAGCTGCCCGGGACCACGCCCAGCTCGGCGCCGTCGCGATCCAGCCGCCGCGCGGTGCCGTCTGCGCCGATGCTGATCATCGCGCCGCCGCCGATCAGGCTGAGGTCGCGCACCGCGTGCTCGGGGGCCGGCAGCAGCCGCGGCGCGCGGTCCTCGCCGACGTGCTCGGGGCGCTCCCAGCGGCGCAGCGGGCCGGGCGGGCAGGGCTCGAAGAGGTCGCCTTCGCCGAACGCGACCACGGCGTCGCCGGCGGGCGCCACCACCGCGCGGCCGACCTCGCAGGCCGCGCCGCGCATCACGCCCAGCGCTGCGGGGCGCGTCGCCCAGATCCGCGCGCTGCGGTCCTCCGAGCCGGTGACGACGTGGCGCCCGTCCGGCGCCCAGACGCCGTCGAGCAGCGGCTGTTCGTGCCCGCTCAGGCGCGCGATGCGCTTGCCGTCGGCGCCGAAGATCGCGGCGCTGCCGTCGAGTGAGACCGTCAGCAGCCGCGTCCCGCCAGGGGCGAAATGCAGCGCCGAGATGCCGTAGTCGTGCTCCTCGATGCGGTTGAGGAAGGTGCCGTCGGCGCGCCACAGCCGCACCGACTCGTCGTTGCTGCCCGAGGCGACCAGCGCACCGTCGTGGCTGACGGCGAGCGCCGTGACCCAGCCATCGTGGCCGCGCAGCATCTTCGGCGGGCCGCGCACCGGCCATAGCCCGACCGTGCCGTCGAGGCTGCCGCTGGCCAGGAGCTGGCCGCCGGCGTCGGTCGCCAGGCTGATGACGGCGTCGCCGTGCCGGCCGATGCGCACGCTCGCGCCGGCCGGGCCGCTCGGACCATGCGGCCGGAGCTGCCGCAGCTCGCCGTCACTGCCGCCACTGACGAAAGCGCCGCGACCGGCCAGCCAGGCGAGCGTCAACGCCTCGCCGCGGTGGACCGCGATCGCCCGCGGCGTGGCCTGCGCGTCGTGCAGGGCGAGGAGGGTGAGGGTGCCGTCGACGCCGGCCGCCGCGACCACCTGGCCGTCCGATGCGAGCGCGCGGACCGCGGCGCCCGTCTTGCCCAGTGCCCGGTGCCCGCCCCGCGCGTCGACCACCACGACCTCGCCCGACTCCGCGGCGACCGCGACGGCCTCGCCCGCCGGTCCGTCCGGGATCAGCGTCGCGGCACTCGGCTCGATCCCGGTCCGGGTCGCGGCCTCGGCGTGGCCGTCGTCGCTGAAGCGGCGCACCAAGCCGTCGGCGCCGACGGTGAACAGCCCGCGCGCGTCCCAATAGGTATGGGAGATCTTCGCCTGCCCGGCGAGGACGCGGCGCTCCAGCGAGGCCGCGATCGCGTCCGAGAGCGCGTCGATGGTCTGCGGCAGCGAGGCCAGGGCGACGGCCTCGCGGGCGAGCAAGAGCGCCGCCATCGCGTCCTTCTCGGCGCGGGCGTTGGACCACGCCGCGAGCACCCGGGCGAAGCCCTCCCGGCGGGCACGCTCGGCGCGGATCGCCTCTTCGCGGGCGTGGCGTTCGGCTTTGCGGGCCTGCTCGGCGGCAGCGGTCGCGGTCTGCTCGGCCCGCTGCGCCGCGTCGGTCTTCTCCCGCAGCTTCAGCATCGCGACCGAGGATCCGGCGGCCACCGCCAACGCGGCCAGGACCACCGCGATGGTCGCGCCGCGGCGCAGGCTGCGGCTGCGGCGCTCGGCCCGGCGGGAGGCGCGGAGGAAGGCCCGCTCGAGCTCGGGCAGGACCTCGGCGTCGGCGAAAGCCGCGTCGGCCTGCAGCAGCGGCGCGCCGCCCCAGAGCATCTCGCGTGGCTCGCCGGCGTCGCGCCAATGGGTCGCCGCGTCGCGCAGGCGTTCTGCGACGTGGCGCCGGTCGGCGTCATCGTCGAGCCAGTGTCGGAGCCGCTCCCATCGCCCGATCAGCGACTCGTGGGCGAGCTGAACCACGGCAGCGCCGGCGTCGCGGGAGACGGTGAGCAGGCGCCCCGAGATCAGCCGATCCAGCACCTCCGCCCCGACGCGGGGCTCGGCGAATGCGCCTTCGAGCTCGCCCCGCCGGACGGCCCGACGGGTGCCGGCCGGCGTCACCAGCGCGCAGAGCACGCGCTTCGCGGCGTCGAGGTCGCCGGCGTCCATGCCCGCGACCAGGCCCTCGGCGTGGGCCGCGAGCACGCCCGCGACGCCGCCGAGCTCCTCCAACGAGGCCAGCGTCATCCGTCGACGCTCACGATCGCGGCGCTCCCAGAGCTGACTCGCGGCGAATTGCAGCAACGGCAAAGGCGCGGCCTCGCCCCGCAGATCCGCCACCATCGCCTCGGCGAGGCCCTCTTCGAGGTCGAATCCCGCGGCCTGCGCCGGGCCTTGGACGGCGCGCGCCATCCCCGCTTCGTCCGGCGGTCCGAGGGCGAAGAGGCTGCCGACGATGGCGTCGCGCAGGGCCGGCAGCGCGCCGAGCGGCGCCAGGAAATCGTCGCGCATGGTCACGATCACGCGGATCGGTCCCTCGGGATCGTCCGCCGCCGAGAGCAGGGCCGCGGCAAATGCGGCGCGCTCCTCGACGTCCTCGGTCAGCGTGACGACCTCTTCGAATTGGTCGACCAGCAGCGCGATGCGGACGCCGGCGGTCCGCGCATGCTCGCGCAGCACCTCGCCGACGAAGCCGGGGCGCGCCCGCAGGTCGACGTCGTCGCCGCCGCGCGCCGCGAAATGCTCGGGCGAGAGCGCCGCCAGCCGGGTCCGCAGCGTCCGCAGCGGGTGCCGCCCCGGCACCATCACCACCGATTGCCAGGCCTCGCCACGGGCGCGCAGGCGGCCGAGGACGCCGGCGCGGGCCAGCGAGCTCTTGCCGGCGCCGCTCGGCCCGACGATGGCCAGCAAGGGCCGGCGCTGCAGCATGTGGGCGAGCTGCGCCGTCTCGCGGTCGCGGCCGAAGAACCAGCCGGCGTCGGCCTCGCCGAAGGCTTCCAGGAAGCGGTAGGGCGCGCCGCCGGGATCGCTGCGGGCGCCGCTCTGCCAAGCCTGCAGCGCCGAGAGCAGCTCGCCGGCGTCCTGGAAGCGCTCCCCGGGCTCGCGGCACATGCAGCGCGCCACGATCGCCGCGAGGGCGGGCGGGGTATCCGGGGCGCGGTCGGCCGGCTTCGGGATCGGTTTGTCGCCGAGGACGTCGAGCGGGCGGGCGAAGGGCACGCTGCCGGTCAGCAGCTGGTAGAGGATCACGCCGCAGGCCCAGAGGTCGGTGCGCGCGTCCTGGGTCTGGCCCCGCCATTGCTCGGGCGCCATATACGCAGGGCTGCCGGCGATCGCAGAGCTGCCGCTGCTGCTGCCGATCTCGAAGGCGTCGCTCAGCGTCTCGCGGCGGCGGCGGCCGGTCTCGCCCGTCGCACGGACGCGGGAGGGATCGAAGCTGGCGAGGCCGAAGTCGACGACCTTCACCTGCCCGTCGTTGGTCAGGAAGATATTCTGCGGCTTGAGGTCGCGGTGCACCAAGCCTTGGCCGTGGGCGTGGATCAACGCCCGACAGACCTCGCAGAGCACGCGCACGCCCTCTTCGATCGACATCGGCCCCTGGGCCAGGCGGTCCGAGAGGGCGACGCCCTGCAGCAGCTCCAGCACCAGATAGGGCAGCCCGAAGGCGCGGCCGACCTGGTGGATCGTCACCACGTTCGGGTGGTTCAGCCGTGCCGTCGCCCGCGCCTCGCCCTCGAAGAGCCCCGCCATCCGCTCGCGCGCGGCGGTGTCGCGCCCTTCGAGGCGCATCAGCTTGATCGCGACCTTGCGCCCGAGGCGGAGATCTCGGCCGAGGAAGACCGCGCCCATGCCGCCCGAGCCGATCAGCCGGATCACCTCGAAGTCTTCACCGATCCGATCGCCGGCGCCGGGCAGCTTGGCGTCGAAGGATTGCGCCCCGCCGGGCGTGACGGCGTCGGCGGCGCTGTGCTCCGGCGCGGTCGTCTGCGCGTCGGCGTCGGCGAAGAAGGTGTCGTCGTCGGCGCCGATTGGTGACGCGGCGACCTTCGCGGTGGTGGCGGCGTCGTCGGCGAAGGCGGTTGCGTCGTCGGCGAAAAACGTGTCGTCGTCGGCCGAGATCGCGGGCTGCGCACCCTCTGGGACGACGGTCACCGCGTCCGCATCGTCGGCATCGCGCTCTTGCTCGCTCACGTCGCCCCCACGATGGCGTCGAGGTGGCCACACAACGCGGCCGTCGCCTCTTCCGAGGTCGCACCGACGGCGTTGCGCGTGACGCGACGGCCGCGACCGGCGGCGATCTCGCTCGCGATATGGTCGGCGATGGCGGAGATCTCGGCGTAGTCGAAGGCGCTGCCGGCGCCGCTGCGGGCGAGCAGGTCGCGCAGCTCGACGCTCTCGCTGATCGCCAGCACCGGCCGCTCACTGACCAAATAGTCGAAGAGCTTGGCCGCGAGCCGCTGCCGGCCGCGCGGCTGGATCAGCAGCACCAGCAGATCCGCGGCGTCCATGATCGCGCCGATCTGCCGGTACGGCACGTGCGTGTGGAGGTGGATCATCGCGGCGACGCCCATGCCCTGGGCCATGCGCCACGACGTCTCGGGGAAGTTGCCGGTGACGACGAGCTGCACGCTCTTCTCGTCGATGCCGCGGCGGCGCAGCTCGGCGAGCACCCGGATCAGCACGTCCGCCTTGATGAAGCGGCCGAAGTTGCCGAGGAAGAGCAGGGTGTAGCGATCGAAGCCGGGGTGGCTGCCGTGGCCGATCAGCTCGCGGTCGGCGTGGTTGCGGATGCAGGTGAAGCGCTCCGGCGGCAGGTCCGGGTAATGCGCGCGGTAATCCTGCAACGTCGTCTCGGTGTTGAGGATGACGCGGTCGGCGGTGCGCACGACGTCCCGCTCGAGGCGGTCGATCAGGGCCCGGATCGGCAGCGGCCGCATCGGTCGGCGCAGCTCGCAGAGCGCCCAGGGGTCGCGCAGGTCGATGATCAGCGGCAGCCCGGTCTCGCGCTTGAGCCGGGCGCCGACCAAGCAGGCGGCGAAGGGGTCGGCGTTGACCATGATCGCGTCGCAGGGGTAGCGCTCCAGCACCCGCCGGGCGGCCCGCAGCGCGTACGGCATGCGCGGCGCGTGCTCGCCGAGCGGGATCAGCTCTGGGTTGTCCAGCAACGCCGGCAGCCAGCGCGGCGACGCGTTCTCGCCCCGCTGCGACGGCCCGCGAACGCGCGGCGCTTCGGCCGGGGCAGGGCGCCGCGACGCGGCCTCGAACGCGGCGAAGGCCGGCGTCGCGCGGCGGCTGTAGTCGCGGACGACGATGGTGCTGTCGGGCACGGCGGCGAGCAGATCCGGGTCGGTCGCGGTGCCGGACCAGAGGTCGGCGAGGACCGCCGGCACCCAGCCGTGCTGCGTCATGTGGCGCGCGAACTTCAGCGGACGCAGCGCGCCGACCCGCGACTGGGGCGGGAAACACGGGCTGATCAACAAGAGGCGGCGCATGGCTGCAGCGTGCCCGAGGTCGGCGGAGGTGGCCAGAGAACCGGCGATCAGCGCTCGCTGTTCTTGCGGCGGCTCTCACGACGGGCGCTGCTGGCGCGGCGCTGCCGCTGCGGCGCGGCGTTGGACTCGGCGGCGACCGCGACCGAGGCGACGTCTTCGGTCTTCGCCGGCAGCGGCGTCCGCTCGCCGCGGTGGGCGTAGGACTCGTCCGCCGGGTTGAGCGGCGCGGCGTCGAAGGGGACCTCGCTCCGCGCGCGGTAGCTGGTCGGCACCGAGCCGAGCGTCACCAGGGCGCCGTGCAGGCCGACCCACGGCAGCAGGTGCCGACGGGTCAGCTCCACCCGGTCCTTCAGGTTGCGCCACGACATCGCCGGCGGCGGATTCTTCGCCAGGTGCTCCTTCGCGCTGGCGTAGGCGTCCTCGTAGGCCTTGTAGACCACCTCGGGACCCGAGGTGAGGCGCTGCCGCCGCGCCGCCTCGAGGCCGAAGGCCGCGCGCTGCGCCGGATCGTCGAGCAGCTGCAGCACCGCCGCGGCGAACTCGGCGTTCTCGTCCTTGCCCTTGGCCACGAGCAGGCCGTTGTCGCCGTGCTTGACCTGGTGCGAGACGCCCATGCCGTCGTCGAAGCCGACGACCGGGGTGCCCATCCACAGCGCCTCGCTGACGACCTGGCCGAAGGTCTCGGTCATCGAGGTGTAGACGAAGAGATCGGCGTAGGCATACCACTCCGGCAGGTCGCGCTGCGGCCGCTCGCCGACGAAATGGGTGCGGTGCGCGATGCCGAGCGTCTCGGCCAGGCGGCGCAGGCTCTGATGCGCCGGGCCGTCGCCGACCAGCGTCAGGCTGGCGTCGGGGCGGTGTGGCAACACCCGGTGGGCGAAGATCGCGAGCAGCTGGTCGAGCGACTTCTCGCCCGCATGCCGGCACGCGACGAAGAGGCGGCTGCCGCGGGCGAAGTCGCGCTGGAACGGGTCGGGGCCGAGCTCGCGGTTGAAGTTCCGCACGTCGATCGGCCGCTGGATGATGTGGATCGGGATCTGCAGGCCGCGGTTGCGCCAATAGTCGACCAAGCCCTGGCACTGCACGATCAGGCCGTCGCCCTCGTTGAACGCGCCGCCGAAGACGTTCTCGACGCCGCGGGTCAGGCCGTCGAAGAAGGGCTTGGTGGGGCCGAAATTCAGCGCCTCCTCGGGGATCGCGTGGTGCGCGAAACCGGGCAGGTAGACGGTATTGGTCTGCACCACCGGGATGCCGTGCAGCTTCCGGATCAGCGCCGGCCAATGCATCGTCAGGGCGTTGGTGTGGGCGTGCACGACCTCGAACGCCGGGCGGTCGAGGAAGGTCGACATCGGCTTGGGGAAGCCGAAGCGGACCTTGTCGTATTGGCGGAACGCGACCGAGTCGAAGAGGATCGAGCCGGGGGGCGCCTGGCGTTGATCGCGGCCGGGCCGGGGCCCGATCAGCGTCACCTCGTGCCCACGCATCTCCATGTTTCGCTTGAAGGTCTGCGTGGCGAGGGCGGGGCCGTTGGCAAAATCGACCGCGACGTAGTCGGTCAGCATTCCGATATGCATGTCTTCTCCGTTTCGGCACCCGTGGATGCGCGCCCGGAGGGGTAGCACAGTGCGTGCCAAGCGCAAGGGAAGATCGCAACAAGACGTCGAATCCGTCCGGATCGGGGGTTCCGCGCCGGCCGCGGCGATGGGGTGGCCTCGTATGCCGGAGCAGCCATGCTCCAACCGCCGCCGGGCTGGAGCATCGATGCTCCAGGTGCAACGAGGGCTCGGGGTTGGTAGCCTCCCGTCGCCGCTTTCGCGGTGGAGGAACGGATGGCCCGGACCCGCGTCGTCTCCCGCATCGCCCACGAGACCTGCCAGAGTGCGCCGAGGCTCGAGCTCGGGGCGCATTGGTGGGATCGGCTCGAGGACGATTTCGCCTACCAGGACGAAGCCTTCGACCTGCGCTTTCGCGACCGCGTGCTCGTTGGCGCGACCTCGCTGATGGACAAGGGGATCCGCACCTTCGCCGCCGGTGCAGTCGGCGCGCTGGCGGTGCCGGTCGGCTTCCACCCAATGGAGCTGCGCCACCTCGAGGCCGACGCCGCCCACTACCACGACCTCGCCGACGCCGGCGTCGCCGAGCATTTCCTCTGCGCGCCGAGCCGCCACGTCGCCGTGCGCGGGCGGCCGGCGATGGTGCCGCTCTTCAAGCCGAGAGACGGCGTGGTCGAAGACCTGGAATTCGAGAGCCCCTTCGTGCCGAGCCTGCCGCGGCTGCGCGACGCCTGGAAGCGCCACGGCGGCAATCGGGTCGCGACGGCGCGGCTGTGGCGGCACGACGGTCCGGCGCGGCCGACCATCGTCGCCATCCACGGCTTCGGCGCCGAGCAGAGCTGGATCAACGAGTGGATGCTCGCCTTGCCGCGGCTCTACCAGCTCGGCTGTGACGTGATGCTGATGACGCTGCCCTTCCACGGCCCGCGGCGCACCATGCTCTCGCCCTTTTCGGGCCACGGCTTCTTCGCCGGCGGGCTCTCCTGGATCAACGAGGCTTTCGCCCAGGGCGTGCACGATTTTCGCGTCTTCGCCCACCACCTGCGGCGCGACCGCGGGGTGCCGAAGATCGGCGTCACCGGCATCTCGCTCGGCGGCTGCACCACGGCGCTCTGTGCCTCGGCCGCCGACGACATCGACTTCGCGGTGCCGAACGTGCCCGTGACCAGCCTCGCCGACCTGCTGCTCGAGTGGCGCCCGCTCTCGGTCGCGGTGAGGGGGCTGATGACGGCGACCGGTATGGAGTTGCGCGATCTGCGCCATATCCTCGCGCCCTCGAGCCCGCTGACTTGGCAGCCGAAGGTCCCGCACGAGCGGCGGATGATCATCGGTGGCGTCGGTGATCGCGTCACCCCGCCGAAGCATTCCCGCTTGCTCTGGGAGCATTGGGACCGCTGCCGGCTGCATTGGTTCCCCGGCGGCCACGTGCTGCACCTCGACAAAGGGGAATACCTGATCGAGATGGGGCGCTTCCTTCGTGACGCCGATTTCCTGCCCGAACGCCGGGCGCGCTGAAGGGCGATCGCGGGAGGCAGCTTGAGCCAGCGCAGCAGCCCCGGACCCTGGCCGCTGGTCGTGGCCTTGCTCGTGCTCGGCGGCGGCGCGCTGCTTTGGCGTCAAGCGACGCGTGGCCCGGCGCCTACACCAGCGCCGCCGGGACCCGACGCGCCGCCGACGCCCCCGCCGAGCGAGCCGGATCCGCCCGAGGTCGGGCCGACCGCGGAGGCGCCCGAACCGCCGCCGACACCGGGGCCGAAGCCGCCGCCGGTCCGCGCCGGTGAGCGGGTCACGATCCAGCTCTCCGAACCGCCGGCGACCTGGTACGGCAAGGCAGAGCAGGGCGGCAACGAGGCGCATTATCGGGCGCTGCTGCGGCAGGTCGCCGGGCCGAACGCGGTCTTCTCCGCCGAGCTCGGCCGAGCGGCCCGCGAGATGGTCTTCCAATACACCGAGCTGGGCCGCGAGCCGCCCTCCGATGTGCGCGACTTCCTGATCCGCGGCGCCGGGGCCATCGCCGCCGACACCACCTTCCAGCACGCGACCAGCAATTCCGACGCCGGCGCCGTGCTCGAGCGGACGCTGCGCGCCGCGGTGCGCGAACCGCTCGACGGCGATGGTCCGCTGGTGGTCGGCGTCGGCGAAGTCTTCGTCCCCGGGACGCCGCCGACGCGCCACATCGGCGTGGTCGCGACCCGCCTCGCGATCGCCTTGGAGCCGACGCCGCGCACCGTCGCCCCTGGTGCGACGTTGATGCTGCGCGGACGCCTGCTGGCCGCGTTCACCGGCCTCGACGCGCTGGCGATGGGCCCCGACGGTGAGCTGCGCAAGGGCACGGTGCGACGCAACGGCCGCGACGGCGTGCAGGTCCTGGTCGCGGCGGGCAGCCGCGCCGGCCCTCTCGACGTGCAATTGGTCGGCGTCGGGCCGCGTGGCCCCGGCAAGTTGGTGCAGCTCCGGGTCGAGGTCAGCGACGTGCCGGCGGAGTCGGCCCTCTCCGATCAGCAGACCTTCGTCCTGCCGCCGGACGAGAGCGGGCTGGCGGACGCCAAAGACGCCGCCGCGCTGGCCTGGAAGCTGCTCAACGACGACCGCGAGGCGTACGGCTTGGCCCGGTTGGCCTGGGATCCACAGCTCGCCGAGGTCGCCGAGGGGCATAGCCGCGATATGCGCGACGCCGGCTTCTTCAGCCATCGCTCGCCGACCACCGGACTGCACGCCGATCGCCTCGCGCGGGCCGGCTACCGCACCACGACGTCGGCCGAGAACCTCGCCCTCAACGTCAGCCTCGCCGAGGCCGAACGCGGCCTGATGCACAGCCTCGGCCACCGCCGCAACCTGCTCGGCCGCGACTTCACCCATGGTGGCGTCGGCGTGGTCGGCGAGGAGCGCGAAGGCGGCGGTCGTCGCTGGTGGGTGACCCAGCTCTTCGCCCGCCCCGTGCGACGGCTCGACCCGAGCGCCGAGGTCCGCCTGCTCCGCGACCGGATCGACAGCGCCCGGCGGGAACGGGCCCTCCCGGCGCTGGTCGGGGAAGCCGGCCTGGATGGCCTCGCCGAGCGCTACGCCGGCGTGGTCGCGACCAGCGGCGTCGATGGCGTGGGAGATCAGGTCCTCGAGGCGGCGCGCAACGGCGGCCTGCTCGGACGCAAGCTCCGCGCCTGGGTCGTGCAGGCGCCCGAGCCGGAGTCGGTCGACGTCCCCGCCGCCGCGCTGGTGCCGGCCGCGCGCCGCCTCGGTGTCGCCCTCGCCCAAGCTCCGGAGCGCGGCCAAATCGGCGTCGTCTTGTTGATCGGGGAGTAGGTTGCCGTCGTGCGGATATGATAGACTCAGCCGCTGCGAGTCGCCTTCTGCCCTGGAGTTCCGAGATGTTCCAACGCCTCTGCCGACCCGTTGCGTTGCTGCTCTTCGCCCTCACCGTGCCGCTCGCCGCCGGCGCAGCCCCACGCCCGGCCGATAAGGCCAAGCTCGACGCCGGCGAGGTGGTCGTGCGGACCTTCGCGGTGAAGGGCTACGAGATGCCGCGGGCGACGATGTACGCCGTGATCGACGCGCCGATGGAGAAGGTGTGGGCCGTCATCGACAAATGCGCCGACTACAAGCGCACGATGATTCGGGTGATGGAGAGCGAGGAGCTCTCGCGCAAGGGCAACGTCGTCACCTGTCGGATCAAGGTCGACATGCCGTGGCCGGTCGACGACCTGAAGGCGACCACCCGCGCCACCCATACCGTCGCGCCCGGCAAGCGCTACGAGCGCGCCTGGACGATGGTGGAAGGCGACTACAAGGTGAACGAGGGCAAGTGGGTCTTCACTCCATGGGGCGACAAGCCCGGCCGGACGCTCGCCTATTACGAAGTCCACGCGGTGCCCAAGGTCGGCGTTCCGGTCTGGATCATGAAGAAGGCGAGCCGCTCCGCGCTGCCGGACCTGATCGAGCGGTTGCGCAAATTCAGCGGCGCCAGCCCCCGTTGACACCCGGTTCGGCCGCGCTATCGTGCGCCGAGATGCGGGGCCGCGCGTGCCGCATGTCGCGGGTGTAGCTCAGTTGGTAGAGCGTCAGCTTCCCAAGCTGAATGTCGCGGGTTCGAACCCCGTCGCCCGCTCCTCGTGAAAGCCGCTCTCATTTCGGGAGCGAGCAGTTCGCAACCCCGGCCTCTCGGCGCGGGGTTTCGTTCTTTCTGGGCCGGATGCGGCCCTACACGGGCGAGGACCTGATGATCGAGGATGCCTCCCACAACGCCGAAGACCGCCTGTTTCGCGCCCTTCGTCGCCTGCTCCACGCGAGTGATTCCTTCAGCCGGCAGCTCGCTGCACAGCATCAAGTGACGGCGCCGCAGCTCGTCTGCCTGCAGGAGCTGCTGCGCCACGGGCCGATGATCCCGAGCGTCCTGGCGCGCAACGTCGCGCTCTCGCAGCCGACCGTGACCGGAATTCTGCAGCGCCTCGAGGCCCGCGGCTTGGTCACCCGGATCCGCGACCAGGGCGACCGCCGTCGGGTCACGCTGCGCCTGACCCCGGCCGGAACCGAGGCCGCCCAGCGCGCGCCCTCGCCGCTGCACGTGCGCCTCGCGGTCGGCCTGCATGCGCTCGAAGAAGGCCGCCGGGTCGCCCTGGCCGACGCCCTCGACGAGCTGGTCGCGATGCTGGAGCGTGAGCCCGGCGCCGACGCACTGCAGGAAGATACGGCCGACGCCGCGCGCGCGCTCGCCGCCGCCTTCGCCGGCTCGGAGCAGGCCGACGACGCCGAAGAACCGGGGCTCGGGATCGATTAGTCGGCGCGACGCCGGCGCAGCAGCCAGAGCGCGCAGACGGCGACCAACCACGCGAACGGTGCCGCCGGCGGCGCGACCGGGCTCGCGCTGCAGGCCGAGGACGAGCTTCCGCCGCTGAGGCCGCCGGCCGTGCCGCCCGTTCCGCCGTTGCCGCCCGTGACGGCGTCGGTGCCGCCTGTGCCGCCGCCGCCGCTGTCCGTCTTGCCTCCGCTGTCCATGCTGCCGCCGCTGTCGGAAGCGGCGCCGCCGTCCGTGGCGCCGCCCGCATCGGAGGACCCACCGGCGTCGCCACCGCCCGCGACGTCCTCGCCCGCTACGGTCGGGGCCTTGCAGGCTCCCACGGTGCCGGCGGCCGGCGCACAGACCAAGCCCAAGGGGCAGGTATTCGGGCCGAAGGGGTTGCACGGCTTGCCGCAGCTGCCCTCGTGGCAGAACAGGCTGATGCAGGCGGTGTCGCCGCTGCACGGGTTGCCGAAGCCGTCCGGACCCTTGCTCGAGCAGACACCCTCGGGCTTGTCGGCCTGCAGCCGGACGCAGCCCTTGTCCTCGCCGCAGGTCGCGCCGGCGCTGAATATCGAGCAAGCAGGCGCGCATTTGCCGCCGAGGCAGAGGCCGCCGACGCACTCGCCGTCCTCGCTGCAGGGCTCGAAATCCGGCACACACGCGACCTTCTTGCCGGCGCTGCACCACTTCGCGCCGGAGCCGAACTCGGCACATTGCTCGCCGCAGGCGCAGTCGACCGCGCCGGTGCACGGGGCGCCGCAGACGTAACCCTTGCCGAAGTCGACGCACTCGCCGGTGGTGCAATCGTAGGGCGAGTCGCAGGTCTGCCCGGGCGTCTTGCTGCCGAGCGCGAAGCAGGCCCCGCCGCCGCCTTGCAGCGGCGCGCACGCAGCGCCATTGCCGCATTGCGCGTCGGTCGTGCAGGGCTGGCTGCAGGTGGCGCCGCTGTCGCCGCCGACGCACAGGCCGGTGACGCAATCACTCGAGCTCTGGCAGCCCTCGCCGACGCCCTTCTTCTGCTCCGCCGGCAGGCACGCGCCGGTGCCGCCGATATCGTAGCAGGCGAAGCCACTCGGGCAGCCCGCCGAGCTGCTGCAGCTCTGGCTGCAGATGTATTTGCCGTCGGCCGGCGCGCACATGCCGCTCTGGCAGTCGAGGTTCTTGCCGCAGCTCTCGCCGAGCTTGGCGTCGCCGGTCGGGAAGCAGCCGCCCTTGCCGCTGGAGAGGGGCATGCAGGCGTTGCCGGTCGGGCAGGGCTTGTTGCTGCAGTCCGCGACGCAGGTGCCGGTGCTGCCCGAGCCGACGCAGAGGCCGGATTGGCATTGCGAAGACGCGGTGCAGCCGGCGCCATCGGGCAATTTGTCGGTCCCGCCGCCGGATGGAGGCACTGCGCAGGCGCCGTAGCTCTTGCCGGAGAAGAGCTGGCAGGTCTGCCCGCTCGGGCATTGCGCGTTGGCGGTGCAGGGCACCTCGCACGTCGTCTTGCCGCCCGATTGCACGCAGAGCTGGGTCTTGCACTCGCTGCTGCTGCTGCACGTCTCGCCGACGCTCTTGGTGCCGGTCGTGCCGCCGCCGCCGCCAGCGCCGGCGATGCACGCGCCCTTGGTGGTGCTGCCCTGGTAGGCGACGCAGCCGAAGCCCGAGGGGCACGAGCCGGATTGGCTGGGGTTGCAGTCTTGGCTGCACACGGCCGAGCTGCCGGAGAGCGGCTGGCAGAAGGTCGGAGTATCGCAATCGGCGTCACTGCCACAGGTGTCGCCGAGCTTGCCGCCGCCCTTGGGCACGGTCGTCGGGGCGCCGGCGCAGACGTTGTTCTGGCACGGGATCTGCCCGACGTAGATCTCGCCGCTCGGGCCGTCGTCCACCACCTTCGGGCATTGTGCGTTGCTCTGGCACGCGAAGGCGCCGGACTTGGGGTAGAGGAAGCAGAGGCCGTCGAGGTCGTCCTGTTCCGGCGTGCGCGAGCCCATGAAGGGATCCGCCGTCGGCGCCATGGTCTCGGGCTTGTTCTTGTTCGGGTAGAGGTTGTGCTGCAGGCCGAAGAAATGGCCGATCTCGTGGACGGCGACGTTCATCACGTCGGTCGAGTAGTTCTTGCCCGACATCGACCAGGTCTGCAGGTAGCCGTTCATCGCGATATCGGCCTCGATGATGACGCCGGTATCCTTGCCCGAGGTGTAGTAGAGCGGCGAGGTCACGCCGAGCACGTATTTGCCGTACGTCCAGGCGCTGTTCTCGATCCAGGCGAACTCGTTCTTGCCGTTCTCATTGTAGCCGACGCTGGTCAACTTCAGGTTGCTGGAGAAGCCGGCGTCGCTGAATTGCAGGTACGAGCACGTCGGCCCGACCCAGGCTGCGAACGATTTGCGCACCTCGTCCAAGCAAGCCGTGGTCGGCAGGTCGCCGGAACATGCCGGGTGCAGGACGTAGGGAACCGGATTCTTCTTCCAGCGCACCACCGTATTGCCGACCAGCGAGACGCTGGCGGCCTGCGTCGCGGCGGGCACGAGGGCGCCGAGGCTGAGCGCTGCCACCACCAACGCCGTGAGGCGGAGGCGGGCTGGCACGGCGGACGTCGCGGACGTTCGGGACATGGCGGCTCCTGCTGGGCGCGCCGTAGGCGGCGGCGCGGGCCGGGGCGCAACCGTAGGCAATGCCGGCGCGCTCGGCAATGTCGCGACCCCGGTTGACCCGTCGCCACGGGGCTGCGCACAACGTGCGTCCATGCAAACACCCGCGTCGACATCTGCCCCACCCTCCACCGCGCTGCTCGCGGTCGATGGCTTCACCATCGCGGTCGCCGGCACGACGTTGTTGCGCGATGTCGCGTTCGCGCTGCAACCCGGTGAATGTCTCCACCTTCGCGGTCGCTCCGGGCTCGGCAAGTCGACGCTGCTGCGCGCCCTGGTCGGCCTGCATCCGTGCGAGCGTGGGCAGGTCCGGCTGCGCGGGCTGCCGGCGTCCGCGCCGCTGCCGCTGCTGCGCCGGCGGCTCTTGTTGTTGCCGCAGCGCGCTGCCCGGCTTCCCGGCACGATCGCCGACGCCCTCGGCTTCGGTTTCGGCCTGCGGATCGACCCGCGCCCGCTCGATCGCGACGCCTCCCGCGACCTCCTGGACCGCGTCGGGCTCGCCGAATTGCCGCTGGATCGCAGCAGCGAAGGGCTCTCCGAGGGCCAGCTGCAGCGCGTCGCCTTGGTCCGCGCGCTGCTCGTCGCGCCGCAGGTCCTGCTCCTCGACGAGCCCTCCGCTGCGCTCGACCCAGCCGCCCGCGCTGTGGTGCAGCAAGCGCTCGCGCGCTTCCTCGCCGATGGCGGCGCGGCGGTCGTGGTCAGCCACGACGACGCCTTCGTCAGCGGACTGCGCGAGCTCGACCCCGGCGCCTGCCGCACGCTCGACCTGCTCGCCTTCGCTCCGGGGGCCGAATGACGCCCGACGTCGGCCTGCTCGAGCTCGCCGCGGTCGCGGTGTTGGTGCTGCTCTCGGGCGCGATCGGCCTGGTCTTGCAGCTGGGCATCACCCGATCGCTGCTGATCGCGGCGCTCCGCTCGGTGGTGCAGCTGGGCCTGCTCGGCCTGCTCCTCGACCGGCTCTTCGCGGTGGAGCACCCGGCGTGGGTCTTGCTCTGGCTGACGGTGATGGTCGTCGCGGCGACCCGCGCGGCGCTCGCCCGTCCGGCCTACCGCGTGCCCGGCGCGGCTCCCTTGGCCTTTTTCGGCCTGGCCCTGACCGCGTTGGCGACCACCTTCGCCGTCACCGCCGGCGTCCTGCAGACCGAGCCGTGGTGGCAGCCGCGCGTCGTGGTGCCGCTGTGCGGGATGCTGCTCGGCAACGCGCTGAACGGCATCGCCCTGACGCTCGACAGCCTGCTCTCGACCTTGCGTGCCGAACGCGACGCGATCGAGCTCCACCTCGCGCTCGGCGCCGACCGGCAAGAAGCGCTGCGCGGGCCGATGCGGGCTGCGCTGCGTCGCGGCATGACGCCGATCATCAACGCGATGAGCGTGGTCGGCATCGTCTCGCTGCCCGGCATGATGACGGGGCAGATCCTGGCCGGCGCCGAACCCTGGCAGGCCGTGCGCTGGCAGTTGGTGATCCTGTTCATGATCGCCGGCGCGACGACCTTGGGCAGCTTGGCGGTCGGTCTGGCGGTCGGAGCGCGGGTGATGACGGCCGATCCGACGCTGCGGATGGACCGGATCCTGCCGCGCGACGAAAAAGTCCTTGCGCAAACGAAGTAGCTTGCTACTTTGGGGGCAGGTCGCGGCCCCTGCAGCATGACCCCTGGCCGTGA
This sequence comes from Deltaproteobacteria bacterium, assembly GCA_020632665.1. Taxonomy (GTDB): domain Bacteria; phylum Myxococcota_A; class UBA9042; order UBA9042; family UBA9042; genus JACKFC01. Next base: position 45,203 of record JACKFC010000018.1, read on the forward strand.
TTGAGTTTTTTGGGATTTGGTCTTCCCGCGCAGATGCCCGAGCCCGCCCTGACGGGAGGGGCTGAAGCGTACAACCGACTCCCCCCTGGATTCGCGAGGTCCAGGGTTCAAGGCTGCAGGGTCCACGACCCGTACATCCGCGCCGGCGGTCGGAGACGACGCCGGCGCGGTTGTTTTTGGCCACGCCTGCGTACCGGCCGCTCTGGACGCGGCGCTGGCTACTTGCGCTGCAGGTGCGGGAAGTGCTCGGCGCCGATCGCTCCGACCAGGAAGCCCAACTTGTCGGCGGCCTCGTCGATCCGCTTGCTGGTCGGCTTGCCGGCGCCGTGGCCGGCCTTCTCTTCGATCCGGATCAGCACCGGCGCTTCGCCCTGCTGGGCGTGCTGCAGCGCGGCGGCGAACTTGAAGGAGTGCGCCGGCACCACGCGGTCGTCGTGGTCGGCGGTGGTGACCAGGGTCGCCGGGTAGCGCTGCGGCCGGCAATTGTGCAGCGGCGAGTAGGCATGCAGCCAGCGGAAGGCTGCGGCGTCCTCGGACGAGCCGTATTCCGGCACCCAGGCCCAGCCGATGGTCCAGCGGTGGTAGCGCAGCATGTCCATCACGCCGACGGCGGGGAGCGCGGCGCGGTAGAGCGCGGGGCGTTGCGTGATCGCAGCGCCGACCAGCAGGCCGCCGTTGCTGCCACCAGCGATCGCCGTCGTCTCTGGCCGGGCCCAGCCCTTGCCATGCAGATCCTCGGCCACCGCGAAGAAGTCATCGAAGACGTTCTGCTTGTTGCCGAGCATGCCGCCCTTGTGCCAGGCCTCGCCGTATTCGCCGCCGCCGCGCAGGTTGGCGAGCGCGAAGACGGCGCCGGTCTGCACCCACGCCAGTCGGTCGACGTAGAACGCCGGCACCATTGGGATATCGAAGCCACCGTAGGCGTGCAGCCACAGCGCGCGTGGCCGGCTGGCGTCGATATCGGCGCGGCGGACCAAGAAATACGGGACCTTGGTTCCATCCTTGCTGTCGGCGAAATGCTGTTCGGTGACGAAGTTCGCGGGATCGAAGGGGAGCTTCGGCGACCAGAGCGGCGTCACCGCCAGCGTCTTCATCGTCACCTTCCACAGCGAGACGGGCCAGACGAACGAGGTGAAGCGGAAGTAGAGCGCCGGATCGTCACTGTCGCCGGAGAGCTCGGCCACGGTCCCGAGCGAGGGCAGGGCGATGGTGCCCTGCGGTTTGCCGTCGACGCCGTGCACGACCAGCCGCGAGTGGGCGTCGTGCAGGTAGAGCAGCACCAACTTGCCGCCGACGATCCGGGCGTCGCGCAGCGTGTCCTCGCCCTGCGCGACGACCTCCTTCCAGGCCGCACGCTCGGGGTGCTGCAGGTCGATGGCAACGATCCGGCCACGCGGCGCGTCGGCGTCGGTCCGTACCAAGAGGCGATCGCCGACGTTGCCGAGGACGTCGAGCGCCAACTCGAAGCTGGTGTCGATCTCGATCCACTTCTTCGGCGCGCCGCCGGCCTTGCCGATCCGGCCGATGAGCAGGGCGTTCTTCTTCGTCGCGCCGCGCCAGACCGGCACCACCAGCAGGGTGCCGTCGTCGGTCACGTCGCCGCCGAAGCCCCAATCGGCGTGCTCCTTGCTCTCCCGGACCAGCACGTCCTCGGCCTGCGGCTTGCCGAGGCGGTGGAAGTAGAGCTTGTGGAATTCGTTCTTCTCGCGCAGCGCCTGGCCCTGCTTCGGCGCGTCGTAGCGGCTGTAGTAGAAGCCCTTGCCGTCCTTGCTCCAGGAGATTCCGGAGAATTTCACCCACTGCAGGTGGTCGGGCAGGTCCTTGCCGCTGCCGACCTCACGCACCCGCACCTCGGACCAATCCGAGCCGGCGGCGCTGGTCATCCAGGCGAGATGGCGGGCGTCACCGGCGATCGCGGCGTTCTTCAGCGCGACGGTGCCGTCCTCGGCCAGCGCATTCGGGTCGAGCAGGACCTTGCCCTCGGCGTCGTCGCGCTCGGCGAGGAAGAGCTGCGGCTGGTTCTGCAGCCCCGTCTGGCGCAGCTGGAAGACCTTGCCGGCGACGACCCGCGGCGCGTTGCGGCGGTCGAAGCTCCACATCGCTTCGAGCCGTGTACGCAGCGCCTCGCGTCCCGGGATCGTCGCCAGATGGCGCTCGGTCGCGGCGTTCTGCGCCTGGATCCAAGCCCGCGTCTCGGTGCTGTCGGGGTCCTCGAGCCAGCGGTAAGGGTCCGCGACCTTGGTCCCGTGGTAGTCGTCGACCACGTCGCCGCGGCGGGTGGTCGGCCAAGCCCGCTTCGCCGCGGGCTTCGCGGTCGGCGGTGCCTTCGCCGTCGCCGCGCTCGCTGCCTTCTCGGCCGTCGCCGTGGTCGGCTGGCCGCCGCCGCAGCCGCTCAATGCCGCGATCGGGGCCACGATCAGGGCCACGATGGCGAACGCCGTCGACGAAGTGGGGCGAATGGTCATGCCTGCTCCGGGACTCGGATCGGCGAGCGGAGGTGCTGAAGCGCCGAGAGCCGGAGGATTCGCGCCGGCTTGGCAGCCGTCAAGCTGGCTGGCTCAGCTACTCGCGCCCTTCGCGAAGCTGTGGCAGCATTCGCGCGAACCCCATGGTGCACGGGGCGTCCGCCACCTTGGCGGTCTCGGAAAGGAGTTGGAAAATGCGCATGTCCGGTCAGAATCTGGTCACGCTGGTCGTGGTCGTCGCGGCGCTGCTGATCCCCGCCCTCGCGTCAGCGCAGGTCAAGCGAGCCGAGAGCTTCCACCTCGGTCTGTACCTCGGCTACCACGGCATCAACACCGACAACGAGCTCGGCAACGCGCGCAGCGGTGATTTTGCCCCGACATCCGCATTCCTCGGCGGTTTGCGCGGCGGCCTCTACCTCAGCGATCGCTTGGTCGGTGAGGTCGAGCTCGACTACGAGGCCAGCTCCTTCGCCGATACCAACGACAGCGTCGGGATCTTCGGCCTCCGCGCCGGCCTGCGCTACCACTTCATGACCGACGGCTTCCGGCCGTTCGTCCATGTCGCGGCCGGTTCGCTCTCGCTGCTCGGCGAAGAGGCGGGGCGCACCGTCACCGACACCGACGCGCACTACTCGCTCGGCATCGGCGCGTTCTACGACATCAACCCGAATATCGGCGTGCGCGGCGACCTGCGCTACGTCGCGGTCCCCGGCAACGACAGCAAGCTGACGCATGACTTCATGGTGCTGATCGGCATCGAGTGGAACCCCGGCGCCGAGATCCCGGACACCGACGGTGACGGCGTCAACGACGCCAACGACAAATGTCCGCGCGAGCCCGAGGACAAGGACGGCTTCGCCGACACCGACGGCTGCCCCGAGCTCGACAACGACGGCGACGGCATCCCCGACGCGCAGGATCGCTGCCCGATGCAGGCCGAGACCAAGAACGGCTACCGCGACGAAGACGGCTGCCCCGACTCCGACAAGGACGGCGACGGCATCCCCGACGCCGAGGACAAATGCCCCGAGGTCGCCGAGGATATGGACAAGTTCGAGGACGGCGACGGTTGCCCGGAGAAGGACAACGACAAGGACGGCATCCCCGACACCGAGGACAAATGCCCGAACCAAGCCGAGGACAAGGACGGCTTCGAGGATAGCGACGGCTGCCCCGAGCTCGACAACGACAAGGACGGCGTCCAGGACAGCCAGGACAAGTGCCCGAACGAGGCCGAGACGGTCAACGGCTTCGAGGACGACGACGGCTGCCCGGACAAGGTCCCGGAGAAGATCCAGAAGAGCTTCTCGGGCACGATGGAAGGCATCCAATTCGAGACCGGCAGCGCGAAGATCAAGAAGCGCTCGTTCAAGGTCCTCGACAAGGCCTACGACATCCTCGCCGAGTTCCCCTCGGTCCGGGTCGAGATCTCCGGCCACACCGACAACGTCGGCAAGAGCGAGGACAACGAGAAGCTCTCGCAGGATCGCGCCGACGCGGTGAAGGAATACCTGGTCAACAAGGGCATCGCCGCCGACCGCATCGTCGCCAAGGGCTACGGCGACGCCCGTCCGATCGCCGACAACGGCAATAGGAAGGGCAAGGCGAAGAATCGCCGCATCGAGTTCCAGGTGCTGCGCCAGATTCGGCCGGGTCGATGAGCCCGCACGCGCGGCGTGCCGCGGTCGCTCTGGTTCAGTTCGCCCTGATCCTGGGCACCGCAGGCTGCGGTGAAGACGACGGTGTCGGCAGCAAGGACGTTGCTGCCGGCACCGACACCGCCGACTCCAGCCTGACCGACGCCGGCGAGGCCGACGGGGCCTCCGATGCCACCGGCGGCGACGCCGGCAGCAAGGGTGATCCCGCCGGGCAACAGGCGATCCTGGGCCTGACCGAAGCCGGGACCCACGCGATCGCCGGGCTCCACGCACCGGTCCACGTGGTCGAGGACGCCGCCGGTGTTCCGCACATCTACGCCAGCGACGCGCACGACCTCGACCTCGCGCACGGCTTCATCGTCGGTCGCGACCGCTGGTTCGTGGTCGATATGGGCCGCCGCCTCGGCCAGGGCAAGGTCGCCGAGCTGCTCGGAGAGGCCGCGCTGGACAGCGATATCGAGTCGCGCCAATCCGCCATGGCCTTCGTCGCCAAGCAGATCCTCGCCGCGCTCGACCCGCAGCAGCAGGCCCGCTTCGACGCCTTCGCCGCCGGGCTCAACGCCTACCGCGACGCCGTCCTCGCCGGGACCTTGCCGCCGCCGTCGGAGCTGGTCCTCGCCGCGCCCCTGCTCGGGAAAAAGACCGCCGGCGAGCTGATGCAGCCCTTCACCCGCGCCGATGTGGCCGGCTTTGCGGCGGTTCTGGTCTACCAACTCGGCTACGAGACCGGCGACGTCGGCCGCGGCAAGACCGCCGCGAAGATGGACGAGTGGTTCAAGGGTGCCGCGTTCGAGAAGCTCCGCCGCGACGGCGCCATCGCCGACCTCTGGCAGTGGCTGGCGCCGGTCGAGGCCGTGAGCAGCTCCACCGGGTGGGGGCTCGAGACCGAGGCCGGGCCGCCGCCTCCGCCGCCGCCTCCTCTTCCGCCGTCGGGCGCTTCCGGCGAGACGCCGGCCGCCGCGGGCTTGCCGGATCCCGGCTCCGTGCGCGCCTTCGCCCGCCCGCCGAAGGTCGAGCAGACGATGCTCGCTCGCCTCGCCGGGCGCCTCGACGCCTTCGAGAAGCGGCTCGGTCGTGACGAAGACGCCGGCTTCGGCAGCAACGCCTGGGCGGTCGCCGCCTCGGGCACCGTCGACGGTCGCGCCCTGCTCGCCGGCGATGGCCACCTGCCGCTGACGATCCCGTCGCTCTTCTATCAAATCGGCCTGGACGACGCCGTCTTCGGTGGCGGCGCGCGGCATCAGGTGGGCTTGGTGATCCCCGGATTGCCACAGCTCGCGGTCGGCACCAACGGCAAGGTCGCCTGGTGCCAGACCCAGCTCATGGGCGATATCACCGATTGGTACGTCGAGCAGATCAGCCTCGACGCCGACGGCAAGCCCGCGACCAGCCTCTTCCAGGGCAAGCAGGAGAAGCTCGTCGCCGTCGAAGAGACGATTTCCGTCGCCGAGATCAAGAGCCCGCTCTTCCCCAGCGACGGCAAGCCGCTGAGCTTCACCCGCTGGACCACCTTCGACGGCCGCTGGATCGCCACGATCGAGGGTCAAGAGGTCAAGCAGGGCCACGATCCCGGACCCGGCAAGGCCGTGGTGTTGCTCGACGGCCGCTGGATCGTCCCCGGCGACACCGACAACGACGGCCTGATCACCGCCATCAGCTTCGACTATACCGGGCTCGACGAGGGCAACCTGCTGCTCGCCGTGGACGGGTTCGGCCACGCCGAGAATGTCGACGACTTCCGCGAGGCGACCCGCAGCCTGGTCGCCTACTCGCAGAACTTGGTCGCCGCCGATGTCGACGGCGACGTCTACTATTCCGGCTATCAGGCCGTGCCCTGCCGCGGCTACCTCGCTCGCGAGGCGGACGGACGCTGGAAGGACGGCTCCGACCCGAACGGCCTGCTCGACGGCACCCTCTACGGCGGCTTCACCGTGCCGATCAAGGACGGGGTGGTCGACGAAGCGCCGGGCAAGGACGATCCCTACCGCTGCGTCGTCCCCTTCGAGAAGTACCCGGCCGCGAAGAGCCCCAAGCGCGGCTTTGTGCTCACGGCCAACAACGACCTCGGCGGCGCCAGCCTCGACGGCCGGATCGACAACGATCCTTGGTATATCGGCGGCCCATGGCTGGCCGGCTTCCGGGCCCGGCGGATCGAGCAGACCCTGCAGGAGCTGGTCGCGGCGAAGAAGGCGTCGGTCGCGACGATGCAGGCGCTGCAGGCCGACATTCGCTCGCCGCTCGGCGCGCGCTTCGCACCGGACCTGCGCGCCGCCATCGCCAAGGCCAAGGCGGCCTCGGTTGCTGGACCGAAGGACGAGGCCGAGACCCGCTTGGTCGAGCTCTATCGCGCGATGACGCCGACGGTCGACGACGTCGACGCCCGGCTCGCCGATTGGGAGCAGCGTGGCTTTCTCGCCGCGTCCGGCGTCGAGACCTTCTACCACCCCAAGGTCAGCGCCGAGGAGCGCAAGGACGCGGTGGCGACGACCTTGTTCAACCGCTGGATCGCGCGCTTCGGCGCGTTGGTCTTCGACGACGAACCGATGCCGGGCGTCTCGCGCTTCTCCGGCTCGACCTTCCGCGCCCGCGCCCTCGATCGGCTGATGAAGGGACGCGGCGCGGCCAACCCCCTCGCGCTGGTGAGCTGGAATGCCGAGACGGGCGAGCCGATCTACTTCGATCGCCTCGGCACGGCAGCGGTCGAGCGCAGCGAAGAGATCGCCCTGCAGGCCTTGGCCGAGGCGCTCGACTTCCTCCGCAGCCCGGCCAAGGGCCCCGGCAAGGGCGGCTTCGGCACCGAGGTGCTCGACGATTGGCTGTGGGGCCTGCGCCACCTCGCCCGCTTCGAGTCGACCATCGCCGACTTCTTCACCGGCGACGGCTTCTCGGCGATCACCGACCAATTCGCGATCCAGACCGACAAGCTGCCCCTGCTCTCGGGCGATCCGGCCAAGCCGGGCAAATTCGAGAAGGGCGACCCGCGGCAAGGGCTGATCTGGTTCCCGCGCGGCGGCGACGCCTTCGTGGTCGACGCGGCCGGCGGCAACTGGAGCGGCGACGACGCGTGGTACGGCTCCGGCCCGGTCTTCCGCATGGTGATCGCGCTGGGCAAGGGCACGGCGGCTGCTGACGGCGGTGTCGGCGGCGCCAACGTGCTGCCGGGCGGCCAATCCGGGCTCAACGACAGCCCCTACTTCGCCGATCAGGCCGCGCTCTGGCTCGGCAACCAGGCGTTGCCGCTGCATTGGCACGTGAGCGACGTCGTCGCGGCGGCCAAGCACCGCATCACCCTCTTGCCCTCGGCTCCCTGACGCCTAGCCTGGATGCGCCGACGCCTCTGCAACCACCCCCGGCGCGGCGCCTTGGAGGATCGACCATGTTCCGCAGCATCCTGCTCCTCTCCGACCTGACCGAGACGACGGCCTTCGCCTTCGCGCCCGTCGCGGCCCTCGCGAAGCAGCACCCTGGCGTTCGTGTCGTCCTGGCCCACGCCGTGGTCGGCTCGACCGAGCAATTCTTCCTCGACGACGCGATCCGCGGCCGGATCGACAAGCGCGCCATGGACAAGGCCCGGCCGCAGCTCGAAGAGCTCGGCGCGCGCTTGCACGCGATGGGGGTCGACGTCGAGATCGCGCTCGAGATCGGCTCGCCCTACAACGTCCTCTTCCAGCTCGCCGAGCGCTACGCTGCGGACTGCATCGTGGTGCCGACCAAGCACCAGCACAGCGTCGTGCGGCGGGTCAGCAACTCGGTGACAGCGCGCGCCATCCGGGCCCATGCGTTGCCGGTGATGACGATGAACCAGCACTTCGGCGCACACGCTGCGGCGTTCGCCGGCTTCGGCACCGTCCTGCATCCGGTCGATTTCGGGCCGGGTCAGCGCGACGGTGTCAATGCGGCGGCCGAGTTTGCTGCCAGCGTCAGCGCCAAGCTCGAGTTGCTGCACGTCATCCGTCCCTTCCACCTCGACGACCTGCTCGAGGGCGAGGACGAGGCCGACGCCGCTGCCGCGCGCGCCGGCGTCGAGGCGATGCATACCCGCGCCGAGCAAGGCTTGGCCGACGTGCTGAGCCGCGTCTCCGGCGTCGGGGCAGAAGCCCGCGTGATCAGCGCCGACGCCCCTGGCGAAGGCATCTGCGCCCACGCCGCCGCGATCGGCGCCAGCTGCATCGTCCTGCCGGCCCTCGGCCGCGACAAGGTGCGGACCCAGTTGATGGGTTCGGTGGCGGAGTACCTGATCGCGCACGCGCCGTGCCCGGTGCTCTTCCACGACGGCCACGAGCACGCCTGATCCGCTGCGGCTCTGGCCGCTTGTCAGCAGCGCTGCGCCCGGCCTACAACGCCGACGATGGAGCCCGTCGACCGCGTCCCTTCTCCTCCTGTGCGTCGTCGCTGGCTCGCGCGCGGGATCGGTGCGGCCGTGGTCCTCCTCATGGTCGCGATCCCGATCCTCCGCTACGCCGCCGAGCGATGGGCCACCGAGAAGGCGACCGCGCTCGCCGGGACGCTCGGCGTCGAGATGCGGCTCGACAGCCTCGACCTCGGCCTGACCGGCAGCGCCCGGATCCGTGGCCTCGAATTGGCACGACAAGGCCAGCCGCTGCTGCGCTGCGATCGCGTCGAGGTCTCGCTCGCGCTGCGAACGCTGCGCCCCGAACGTCTTTGGCTCGTCGGCTGCCGCGGGGTCCTCCGGTTGCGCGAGGACGTGCCGGTCGATGTGGTCGCGCTGCGGCAGGCGTGGGACCGCCGCGCGAAGAAGCCGCGCGAGGCGTCCGGCGGCGGCGGTCGGGGCGAACCCAGCGTCATCGTCGACGCCGGTGAACTCGCCGTCGATGCCGTTGGTGGCCAGGCTGCGCGGCTGCACGAGGCCCGGGTCCTGGTCGATGCGGTGCACGGCAACCGAAACGGACTGCAGGGCAAGATCGCGTTCCTGGGTCCCGTCGGCGGCAGCGGACGCTTTGTTCTCACCCGCGACGGCGACGATCTGCGCGCCGAGGTCGATGGCGGCGAGGGGGGCTTGGTCGTGCGCGCCGCGCCCGCTGGCCTGCAGCGTCTCAGCGTCGGCGCCGTGACGCTGCACGACAACGCCGACGCGCGCGACGTCGAGGCCCATCGCGTCGTCGTGGCCCGCGACGGCATCCAGCTCGCCATCGACCGCGCCGTCGCCCGCGGCAGCGGCCCGACCATCGCCCTGTACGGGCTGCGCGCCGTCCTTCCCGGCAGCTCTGCCACGCCGCCGGGCAGCCGCCTCGCGCGGCTGTACGAGCGCGCACGGGGGCTCGGCCTGCCGACCGAGGCGAGCGTGACGGTGACGGCAGACGCGGTCAGCACCGAAGACCTCTCGCGCCTGCTCGCCGGGGCGCTGCAGCTCCGCGCCGACGGTCTCGGGCTGCGCGGCGCCGGGTTCCGGGCCAGCGTCGGCTCGCTCGCGATCGCCCGCGACGGTGCGGCGCTCTTCGGGCCGCGCGGGCCGATGCGCTTGCAGCTCCGCCGGCCGGCGTTGCAGCTCGAGCTGGAAGATCCGGGCCTGGACGCGTTGGCCAGGCGCCTCGCCGAGCAGACCCCGAACTGGCTACGGGCGCGCTTCGGAGCGCTGCAGCAGCGCCTCGGCCGGGTCGCACAGCGGGGTCCGACCGGCGCGAGCGTCCGCCCGCAGAGCGCCAATCGGCCGCTCTGGCAGTCCAACCCGGAGAAGATGCCGCCCGCGACGGCGCGTTTCGCGCCGGCTGCCGCCGCCCTCACCGCGCGCATGGACGCAGCGCTCCGACGTGCCGTCGGGCTGCGCGAGCAGCTCGGCCGCGTCGACTGGCGGGTCGACGTCCGCGGTGGTCGCCTCGCGATCCGCGGCGGCTCGCACACCGCCGCAGCGTCCTTCGATCTCGGCCTGGAGCCAAGGGCCAAAGGTCGGGATGGGCGCCTCCTGGTCGACGTCGCGATGGCGCTCGACGGACGGGCTGCAGGTCGACTCTCCTCGGCGCTCGTGCTCCCGCTCGCCGGGACGCCGCTCGAGGTCGCGCTGCACTTCGACGGCGCCGAGTTGGCGCGCGCGGCGTCGGCCCTCGTGCCGCGGATCGCCCTTGGTGCCGCGCCACGGTTGGCGGTCGACGTCTGGCTCACCGCGGCGCCGGGCGCCGGCGGATCGGCCCGGTTCGCGATCGACGCCAGCGACGTCGGCGTCGATTGGTGGCGCGTCTCGGCGCGTCCGCTGCGCGATTTTGCGATCCAGGCCCGCGGCGAGGCGCGCTTCGGCGGACCGAAAACGCCGCTCGAGCTCGCCCTGGCCGAGCTGCGCGTCGGGAGCAGCACCGCCACGGACCGCCTGGTCGCCGCCGGCTGGGCGCGGCTGCACGGTGTGAAGCGGCCCTCCATCGACCTGAGCGCGTGGCTGCCCGAGCAGGATTGCGGCGTCGCGCTGGGCGCATTGCCGGAGAGCCTGCTTCCGACTGTCGGCCGGGTCCGCGCCCGCGGCCGGCTCTCCGGTTGGGCCGATCTGCACCTCGATATCGCCCACCCCTGGTATTCCGAGATCGATCTGGGCTGGGACGATGCCCGCTGCACCTTGTTGGACGCCGGAAAACTCGACGTCGACGCGCTCGCCGAGCCCTTTCGACGGCCAGCGAACGAAGACGGCAAGCTCCGCGCTGACCAGCCGATCGGGCCACAGAGCGGCAGCTGGGTCGCGATCGGCGCGATGCCACGCTGGCTCTCCTACGCCATGGTCACGACCGAGGACGGCTCGTTCTGGCAGCACCGCGGGCTCAATACCTTCTTGCTCAACCGCGCGATTCGGCTCGATCTCCACGTCGGCCGCTTCGTCTACGGCGGCTCGACCATCACCCAGCAGCTGGCGAAGAACCTCTTCTTCCGGCGCGACAAGACGCTGCTGCGCAAGCTCGAGGAGGCGATCGCGACGTGGTTGATGGAGCGCCGCCTCGGCAAGCCGCGGATCCTCGAGATCTACTGCAACGCCGTGGAGATGGCGCCCGACCACTACGGCGTCGTGCGCGGCGCCGCGCTCTATTTCGGCAAGCGCCCCGAGCAGCTCGGCCCGGTCGAGGCGGCCTGGCTCGGCATCCTCAAGCCGTGCCCGCGCTGCGCCTATCGCCACTTCAAGGCGCGCGCGATCCCCGGCTGGTACCAGAAACGCCTGCTCGAGATCCTGACTCGGATGTGGCGCAACGGCATGATCGACGACGCCCGCTTCGCCGAGGTGCGCAACCGCCCGCCGGCCTTCGTCGACTGGCCACCCGAGAAGCTCGCTGTGCGCTGGGATTGGCCGGTGCCGGAGAAGAAGGAGCCCGAGCCGCGTCGCCTGGATCGCGGCCGCTGAGCCTCTGCGTACGCGGCTCGCGGTTCAGCCCTTGGTCGGCGCCGGCAGCAGGCCCCCGCCCGCACCGCTGCGCACCGGGCGCAGCACGCTCAGCTTGGCGCCGTCGCGTCGGCCGAGCTCGTGCGCCCGCGTCCGTCGGGCGCCAGCGGACCCCAGCGTGCGCAGGCGTGGATGCCGCTCACGGACGAAGTGCCGCAGGTCGCCGTCTGCGACCCAAACCAAGCCCCGCGCGGCTGCGTCGGTCTTGGCGCCGGCCAAGCGTTGGCGGAAGCCGCTGAGCACGCCGGCGAGGTAGTCGCGCCGGCCTCGGGCGTCGACTTCGCCGCGTTGGCGGGCGGCGGCGAAGAGCCGCGCCACCGCCGCGTGCAGGAAGTCGTGCACGTATTCGGCCATCTCGACGTCGTGCGGCCGGCCGTAGATCTCCAGCTGCCGCAGGTCGCGGTTGCGCAGCGCTTCGTAGCGCAGCACCCACACCGCCTCGACGAAGAAATACTCGGTCAGCAAGCCCGCGATCATCTTCGCGTGCAGCGGCAGCGCGCCCCACGCTTCGCCGAGGCGCAGGGCGCGGTAGTCGGGCGCGGCGGCGCCGAGCGAGAGGTTGTGCTCGAGCAGCAGCGCGTGGGCGCGGGCCATGGCCGCTTCGGCCTCGTGTGGGTTGTCGCTCGCCGCCAGCGCGAGCAGCTTCTGCACCCGCTGCAGCACCCGCTGGCTGGTCGGATCGGCGGCGGCGTCGGCTTCGCCGCGGACCCCGAGCCGCAGCTCGGCGTGGTGGAACGCGCCACCGTGCGGCGCCTCGCCGCGCTCCTGCAGCACCTCGTGGGCGTATTGGTGCGCCATCTCGTGGCGCAGGGTGGCGACGACCTCGTCCCATGGATCCAACGCCAGATGCCGCGCCGCCAGCGTGATCGTGCGGGTGCTCGGCTGCCAGCTACCCAGCCGCGTCGTGGCGCGATCGAGCCGGAAGACCGGCGGGCGCAGCGCTCCGGGCACCTGCGCTGCAGCGATCTCCTGCCACGCCGCGCGCAGCCGACCGAGCCAGGCGCGCTCGAGCGCCGGCGTCAGCAGCTCTTCCCAACTTTGCCGCTTGCTCATACGTCTCCTGCCGGTCGCGGATGCGCGGCGACCATCGCCAAGAGATCATCGGCGTAGCGCGCAATTCGCTTCGGTCCGAGGCCGAAAATCGCGTCCAGCGAGGCGGCCGAACGCGGCCGTGCGGCGCAGAGCTCGCCGACGCTGCGCTCGGGCAAGATCTGGTACGGCTTCACCTTGCGGGCGCGGGCCTCGCGCCGTCGCCAAGTGCGCAGCGCCTTGCCGAGCGGGTCGTCCTCCGCGACCCGGCGCCGTCGTCGTCGTCGCGGCGTCGCGCCGTCTTCGCCCGTTGTCGCGGCTTCGTCGCCCGCGGCGCGCAGCTTCTTCCCGGCGATCCAGACGGTCGGGAGCTTGCGCCCGCGCGGCTCCAAGACCCTGCGCTGCAGCAGCGCCTCGATCCCGGCGAGGATCGCGACCTCGGGCACGCCGCGTAGCGCGCCGAATCCGGCGACTTGATCGAGCCGCCTGCGCTTGGCCGCCTTGCTCCGGCTGCCGCGCAGCCCGGCGGCGACAAGGCGTCGACCGACCGGCCGCGGCAGGCCGTCGACGAAGGCCACGATGGCGTCGAGGTCCGCCGGCGCGAGCTCGACGGCGCGCTCCCGGGCCGCTTTCTCGCGGTTGCGCTGCCAACGCTCGTTGCGTCGCGCCTGCAGCTCTGCGGCGGCGGCCGCAACCTCCTGCGGCCGGGCACAGACGTCACAGATGCCGCAGGGCTGGGCGTCGTCGCCGCGCAGCGGCTCGCCCGCGAGGTGTGCGGCGATGGCCTGTTGCCGGCAGCGGTCGTCGGTCACCAGCCCGCGCAGCGCGGTGAAGCCCGGATCTTCCGGGGCGCCGCGGTTGATCCGGGCCCGCGTCACGATATCAGCGTCGTTCCAGAGCAGCAGCGCCCGCGCCGGCGCCCCGTCGCGTCCGGCGCGTCCGGCCTCTTGCGCCCACGCGGCGAGTGAACCCGGCGCCTGCGCGTGCACGACCAGCCGGATATCGGCCCGGTCCACGCCCATGCCGAAGGCGGTGGTGGCGCAGAGCACCGGTCGCCGGCCATCGTCGAACGCCGCGAGCGCGGTGCTGCGCGCGCCGGTCGTGCGGCCGGCGTGGTAATGGCCGGCGCCGATCCCCTGATCGCGCAGCCACGCGGCGAGATCCTGGGCGCGCTTGCGGGTGGCGCAATAGACGACGGCGCGGCCGCTGCCGTCTGCCAGCGAACCCTCGCGCCGCATCGCCTCGAGCATCGCCTGCTGCCGCTCGGCCTCGCTGCCACACGGCGTGATGCCGAGCGCCAGGGCAGGGCGGCGGTGCGCGCCGCGGACGATGGCAGGCTGCTGCAGGCCGAGCAGGGTGATGATGTCCTGCTGCACCTCGGGCGCCGCGGTGGCGGTCAACGCCATCAGCGGCGGGCCGCCGAGCAAGCGTCGAATCTCGCCCAGCGTGCGGAATTCCGGGCGGAAGTCGTGGCCCCATTCGGAGACGCAATGGGCCTCGTCGATCACCATGCGGGTGATCCCGGCGCGGCGCAGCATCTCCTTCAGCCGGGCGCCGGCGAGCTTCTCCGGGCTGACGTAGATCAGCGCCGCTTCGGCCAGGGGCGCACCGTGATCGACCCGCTCACGTCCGCCCAATAGGGCCACCGCCGGGATGCCACGGGCGACGCAGCCGTCGACCTGATCGCGCATCAAGGCGCGCAGCGGGCTGACGACCAGCGTCGGGCCCTTGCCCAGCGCACGGTCGGCGGCGGCCGGGAGCTGGTAGCAGAGCGATTTGCCGGCGCCGGTCGGGAGCAGCACCAGGGCGTCGCGTCCGGCGCGGGCCGCCGCGACGGCCTCGCGCTGACCGTGACGGAAGTGCGCAGTGCCCCAATGCCTTTGCAGCAGCGCGTGGTCGGCGTCGTCGGCGGATCCACTGCCCGCGGCGGTGGCGTTCGGGGAGGCTGCGGGCTGCGGGATCGGCGGTTCGGCAGGGGCCATCGCGGCGCAGGATTGCACGAGCGGATCGGCGGCGCTACGGTCCCGCCCCCCTGGGCGCCGCTCGCAGCGCTCGAGACGAGGCCGCCATGATCCTGCAGACCCCCTCCCACCGCAGCTCCACCGGCACGCCGACCCGCGACATCATCGGCGCCATCGGACTGCGCCACCTCGAGCAGTTGGTCGCGTTCGACAGCGCCAGCGATGAGCGCAGCGCGACCATCCCGAGCACCGAGGGCCAGCGCGTCCTCGCGGACTGGCTGGCGACGTTCTTCCGCAGCCAGGGCGCCGAGGTCGAGGTCGACGACCACGGCAACGTCCTCGCCGCGCTGCCTGGGCGCGGCGCCGGCGCCGATCTGCCGCCGCTGGCGATGATGGCCCACCTCGACACCGCCCGCGGCACCGCGCCGCTGCCGGCCCTGCACCGCCTGCCGCGCTGGGACGGCCAGCGCGTGCCGTATCCGGCCAACCCCTCGCTCTGTGTCGATATCCCGACCTACCCAGCGACCGCGACCTTCCGCGGCCAAGAGCTCGTCTTCGGCGACGGCAAGGCGCCCTTCGGCCTCGACGACAAGCTGGGCCTGGCCCACATCATGACGCTCGCCGTGCTGCTGCGGCGCAACGAGACCATCGAGCACCCACCGCTGCTGCTCTGCGCCCGTCCCGACGAAGAGATCGGCCGGATGGCGGCGGTCGAGGGCCTCGCCGACGAGCTCGCCCGCCGCGGCGTGCGGATCGGCTGGACCATCGACGGCATCGTCCCCTTCGAGATCAACGTCGAGAACTTCTACGCCGCCGGCGCCGCCGTGCGTTTCGCCGACGCCCCCGACGCGATGCTGCCCGCGCTGCGCGGCGCGCTCGCGGTGCACCTCGGCGGGGTCAACACCCATGGCGCCACCGCCAAGGCCGAGGGCCACCGCGCCGCAGTTCGCCTCGCCGTCGAGCTCTGCGCCGAGCTGCAGCAGCAGGGCCTCGCCGACGCCGTCCTCGCGGCCTCGCTGGTCTGCGATCCGCTGCGCGACTGCGACGGCGAGTTGACCCTCGCGGTGACCACCGAGGCACCGGCCGATATCGCCGACCGGGTCGCCGCCGCCGCGGTCAAGGTGGTCGGCCCGCACGTGCCGCGCGGCGCTTCGTTCGCCGTCCGCCCGGTCTCGACCGACGAGGTCTCCGCCGCCGCCGCCGACGGACTGCGCCGCAGCCTCGACTTCGTCCGCGCCCTCCTCGCCGAGCGCGCCGTGCTGCCGGTGGCCGCCGAGGACAGCGAAGGTCGGCAGGGCTACAGCCAGCCCTATCGCATCCGACGCGACGGCGACGCCACCGTGGTCGATGTGCGGCTGCGTGATTTCGACGACGACCAGCTTCGCCTGCGCGGTGAGATCGTCGGCAAGACCGCCGGCGACGACGCCACGGTCCAGCTCGTCGAGCAATACGTGAACATGGGCCCGCGCCTGCGCGACGTCGCCGAGCTCGCGGAATTGCCGGCCCGCGCCGCCGAGACGATCGGCGTGAAGGCCGAGATCCTGCCGATCCGCGGTGGCACCGGCGTCGACCCCTTCCTCGACCGCGGCGTCTTCGTCGCCAACCTCGGGACGGGCTATTTCGCGCCGGAATCGGAGAAGGAATTCACTTCGGTGGAGCAGATTGCGGATCACGCCCGCTGGCTTCTGGCGCTGGTTCAGCGCGCTGCCCTCGGATGATCGCGACCACGGTCGTATAGCCGTGGACGAAGGTCCGGTCGCCGACCGGGCCGATCTCGCCATTGCAGAAGACGCCACCCAAGGGCGCCCGGCCGAGCTGCTCGACGCAGAGGTCGGCATCGTGGTTCGGGCTGCCGAAGAGGCCGACGCCGCGTCCCATGCAGGTCAACAGCAGGATCGCGTCCGGCACATCGGCCTCGGCGCTCGCCGCTTGCAGTCGCTCGCGCAGGTCCGCCTCGGCCGCGTGTGCATCACGAACCAGGAATTGCACGACCTGCCAGGGCTCGATCCGCGCGGCGAGCGCCAGAGCGCCGCTGTCGGCGTCGATGCCGCGGATATTGCGCACCAACCAATGCCCGGCCTGGTGCTGCACGCGCTCGGGCTCTGGCTCGACGCCGATGAACAGGCTCTTGCGGAAGAGCTGCTGGTCGGCCTCGCCGAGGCTGTCGTAGATGCTGCGCAGCGCGTCGCGCGGGGCCTGATCGCCGAGGGCGAAGATCTCGGTGCCGTCCGCCTTGGTCACCAGCATCGGCGGGCCGACCGCGCGGCATCCCTGCGAGACGATCACGTCGAACGAGATAGCGCCGCTGAAGGCGACGCCGACGGCGCCCAGCGGGAGCGCGCGGCCGTCGAGGAAGAGCGCGCTGCCGCCGGGGAAGGGCGCGCCGCTGGCCACGCCGCCGAAGAGCGTCATCGCCGGGAAGGCGCGCTCGAGCGCCTCGACCAGCCGCTCGGCCTGGCCACCGAAGGGCTCGGGGAAGAGCAGCATCGCCGCAGGGTCGAAATCGCCCGGCAGCTCCAGGTGCTCGCGCCACGAGGCAGTCGGGTCCGGATCGTCGTCGTCGTCCGGCCAGGAGGTCGGCGCGATGGCGAACGCGTGCAGCCGCACGCCGGGGAGCGTCGCGCCGACCATCGCGACCGCGCGCCGGTGCTCCACCTCGAAGGCGTCGCCGATCACGCCGCCGCCGGAGCAGCCGACGATGCTGGCCGACGGGAACGCCGTGTGCACGCGTCGCACGAGGTCGTTCCATGCCGCGGCGTGGTGCGGGCTGGCGAAGAGCAGGACGAGATCCGGCACAGCGCCGAGCGTCTCGCGCATCCGCTCGGCGAGCGCATCCACGGCCTCGGCGTAGTCCTGGGCCTCAGAGAGGGCGGCGCTCCAGCGCATGGGCCTCCTGCCGGGCGCCTCCGTCGGCGCTGGATCCGGTCTGCCACGCTGCGGGCAGACGCGCAACGTCACCCCGCCACCTACCCACCGGCAGGGGCCTCGGCTAGGCTGCGGACCGCGCCCGAGCGGCGCGCGGAGGTCACGCATGGACACCCGACGGCGGGCAGGGCTGCTGCTCCATCCGACCTCGCTTCCCGGCGGACACGGGATCGGCGACCTCGGCGCTGCGGTGCCGGCGCTGCTGCGCTGGCTGCGTGCCGCGGGCTTGTCGATGTGGCAGGTGCTGCCGCTCGGACCGGTCGACGCAGGCGGCTCGCCCTATACCTCCCGCTCGGCCCTCGGCGGCAACCTGCTGCTGATCAACCTCAACGCGTTGGTCGCCGATGGCCTGCTCGACGCCGACGCGCTGCAGGGGGCTCCCGCCAACGGCCGAAGCGTCGACTATCCCGCCGTCGCCGCGTTCAAGCTGCCGCGGGTCCTCGCCGCGGCGGGCCGGCTCGCCGCCGATCCGCGCCATCCCCTGGCCGACGCGCTGGCCGCCTTCGCCGCCGCCGAGGCAAATTGGGTCGATGACGTCGCCCTCTTCGAGGCGATCGCCAGCGCACAGGACGGCGCGCCGTGGACGCAATGGCCCGTCGCCTTCCGCGATCGCGATCCCGCCGCGCTGCAGCAGGTCCGCGCCTCGGATCCCTACCGGGCGCAGGTCGCGGCGCAGTTCCTCTTCCAGCGGCAGTGGCAAGCGCTGCGTGCGCAGGCCGCGGCGCACGGCGTGCTCTTGGTCGGCGACGCGCCGATCTACGTCGCGCACGACGCCGCCGACGTCTGGGCCCACCGCGAGCTCTTCGAGCTCGACGCCGCGCTGCAGCCGGCCGCCGTCGCTGGCGTTCCGCCCGATGCCTTCGCCGAGGATGGCCAGCTCTGGGGCAACCCGCTCTACGATTGGCCGGCCCACGCCGCCGAGGGCTTCGCCTGGTGGAAGGCGCGGATGCGGCGGCTGACCGCGCTCTGCGACATCGTCCGGGTCGACCACTTTCGTGGCTTGGCGGCCTATTGGCGGGTGCCGGCCGACGCCGAGGACGCGCGCGGCGGGCGGTGGGTCGAGGGCCCCGGCGACGCGCTGCTGCAAGCCCTCGCCGACGCCGGTGCGGACGCGATCCTGGCCGAGGACCTCGGCACGATCGACGACGACGTGCTCGGCTTGCGCGACCGGCACGGGCTGCCGGGCATGGCGGTGCTGCAATTCGCCTGGGACGGCGACCCGGACAACGCCTACCTGCCGCACAACCACGTCGAGGCGATGGCCGTCTACACCGGCACGCACGACAACGAGACCACGCTCGGCTGGTGGATCGGCGCGCCGGAGGTGGTGCGGCATCGGGTCCGCGTCTACTTCGGCATCGACGGCCACGACGCGGTCTGGGATCTGATCCGCGCCGCGCTGGCCTCGGTGGCGCGGTGGACGATCCTACCGGCGCAGGACGTGCTCGCGCTCGGGCCAGCGGCACGGATGAACGCGCCGGGGCGGACGAGCGGCAACTGGGGCTTCCGCCTGCTGCCCGGCGAGCTGGGCTCGCACCACGCCGAGCGGCTCTTGGGTCTGTGCGCGACCTACGGCCGGCTGCGTCGCGGCGCCGAAAGCGAGGCCGCAGCGTGAGCCCAGAGCAGCTCCTCGCCCGGCTGCAACCCGACGACATCGAACGTCGGCTCCGGCAGCGTCGCCCGCGTCGGATCACCCGCTTGGTCGCCCCCCGTCGCGCCGCGGTCGCGGCGATCCTGAGGCCTTCCGAGCTCGGCCCGGAGCTGTTGCTGATGCGCCGCGTCGCCCGTGACGGCGACCGCTGGAGCGGACAGATCTCGATGCCGGGCGGGATGGCGAGCAAAGACGATCGCGACAGCCGCGCCACCGCGCAGCGTGAGACCTACGAGGAGGTCGGCCTCGACCTCGGCAGCCACGGACGCCTGCTCGGCCGCAGCGACGATCAGGTGGCGATCGCCAAGGGCCGGCCGCTGCCGATGGCGATCACGCCGTGGGTCTTCGCGCTGGAGCGCCCGGCCGAGTTGGCGCTCGGCGACGAAGCGGAAGAGGCCTTCTGGTTGCCGCTCGAGCCGCTGCTCCGCGGCGCCCTCGACGACGTCTACGTCTACGAGATGGCGGGGCTGCGGCACGAGCTGCCGGCGTGGCGATTCGAGGAGCGGGTGGTCTGGGGGCTGACCCACCGGATGATCAGCCGGCTGCTCGAGGTCTTGCGCAGCGGTCGCTAGCCCCGCGGCTCAGGCGACGGGGTCTTCCGGCCGGGTCGCGTCGAAGTGCTCATAGTCGAGCACCACGGTGCCGTCCTCGCGCGTCGTCATGACGTCGACGAGCTGGTGGCCCCAGCGCAGCTCGTCGTGGTGGAAGGCGGTCCGCGCGTGCACCGTCTGCGCATACGTGCCGTCCAGGCCGGTCATCGTCACGATCAGCATCATCTCGTCGGCCGCGAAGGCTTCGGCGTCGACGCCCCAGAGCGGGCTGCTCTGGTCGATCACGTGCATGATCGTCCAGGAGAGCAGGAAGATCGGCGAGCTGTCCCGGATCAGCTGGAGCTGGTGCATCCGTCGCATCGTCTCGCCCTCGGCGGTGCGCTCGGTGCGCAGCAGCGAGACCCGGACCGAGGCTTCGAGGACGTCGTTGCCGCGGCCGTTCGCGGCGCGGAACATCAGCGTCGGCGTGCCGTCGCGGCGGCCGACCACGGCGACCCGCGAGAATTCGATATTCGCGGTGGGTCGGGCCAGCTTGGCGAACGAGAGGCTGGTCGCGACCGAGAGGCCGAGCAGGCCGCAGAGCGCCTCGACCGCGACGACGGTGTGCGCCCAGGGGGTCTTCGGCGACATGACGCCGTAGCCGATCGTCGCCATGGTCTGCACGCTGAAATGAAAGGCGTCGAAGAAGCTGCCCGGGCGCGCCCCCTCGATGCAGTCGCCGCCGAGGAGGAAGAGGCCGGCGAAAGAGGCGTTGCCGCAGACGTAGAGCCCGACCAGCAGGCCGAGGAGCCGCCACCAGCTGCCGCCGATCAAGCGGACGTAGAGATCGCGCCGCAGCGAGCGCGGGGCGTTGACCCGCGCCACACGTCCGAACCGCACTCCCGAGCGCGATTGTTGGCCCATCGTGACTCCCGGCGGAACAAGCGTGGCCGCCATGCCTTGCGGCGCTTGGCCGGCGTACCGTAGCCTTGTCTGGCGCGCAACGCGATGTCTGGCGCAGCAAGCCCACCGATGGAGCCCGCATGGCGACCTATGAATCTTCCTTGGCCCCGCGCAGCCTGCGTTGGCTCGCCCTCGCAGTCGTCGTTCTGGGCGCCTGCAGCAGCGAGCCGGACACCAACGCGACGGGCCCCGACGGGCAGGGCGGCGGCAGCGACAGCGGCGGCAACGTCCAGGACACGGCCAAGTCCGATACCGGCGTCTCGGACACGGTCGGCACCGGCGACGCGACCGACACGGCGGATACCGCGACGCAGGGCGATACGACCGACGTCGACACCGGCAAGGACACCGTCGACCCCACCGATACCGGCGGCGTGGCCGAGAAGTGCAACGGCATCGACGACGACGGCGACGGCAAGACCGACGAGGACGCCTGCGACGACGGCCTGCCCTGCACCGAGGACTTCTGCGACAAGGTCCAGAAGTTCTGCACCTTCACGCCGATCGCGGCGGGCGGCACCTGTGACGACGGCAACGCCTGCACCTCGGCCGACGCCTGCAAGGCTGGAATCTGCGTCGGTACGCCCTCGACCGATTGCAACGACGGCGACGCCTGCACCGACGACAGCTGCAACCCGGCCGACGGCTCCTGCGGCCACACCGCTCGCGCAGCCGGTGCGAGCTGTGACGACGGCAGCCAATGCACCGTGGTCGATATCTGCAAAGACGGCGCCTGCGTCGGTACCGCGCTCAAATGCGACGACGGTGACCCCTGCACCACCGACGCCTGTGATCTGGCGATCGGCTGCACCTCGACCGCGGCCGACGGCGTGGCCTGCGACGACGGCGACCTCTGCAGCAAAGACGACGTCTGCGCCGGCGGAACCTGCGCCGGCAAGGTGCCGGCCGATTGCGTCGCCGAGAACGACTGCCAGCTCGCGGCCTGCAACCCCGCCGACGGCACCTGCAAGAAGGCGAACAAGCCCGACGGCACCGCCTGCGACGACGGTGACCTCTGCACCAACGGCGAGACCTGCGGCTCGGGCTCCTGCAGCGGCGGCACGGCGCAGAGCTGCTCGTCGAACGGTGCCTGCCAGACGGCGGCCTGCGATCCGACCAGCGGCACCTGCAAGACCACGCTCAAGCCCGACGGCGAGGCCTGCGACGACGGCGACGCCTGCACCCTCGGCGAGACCTGCCAGAGCGGCTCCTGCGTCAAGCTCGGGCCGAAGTGCGACGATGGCAACCCGTGCACCGCCGACGCCTGCGACGCCGGCACCGGCTGCAAGAATACCCCGACCGCGGGCGCCTGCGACGACGGCGACGCCTGCACCGTGGGCGAGGGCTGCGTCGACGGCAAATGCGCCGGCGCGCAACCGAAGAGCTGTGACGACGGCACCGAGTGTACCGAGGATGCCTGCGACGCGTTGACCGGTGACTGCAAGCACGACGGCAGCAAGATGGACGGCAAGCCCTGCGACGACGACGCCAGCGCCTGCACCGTCGGCGAGAGCTGCACGCAGAACAAATGCCTCGGCGGCATCGCCAAGACGTGCAAGGACGACGATCCCTGCACCTCCGACGGCTGCGATCCGAAGTCGGGCGGCTGCGTCTTCCCCGCCGCGGCACCCGGAACGCCCTGCAACGACGGCTCGTTCTGCTCGTTCGGCGACGCCTGCGACGCCACCGGCAAATGCACCGGCAACGTCATCGATTGCAATGACAAGAACCCCTGCACGACCGATAGCTGCGATCCGAAGACGGGCGCCTGCAGCTTCGTCAAGAAGCAGACCGGCGACGCCTGCGAGGACGGCGACAAATGCACCAACGGCGATGCCTGCGACGCCGCCGGCCTCTGCAAGGCCGGCACGCCCACGGACTGCAACGACGGCAACCTCTGTACCGACGACGCCTGCGACGGCAGCACCGGTAAGTGCCAGAACCTGCCGAACAACAAGCCCTGCGACGACGGTAGCATCTGCACCACCGGCGAGAGCTGCATCGAGGGCGCCTGCAAGAGCGGCATCGACGGCGACGTCTCGACCATCGCAGGCAGCGGCACTGCCGCCTTCCTCGACGGTGCCGCGGCGTCGGCCCGGTTCAACTACCCGCGCGACGTCGAGCCGCTCGCGGACGGTTCGGCCTTGGTTGCCGACTACACCAACCACCGCATTCGCATCGTCGGCGCCAACGGCCAGGTGTCGACGCTCGCCGGGCAGAGCTCCTATGGCTTGGTCGACGGGCAGGGCACAGCGGCGCGGTTCTACTATCCGGCCGCGCTCGCGGTGCATGCCGCCACTGGCGACATCTTCGTCGCCGACCGCGGCAACCACGCCATCCGCCGCGTGACCGCGACCGGCGCGGTGACCACCTTCGCCGGCACCAACTCGGCGTCGTTCAAGGACGACAAGGGCACGGCGGCGCGCTTCTACTATCCCGAGGGCATCGCGGTGGACAGCAACGGCGTCGTCTTCGTCGCCGATCGCTACAACCACGCCATCCGCCGGATCGAGACCGACGGCACGGTCACCACCGTGGCCGGCACCAACAGCTCCGGCTACCTCGACGCAAAGGGCAATGCGGCGCGCTTCACCTATCCGGCCGGAATCGCCGTCGACGACAAGGGTGTGCTCTTCGTCGCCGAAGCTGGCGGCCACCGCATCCGCGCGGTCCTGAGCGACGGTACGGTCTCCACCGTCGCGGGAGCCAAAGTGACCGCCGCCGGCTTCCAGGACGGCTTCGGATTCGACGCCCGCTTCAACTCGCCAGAGGACATCATCTTCTCGCCGGCCGGTTACCTCATCGTGGTCGACCGCGGCAACCAGCGCCTGCGCAAGGTCACCAAGCAAGGCAAGGTCAGCACCTTCTCCGGTTCGGGCACGGCGGGATTCGTCGACGGCGCCTCGGAGGCCGCGCGCTACAACAACCCGTTCGGAGTCGGCGTCGACGCGACCGGGCGGGTCTGGGTCGCCGACGGTGCGAACAACCGCATTCGGCGCACTGCGCTCGGCGTGACCATCTGCACCGACGGCAAGATCTGCACGGCGGATATCTGCGACGCCAAGACCGGCTGCAAGTTCACGGCCATCGATTCGGGCAAGCCGTGCGAGGACAACGACAGCTGCCTCACCGGCGGAACCTGCGACGGCAGCGGCGCATGCAAGGGGCAGCAGCCGAAATGCCAGGACGCCGCGACCTGCAAGCTCGCGCAATGCGATCCGGTCTCGGGCACCTGCATCCCCGACTACGAGGGCAAGAAGTGCGACGACGGCGATCCCTGCACCACCGGCGAGGCCTGCGCGGCCGGAAGCTGCGTCGCGTCGGGCTTTGCCTTCACCACCCTCACCGGCAACGGGACCAACGGCGTCGTCGACGGCGCTGGCCAGCAGTCGCAACACGCCTACCCACGCGGTGTGGCGATCGGCAGCTTCGGCGCGATCTGGGTCGCGGACTACAACGGCCAACGCATCCGCCGCATCACCGGCCAGAGCGTGGTCACCATCGCCGGCAACGCCAGCGCGGGCTTCCAGGATGGCGCCGACGCCCGCTTCTCTGGCCCCTCCGACGTCGCGGTCGAGCCCTCTGGATCGGTCGTCGTCGCCGACCGCAACAACCACCGCATCCGGCGCGTCGACGCCAGCGGCAATACCACCACCGTCGCCGGCAACGGCACCGCGACCTGGAAGGACGGCACCGGCACCGATACCTCGTTCTACTACCCCGAGGGCATCGACGTCGGGCCGGACGGCACCATCTACGTCGCCGATACCTACAACAACCGCATCCGCCGCATCAGCACCGCCGGTGTGGTCGACACCCTCGCCGGCAGCGGCAGCAGCTCCTACCTCGAGGGCGTCGGCACCAGCTCGTACTTCTATCGGCCGGGTGGCGTCGCGGTCGCCGGCGGCACGCTCTACGTCGCCGACAGCTACAACCACCGCATCCGCCGCATCGATATCGCGAGCAAGAAGACGAGCCTCGTCGCCGGCAACGGCACGGCGAAATACGCCGACGGCGTCGGCGCTGGCGCGTCGTTCTACTACCCGGCCGACGTCGACGTGGACGCCGACGGCAACCTCTTCGTCGCCGATCGCGCGAATTACCGGATCCGGCACATCACCCCGGGCGGCACGGTCAGCTCCCTCGCGGGCTCCGTCGGCGGCTTCGAGGACGGCCCGGGCTCCAGCGCCAAGTTCAACAACCCCTACGGCATCGCGGTCGCGGCCAACGTGATCTACGTCGCCGACTCGAACAACTACCGGGTCCGTCGCGGTCTCGGCCCGCTCAAGGATTGCGACGACAGCAACCCCTGCACGACCGACTCCTGCGACGCCAAGACCGGCGCCTGCAAGCACGTCACCGATCCGCAGTGCTGCAACCCGAACCCGGTCTACCTCGACTTCGAGGATGCTGCGGACGTCGACGGCTTCAGCTTCTTCACCTGCGATGCAGAGAAGCTCTCGATCGAGGGCAGCGCCTGCAGCAAGAGCAGCGGCAAACCGCCGGTGCAGGGTTGGCAGCACGCCCCGGGCCTGAAGACGGCCTGGTCGGCGCCCGGCGCGCTCTACTACGGTGAGTTCGCTTCGGAGTCCTACGATTTCGGCGCCAGCGCCGGCAAGATGGTGACCAAGGCCTTCGACGTGCCCACCGGCGGCAAGACCCTCTCGTTCCGGGTCTACTTCGACACCGAGCCACAGTCGGTCTTCGATCGCCTCTATGTCTGGCTGCAGGTCGACGGCAAGCGCGTGTTGGTCGGCAAGACCGACCCGCCGGACGCCGGATCGGTCTGGTACAAGGGCTCGCCGGGCTACGATCAGGCCAAGACGTGGTCGAAGATCGACATCGATATCCAGGCCCACGTCGGCAAGAAGGTCGCGCTCGAGTTCAGCTTCAATACCGGCGACGGACAGAAGAACAGCGGACTCGGTGTGGTCATCGACGACCTCGTCCTTTCGCGGACCTGCGGCAAGTAGCGCCGCTCAATTCTTGCCCCCGCGGCCGGCGGGCCCCAAGATCGCGGCCATGCGATTCCCCGTCGTGCCACACCGCCGCAACTTGCCCCTTCGCCGCCGCCGTCACGAGCTCGCGATCCTCCTCGCGCTCGGGATGCTCGCGCCGGCCTTGCTCGACGCTGCGCCCTCGCCACGCTGGGGCCGGCAGGTTTGCCCGGGCGGCGCGAAATTGGTCGGTGCGACGCCGCCCGCCGGCTTCGAACGCTACTGCGTCCGCGAGAGAGACGGCGATTTCCTCCGCCACGGCGCCTACCGCAGCTGGTACGACAACGGCCGCAAGCACGTCTTCGGCCGGTACCTTGCCGGCGAGAAGTCCGGCCGCTGGTACGAATACTTCGACGACGGCGCGCTCCGTGCGTTCGGCGATTGGCGCGGCGGCAGCCGCCACGGCGCCGAGCGACGCTTCCACCACAGCGGCGCGCTCGCCCTCGAAGCGGGCTGGAAGCTCGGCAAGCCGGCTGGATCGCGGCGGCGCTACCACGAAAACGGCAAGCCTGCCGAGGTCGCGGAGTTCAAGGCTGGCGTGCTGCACGGCCCATTCCGCAGCTGGCATCCCAATGGGCTGTTGGCGAAGGAAGGCCGCTACGTCCAGGGAGAGCAGTCCGGGGCCTGGCTCGAGCATTTCGAGTCTGGCGCGGTCAAGGCGCGCGGCTCCTATGATCACGGCAAGGAGCACGGCGACTTCGAGATCTTCCGCCCCGACGGCAGCGTCGAGTGGAGGGGCCACTTCGCCCAGGGGCAGAAACACGGCACGTTCGTCAGCTTCCATGCCGGCGGCAAGATGCTCTCGCGCGAGCGGTGGGTCTTCGACCGCCGTCAAGGCAGGGCAGAGACCTTTCGCGACGACGGCAGCGTCGAGACCGTGGTCGACTATCTCGACGACCAGAAGCATGGCGTCGAGCAGCGAATGCACCCGGGCGGCCAAGTGGCGCACGAGACGACCTACGAGAACGGTAAGCGCAACGGCGTCGAGCGCCGCTTCTACGTCGGGGGGAGGCTCGCCGCAGAGATCCACTGGCGCGACGGCGAACGGCACGGCCTGGAGCGGCGCTGGCACGTCTCTGGAACCTTCGAAGCCGCCGTCTGCCACCTGCACGGCACCGAGCGCTGGACGACGGTCAGCGAAGCGGAGCTGCGTGTGAGGCCCTGCCCATGATGAAGCGACTCACGATGGCGTCCTGCGCGCTGCTGCTCGTCGGCTGCGGCAAATCCCCGTCCCCGGCGACGGCGCCGCCAGCGGCCACACCCTCCGCGCCGGCTCCCGCCGCTGAAGCGCCGGCCACCGCCGCGCCCGCCGCGCCCGCCGCAGTGACCCAGGCCGCCGCGACGCCGGACCCCACACCGAGCAAGAGCGGCAGCGGCGCGAAGAAGGCTTCGCACAGCGGCGCCGGGACCATCGATACCAGCAGCGGCAGGTTGCGGATCCAGCCGCGGAAGAAGACGCCGCACCTCGAGCTGGACCTCGACGGCGACGGCGAGGCCGAGTCGATGCGTGCGGGCCAAGACGGCGCGCGCTTCCACGCCGAGATCCGGCACGGCGAAACGGTCCTCGCCCGCCGCGAAGCCGAAGGCAGCCTCACCGGCTGGATGCGCCTGCCGGTGCGCCGCGGTCGCGGCCGCCACGCGCTCTTCCTCCAGTTCACCGGGCCGGACGACAGCGCGCCCCGCACGTGGCTGGCGCAGGGCGACGGTGGTCGCTTCCGCATCGAACCCTTTGCCTGGCTGCCGGTGGCGCATTGGGATCTGCGCGGCGACGGCGTCGAGGCGGTCCACGGCATCACCACCGAGCTCTATCAGGACTTCCTCGCCCGCGGACGCAGCGACCTGCTCGACCTCAGCGGAGCGCGGCCCGTCTCGGTGCTCCCTGGCCCGACCTTCGAGGTCTGTGTGGTCGACCCCGACGACGCCACCGGCGACGCTCCGCTGCGGTTGGTGGTCGCGCGGCGCGACGTGGCCGAGATCGCGCTGATGGCCATGGACCCGGCCGAAAAGCTGGCGGTGGTGGCCAAGCGCGAGGTCGACCGGCCTGACGATGGCAGCCGCTGGTCGATCCCCGCCGGCTTCGCGCTCGCCTGCCTCGGCGAAGGCAAGGTGCAGTTCAAGGCGCGGCACTACCGCATCGACGGCGACGCGTTGCTGCCGGCTCCGGTGCCGTAGCGCGCGACCGCGGTGGCTTCGCGGCTCAGAGCGCGGCGTCGAGCTCCGCCTCGCTGACGACCGTCTCCTCGATGCCCGGGAAGAGGGAGCAGAGCGCGCTCTTCACCGTCTCACGACACGATTTGCGCAGCGCCTCGATCGGGGTGCCGAGTGCCTCGCCGTGGTCCTCCCAGAGGTCGGCGATCATCGAGTCCGCGCCCTGCGCCGGCGGTGCCAGGAAGGGCGACTCGATCGTCGTGGCCAGGTCGAGGCAGCGCCAGCAGAGCGCGATGACCTGGGCGCGATCGGCCGATTTCGGCCCGCGGATCTCGTCGAGGCGAGGCAGCCGGCAGAGGAAGACCCGCTCCAGCGCTTCGACCCGGCGGCGCGCCGTGGCATGGCCGGGCGAAGACGGATCCGGGTGCGAGGCGAGCGCGACGTAGGCGTCGACCAGGTGCTCGAAGCCGATCAGGCGGTGGGTGTCGGTCGGCCGGAGCGTGCGCACCGGTCCGGTGCTGCGCGCCGCCACCGGCACTGTGGCGGCGGGCTTCGGCGCCGGAGCCGGGCCGGGCGCCTCCGCGGCGGCTTTCGGCGCCGGGCTGGGCGTGGGCTCGGCAGCGTCCGGCGCTTCGTCCTCCGAGGCTTCGGCCTGTGACGCTGCGTCGTCCGTCGCGCCGGTGAGCGCGCCGACCGTCGTGCTGATGCGGTGCTCGGTAGCCGGCTGCGCAGCTTGCTCTGCCGCTGGCTCCGACTTCGCCTCCGGCGTCCGTTCTGGAGCCGTCGCAGCAGGCTGCTCGTCGTCCAGTGGCGTCGCGGCGGCGGTCACGTCCTCGGTCGTCGCCCGCGCCCTGGCCTTTGCTGCTGCCGCCGCACCGCGCGTCGTCGGCTCGCTCGCGGCCAACTCGCTCTCGAGCTCTGCCGCCAGCCGCTCGGCCCGATCGCGGGCGCCGGAGGTCTGCAGCAGGCCCATCACGTCGCGGAAGAAGGCGCCCGGCGCGGGATGACGCAGCTCGACCTCGCCGTTGTCGCGCAGCGTCGCCCAGCGGTTGCGGGTGCCGCCGTGGCGTTCGATCAGCTCGGCGAGGGCCTTGTCGAAGAGCAAGCCGCTGCGGTCGGTGGTGCCCTCGGCGAGCTTGCCGCCCTCGGGCGTGAGGCGGATGCCGGTATTCGCCTCGCCGATGCCGACGAAGGTGATGCAGCAGAGGAAGACATCTTGCCAGTAGATCTGCGCCGCCTTGCCGGCATGCATCCAGATCACCGGAGGCTTGCGCTCTTCGAGCTCGACCAGGAATTCGAAAGCGGCAGGGAAGGCCCCGCGCAACAAACCGCGGCGGCTCTGGAACGATTTGGCGATGCGATCCTCGAACATGGCCCCTCCTGCCCGTCCGCGTCAGAGGTCGAGGTCTTCGGCCTCCGCGGCGTTCTCCATGATGAAGTCGAAGC
Organism: Deltaproteobacteria bacterium; assembly: GCA_020632665.1. Lineage (GTDB taxonomy): Bacteria > Myxococcota_A > UBA9042 > UBA9042 > UBA9042 > JACKFC01. Next base: position 74,345 of record JACKFC010000018.1, read on the forward strand.
GGATCGAGGCGTCCTTGCCCATCAGTCCGCTCATCGTCTTCTCGGTCTCGATCTGCGCGTCGCTCGGCACCGTGACCCGCAGCAGGCGCCGCACCTTCGGGTCGAGCGTCGTCTCGAAGAGCGTCTTCGGCATCATCTCGCCGAGGCCCTTGAAGCGGGTGATGACGACCTTGGCGTTCTCTCCGCGGCGGCGCTTGGCCTTGGCGATGGCCCGATCGCGCTCGCGGTCGTCGGCGCACCAATGCGTCTCCTTGCCGACGTCGACACGGTAGAGCGGCGGCTGGGCGACGTAGATCCGGCCGGCGTCGATCAGCGGGCGCATGTAGCGGTAGAAGAAGGTGAGCAGCAGCGTCGCGATGTGGTGGCCGTCCGAATCGGCGTCCATCAGCAGGATGATGCGGCCGTAGCGCAGGCTGCTCGCGTCGCAGTCGCGGCCGAGGCCACACCCGAGCGCCGAGACGATATCGGCGAGCTCCTTGTTCTCCGCGACCTTCTTCGCCGTCGCCGACTCGACGTTGAGCACCTTGCCGCGCAAGGGCAGCACGGCCATGGTCCGGCGGTCGCGACCCTGCTTGGCCGAGCCGCCTGCGGAGTCGCCCTCGACGATGAAGAGCTCGGTCTGCTCCGAGTCGTTGCTGCTGCAGTCGGCGAGCTTGCCGGGCAGGTTGAGCCGGGTGCTGGTGGGCTTTTTTCGCCGCACCTGATTCGCCGCCGAGCGGCTGGCGGCGCGCGCCTTGGCGGCCTGGATGATCCGCATCGCGACGGCGTTGCCCATGCTGCCGTTGGCATGCATGGTCCGCTCGACTTCCTTGCGTACCAGCGTGTGCACCGCGCCTTTGACCTCGGCGTTGTTCAGCCGGTCCTTGGTCTGGCCCTGGAACTGCGGATCGCCGAGGAAGACGCTGACGACCGCGACCAGTCCCTCACGGATATCGCCGCGCTTGACCTCGACGCCACGCGGGATCGCGTCGTGCGCCTCGAGCCAATTCATCATCGCCGCGGCGACGCCGTCGCGCAGGCCCATCTCGTGGGTGCCGCCGTCCTTGGTCGGGATGCCGTTGGCGAAGCTGTGGACCTCTTCGCTGGTCGCCTCGGTCCACTGCAGCGCGACGTGGACCTCGATCTCCTCGCCCTCCTCGCCCTGCAGGACGATGGCCTCGGGGTGGACCGCCGCGGCGCCGCTCTGCTTCACCGTGCGCACCAGCAGGTCGGCGATGCCGCCCTCGGCCTTGAATTCCTGCCGCGTGCCCTTGGCCTCGTCCTTGAAGACCAGCTTCACCCCGGCGGTGAGGTAGCTCTTCATCTCCAGGCGCTTGGCGATGGTCTCGGTGTCGAAGTCGACATCGTCGAAGATCTCGGGGTCGGGCCGGAAGAAGACGCTGGTGCCGCTGCCGCGCGCCTCGCCGAGCTCGGTCACCGGCCCCTGCGGGATGCCGCGGGAGAAGCGCTGCTCGTGCAGCTTGCCGTCGCGCTTGACCTTGACCGCCATCTCGGTCGAGAGGGCGTTGACCACCGAGCTACCGACGCCGTGCAGGCCGCCGCTGCGCTTGTAGTTGCCGCCCTCGAATTTGCCGCCGGCATGCAGCGTCGTGAGGATGATCTCCAGCGCCGAGCGGCCCTCGACCGGGTGGATATCGACCGGGATGCCGCGGCCGTTGTCGCGCACGGTCATCGATTGGCCGTCGCTGTGCAGCGTGACCTCGATGGCGTTGGCGTGGCCGTTCAGCGCCTCGTCGACCGAGTTGTCGACGATCTCCCAGAGCAGGTGGTGCAGGCCGCCCGCGTCGGTCGAGCCGATGTACATCGCCGGGCGTTTGCGGACCGGCTCGAGACCCTTGAGGATCGTGATATTCGCCGCGGAATATTGCGGGGTCGCAGGCGCACCGGGGGCAGCAGTCGTCGTCATCGTGTCGTTTTCCTACAGCAGGCTGCCCTGGTCGTCGTCGTCCGTCTTCTTGGCCTTCTTCTTGCCCTCGAGCAGCGCGCGGAGCCGGGCCTTGGCGGCGTCTTCGGACTCGGCAGGTCGCGCGCCAGGCCGCAGCGCCGGGCCACCGGACGGACGCAAGACCGCCGGCGCGGCGACCTCGGTCGGGCGCGGGCGGGCCGGCGCGCTGCCGAAGAGGTCGGCGATGGCGTCGGGCTCAGCCGGCGGCTCGGGTGCCGGCGCGGCGGCTGGCACCTCGGGTCGGGGCGCCGCCTCGACCTTGGTCTCCGCCGTCTGCCGGCCGGCTTCCTCCGGCGCGTCGGGGAATTTCAGCTCGATCAACTCGCGCTCGACCTTGTCGATATGGCCGTTGCGGACGATCTCGCGGCCCTTGCCACCACGGCCGCTCGGCTTGTAGCGCGAGGGCGTGATCATCTCTTTGCGGCCGCGGTTGGTCTGCACTTCGAGGCCGGTGTCGCGGCCCTTGAGCAGCGCGGCGGCGAGGACGAAGTCGCCGAGGCTCAGCTTCAGCGCGGTGACGCCCTTGCCGGTACCGCTCAGCACCGGGACCTCCGAGAGCGCGAAGACGATGACCCGGCTCTCGCGGCTCACCACGGCCAGGACCTCTTCGCCGTCGGTGATGCTGGCGAAGGCCACCGCGTCGCCGGTGGCGAATTTCTCGTTGAGTCGTGCAACCGAACGGCCGGTGCGGGTCGAGGGCTCGGTGACGGCATCCAGGGCGAAGCGCAGCACGCGGCCGGCGCGGGTCAGCGCGACGACGTAAGGCGGCCGCGGCATCTCCTCGGTCACCGTGGCCAAGAAGCCGGGCGAGAGCGACGGCCAGACCCGTCGGTCGCTGGTCAGCACCGCGACGATGGACTCGCCGTCTTCGAGGTCGAAGCGGGTCCGCACCATCTCGCCGTAGCCGGTGGTCATCGGCAGGTCGGCGGCGCGGACGGTGTAGGCCTTGCCGCGGTTGGTCAGCAGCGCGACCGTCTCGCGGCTGCTGCACGGCACGATCCAGCCGATCTCGTCGCCCTCGCGGACGCGGATCGCGCTCGGATCGGTGTAGCTCTTCTGCCGCTTGATCCAGCCCTCGCGGCTGACCATGACGAAGGCGTCCTCGGCGACGATATAGACCTCTTCGGAGAAGTCGCTCATCTCGACGGGGCCGGTGACCAGGGTCCGGCGGCGGTCGCCGTAGGCCTCGCGCAGCTCGCGCAGCTCACTGCGGACCATCGCCCAGAGCTTGCGCTCGTCGGCGAGGATGCCGCGAATCCGCGCCGCTTCGGCACGCTTCTCGGCCAACTCCTTGCGGATCGCCTCGATCTCCAGCTTCGCCAGGCGGTAGAGCTTGGTCTCGAGGATCGCCTCGGCCTGCTCGTGGTCGAGCTCGAAGCGCTCCATCAAGCGCGTCCGTGCGTCGTCCTTGCCGGTGCTCATCCGGATCAGCCGGATCGCCTCGTCGAGGTCGTCGAAGACCTTCTCGAAGCCTTCGAGGATGTGGATGCGGCGCTCGAGCTCGGCGAGGTCGTATTGCAGCCGGCGGGTCACCACTTCGAAGCGGAAGTCGAGGAAGTGGCGCAGCATCTGCACGATGTCGAGGCGCTCGGGGCGGGCCAGCTGCGGATCTTCGGTCGGCACCAGCGCCGTCATATTGACGTGGAAGCGCGAGAGCAGCGAGGTCCGCTTGTAGAGGTAGGCCATCGCGGCCTCGGGGTCGGCGCCCTTGCGCAGCTCGAGGACGATGCGGATCTCCTCGGTCGATTCGTCGCGAACGTCGACCAGCTGCGGGACCTTGCCCAGCCGGACGTGCTCGGCGATATCGCTGATCAGCGTCGATTTGTTCAGCGCGAAGGGCACCGAGTTGATGACGATCAGCCGGCGCCGGCCCTCTTCTTCGAGCTGCCAGGTGCCGCGCATCTCGATGGCGCCGCGGCCGGAGGTGTAGATCTCGCGCAGCGACTCGGCGTCGTTGAGGATCTCGCCACCGGTCGGGAAATCCGGGCCCGCGATCATCGCCGGCACCACATCCGAGACCGTGAGCTCGGGCCGATCGATCAACGCCACCAGCGCGTCGATCACCTCGCCGAGGTTGTGCGGCGGGATGCTCGTCGCCATGCCGACGGCGATGCCCGAGCTGCCGTTGACCAGCAGGTTCGGGATCTGCGCCGGCAGGACCACCGGCTCTTCCAGGGTGCCGTCGTAGTTGCCGCGCATCTCGACGGTGCGCTTGCGCAGCTCGCTGACCATCTCGACGGCCAGGTGGCGCAGGCGCGACTCGGTGTAGCGCATGGCCGCGGCGTTGTCGCCGTCGATGCTGCCGAAGTTGCCCTGACCGTCGACCAGCGGGTAGCGCAGCGAGAAGTCCTGCGCCATGCGGACCATGGCGTCGTAGATGCTGGAGTCGCCGTGCGGGTGGTATTTCGCCATCACCTCGCCGACGACCGCCGCGCTCTTGCGGTATTTGCTGTCGGGGAGCAGGCGCAGGTTGTGGTGCATCGCGAAGACGATGCGGCGCTGCACGGGCTTGAGGCCGTCGCGCACGTCGGGCAGGGCGCGCGACGTGATGACCGAGAGCGCGTAGTTCAGGTAGCGCTCGCGCGTCGTCTCGTGCAGCGCGATGTCGCGGATGGCCTCGCTCAAGGTTCGCCTCCGTGGCGCGGGTGCAGCGCCGGGCCGGGGTGGCTTGTTAGCAGCGGGACCGGGCGCGCGCAATCGTTGCGGGACGCGGCGCGACCGTCGATGCTCTGCCACCGAAGGCGACGCCCGCGGACGGGCAGGCCGGGGCCTCAGGGAGGGGACGTGCAAGAGCAGCGGCTACGCCGGGGAGACAAGGTCGAGGTCACGATCGACGCGGTCGGCCCGGGTGGCGAAGGCACCGCCGCGCACGGCGATCGCGTGGTCCACGTGCCCGGCCTCTTCCCCTCCGAGCGCGCCGTGGTCGTGATCGAGCACGTCGATCGCCAGGGGCCTCGGGCCTGGGGCCGTGCGCTCGAGCTGGTGCAGGCCCGCGACGATCGCCGGCGCTCGCCGTGTCGGCACCATCCGGAGGTCGTCGGGCGTGGCGAGGGCCCCGGCTGTGGCGGCTGCCCGTGGATGGCGCTCTCCGACGTCGGCCAGCGGGGGCTGCGCAAGGCGTGGCTGCAACAGCTCGAACTCACGGTCGAGCGGATCGACGCCGGCGCGGCGCTCGGCTACCGGCAGTCCGCCAAGCGCGTCGCCTTCACCGACCGCTTCGGCGCGTTGCGGCTCGGCTCGTTCGCCCCGCGCAGCCACGAAGGCGCCGCGATGACGGGCTGCCTGGTCGACCACCCGACGCTCGCCGCCGCCTTCGCCGCGATCGAGCGCGCTGCGGCGCAACTCGGCATCGGCGCCGTCGACCAGGGCGGGCCGATCCGCGCGGTCTGGGGCAAGAGCGACGGCGAGGCGGTGCTGTTGACGCTCATCGTGCAAGCCGGCGTCGCGTTCGATCCCGACCCGCTGATCGACCGGGTCGGCCCACTCTGCCGGGTCGACGGCTGGTCGCTCGCCGAGCACGAAGGGCAGGGCAACGCGGTGCGCGGTGGTGAGGCGCGGGTGCTCAGGGGCTTGGACGCGTTGCAGACCACGCTCGCCGGTGCGCCGCTGCGGATCACACCGCTCGGCTTCTTGCAGCCGAATCCGGAGATCGCCGCCCGCGCCTACCGCGCGCTGCTCGGCACGGCCGGCGGCGAGGCGGTGCACGGGGCCTTCGCGCTCGACCTCTTCGCCGGCGCAGGGCTGACCACCGCGCTGCTGCGTGCGCAGTTCGACGAGGTCCGCCCGGTCGAGTCCTACCCCGAGAGCGCAGCTGCGCTGGATGTGCCTGCGGAGGACGCGGCGCAGGCCACGGCCGCGCTCGCCGACGCCGTCCTCGCCGGAACGGCCGCTTGCCCCGACCTGGTCGTCGCCAACCCGCCACGCGCCGGGCTCGGCGCCACGCTCTGCAAGGCGCTGTTGGCGCTCGGCGCGCCGCGCATCCACATCATGAGCTGCAACCCGGCCACGCTGCGTCGCGATCTCGATCGCCTCTCGGGCCGCTATCGCCTGGTCGAGCTGCGCGCCTTCGATACGCTGCCGCAGACCCCGCACGTCGAGGTCGTCGCCTGGCTGCAACTGCAGGAGTCCCGATGAAGAATCTGCTCACCGCCCTGTTGCTGCTCGTCGCCGCCTGCGCCGCGGGCTGCACCGCATCCACCAGCCAGCTGCAGCGGGCCCGCGCGCTGGGCCAGTGGCAGGTCGAGGCCGCGTTCGGCACCACGATCCCGATCTCGGCGACCGTCTTCCAGGCCGCCATCGACGCGATCGACACGCTCGAACCACGGGTCCAAGCGGCAGAGCAGGGCACCGCGCCGTTGACCGAGGCCGAAGCGCGCGAGCTGGTCCGGGCCGGCCTCTCGGTCCTGCTCTTCACGCCGACGCCGCTCTCGGAGTTCTCCGCCCGCCTGGGCTTGGGCAAAGGCTTCGACGTCGGCCTTCGCTTCTCCGGGCCGCGCACCGCGCTCGACGGCAAATGGCAATTCCTCGGCGCCGAGCAGGCCGGCGTCGACATGGCGCTCTCGCTCGCCGTCGGGCGGCACAGCAGCCCTGCCGAATCGCTCTGGTCCAAGGCCTACGATATCGCCGAGAAGCTGAAATTCGCCGGCTACGAGCGGACCGACCTCACCAGCGCGCTGCTGGTCTCGCGCGATTTCGGCGAGTGGGCCTCGCTCTACGGCGCAGCGGTGTGGATGCGGAGCTGGATCAGCATCTCGACCGTGCTCGACGAAGACGTGGTCGAGGCCGGCGTCTCGACCTCGGATTTGGTCGATCCCGGGCCCTTCGACCAAATCGGCGGCGTCGCCGGCGTCCGGCTCGGCTACCGCTACGTCTGGGTCAGCTTCGAGCTCTCGGTCACCAAGGTCGCCTTCTCGCCGACGCTGATCGGGCAGGGCGTCGACCTCTCCGGCTGGATGGTCTCGCCGACGATCGCCTTGGTCGGCCGCTTTTAGAGACTCGACCAGAAAATGCAGTTTCGCATTTTCTGGCCGAGTCTCTCGTCTGTTCTCTGGGGGGCTGGGCGCCCCCAGGTCGCGAGAAGCGTGGTTCTCGCGAACCTTCCCCCTCCACGAGCCGCATCAAAACGTCGCCCGCGGCGACGTTTTGATGCGGCTCTAGCCTCCGCGGCCTAGAACTCGGCTTGGCGCGGCGCCCGCGGGAAGGGGATCGTGTCGCGGATATTGTCGATGCCCGTGGCGTAGAGGACGGTCCGCTCGAAGCCGAGGCCGAAGCCGGCGTGCGGCACCGTGCCGTAGCGACGCAGGTCGCGGTACCACCAATAATCGTCCTTCGGCAGCCCGAGCTGGTCCAGCCGCGCGTCGAGCACGTCGAGGCGCTCCTCGCGCTGGCTGCCGCCGATGATCTCGCCGATGCCGGGGGCGAGCACGTCCATCGCCGCGACGGTCCGCTCGTCGTCGTTCATCCGCATGTAGAACGCCTTGATGTCCTTCGGGTAGTTCATCACCACGAGCGGCCGGCCGACGTGCTTCTCGGTCAGCCAGCGCTCGTGCTCCGACTGCAGATCCATGCCCCATTGCACCGGGTATTCGAACTTCTGCCCGCTCTGCTGCAGCGCCGTGATCGCGTCGGTGTAGTCCATCCGCTCGAACGACGACGCGACGAAGCCCTCGAGTCGGTCGATCACGCCCTTGTCGATCCGCTGCTGGAAAAAGCCCAGGTCGTCGCCACGCTCGCGCAGCACGGCAGCGAAGAGGTACTTCAGGAAGCGCTCGGCGAGGTCGGCGTCCGCGGCGAGGTCGGCGAAGGCGAGCTCGGGCTCGATCATCCAGAACTCGGCCAGGTGCCGGCGGGTGTTGCTGTTCTCGGCGCGGAAGGTCGGCCCGAAGGTGTAGACCTTCGAGAGCGCGAGGCAATAGCACTCGACGTTGAGCTGCCCGGAGACCGTCAGGTGCGCCTCGCGGCCGAAGAAGTCCTGGCTCCAATCGACGGCGCCGGCATCGGTGCGCGGCAGGTTGGCGACGTCGAGCGTGCTGACCCGGAACATCTCGCCGGCGCCCTCGCAATCGCTCGCGGTGATGATCGGCGTGTGGATCCAGTAGAAGCCCTCGTCGCGGAAGAAGCGGTGCACCGCCTGCGCCAAGCAATCGCGGACCCGGGTCATCGCGCCGATCAGGTTGGTCCGCGGGCGCAGGTGGGCATGCTCGCGCAGGTGCTCCATCGTGTGGCGCTTCGGCGACATCGGGTAGGCCTCGGGATCGTCGACCCAGCCGACGACTTCGATCGCGTCGGCGACGATCTCGACCGTTTGGCCCTTGCCCTGCGAGGCGACCAACTCGCCGCGTGCGACCACGCTGCAGCCGGTCGAGAGCCGCAAGATCTCCGATTCGTAGTTGGCGAGCGCGTTGCCGGCGACGACCTGCACGGCGTCAAAGCCCGAGCCGTCGTGCACCGCGACGAAAGACATCCCGGCCTTGGAGTCGCGGCGGGTCCGCACCCAGCCGCGGACTTCGACCCGGGCGCCCAGCGCAGACTCGCCACGCAGCAACTCGGCGACCGGAAGGTGGCGGGCGGTCGTGGTGGTCTGGCTCATCGCGGACTCCTTCTCGTGCTGCCGGGCGTGCATCTCCCGGGGGCGCGCAGGGTGGCGCGGCCACGATGCGCTGACAAGATGCGTCGGCAAGGCGCGGCTGCGCAGCGGGAAGCCCGCCGATCTCGCGCCTTGCGGCACGAAAGACTGGCAACGTTCGGCGAGGAGAGTATCCATGCAATGTGCACCCGTTGGTGGCAGGTGCGGAGCCGAACGATGCGGCACGAGCTTCTCTGGACGAACCACGATAGCGACGCCGTGCGGCGCCTGCGCGCGGCTGCGGGAGAGGACCGCCTCTTCGACGCGCTGCTCGCGATCGAGGGGGCCTCGGCCGAAGAACGCGCGGTTGCAGACGCCCTCGTCCAGGGCTGGGCCGACCGCGTCCGCGAGCGGGTCGCCACCGCACCGGGCTGCCCCGACCTTGGTTCGCGCGTGCTGCGCGAGGTCGTCGCCGACGAGGGCGCGCTGCGAGGCGACGGCGAGAGCTACGACGCCCCCGAGAATAGTCTGGTCACCCAGGTCCTCTCGCGACGCCGCGGCCAGCCGATCCTGGTCTCATCGGTCTGGTTGGAGGTCGGCCGGCGCGCCGGTGTCAACGTCGAGGGCGTCGGACTACCCGGGCATTTCGTCGCCCGGGTCGGCGGCGAGCGTGGCCAGTTGGTCGATCCCTTCGGCGGCGGCAAGCCGCTCAGCGTGCAGCAATGCGCCCGCATCGTCCGCACGATCAGCGGCGGCAGCCTGCCTTGGGACGCGACGTACCTGCAGCCGACCACCGCGCGGCAGATCGCAGAGCGCGTGCTGCGCAACTTGGTCCGGGCTCGGCGCTGCTGCGCTGACGTCGCCCCGCTCTATCGCGCCGTGCGCTTGTTCGCCGAGCTCCGCGAGGACGATCCGGAGGCCGCGTTGGTCCACGCCGGGCTCGCCGAACAACTCGGCGCCTGCCGACTCGCCGAGCGCGCCTACCACGCGATTGTCGAGCGATTTCCCGGCTCCGCAGAGGCCGAGGCGGCAGAACGCCGGGCGCACGACGTTGCGCGTCGCGTCCGCGCGTTGCACTGAGCCCGACGCTCTTCCTTCGCACGCCCGCAGCCTGTCCCGCGCGAGCAGCCTTTGCGCTTGTCCGGGTCGTCGGGCTCGTCTACCGTGGTTCGATGCGCACGGCACGAGCCGGCGTCGCCCCATTCCGATAGGGAGAACAACACGATGCGTGGACTGAAGCAGGCAGTGCACTCCGATCCCGTCGTCCGCGTGCGCGCGGGACGCTCGTCGATCCGTCGATTCGTCGATCGGGCCTTGCCGGCCCTCGGGATCACCGCGGCGGGCTTGTTCGCCACCCCGGCCACCGCCGCGCCACTGAAGACGCTGACCCTCGAAGGCCAGCTGCTCACGGTCGCCGGCTCGCCGGTGCCCGACGGCGACTATATCGTCCGGGTCAGCTTCTACGCCGACAAGGGCGCGGCCAAGGCCGAGTTCTCCGAGTTGACCACGGTCAAGCTGGAGAAGGGCGGTTTCGTCGTCACCCTCGGCCTCTCGCAAGCGCTGCCCGCCGAGGCGCTGACCGGCGGCACCGCAGGCTGGATCGGCATCCAGGTCGGCTCGGACCCCGAGCTGCCGCGGCTGCCGATCTCGCACGTGGCCTACGCCTTCCGTGCCGAGAACGCCGCCGCGCTCTCGTGCACCGGCTGCATCGAGACCTCGCATCTGGCTTCGAGCGTGCTGGAGGCCTACGCGAAGAAGACCGAGCTCGCCTTCGCCAAAGCCGACCAGAAGTGCCAGGACGGCGAAGCGGTCGCCGGCGTCGACGCCGACGGCAAGGTCCAATGCGTCCCGGCGAAGACCTACTCCGGCGCCGACTTCGCCACAGCCGACCAAGCCTGCAAGGTCGGCGAGCTGGTGAGCGGCATCGGCAAGGACGGCGCGGTCGTCTGCGCTGCCGACACCGACACGACCTACAGCGGCAAGGACTTCGCCGTCTCCAGCCAGAAGTGCGGCGACGGCTTCCTGGTCAGCGGCCTGGACGCCGACGGCAAGGTTGTCTGCACCAAGGACGCCGACACCACCTACACCGGCACCGACTTCGCCAAGAGCGGCCAGAGCTGCCAAGCGGGCATGGTCGTCTCGGCGATCGACAAGGACGGCGTGGTCACCTGCCAGACGGTCAAGGTCTACACCGGCGGTGACTTCGTGGTCTCGGATCAGAAGTGCGACCCGACCTTCGTCGTCGCCGGCGTCACCGCCCAGGGCAAGCTGGTCTGCGCCAAGGACGGCGGCGCGACCTACGACGGCAAGGACTTCGCGGTATCGAACCAGAAGTGCGATCCGGGCCAGGTCGTCACCGGCGTCGACGCGGCCGGCAAGGTGACCTGCGCTGCGGACAAGGACACCGTCAAAACCTACGACGGCAAGGACTTCGCGGTCTCGAACCAGAAGTGCGATCCGGGCCAGGTCGTCACCGGCGTCGACGCGGCCGGCAAGGTGACCTGCGCTGCGGACAAGGACACAGTCAAGATATACGACGGCAGCACCTTCGCGACCTCGAGCCAGGCTTGTGGCGCGGGTCAGGTCGTCATCGGGATCAACGGCAGCGGCAAAGTGACCTGCGCGGCGGACAAGGACACCGACACCAAATACACCGCCGGCACGGGCCTCTCGCTCTCGGGCACCGCCTTCGCCCTAAACACCAGCTACACCGACGGCCGCTACGTCAACGCCGGCGCCGTGGGCAGCGTCACCGGCGCGATGGTCAAGGACGGCGATCTGACCGGTGCGGACCTGAAGAACGGTAGCGTGACCGCGGCGAGTATCGCGAACGAGACGCTGACCGGCACGCAGATCAAGAACGGCAGCATCAGCGCCGCTGATATCGCCAACTCGACCATCACCGGCACGCAGATCAAGAACCTGAGCGTGACCGCGGCCGATATCGCGAACGAAACGCTGACCGGCACGCAGATCAAGAACGGCTCGCTGACGGCGTCCGATATCGCGAGCGAGACGATCACCACCACGCAGGTGAAGAACGGCTCGCTGACCGCCGCGGACATCGCCAATGAGACGATCACCGGCACGCAGATCAAGAACGGCAGCATCAGCGCGTCCGATATCGCCAGCTCGACCATCACCGGCACGCAGATCAAGAACGGCAGCATCGGCTACGCCGACGTCGCCACCAGCCAGATCCAGCGTCGGGTCACCGGCACCTGTGGCGCCGGCTTCGCCATCACCGCGATCGCGGAGAACGGCACGGTCTCGTGCGAGTCGAGCGATTACGCCGGTAAGGTCAGCGCCTCGGTGGCCAACGGCAACTGGTACCGCATCGGTTCGCTGCCGGCCGGCGACTCGGCGAGCGGCGTCTTCACCCTGGTCGACAAGAGCTACCGCAGCCAGGCGCGCATCCGCGTCTCGATGTCGCGCGGCTACGACGCGACCTCGAACGTCGAATTGCTGAGCCACCCGCGCGAGGGCACATTGGTCTTCGAGAAGATCCGCATCCTGGAGAACAGCGCCAGCACGGCGATGTACGTCGACGTGAAGGTCAAGGCCAACGCCAGCGCCGACGCCTTCCTCAGCCCCGAGCCGCACATCGAGGGCTGGAAGCTCGAAGGGCTGACGCTGCTGGGCACTTCGGACACCGTCTCGGGCTACAACGCCCGGATCTTCGACCTCGACAACACCAAGGTCGTCGGTGACAACGTCCCCCGCCTGACCATCGACCGCAACGGTCACACCAAGCTCGGCGGCAACCTCAGCGGCAGCGCTGCGTCGGACGCGGTGCGCATCCAGACCAAGAGCGGCTACGTCGACATCGGCCCGCAGAACACCGATTGGGTGCACTTCGGGACCGACCGCGCAAAGTTCTACTTCGCCAAGCGAATTCACGTCGACGAGGGCGTGGTCAGCTCCTACGACGAGGATCTCTACCTGCAGACGGCCGGTACCACCCGAATCCGAATCAGCAACAGCAACGGCAACGTCGGCATCGGCACCAACCCCAGCTCGTCGTACAAGCTCTACGTCAACGGCGCGGCGTATACGAACGGCGCGCACTACGTCAAAGGCGCGGTCACCGCGACCAACGCCAGCCGTTTCGACGGCGGCATCGGCATCGGCGTGAACGCGTCCAGCAGCTACAAGCTCTACGTCAACGGCAACGTGCGGGCGTCGAACTACTATGTCGGCAGCTCGACGCTCGAGAGTTATATCGTCAGCGTGGTCAACAACCGTTGCCGGCTCTACGTCGGCCACTCCGACAACAACGCCTCCTCCTACTACCGCTACGCCTACATGACCGGCGACGCCGAGAGTTCTGGCTACAACAACGGCTCCGGTGGCGGCGGCTACGGTGTCTACGCGAGCAGTTGGGCTTGGGTCAAGTTGAGCGGGGATGTCGGCGGCGACGACCGCATCTTCTTCAAGTTCGTCTGCAGCACGAGCTACTAGGCGCGGGAGGCGGTCTCGATGCGGTTCTCGTTCCTCGCAACTTGCCTGACCTTGGGGCTGCTGGGCTGCCAGCGCCAGGCCGCGCCGGTCGCAGAGGCGCAGCTGCCGCCACCGCAGCCGTTCCAGTCGGCGGAGGGCGTCAGCGCCAAGGGCTGGTCGGTGCCACAAGAGCACGCAGGCGAAGTGATGAGCCGCTTGCACCACGGCGAGAAGCTCGATCAGGTGCTCACGGACCTGCAGCGACGTGACCCGAAAGTCCTGCGGCCCGGCAGCAGGCCCGCGGGACCCGCAGCGGCAGATAGAACGCCGCATGGCGCTCCCGCACCGCACATGATCGAGGGCGACGAGAAGCCGGCCGTGGCGCGCGTGTCCCGCCGGTTCGAATTGATCGAGGGCAAGCCCGTGCGGGTGAAGGAGGTCGAGGCGCGCTCGGGGATGTGGCGGATCGTCTTCTCCGGCGCGCCACAGGCCGACGGCAAGACAGGCCCCGACCGCGAGGTCTGGGTCAGCTCGGACGGACAGCAGATGTTCGGCCCAGGCATCGAACTGCCACGCGATATCGAGACCCTCGAGGCCGACCGCGCCTTCGCCCGATGCCTTCGCGACGCTGGTGTCCGCGCCTTCATCGACCCGCGGCACGCTGACGGCAGGGCGATGCTCGCCGCGCTCGGCCGCTTCGCCGGGTTGGTCCTGCTCGATTGCTCGACCGAGCTCGCTGCCTGCCATGCCGCGGGCGTGCGGACGCTACCCGCCGTCGCGGTGCGAGGCACCATTCACGCCGGTCCGAAGGACCGCAAGGCGCTCACAGCGCTCACCGGATGCAAATGATGCGCGACCTCTCGACTCGCCATCTCGCCCCGTTGCTACTCGTCGGCCTGATCGGGCTCGTGCCGCTCGGCTGCGGCTCCGCCGAGGGCGACAACAGCGGCGATACCGCGGCAGCAGATACCTCGGGCGGCGGCCAGATCGGAGACATCGCAGGCGGAGACACGTCGATCGGTGGCGGTGACGCGGTCGCCGACGCGGACAGCGGTGGCGGCACGGTCGACGGCGCCGGTGGCGACGGCGCGGGCGCCGATGGTGCCGGCGGTGACGTCGAGGATGCCGGCGGCGGTGGCGACGCGGCTGGCGACGGCGAGCTGAACTGCCCCGGCGGCCCCGGCTGCCCATGTGAGAACAACGGCGTCTGCGACACCGGGCTGTGCCTCTGGACCACGTCGGGCAAGACCTGCGCCCAAAGCTGCATCTCGGATTGCCCCTCGGGGATGGTCTGCGAACAGGTCCCGGGCCCGGGCGGCGACAACCTCTCGGTCTGCGTCAGCAAGCAGCTCACCCTCTGCGCCCCCTGCAGCGAGGACGCCGACTGCACCGAGAACGGTATCGTCGCGGCCTGCGTCGACTACGGCGACGCCGGCAAGTTCTGCGGCGCGACCTGCGAGAGCGACGCCGAGTGCCCTCCGGACTACGCCTGCACCGACGTCGGCGGCAAGACCAAGCAGTGCAAGAAGAAAGAGGGCGTTTGCAGTTGCTCGCCGTGGGCGGTTGCTTCGGGCAACAAGACCCCCTGCACCGTGACCAACGAGCACGGCACCTGCACGGCCTCGCGCGGCTGCACCGCCGATGGGATGGAGGCGTGCCCGGCCAAGCAGGCCGCGGTGGAGACCTGCAACGCCCTGGACGACGATTGCGACGGTACGACCGACGATCTGCCTTCGGACGCGAAGTGCAGCAAGCAGGCGTTCCTGGCGACGGGCAGCAAGGCACCGTGCACCGCGGACGCCGATTGCTCGGAGGCCGACGAGAAATGCGACGAGATCGCGGGCGTCTGCCTGGTGCTGCTCGGCGAGTGCTTCGGCACGCCGACCTGCAGCGCCGGCGGGCAGATGATCTGCAACGACGTCAAGACGCCGAAGGCCGAGCTCTGCAACCTCGAAGACGACGATTGCGACGGCCAGGTCGACGAAGACTACAGCTATACCGGCCCGGACGGGGCGACCTCGGCGCTGGGGCAGGCATGCGGCGTCGGCGGCTGCGAGGGCGGCAAGGTCGTCTGCAGCAACCTGACCACGGCGAGCTGCGACACCGCCGGCAAGGCCAAGGACGAAGCGTGCAACGCCAAGGACGACGACTGCGACGGCCAGACCGACGAGGCCGGCGAGGTCTGCGTCGACGGCAACCTGTGCACCAAGGACGAGTGCGACGGCGCGAACCAGAGCTGCAGCAACCCACCGTCGGTGGAATGCGACGACGGCAACGCGTGCACGACCGAGGCCTGCGACAGCAAGGGCGGCACCTGCGTGGTGCAGTTCTACGAGGGCAGCTGCGACGACGGCAACGCCTGCACCGTCGGCGATACCTGCGGCCAGGACGGCAGCGGCGCGGCCGTGTGCATGCCGGGCAGCACGACGCCCGATTGCGACGACGGCAACGTCTGCACCGACGACAGCTGCGACACCGGCAAGGGCTGCGTCGGGCTGCCGAACGCGGCGACGGTGGCGTGCTACGGCGGCCCCGCGGGGACCGAGGGCGTGGGCCTGTGTGTCGGCGGCTACAAGGCCTGCAAAGAGGGCAAGCTGACCGATACCTGCTTCACCGAGGTGGTCCCGTCGGCGAAAGAAGCGTGCGATGCCACCGACGACGACTGCGACGGTGTGGTCGACAACGGCTGCGCGGCAGCGTCGGCGCAGCTGAAGATGGCCGGCGCGGCGGGGTCGCTGAAGGACGCCAAGCACAAGCTGCGGCTGCACGCCGGCAGCGGCTCGTCACCCGCGGCCGCGGCCGGCGAGAAGCATACGCTGCGGATGGGCTGGCTCGCCTGGGTGCGCGCCGTCACCGGCATCTAGGTCATCAGCGCCGAGCGAAAGGGCGCGATCAGGGGCTGCTCGAGCAGCCGCAACGGCCCGCGCTGCAAGCGCAGGGCACCGCCACTGTCGCCTCGCAATCGGCGTCGACGCTGCAGGCCTCGCCGGGCTGCCCGCGCAGAGCAGGGCCGTCGCCGACCCGCACGAAGCCGGCGAAGCCCCATCCGGGATGCGGCTGGTCTGGCGGCGGACCGCCGTAGTACGCGTAGATCGGCACCACACCCGCCTTGGTCGGGGTCCACGGCGCCTTGAGCGTGCACTGCAGTTCGTATTCGTTCGCGGTGAGCACTTCCTGGTCGGCGCGGACCCACCACATCAGCGCGCCGATATAATAATGCGCGCCCTGCACCCGTAGCTCGACCGTCTCACCGACCGCGACCGTACGCGGCGTGACACGCAGCGCGCCGGCGCCGATCTGCATCGCCTGCGAGGGGACGCAGGCCGCGGCGGGCGTCTCCGGATCGCAGGGCAGGTGTGCCGCGGTCTCGTCGCAGATCGCCTCGGCAGGGCACGCGCTCGGCGCCTTGCCCTCGCAGCCGGGCCCGCATCCGAGTTGGTAGGTCGGCACGCACGGTCCGGCGTGCATCACCTGGCCCAGCGGACAGCTGCAGGACGTCGCGTCCGCGGTGTCGTCGCTGGCGTCCGCATCCGCCCCGAGGCTGCCGTCGCTCTGCAGCGCAGCATCCGCTGGCGCCTCGACCAAGCCTGGGGCGGGGAAGAGCGTGCTGCAGCCGGCCAAGCCCGCAGCGAGTAGCGTCAAAGTGGCCGCCGGCCGTGTTCGCCGCGCCACCTCAAAAGCTCCAGACGACGTCGAACGTCGGCCAAATCCGCTGGGTCCGGACGAAGACCCGCTCACCGAAGCCGTCCTCGTTCGTCTCGACAACGGCGCGCCGGCTGTCGGTATTGGTATAGAGCGCACCCAGCTGCAGACGCGTCGCGTCGGTGAGCGCGACGTCGACGCCGAGATGGCCACCGAAGGTCCACAGGCTGCGGTCCGCCATATCGCTCTCGACGCCGCCGACCCGCCAGACATGTAGCTCGGCCGCCACGCGGACGCGGTCGTGCAGCGCACGATCGTGCCGCACCATCGCGTGCACCCGGGAGCCCCGCGCGATGGGCGCGAGGAGCACCTCGAGCGGCGCCCAGGTGTCGAAGGGCCGCGGGCGGGCCTCGCCGAGCAGCACGCCGTAAGCGCCATCCAGGCGCAGGCTGGTCACGTCGCCCTCGCCGATCGACGCGACCACCCCGGCGCGCAGCACCAAGACGTGGTCGCCCTGCTCGCAGGCTCCGCCGCGCTCGGCTTCGGCCGCCGCGACCAGACACGACGGGCCGAGGTAACCGGCCAGGCCGGGCGGCGCGATGTGCAGGCCCGGAGTGGGCAACGAGAGGCCGCCTTCCCAGAGCAAACGCACGGGACCCAGTTCGCCACGGCGATAACGCGCGGTGATGTGCGGCGCGACCCAGGTGATCAGCGGATGGGTCTCGAGTTCCAGACCGTCGGCCACCACCCAAGTCAGCGGCGAGAAGACGCCGAGGCGCATCGTGCCCTTGCCGGGGAGGTCGGCACCGTCACGGGCCGCCAAGGGCGCCGCGGCCGCCGGCGCCGTCATGATGAGCCCGGCGAGCAGCAACACACTGGCGCAGGCGAAGAGGGCGCGCATCGCGTCACGGAAGCTGCATCGCATCACGGCACCTCCCAGACGCCGAAGACCGGTGCGTGGTCCGAGAGGCGCAACGGGTCGCTGGCCAACGTCGGCCGGTCGTCGGTCGCGCCGGCCGCCGGCTCGGCGCCGATGCGCTGGCCCTTGTGCTGCAGGACGTCGGTCGAGCCGGCGAGCCAGCTGCTCTTCGGGTCGATGAAGAGGTAGTCGAGGGTGCGGTTCCAATCGCCCGGCTCGCCGTGCTCGTTGGTCTCGTCGGGCCCGAGCACCGAGTGCGTGAAGTAGCGCGCCTGCTCGGCCTCGGTGGCGCCGTAGCGGGCGAGCGGGATCCAGGGCTGCAGGTCGTCGTAGAAGGGCTGCATCACGTCCGGGGTATAGGGCGGCTGGGCGAAATCCGCCGAGCAGACGGCGGTCTCGCGCTCGTCCGGGAAGCCGGAGAGCTTCAGCGCCGAGGGCGGCAACTCGTTGAAGTCGCCGCCGAGCAGAGCCGGCAGGGCCTCGCCGGTGACGACCTCGTGGATCTGGGCGATCTGCTTCTGCTTGGTGCCGTCGTTGTCGTAGGCCTCGGTGTGGACGACGAAGACGGCGGCGCGCCGCGCGCCGAGCTGCAGCTCGACCCGGCCGATCGCGCGCTTGATGTAGAAGGCGTTGGTCACCGGGTCGAGGTCGGTGCGGTCGACTTGGCGGATGCGCTCTGCCTTGGCGATCGGGTAGCGGGAGAGGATCGCGTTGCCGAGGTTCATCCGGCCGAGCCCCTCCGACGGCACGTAGTCGGCATCCCAGGTCTCGAAATAGGCGCCCTGGTTGAGCTTGGTGTGGTCGAGCAGCCACTGCACCATATCGACGTAGGCCGAGCGGCGGGAGTTGACCTCGATCTCCTCGAGCAAGAGCACGTCGACGTTCATCTCGTCGATGACCTTGGCCACGGCTTCGAGGTTGGCGATGACCTCTTCCCGGTCCATCGCGACGCGGTCTCCCCAGCAATCGAACCAGAACGGGATCCGGCCGGCGCCGTATTTGATATTCCACGCCATCGTCCGCAGCGCCGCCGGTTGCCCGGGATCGCCCGGGTCGGTGGCGTTGGAAGCGCGAAAGACGGCCACCGCCTCGCGGTCCCAATCCTGCGCGTCCCAGAGCGCGTCGCAGCCGGCCAGCGCGGCCAAGGTCCCGAGCAGCAGCAGGCGGAGCCCGATCCGCGGGCCGCGTATGCCGAGCAGTCCACCGCCCATGCGGCCTCCTTCGCGGTCGAGGGCTCGTGGTTGCTCCATGGGCGCCGCCGCGTGGCGGCCAGCATCACCCGGCGCGCAGGGCAGGGCAAGCCGCCTGCGCTGGCCTGCCGAGGTCGTGGAGCAGCGCCCGTGCCGCGGCCATGCCGGAGAGCATCGCCAGCGGGACGCCTCCTCCGGGATGCGCGGTACCGCTGGCCAGATAGAGCCCGCGCAGCAGCGGCGAGCGGTTCGTCGGGCGCCGAAACGCCGAGAAAATGGAGTTCGACGCCGCGCCATAGAGCGCGCCGGCGGAGCCCGGGAAGCGGGCCGCGAGCCCCTCTGGCGTCCGCTCCCAGACCACCTCGTCGACTGCGTCACAGATGCCTGCCCGGCTCAGCGCCGCGCGTGCCTGTTCGCGCAGCGCCGACGCGTCGGTCGGGGCGCTGGCCGCGTCGACCGAGGGCGCGTTGATCATCACGAAGAGCGCGTCGGCATCCGCCCAGCCGGCGCGGCCATGCGCGGCGCGCTGGTTGCAGGCGTAGACGGTCGGCGTCGCCGTCACCGTGCCACGGTCGAAGATCGCGGCGAATTCATCGATATATTCGTCCGGGAAGACGACCTGATGTGCCACCGCTTCGCGATCCTGCCTTCGTGGGACGCGGAAGACCGCGTTGTAGCCCGACATCGACGCTGGCTGCTCACGACGTGGCGGTCGGTCGGCCTCGGGCAGCAGCGCTTCGTGCAGGTGGCGCGCGTCAGCGTTGCTGATCACCGCGCTGCACGGCAGGTGGGTGCCGTCTTGCAAGTCGACCGCGACCACCCGCCCGGCCTGTGACGTGATCCGGTCGACCCGGCTGCCGAGCCGAATCTCGACCCCGAGCTCGGTCGCCAGCACGGCGAGCGCCCCGGCGAGCGCGCCGATCCCCCCCTCGACGCCGAAGCCGCCGCGGCCCAGCTCGACCGAGGCGATGCAGTTGAGCGTCGCCGGCGCGACCCGCACGTCGCTGCCGTTGTACGTCGCGTAGCGGTAGAGGATGCGCCGCAGATGCGGATCGCGGACCTGCGCGTCGATCGCCGTCTGCATCGCCCGCAACGGGTCGATCCGCGAGAGCCCGGCGACGGTCCGCACGTCCATCGACAACATCGAGCGGATCGCCGGCGCGTCGCCGTAGACGAAGGCCGGCGCCGAGGCCTGCCAGATCCGCTCGGCGTAGCGCGCGAAGCCGTGCAGCTCCTCTGCCGCGTCGGCGCCGAGGGTCCTACGGGTCGCCTCGAGCGTGGCATCCAAAGTGTCGTGTACGTCGAGCTGCACACCGTCGGCGAAGTGGTAGCGAAACGCTGGGCTCAGCCGCCGCAGCTGCACCCGCTCGCGCAGCTGCGCGCCGGCGAGGGCGAAGAGCGCCTCGGGGACCTCGGGCAGGGTGAGCAGACTCGGCCCGGTGTCGAAGCACGCCCCGTCGAAGCTCGCCGTCCCGGCCTTGCCGCCGACCGCGTCGGCGCCCTCGAGCAGCACGACCCGCTCGCCCGCGGCCGCGAGCTGAATCGCCGCTGCCAACCCGCCGAACCCGGCGCCGATGACGATCGTCGTCTCGCTCATGGCCTGTGCTCTCCCTGTGTCACATGTGCGCTGCCGCGCAGCAATCGTCGCATCCGGTCGCCGCTGGCGCCTTCGAAGAGAGGCAGCCAGCGGGAGTTGTCGCCCTGGTCGCGGCCAACCCGCATGCGCACCAGCGGCCGGAAGTGTCCCAGATCGATACGCGACGGCACGATCACCTCCCAGGTGCCGTGGCTCGGCGCGGCTTCGGTGGCGGCGGCGTCACACATGCGGCGCAGATAGAAGGGGCCGTCCTCGACCGCGTGGCGTTGCTCCAGGCTCAGGAAGATCGTGCCGTCGGGGCGGACCAGGTCGACCGCCCGCCAATCCGGCATGCCCCAGCGGGTCCGGGTCGCCGCGTGGCGCCGCAGCGCGAGGTCCTCGATGGCGGTGAGGGTGCCGTCCGCGCCCAGCTCATAGCCCAAGACGACGGGATCGCCGGCCTCGGCCGGCCAGAGCGCATAGAAGACGCGGTCGCGGTCGGCGCAGGCGGCGCGGCCCCAGAGCCAGCGCGCGATGCCCAGCGCTTCCAGACTGCGCGGTGACGCGTTGCGGTCGTGGTATGCGCGGCCCGAGACGGCGAGGCGCAGGGGACCGCATTGCAGCCGCGCGGTCGCGAAGGACGCGCCGACCACGGGCGTCCAGCGGTGCCCCATCGCCTCACCGGCAGCGCCGCCGACGACGCCGGTGTCGGTGGCCGTTCCAACGGGTGCGGCGGCCCAGTGCGCCCGCTTGCCCTCGAGGTGAATCGCGCAGCGCAGCCCACCGCCACCGGCGATGTCGAGGTCGAGCGAGGCTTCGAGCGTCAGCAGGTTGCTGCCGTCTCGATGCGGTCGTGCCTGCAGCGTGCTGCGTCCGAAGCGCCACCGCTCGCCGCTCGCGTCGACGTCCCATTGCGCGTCGTCGGGCGAGAATTCGCGCAGGACGTAGCAGACCTGCTGCCCACCGCGGTAGGCGACCACGTTCAGCGATGGTCGCTGCCGCGGCGTGGTCCCGGCGTCGGCGCGCGCGTCGCGCTGGCTCCCCGGCAGGAAGGGCAGGCCGAAACTCCAGATCAGGACGATGCCGTCGCCTTCGGGCGTCGCCACCTCGGCGTACCACCACGCGAAGCCGCCGGGCGCGTCGAGGCATCGCGCGTCGAGCGTGGCGGCAGCGGTGTCGATCTCGATCATCTCTCCCCCCTGCACCCACCCCCGGCGCACCCGACGAGCGGGCTCCGCATCTCTTGCAGCGGAGGTGCTCGTGCCGAACCGGGAACGCCGACGAACCAAATCCGACAGCCATGGGATGCACGCGCTCGTCCTGGGATGCGGACCCGGCGGATTGCTCGCCGCAGCTCACCTCGCCGAGCGGGGCGCGACGGTCACGGTGCTCGCGCCGGACGTCGACCAGCCCTGGCGCAATCGCTACGGCGCCTGGCTCGACGAGCTGCAGGCCGTCGGGCTCGCCGGCGCCGCCGCGGAGACGTGGGTCGGGCCGCGGTTGCAGACGCCACGGCGCGATCTCGCGCTCGACCGCACGTATTGTCGGGTCGACGGCGAGGCGCTGCGTGCCTCGCTTCGGCGACGGATCGAGGCGAACGGCGGCAGCTTCCGGGCGGCCACGGTCGCCGACGACGCGGCGCTCGAGCGGGCGCGAGTTGCGCTACGGGCCGACCTCGTCGTCGACGCGAGCGGCGTCCCCGGCCGCAGCCCTGGCCCGACGCCCGTGCGCTGGCAGCACGCCTGGGGCGAGCTGCTGCAGCTCCGCGACGACGGCGCCTTCCCGGCGATGCGGTTGATGGATTGGCGACCGCCGGAGCCCGAACGAGACACGATGTGGCGGGCGCGGCCTTCCTTTCTCTACGCGATGCCGCTGGGTGGCGGACGGGTCTTCGTCGAGGAGACCGAGTTGATCGCGGCACATCCGCTGCCGCTGGACGTCCTCGCCGCCCGCTTGCACCGCCGGCTCGCCCACGAAGGGGTCGAGATCGCCGAGCGACTCGAGGTTGAGCGCTGTCGGCTGCCGATGTCGATCCGGCCTGCGCCGCCGACACGCGGCGTCGTCGACTTCGGCGCTCGCGCTGGGATGATCCATCCGGCGACCGGATATTCGCTGACCCGCAGCGCAGCGGTGGCCCCGCGCCTCGCAGCCGCCGTCGTGCGTGGATTCGCGGCCGGCGCCCGCGGGGAGGATCTGGCCGCGATCGGCCGCGCGAGGATCACGACCGCCGCGGAAGCGCCCGGCCTGCGCCTGCTCGGATTCGGTGCGGACGTCCTGGCTTCGTTCGATGGCCCTGAGATCGCGGCATTCTTCGAGGCCTTCTTCACCCTGCCGGCGTCTGCGTGGACCGCCATGCTCTCGGTGCCGAGCTCGCCTTGGCCGCTCGCGCACGTGATGGCGCGCGTCGATCGGCGAAGTCCTGCATCGATCCGTCGGCGCCTCTGGCGCATGGGATGGCAACGCCGCAACGAGCTCGTCGCGGCGTTCGCAGCCGGCCTCCGACCGGCGGCAGAGGAGAACGCATGACGCTCGCACCCTGGATCGAACGCAACCAACGCGCTTCGGTGCCGGCACGATCCCGACGCCGCCTGCAGATCGCGCCATGGAGCCTAGAAGAGGCGACCGAGCGCGCGGTCGAGGAAGTCAGCGCCGTCACGGCGCGGCATGTTCACGGCACGCTCGGTGCGATCGTCCGCGAGCACCTCGCCACCGGGGGCAAGCGCACGCGCATCCTCTTGGCGCTGCGTTGCGCCCAAGCCGTTGGCGTGCCGCTGCGCGACGCGGTGCCTCTGGCCGTCGCCGCCGAGCTGCTGCACAACGCCACGCTCATCCACGACGACCTGCAGGACGGCGACGCGGTCCGCCGCGGTGCGCCGACCGTCTGGGCGCGGCACGGCGTGGCGCAGGCGATCAACGCCGGCGATGTCTTGCTCATGCTGCCCTTCCTCGCCATCGCCGATTCGGTCGACGGCGCCGCACGCGCTTCGTTGACGGCGATGGTCGCCCGGCGCGCGGCAGCGACTGCCTGCGGTCAGAGCGACGAGTTGAGCCTGCTCGCCGAGGGGCGGCTCGATTGGGCCAGCTACGCCGGCGCCGCCCGCGGCAAGACCGGCCAGATCTTCGCCATCCCTTTCGAAGGCGCGGCGTTGCTCGCCGGTGCGTTGCCGGCAGACGCCGTCGCGGTCGGCGATCTCGCGACCTGGCTCGGCCTCGCCTACCAGACCGCCGACGATCTGCTCGACCTCTACGGCGACAAGGGCCGCGGCGAAGCCGGCAACGATCTGCGCGAAGGCAAGGTGAGCGCCGTCGTCGCGACCCATCTCGAGCGCGCGCCCGACGACCGCGCCGCACTGTTGGAGCTGCTCCGCCTACCGCGCGAAGAGACCAGCGCGGCCGCGGTGGCGGCGTGGAGCCGACGCTTCTTCGCATCGGGCGCCGCGGAGGAAGCACTCGCGCGGGCCCACAGCGAATCGGCCCGGATCGACGCCACGCCGCTGCCCGAAGCGCTGCGCCCGCTGCGTGCGGCCATGTCGCACCTGCGCGCCGACGTCCTCGGCCGCGCCGTCCTGCCGGAGGTGCGGTGATGAGCACCGCAGAGCTCACCGCTTCGGTCCCGGTCGTCGCCGAATCGCACCAGGTGCTCGAGAAATACGGCACCTCGTTCGCCCTCGCCGGCCGGCTGCTGCCGCGCGCGAGCCGCGACGACGCCGCGGTGGTCTATGCCTTCTGCCGGTTGGTCGACGACGCCGCCGACGAAGCGCCCTCGATCGCGGCGGCCGAGATCGCCCTCGACCGGATCGACGCCGAACTCTCGGGCGCCGTCTCTGCGCGGCCGCTGATTCGGGCCTACCGAGAGGTCTGCCTGCGGCGGGAGATCCCCGTCGAGGCCGCCGCCGAGCTCCTCGCCGGCGTGCGCAGCGATCTCCGCCCGGTGCGCGTCGCGGACGACGCCGAGCTGCTGCGCTACGCCTACCGCGTCGCCGGTACCGTCGGCCTGATGATGTGCGGCGTCCTCGGCGTCCGCGATCGTCGGGCCTGGGCGCAGGCGATCGATCTCGGCGTGGCGATGCAGCTGACCAATATCTGTCGTGACGTGGCCGAAGACGCGGGCCGGGGCAGGGTCTACCTCCCCGAGAGCCGCCTGCGCGCGCACGGGTTGAGCAGCGACGCGCTGCTCGCCCTCGACGCCGGCCAGCGCGACGAGATCCGCCGCGGCACCGCAGCCGTCACCGGCGCGCTCCTCGCCCTCGCCGAGCGCTACTACCACAGCGCGACCACCGGCTTGGGCGCGATCCCGCTGCGGGCGCGGCTGGCGATCGGCGCGGCATTCCGCATCTACCGCGCGATTGGGGTCCGGCTGCAGCGACGGCACGGCGCCGATCCCTGGCACGGCCGCACCATCGTGCCGTGGCGTTGGCGCTTGCTGCATCTGGTCGCCGGGGTGGCGGTCGCGCTCGTCTCGAGGGCGCTGCGTCGGCCGCACCGTCACGGCTTGCACCGAGCCCTGCAGGGTCTGCCAGGGGTGGGCGTCGCCGAAATTTGAACCGCCCGCTGCCTGGGCAGGCGAGCGGGCGGCTCTCCGGTTCAGCAGCGGTCGGTCGACCGCAGTCATCGGCTAGGCGGCGAAGGCCACGTCGCTGGTCGTCGCCTCACGCAGCGTCTTGCGCACGCGATGCAGACGCGCCTTGAGCGCCGAGACCGAGAGGCCCATCCGCTCGGCGACGACCTCCTTCTCCTCGCCACGCAGGTCCATCGCGAAGAAGAGCTCGCGGTTCTCTTCCGGCAACGCCGCCGTGGCCTCGGCGAGGTTCTTCGCGGCCAACCGCCCCGCCAGCAGCGCTTCGGGGTGGTGCCACGACTCTCCTTCGCGCTGCGAAGCGACGATGTGGTCGACGTCCTCGCTCTCCATCGGGATCGGCACGCGCTTGCGCTTGCGCAGGAGCATCCGGGCGCAGTTCTGCGTGATGCGGTAGACCCACGTCGAGAGGCTGGACTCGCCACGGAAGTACGAGGCCTTGCGGAAGACGGTCCACACGACGTCTTGCACGACTTCCTCGGTGTCCCAATCGTCACGCACGATCTTGCGCGCGGTCGAGTACATCAGCGCGCGGTAGCGCTGCTGAAACACCGCGAGAGCGGCGGGCAACTGCGCGACGAGCGCAGCGTGCAGTTCCTGGTCGGTCATTTGGGGGCTCACGACGATGGCTTGCATGGTGTCTCCTGTCGGGCGGAGCTGCGTCGCCGCCCGGTGAACAGAAGATGAACAGAATCTGCGGACGAGATCAAGCAAAACTTGTTCAGGACGTGTTCGATTTCTTGTCGGCCGCTGCGAACGCCCATGAATCAGAAGGGATCTCGCGATCAGATCCGCGGCCAGGACCTGTTCAAAACCCGTGCGTCGGACTTGACCACGCCCACCGAGCGGTCACCATCGGCAGCGGAGGTCGGCGATGCGGGAGGAAGAGCGAGACGGCGCGTTCGCGCAGGATGCGGCCGAGACGGGGCAGGGCGCGGCATTGCTGTCCATCGGGGCGCTGGCGCGGCTGAGCGGCGTCCCGGCCGATACGCTGCGGACGTGGGAGCGCCGCTATGGTCGCCCCGTACCGGTGCGCTTGCCGTCGGGGCACCGACGCTACGCGGCGACCTGGGTCGAGACCATCGGCCACTGGAAGCACCTGCTCGAGCGCGGGTTCCCGGCCAGCGACGTGGTCGGCGCCGACGACGCGGTGTTGGCCACCATGCTCGGCATCGAGGCCGGTAGCGACGCTGCCGAAGCATCAGCGGCGGCGACTGCCGTTCCGGACGCCGAGCCTCGATCCGAAGACGAGATCGCCCCTGCCGATCTGGTCCGGACCTGGATCGACGCCGCGGCGCGACACGACCACGACGGCCTCGGCAGCGGGATGGAGCGCGCCGTCGAGCGGGTAGGAGCGCTGGCCTTCGCCGAGCAATTTGCCGGCCCGTTCCTGACCCAACTCGGCGCGGCCTGGGCCGACGGGCGGGTCACGGTCGCGGCCGAGCACGCCGCCAGCGAACGCTTCCGCGAGTTGGTCGCGCGCCGTCGCCGCCGGCTTTCCGATGCGCAGAGCGGTCCGGCCGTCGTCTGCGCGACCCTACCCGGTGAGCGTCACGACCTCGGCCTGCAGCTCGCGGCCTGGATCGCCGCCGTCGCGGGCCGCCGCATCGTCTTTCTCGGCGCCGATACGCCGGTGGTCGAGATCGCAGGGGCCGTCCGCGCGGTCGAAGCCGATGCGTTGTTGCTCAGCGTCTCGCGCTACGCTGATCTCGGCGCGGCCTACGCCCACTGCGCCGAGCTGCTGCCGATGCTCGGTGGCGACGTGCGTTGCCTGGTCGGTGGTGCTGGCGCCCCAGACGTCCCCGGCATCCTGCGCCTCGATGGCTTCGCTGGTCTGGTCGGCCTGCTGCGCGCCACGCCAGCGGATCAGGGCGCCGCGTCGTAGCGCAGCAGCACCTCGTCTAGGGGCTTGCGCGTGATCGCCGGAACGGTGCAATCCGCAGCCGGATAGCCAACTGGAATCAGCAACATCGCCCGCTCGTGGTCGGGGCGGCCGAGGATCTCGCCGAGGAAGCGCATCGGCGCCGGGGTGTGGGTCAGCGTCGCGAGCCCCGCCACTGTCAGCGCTGCGATCAGCATGCCCGCGGCGATGCCCACCGACTCTTGCACGTAGTAGTGCTGCTCGCCCGCGGTGCCGTGGCGTTGCGCGAAGACGACGATCAGCGCCGGGGCCTGCTCGAGGAAGGGCTTGTTGGCGTCGGTGCCGAGCGGCTCGAGGTCGTCGAGCCACCGCTGCGGCGCCCGGCCACCGTAGAAGCGCCGCTCTTCGGCCTCTGCCGCGTCGCGGATCTGCTTCTTCAGCGCCGGATCGCGGATCAGGCAGAAGGTCCACGGCTGTCGGTTCGCGCCGGAGGGCGCCTGCGCCGCCGCCTCGATCGCCGCCTCGACCACGCCTTCCGGCAGAGGGCGATCGGAGAAGGCGCGTACCGACCTGCGCCGCCGCATCGTCTCGCGGAAGCCCTCGACCCGCTGACGCATCTGCGCCGGCGGCAGCTCATCCATGCGATAGGGTACCGGCTCTGCTGGCGTCGACATCGTCACTCCTGGCGCACACCGCGTCGGCAACCGTGCGCGGACGCAATCATGCAGACCCTTCCCTTCGGCGGTCGAGTCCCTACATTGACTCTGCGGCGATGGACACGGGTGGTGCCGTCGCGCACCGAAGGAGTCGCTCCGTGCAGCCTTGTTCGCGCCCGCTTCTCGCGCTCATCGCGCTCTTCGCCGCCGCGATCTCCGCGCTCTCCGGCTGCTCGACGGATGCGGCGACTGCCGACACCTGGACCGAGCAGGAGCGCGCGTTCGTCGCCGCGATGCAGCCCCTCGGAGCGCCGCGCCCCTCCGCCGGCAACGCCGTCGCCGACGACCCCGACGCGGCGAAGCTCGGTCACCGGCTCTTCTTCGATCTGTGCTTCTCGGCGGACGGCACCGTCGGCTGCGCCACCTGTCACCAGCCGGAGCACGGCTTCGCCGACGGCAAGGCGCTCGCCGAGGGCCTCGGCACCGCGACGCGGCACGCGCCGACCGCCTTGGGTGCAGCGTGGCAACCCTGGCAATTCTGGGACGGACGCGCAGACAGCCTGTGGATGCAGGCGCTCGGCCCGATCGAGAACCCGGTCGAGCACGGCTTCGACCGCGTCGCCGTCGCCCACACCTTGGCCGCGCACTACAAGCCCGAATACGAGGCGCTCTTCGGCCCGCTGCCGCCGCTGCAGGATAGCAGCCGCTTTCCGGCCCATGCGAGACCGGTCGACGATGATCCGAAGCACCCGCAGCAGCAGGCCTGGGCTGCGATGACAGAAGCGGATCGCGACGCCGTCAACCGCGTCTTCGCCAACTTCGGCAAGGCCATCGAGGCCTACGAGCGCAAGCTGAAGCCGGCGCCGATCGCCCTCGACGCCTTCGTCGCGGCATTCGTCGCCGGTGACGACGCCGGCGGCGGCCACCTCGACGCTTCAGCCACCCGCGGCTTGCACCTCTTCGTCGGCAAGGCCGGCTGCGCCTTCTGTCATAGCGGACCGCGGCTCTCCAACGGCGCCTTCCACAATATCGGCCTGGCGCAGCCCGAGGGCACGCCGGCGCAAGACCGCGGCCGCTACCTCGGGACCGGGCAGGTCTTGGCGTCGGTCTTCAACTGCCTCGGCCCCTATTCGGACGCGGGGGGGCAGGGCTGCGGCGAGCTCCCCTATCTGGTCGACAAGGAGATCGTCATGCTCGGCGCGTTCAAGACGCCGAGCCTGCGCAACGTCGCCAAGACGGCTCCCTATATGCACGCCGGTCAGTACGCGACCTTGGGTGAAGTGGTCGAGCATTACCGCCACATCGAAGATCACCTCGCGCCGATCGGTCCACGCGAATCGTTCCTGCGCAACCTCGACATGACCGACGGCGAACGCGACGATCTGCTCGCGTTCTTGCACACGCTCGACGCCGAGCCCGCCGATTCAGCGTGGGCCTCGCCGCCCACCCAACGCTGACCCAGGAGCCCTCCGATGGTCCACGATCGACTCCGCGCCGCCCTCTTGGCCGCCGCGCTCTCTGCCTCCGCGGCGGCACTCCCGGGCTGTGACAGCCACGATCACGACGACCACAGCCACAGCACCGGCACGCTGATGACCATGCGGAGCGGCACCAGCGACGCCAAGCTCTACCAACTGAAGTGGGAGACCGATCCCGCGACGGTGGTGGTGGGTGAGCTCTTCCGCGTCCGTACCACGTTGCAGGACGCCAACGGCCAGCCGGTCCTCGGCGCGACGCTCGCGGTCGACGCCTGGATGCCCGAGCACGGCCACGGGATGGAGGGCGTCGCGCCGCTGACCGTGGAGTCCACGGCGACGCAGGGCCTTTACGAGACCGAGGGGATGCGCTGCCAGATGCCCGGCCAGTGGGAGCTGCGCTTCACCATCGACGGCACCCCGGGCGCCGACAAGGGCACGCTGCCGATGGCCGTGCAGTAGGCCCGGCCGCGGCGCAGCGACCGCCGCGGCCCGCTTTTCCGCCTACTTCGACCAATAATCCGTCTGCTCGAAGCAGTAGAGGTGGCCCTTGTAGTTGCACCGCTGGGTGGTGCACGAGGTCGTCCACGCGCTGTTGTTCAGCGTCGCGTTGCCGCTGGCGCCGCGGTAGCTGCTCGACGTCGTCGTCGTATTCCAGTTCGAGCAATAGTAGATCGACGAGGTGCTGTTCGCGCGGTTGCCGGCAGTATTCGTGCCGGTCCACACCGAGGGCAGCGAGTTCGAGCCGCAATACGAGGTGCTGGCGGTGGTCGGCACCTTGCTACCCAGCTCGGTGACGTCGATCGGGTTGTCGAGCGTGCCGTCGACCAGGTCGTTCCAGTTCAGCGCGATCAGGCCGCCGTCCAGGCGCCGGTACGGGACCGTCGACTTGTCGTGGTAGATCGACGGGTAGGTCGTCGAGTCGGCGATCCACGCCAACCAGGTGCCGCCGAGGTTGGCCGCGCTCGCCGCAGCCTGGCACTTCGCGTGGGCGCCGGTGACGCCACCGAGGCTCGCAGCGAAGGCCTCGTTGGTGACGAAAGCACGCCGGCTGACCGTGCAGCCCTTGGCCGGATCGGCCTTGTATTCGCACTCACCCGTCGCTTCATTGCACGAATCCAGCGTGCAGGTGTTGGAGTCGTCGCAATCCTTCGGCACGCCGCCGACGCAGAAGCCCTGGTTGCACAGGCGCTTGCCCAAGCACGGCTTGCCGTCGATGCAGGCCGCGCCGTCGGTGACCGGCGTCGAGCTGCAGGTATCCTTGGTCTCGTCGCAGGCGTTGTCGGTGCACTCGGTGCCGTCGTCGCAATCGTTGAAGGGCGTCGCCATCCGACGAATCCGCTGGTTGCCGGCTTCGCTGATGTAGACGTTGAACGATTTGTCGATCGCGATGCCCTGCGGCGCGTTGAACATCGCCTCGAGCGCGTCGGCATCCTTGTAGCCGCCGGTGCCGCTGCCGGCGACGGTGTCGACCGTGCCGTCTTCGAGCACGCGGCGGATGCGGTGGTTGCTGCGGTCCGCGACCCAGACCCCGCCGTCGGGCGAGATGGCCAGCGCGTAGGGATAGTAGAACTTCGCGGCGGCACCCTTGCCGTCGGCGTAGGTCGTGGTGCCGTTGCCGGCCACGGTGGTGACCTGCCCGTTCTCGATCCGACGGATGCGATGGTTGTTGCCGTCGGCGACCCAGACCCGGCCCTTGCCGTCGACCGCGATGCCACGCGGGTAGTAGAAGCGGGCGCTGGCGGCCGCGCCGTCGAGGAACGACGACGAGCCCGAACCGGCGTGCAGCGTCACCGCCTTGTTGCCGTCGATCTTGCGGATGCGGTGGTTGTTGGTGTCCGCGACGTAGATGTCGCCGTTCTTCTGGTCGAAGGCGATGCCTTCCGGAGTATTGAAGCTGGCCGCGGTGCCGGTGCCGTTGACGAAGGTCGCCGAGCCGCTGCCCGCGATGGTCGTCACCACGCCGCCGGCGGTCACGTGGCGGATGCGCTGGTTGCTGCGGTCCGCGACGTAGACGCCCGATTTGCCGTCGCTGGCGACGTCACTCGGGTAGTAGAAACGCGCCGCATTGCCTTGGCCATCGACGTAGCCGTTGCTCAGTGGGCCACCAGCGACGGTGCTGACGATGCCCTTGGAGGTGGCGCGGCGGATGGTGTGGGTGCCGTAGTCTGCGATCCAGACGTTGCCCTGCAGATCGACCGCGACACCGCGCGGGTTGTTGAATTGTGCCGAGGCGCCCTTGCCGTCGTTGTGACCGGCGGCTGCCTGACCGGCGAGGGTGCTGACCTCGCGGCCGTCGCCGACGCACGCGCCGGCGGAGCAGCGGTCGTTGACGGTGCAGAACAGACCGTCGCTGCACAGGCCCTCGGTCGGGGTGAAGACACAATCTCCGGAGAAGGCGTTGCAGCTGTCGTTGGTGCACGAGTTCTTGTCGTCGCAGGCCTTGGCGGTGCCGCCGCTGCAGCCGCCCTTGCCGTCGCATTTCTCGCCGGTGGTGCAGCCGTTGCCGTCGTCACACGCACCGCCGGCGGCGATCGTCACGAAGTCGCACTTTCCGGTCTGCTTGTCGCAGCTATCGACGGTGCACGCCTGGTTGTCGACGCAGATCGTCTTGGTCGACGCCATGCGACGGATCCGGTGGTTGTTGCGGTCGGCGATGAGGACGGTGCCGTCCGGTGCGAGCGCGATGCCGGCCGGAGAATTCAGCTTCGCCGTGCCCGGTGCACCGTTGCCGTAACCGCTGCCGGCGCTGCCGACGATGGTCGCGACCTCGCCCTGCGGCGTGACGCGGCGGATCCGGTGGCCGCTGCGAGTCACGACGAGCAGGTTGCCGTTCGCGTCGAGTGAGAGACCCGAAGGCGAGGAGAACGAAGCGTTGGTGCCGATGCCGTCGGTGGTGCCGGAGGAGCCGCTGCCGGCGAGGGTGCTGACGCTGCCGTCGGGCGCGATGGCGCGGATCCGGTGGTTGCTGTAGTCGGCGACGAAGATCTCACCCTTGCTGCCGAAGAGGACGTCGTAGGGGTTGCTGAACTTGGCGTTGTTCGCCGGGCCGTCGACCCAGCCGCTGCCCGCCTGGCCGGCGACGGTGGTGACCACGCCAGTGGAGTCGATCTTGCGGACGCGCTGGTTGCCCGTATCCGCGACGTAGAGGTTGCCGTTCGGGTCGATATCGATGCCCTGCGGGCTGTTGAACTTCGCCGAGGAGCCCTTGCCGTCGGCGTAGCTCGCCGAGCCATTGCCCGCCACAGTCGTCGTGGTGCCGTCGGCGGCGACCGCGCGGATCCGGTGGTTGCTGCGGTCGGCGACGAAGACCGTGCCCTTGTCGTCCACCGCCACGCCAGCGGGGTAGTAGAAGCGCGCGACGTTGCCGGCGCCGTCCTGGAAGCTGGCGCTGCCGGTTC
This sequence comes from Deltaproteobacteria bacterium, assembly GCA_020632665.1. Taxonomy (GTDB): domain Bacteria; phylum Myxococcota_A; class UBA9042; order UBA9042; family UBA9042; genus JACKFC01. Next base: position 106,591 of record JACKFC010000018.1, read on the forward strand.
CGGCGAGCGTGCTGACCTGACCGTCCTTGGTGATCTTGCGGATGCGGTGGTTGTAGTTGTCGGCGATGTAGGCGTTGCCGGCCGCGTCGACGGTGACGTCCTCAGGGTAGTAGAAGCGCGCCGTCGCGGCGGCACCGTCGAGGAAGCTCGCCGAGCCGCTGCCGGCGAGCGTGTCGACGGCGCCCGGGCCGGAGACGCAGGCGCCGCCGACGCAGACGTCGCCCTTGGTGCAGGCATCACCGTCGTCACAGGCCTTGTTCAGGTTCTTGTAGACGCAATCACCGGTCGCCGGGTCGCAGGCGTCGTCGGTGCACGGCGAGCTGTCGTCGCACGTCTTGCCCTTGCCGCCGCACTGCCCGGCCAGGTCGCAGACATCGCCGACCGTGCAGGCCGAGCCGTCATCGCAGGCATCGCCCGGCTGCAGGGTGTCGAAGATGCAGGCACCGGTTGCCTTGTCGCAGCTGTCCTTGGTGCAGGGATTGCCGTCGTTGCAGACCTTCTTCGCCGCCTTCGCCATCCGGATCCGGTTGTTGCCGGAATCGGCGATGAAGAGGTTGCCGGTCGCGTCGATGGCGATCGCCGACGGCTTGTTGAGCTGGGCCTGCTGGCCGGTGCCGTCCTTGAAGCCGAACTGGCCGGTGCCGGCGATGGTGCTGACCGCGCCGGACTCGATGCTGCGCAGGGCGTGGTTGCCGGCGTCGGCGACCACGATGCGGCCGGTGCTGTCTGCCGCCACGCCGGACGGGGTGTGGAACTGTGCGCTGGCGGCGGCGCCGTCCTTCAGCGCAGCGGTGCCGTCGCCGGCCAGCGTCTCGACTTTGTCGGCCTTGAGCAGGCGGATGCGGTGGTTCTGGCTGTCGGCGACCAAGATGTCGCCACCGGCGAGGACGAAGACGTCGCTCGGGCTGCTGAAGCGCGCCTGCGCCACGCCGCCGTCGAGGAAGGCCGCGGTGCCGTCTCCGGCGAGGGTGATGACCGCGCCGGTGCCGAGGTCGACCTTGCGGATGCGGTGGTTGCTGCGGTCGGCGACGATGAGGTTGCCCTTGGCGTCGATCGCGATGCCCTCGGGGTTGTTGAAGCGCGCCGAAGCCTTGTCGCCGTCGAGGAAGCCGCCGGTGCCTTGGCCCGCTGCGGTGGTCACGCTGCCGTCGGCGGCGATGGCGCGGATGCGGTGGTTCATCCGGTCGGCGACGTAGAGCGTGCCGTTCACTGCGAGCGCGACATCGGCCGGCTGCTGGAAGCGCGCGACCGTGGCGGTGCCGTCGAGGAAGCCGGTCGTGCCGCTACCCGCGAAGGTATCGGTGGTTCCGTCGGCCTTCACCCGGCGGATGCGGTGGTTGAAG
>JACKFC010000019.1 GCA_020632665.1 Deltaproteobacteria bacterium
TCTCTGGGCCTCCGGCCCATCTCTCCCCGCAAAGCGGGGAGAGAGTCTCAACCGGTCGACAACAACGTCACCCAAGGTCGCCCAACGACAAGCCGAGCGACACACCACTCGCCGGCCCACCCCTCTCTGGGCCTCCGGCCCATCTCTCCCCGCAAAGCGGGGAGAGAGTCTCAACCTTTCAACAAGAAACGGAAAAGAACCGAGTCACGATGGAGCACACAGCCTCGGCCACACGACGCCGATCCACCCTCTCCAACCTCACCCCACCCCGCCGTCAAAGCCGAAGCCGAAGCGAAGCGAAGGCGAGAGCTAAGGCGGACGAGGCCCCATCGGAAGGCCACCCACTCCAAGCCCGGGGGATGCCCGAAGGGGGAGCGCAAGCGGTCCCCCTTCGGAACCGGGGAGTTGCAAAGAGGGGCTGCCCCCTCTTTGATCCCGCGAGCCAGCAAAGGCTCAAGATCTCAAGTCAAATCCCGCCGCTCAAAAACCAAAACCCCCAAAACGAGAAAAACAACAGTCCAAGACAACCCATACCCAACAGCACTCCAAACATAACCATCCGGAACAGCCCAACCCAACAAAACCTCATCGGAAATATTAAAAGTCGACAAATCGGGCACAACGGTCACAAGTGCCCGCCCAAACGCACGCATCGCCGGAACCTCGACAAAAATCCCCTTCTTCGCGCTCATCAAATCCGTCAGCACATACGAGATCCGCCCAACGGCAAAAAGCCCCGTCGTCAGCACGCCGGACAAAATCGGCGAAGACAGCGCCGAGAAAAACGTCGCGATCGCCGTCACCATCACGATCTCGACGTACGAAAGCCCCAGCGCCACCAAGATCGGCCGGGTCACCTCACCGCCGCGCATCAGCAGCACCGCCATCCAGCACAGCGAGAGCACGGCCATCTGCACCGCGAGCAGCGAGGCGAGACCGAGGAATTTGCCGACCAGGAACTCCGAGCGGCGCACCGGCTTGGGCAAGATCGCGTAGAGCGTCTTCTGCTCGATCTCCTTCTGCAGCAGCACGACGCCGAGCACGACGGCGGTCAGCACCGTCAGCAACGGGATCACGAAGAGGCCGAAGTCCTGCACCAGCCGCGCCTTCTGGTCGACCAGGGCGAGGTCCGAGAGCACCATCGAGCCCAAGATCATGACGCCGGCGACGACCAACAGGCCGTAGAAGATGCGGTTGCGGCCGGCCTCGCGCAGCGTATTGCCGGTGACGGCGGCGACGCGGCCCAGCATCGGACCCAGGCCCTGAACGTGGGTCGGCACGCGGCCGGCGGGGGCGGTGGTCATCGGGCCTCCTTGGCGTCGTCGATGGCGAGCGCCTGGCGGACGAAGAGCTCCTCGAGCGTGTCTTTGACCGGGTGCAGCTCGACCAGCGTCGCGCCGAGCTCGGCCGCCGCTGCACTGAGCGCGCCGACCGCGTCCGAGGGCAGCTGCACCGTGACCTTGCCGTCCTTCTCGGCGGTGACGCTGCCGCCGCACGCGGTGGCGAGCTGCGCACCGAGGTCGGCCGCGGCGTCAGCGGGCAGCGCCAGCGTCGCCGAGGACTCGAGCCGATCGCGGCGCAGCAGGTCTTCGAGCCGGCCCTGCGCGACCGCGACGCCCTTGCGCAGGATGACGACCTCGTCGCAGAACGACTCGATATCCGAGAGCACGTGGCTGGTGACGAAGAGCGCCTTGCCCTCGGCGCGGAGCTCGGCCATCAGGTCGCGCAGCTCTTTGCGGCCGATCGGGTCCAGACCGGAGAGCGGCTCGTCGTAGACGACCAGATCTGGGTCGCTGATCAGGCTCTGCGCGATGCCGACGCGCTGCAACATGCCCTTGGAGAAGCCGCGCAGGGTGCGGTCCATGGCGTGGCCGAGGCCCAGGCGCTCGAGCAGCTCGTGGCTGCGCTTGCGGCGGATCTCGGCGGGGATGCCGTAGAGCCGGCCGACGTAGTCGAGCACTTCGGGCGGCTTGAGGTAGTCGTAGAAATACGGGTGCTCCGGCATGTAGCCGATGCGGGCGCGGGCCAGCGGATCGCTGTGCGGCCGACCAAAGAAGGCGATCTTGCCGGCGGTCGGCTGGATCAACCCGAGCATGCACTTGATGCTGGTCGTCTTGCCCGAGCCGTTCGGCCCGAGGTAGCCGAGCACCCGTCCTGGCTCGAGCCGGAACGAGATGCCGCGCACCGCCTCGACCGGCCGGCCGAGCAGGCCGACGCGGAAGGTCTTGGCGAGGCCCTCGACCTGCAGGACCGGCGTCGTTTCCGCGCTCATCGGGCGCCTCCCTCGGCCCTCGCGATGTCCTCGCGGTACCAGGCGATGGTCCGCGCGAGGCCGTCTTCGAGGTCGATCTGCGGCGCGAAGCCGAGCAATTGCCGTGCCTTCTGGATATCGGGCACGCGGAGCTCGACGTCGGGGTGGTTCCACTCGACGTGCTCGACGCTGGAGCTGCTGCCGGCGAGGCGGACGATATCGTGCGCGAGCTGGTGGATCGTCACGGTCGAGCGCGGGTTGCCGATATTGAACGATTGGCCGACGGCCTCGTCGCGGGTCAGCACCAGGCCGATGCCGTCGATGATGTCGTCGATGAAGCACCAGCTGCGGATCTGCGAGCCGTCGTTGTGCACCGTCAGCGTCCGCCCCTCCAGCGCCCGCCGGATGAAGTGGTGAATCGCGCCGGTGCCGACCTGCCGCGGTCCGTAGATGTTGAACGGCCGGATCGAAGAGGTCGGCAGCTCGTATTGCTTGAAGTAATTCCACGCCAGGTGCTCGGTCGCGAGCTTACTGACCGCGTAGGTCCAGCGCGCCTCGCCGACCGCGCCGAGCGCCGTGGCGTCGCCCTCGGTCACGCGGAAGGCGTAGCGGCCGAAGACCTCCGAGGTCGAGAAGTCCACCACGCGGTGAATCTTGTGCCCGGCCTTCATCATGCTGTGCGCGATGTCGAGCACGTGCATCGTGCCCTGCATGCTGACCATCATCGTCTGCACCGGCAGCTGCATCACCGTGTCGACGCCGGCGATGCTCGCCATGTGCACGATGACGTCGGCGCCGCTCATCGCGCCCATCAACGCGCTCTTGTCGAGGACGTCGCCGCGCACCAAGCGGATATTCGGCCGCTGCAGCAGGTCCGAGTCGGTCACGGCGTCGCGGTGCAGGTTGTCGTAGAGCACGACCTGCACGCCTTCGACCGCGGCGAGGCGACGCGCCAGGGTGCTGCCGATGAAGCCGGCGCCGCCGGTGATGACGACCTTGCTGCCCGCGAGCGAGCTGAGGTTCGGGGTCTGTGCGTTCACGGCTGCTCCTTGGTCGGCGCCTGGCGTTGGCCCATCTGGTGCGGCGGCAACGGTGCGGCGCCGGTCTCGTCCTGATTGGCGACGGCCCCGCCGGCGCGCGCTTCCGGCTCGGTCGCGGCCAGCGGCAGACGAACCGCCGCGGCGAAGGGCGAACCGTCGGGCGGATGCCACTCGGCGGCGTCGCGCCGCGCGCCGGGGTCCATCAACTCGCCGATCGGCTCGACCTTCTGCAGGTCCAACTCTTCGATGATCCAGGCCGGCGTCGGCGGCTCGGCGAGCCAATTCTCCGGCCTCGCCGCGTCCTGCGGCGGCACGCTCAAGCGGCGCGGCCCGACCATCACCGCCAGCGGCTCGCTCAGCCAGACCCAATCCCGGCGACGGAAGCGGTCCAGCCACGCCAGCTGCGCCGCGGCACCCTCGCGGTCTTTCTCCTGCAAGCGCAGGCGCAGCTCGCGGCGCTGCTCGGCCGTGCCGAGGGCGTAGGCGCCGAGCGCGGTGGAGACGGCGTCGTCGATATTGCCGGCGCGCTCGTAGAGGGTCGCGAGGTAGTTCGGGTCGAAGTCGAAGCCCGGCATCTTGTAGGCGAGGCCCATGTACGCCAGCGCCAACTTCTCCCGCCGGGTCGACTCGATCTCGTCGTAGAGGTGCTTGTAGGCGAAGAGGTTGTACGCGATCTCGTGGTAGAGCCAGCCGTCGAGCGGGAAGGCCTCGATGCCGAGGCGGGAGAAGCGGTTGGCCCGCCGGTTCACGTCCTCGTCGATCCGCTGGCCGAATTTGATGACCTGCGCGCCCCAGTGATAGGTCGTCTTGTTGTGCGCATCGAGGCCCCAGATCGCGTCCAAGTAGAGGTCGATGAAGGGCAATTGCGAGTCGGTCAGGAGGTGATCGACGAAATAGTGGGCGACCCGGACAAAAAGCACATCGGCGACGAAGCTCTGGTGACCCAGGCTCGCGAGCCGCAGGACCTCGACCGGCGGCAGGTAGACGGTCTCGGCCGAGAGCCCCAGCGCCTTGTGCGGGCTGGCCAGCTCTTTTTCGACCCGGAAGTGCTGGGTCGCGAAGATCGAGAGCGAGAGCAGGCAGGCGAGCGCGATCAGCCCGAGCCGCCGCACCGGGTGCCGCAGCCAGAAGGTCGAAAATTCGGACCACCAGATGGCGGTTCCACTGGCCATGCCCACTCCACGCGCGCCAGAACGTCGCGCCCGAGGCGGAATGTAGCTTGACGATACAGGTCGGGCAACGCCGCCGGGCGTGGGGAGGCGGGCCCCCACGGCGAGCCTGGACGCTTGGAGCAGGGCAGCCCGTATGCCACCCTGCCCAGCAGGAGGTCGCGATGCAGTTCGGCGAGAAGAAAGAGAGCAGCAGCGGGCAGAACGCCGCCCCGGCGAGCGAGAACGCTGCCCCGGCGGCGAGCGGTGGCGCAGCCGCGCTCCGTGGCCAGGGCTACGACAGCCAGCGCGCGGCGGTGCGACCCGACGGCGAGCCGCAGGCTGCGGACGCGCAGCAGGGCCAGGCGACCGAAGGTGCCAAGCCGAAGACGGCGCAGGTGATCTTGTCGGCGCGCCGCGGCGGCAGCCCCTTCTCGCGGGAATTCTGGCAGGACCTCAACGTCGGCCACTGCTGGGTCGACGTGGTCAAGCCGAACGGCCGCAAGGACTCCTGGGGCTATACGGCCAACAGTGTGCGCGATTTCCCCCGCTACCAGCCGTGGAAGTCGGTCGACGGGCGCGTGCTGCACCCCGACGGCAGCCGCGGCGCGAGCGGCACCCTCGCCACGGCGGTCGACGAAGATCAGCTCGCCCGCGGCGAGGCGTGGGCCAACGCCGCCGGCAGCAAATACAACCTCTTCGGCTTCGACGGTGGCCACAGCTGCGCCACCTTCGCCAAGGGCTTCTACGAAGAGGCCACGGGCGACAAGGCGCCGACGGGGATGTTCGGCGCCATCATCGCCAACCCGAACGACCTCTCGGCGGCGATGAACAAGCGCGCCGAGAAGGACCTCGCCGAGAAGCAGGTGGCCGACGCCGACGCCAGCCAGGACGGTGACGGCTCGCGCGGCGGGGCCTGAGCCCGATGCTCGGCAAGCTGCTGCGCAAGCTCGGCGGCGGCGAGGCGCCGCGACTCGAGGTCGAGGGCGTCGTCATCGAGACCGGTCGCCACCAGCCGCGCACCCACCTCGGTCCGCAGCAGCCGGCCGAAGAGGCCTACGTCGGCTTGGAGATCGCCAGCGCCCGCCTGAGCGACGGCCGCGTGCTCGCGCCGGCGCAGGTCGTTCCGGCCGAGTTTTCCGGCCCGGTCGCGCTGCTCGCGCCATTCGAGGTCGGTGCGAAGGTGCAGATCGTCTGCTCGACCCTGACCGGTCGTGAGATCGCCGAGATCCGTCGAAGCAACTAGGAGAAAACGTGTCGATGCAGCAGCTCTCGAAAACAGGCAAGAGCGCGCCGCGCGCCCCGGTCGCTCCGGCGCAGCAAGGCGGCAAGCGGAACAACGGCATCGCGCTGCCGGCGCAGGGCATCGACGCCCAGCAGGCCGCGCTGCGTCCGGGCAGCGCGCCCGGCTTCGAAGCGCAGCGCGCAGCGCTCTCGCCCGGGCTGGGCAATGGCGGCGCGTCCGACGTCGACGCGCGGGCGACGCTCGCGGCGACGGCCACCGCCGCGGTGCACGAGGTCGCTGCCGAGCAGCAGGGCAGCAAGCCGGCCCCGACCGCCGCGGAGAAGAAACGCAATTGGCAGTTCCGCATCGGCGAGAAGATCGGCATGGCGCTCGGCGTCGCCGTGACCCGCGTGCTCGCCTACGTGCCGAGCTGGAACGAGATCTTGCGCGACGAGCAGGGCCAAGAGCTGCAACAGGTCGAAGGTGCCGAGCGGGTCGGCGCGATGCCGCTGCGCAAGCGCCACATGCAGGTCGTCGGACCACAGATCAGCGCCTGGGTCGCTGGCCTCTCGCCCGGCAAGATCCGTGATTTCCTCGAAGGTGTCGGCGTCGGCGCGACCGCGGCGCCCGGCGAGACCTACCGCCGCGAAGTCGCCGAAGCGGGCAACTGAAGCGTCAGTCGAGAAGACCCGAGACGTTCACGTCGACGAGCAGCTCCATCGTCGCCTTGATCGTGGTCTCGTTCTTCGGCCGCTTGCCGGTCGCGGTGGTCGTGATGTCCATCGACGGCGCCGCGACGTAGGGCGCCAGCTCCAGACCATCGATGTCGCAGGCGAAGCTCTTCACGCTGCCGTCGATCGGGTCTTTGCTGGCGAGGCGCTTCTTCGCCACCCCGTCGGCCTGCACGAAGAATTCGATCTTGGAGAGGAAGTCGAAGGTCTGACCGTCGGCGGGGGAGGTGATCTCCAACGTCAGCTTGGTCATCCGCACCGAGTCGATCTGGCTCCGCTTCACGCCCTGGTTCTGCAGCGTCTGGTTGGTCGTCAGGTCGAGGTCGGTGAAGCCGTCGAAGCCGAAATTGCCGACCAACTCTTCGAGCAAGGTCCCCTTCGGCACCGTCGTCGTCGCCGACTCGGTGATCCGGAAGGTGTCGATCCCATCGGACGAACACGCTCCGAGCAGCACCATCGCCGCCGCCACCAGCGCGCTTCGCGTCGTCATCGCAATCCTCTGCATCCTCGCTCCTCCCGACTCAGGGCGTGCCGCAGTAGAAGAAGCCGCTGCCCTTGCACACCTGATCGGGACCGCAATCCTGATCGATCTGCCACTCGTCCCACACCACGTTCTCCGAGAGGTACGAGCACGATCCGCTGCTGCCCGAGCAGCCGGCCCAGCCCTTGCGGACCATGATCTTGCTGCCGTCGCACTTCTTTTCGGTCTCCCACGGCGAGCTCGAGGTGTCGCATTTGCTGCCCTTGGCCTGGTACTCGCCGGTCTCGTCGCAGCAGCCTCCCGAGGGCGAGCACGTCCCCGCGGAGCTGCACGTCACATAGCCCCAGCTATCGTCGCAAGCCTCGTTCTTCGCGCATTGCTCGAGCTGCTTCCAATCGGACCAGACGTAGTTCTCGCTGCTGTACGAGCAGGAGCCGCTGCTGCCCGAGCAGCCGTAGCCGGCGGTGCGCTGCATGATCCAGCCGCCCTTCTCTTTGTCCTGGCACTTCTTCTCGCTCTTCGCGGTCGTCGTCGAGCTCGTGCAGCTCGCCCCTTGCGCAGCGTAGAAGCCGTCGGCAGTGCAGCAGCCCGAGCTCGGTGAACATTGCGTCTTGCTCGTGCAGCTGCCCTCGCCGCTCCAGGAGATCTCACAGGCCTCCTTCGCCCCGCAGGTCTGCACCGTCGACCACTCCGACCAGACCCAATAGCTCGACGAGAACTCGAAGCAGGTCGTCGAATTGCCCGAACATCCGGGCTTGGCGACCCGCTTCTTCACCACGTTGCCGGGCGCAGTGCCCTCGCAGACGAACTCGACGTCGACCTCTTTCTCGCCACAGACGGTGCCTTTCGCCGCGTATTCGCCCGCCGCGTCGCAGCAAATCGAGCCCGGCTTGCACTTCGGCGCCCCCTTGCAGACGCCCGGCTGGCTCTTGTCGTCGACCACGCAGACGTCGTTCCAGCCGCAGGTCTTGAAGGTCTTCCACGGCCCGAACGCCGGCGTGGTGCTCTGCGTCGGGCAGGTGCTGCCCTGACCGTCGCACGCCGCGACGCCGGTGCGCACCTGGATCGCGCCGCCGGGGTTGTCGCTGCTGCATTGGTATTCGGTCGCGATCGTTGCGCTGCCGCACGGCGTTCCGGCCTTCTCCGGGATATGGCCGCATTTGCCGGCGTCGCAGATATCGAAGGTGCAGGGCTGACCGTCGTTGCAATCAGCCTGCTTGGTGCACTCGGGTGGCGTCCCACAACCCGGCTCCTGCCCCGGCGCAGCGGGGACGCATTGCTGACCGGTGGGGCAGCTCGCGGCCGTCTGCCAGCCGCCCCACACGACGTATTGGCTGGCCGTCGAGCAACCGTCCGGCGAGCCGCCGTCGCAGCCGGCGACCGCGTCGCGGCGCCGCTTGTCGGCGCCGTCGCAGGCCCACTCGGTCTGCACGACGGCGCTGCCACAAGCTGTGCCGCTCGGCTTCGGCGCGCCGATCGCGGTATCGCAGCAGACCCCGGCCTTGCAGCAGCCCTGCGCGGGCTTGCTGGAGCATTGACCGCTGCCGACGTCGCAGACGCCGACCTGGCAGGGCTCGGTCACGACACAGTCGAAGTCGCTCTTGCAACAACCCGCGCTCGGCGTGCCGGCGCAGACGCCCGCGGCGTCGCAGAGGTCGTTGCCAGTGCAGACCGAGCCGTCGTCGCAGGCGGCGCCGGCAGCCCCCGGGAGCAGCGCCAACTGGGCCTTGCTCGGATCGCAGACCAAGCAGTTCTTGCCCGGCGCCGGTCCCGGTGTGAAGCATTGGCCGTCCGCGTAGCAAGTGCCCGGCGCGAGGTTGTGCGTGCAGGTGCCCGATTTGCAGACGTCGAGCGTGCACGGCACGCCGTCGTCGCAGGAACGGGGGCAGGTGCCGTCGCCGCCGCCGACGTCGCCCACCGCCGCGTCCGAGCCCGTCGCGCTGTCTGCAGCGGTGCCGGTGTCTGCGCCGGTGTCCGAGCCGGTGTCCGACCCGGTCGCAGTGTCTCCCGCCGAGGCCGCGTCGGAGCCGGTGCCGTCGCCGGTCGAGACGGCACCGTCGCCACCGAAGAGCGCGCCGTCGGAGGTGAAGCCGCCGCCGCCGCCGTCGATGCCGCCGCGCGGCTCGACCGCGGAGCTACAGCCGAACGTCAGCGCCAAGCACAGCGGCGCGAGCCATCGCAGGGCGCTCGTCATCGGCCTGTGCCTCCTAACCAAAGAGGCCGCCGAGGCCGCCGAGGCCGCCGCCCTTGCCAGCGTCACCGCCGGCGAGGGCGCCGACCAGCGGCTTCACCTTGGCGAGCAGAGCCGGATCGACCCGGCCCTCGAGGAATTGCAGGACCAGCGGCGCCGCCTTGGCCAGGACGCTGGCGTCCAAGCCCAGGGCCTGCAGCTTGCCGAGGACGTCTGCCGCACCGCCGATCGCGCCGAGCGCGCCCCCGGCCGAGCCGCCGAGCATCCCGCCCAACATGCCACCGAGCCCGCCGCCGCCACCGCCGCCGGTCAAGGCCTGCGCCTTCTCCAGCCAGCCGCCCATCTCGGGCACCGCGGATTGCAGACTGGCAGCAGCGGTCGGATCACCGGCCTGCTCGAGCTGGGTCTTGGCGCCACCGAGGACGGTGCCGGCAAGCGCCTGGGCCTTGTCGGCGTCGATTCCGGCCGCGCCGGCGAGTTGAGCGATCAGGTCCATGGTCAGGTCTCCGTGTGGCGGGGCGTGTGGGGCGGGGAGGGTTTCACTTCCCGCGGAGCCATGCAACGCCACGCCGTCGCAACAGCACGAGCGACAAAGCGATGCCGAGCACCACCAACGCCCCGGGGCGGAACGGCGCCGGCCGGCGGGCGTCGCAGCCACAGCCGTCGGCCTGCTCGTCGCCGAGCAGGCCGTTGTCGACGTCCGGCGTGATGGGGCCGCAATGGCCACCCCCGACACCGGTGACGAAGGGCGCGTCCGCCGGGCAGACCAGCAGCGGCAACAGGTGCGTGGTGTCGTGGCCAGCGGCGTCGACAACGACGCCGCGCAGGCGGAGGTCGCCGGGGCTGAGGGCTGCGGTGGGCACGACGAGGTCGACGGCGTCGATGCGGGCGGTGGTGAGCCGCGTCGCGCTGGCCAGCACGGTGCCCGTGCCTGGCTCGATCGCGGCGATATCGAGGCTGGCGAGGCGGGTGCCGTCCTCGGCCTGCAGGGTGCAGAGCAGCGGCGCGCCGATCGTCGCCCCGGCTGGTGTGCAGCCGAGCGAGAGGATGGTCGGCGGATCGGGATCGACCACGCGGACGCCGTTGCTGCGGGTCGGCAGCGACTCGACGCCGGTGGCGCCCTGGCCGTAGGCGACCACCTCGATCTGGTAGCGCGCGCCGACGATCAGGGCCAATCCGTCGAAGAGCCCAGCCCGCTGACCACCGAAATCGACGAACGCCGTGATCGGGTTGCCCGCGTCGTCGAGCACGCGACCGCGGTAGCCCGCAGCGCCCGGGACCGCGGCCCAATAGGCGAAGATCGCCTCGGCCGACGGCTGCTCGTCGACGTCGGTCGGGTCGAGGTCGATGGCGCCCTTGCCGTCGTATTCGCGGACCCACTCCGGTCGCGGCAAGACGTCGCGGTCGAGGCAGGCGATGTTGCCGTCCGGCATCGCCAGGACGATCTCGACCTCGCCGTCGTCGTCGACGTCCGCGACGCTCAACGCGCCGAGCCCGCCGCCCGCCGCGACGCTCCAGCGGACCTCACCGTCCTTGGTCGCGATGGCGTAGAGCCGCCCCTCGTCGGTGGTGAAGAGCGCGCCCGGCTCGCCGTCCGAGAAGAGCGCGGTGACGACGGTCGGCAGACCCACGACCGCGCCCGGACCACCCTCGACGACCTCGTGGCGCTTGCCGTCGGCGTAGCGCGCCGCCCAAATCTCCTTGCCCGTCGCTCCGTCGACGAGCCGCCAATCGGTGCCGGAGCGTGCGACCAGGAGCGCCGGGCCGCCGGCGGTCGGCACCAGCGCCGCGTCCATCACCTGGTGCAGCTTGTTCTGCTCGACCCAGAGCTGCTTCAGGTCGGCGCCGAAGGCCCCGATGCCGTGGGTGCCGCCGACCATGAGGCCGTCCAGGCCGGGGAGGCCGTCGAGCGCGGCGAAGATGGCGTAGCCGTAGCGTGGGGCGTTGGTGCTGGCGTTGCCGAGCACGGCGCCGGTCTTCAGATCGCAGCGCCGACGGCCACCATAGTCGAGCACCACGCCCTCACCGGGGACCGTCGGGTCGATGCTCGCCGTCTCGGCCTGGCCGGATCGACACGCCGCTTCGGCGTCCCAGAGCGGCTTGCCGGTCGCGCCGTCCAGCGGCACCCGGCGCCCGACCGGCGCGTCCGGTCCGGCATAGCGCCAGGTGGGCAGGATGTCCTCGTCGCTGTCGCCGTCGACGTCCAGCGCGGTCCAGACGCCCTCGCCATTCGGCCACCGGCAGACGGCGTCGGCGTGGACGTAGGTCCAGCGCAGCGTCCCATCCGACTCGTAGGCGTCGACGCGGGCCAGGCCGGCGGCGTCGGTGTAGCGGATGACCAACTCACGCGTCCCGTCGCCGTCGATGTCGGCCGCGAGGGGATCGACCTGCCCGCCGAGCACGCGCGCCACCTCCTTGACCTCGGGCGGCGTGCTCGGTCCTGCTTGCGCGACGTCGAGCGCGAGCAGCCGAGCCCGCGCGCCGACCAGGACGCGGAAATCGCCGCCATCGACCTGGAGCGGCGCGCTGCGCAGCTGGACCTGCGGCGTCGCGCCGATGCGGGTCGCCGGGCCGGCCTCCGCACCGGCGAGCGGCACCAGGTCGTGCCGCAGCGACCAGAGCGAGCCGTCTTCCTCGTTGACCAATAGGCGCGCCCCCTCGGCGCTGCCTTGTGCGACGGCGATGACGACCGGATCTCCAGCGAAGGGACGGGTCGCGGTGACCTTGGGCTGGAGATCGGCGCCGAGCACCGAGGTCTGCAGCCGGTCGACCCGGCCGTCGCCGTCATCGTCGAGAAGCTGGACCAGGTTGTGCTGGCCGGATGCGTCGGGGCCCAGCGGCAGGACCGAGCCGCCCTGCATCGACCAGGCCGCGACCATCCCCTTGGTCCGACTCCAGCGCGCGATGAGCGTCGCTTTGGTGCTGCCTCCGGCCGGACCGTTGGCGTCGCCGAGCAGGACCACGCCATCGGCGCCGAGCGATTGACGGAAGGGCGCCGCGCCGCCGGGGAGCTTGGCGCCGGTCAGTGCGTCGAACGCCTCGGTCGCCCAGATCCCTCCACGCCGCCGCGCCGTCAGGATCTCCAACGCGCCATCGCCATCGAGATCGCCGAGCTGCCCGTTGGTCTGCTGCTCCGCGGCGGTGTGGTCGAGCTTGTCCTCCCAGAGCAGCGTGAAGGCGCCGTCGACCTGACGAAACGCCGCGAAGCCGACGTAGGCGTTGCTGCCGGTCGAAGCGCCGAAATTCGCGCCGCAGATCACCGCCGGCGCCCCGCCTTGTGGCGACGGGACGGCCGTGGCGACGTCGCAGGTCCTGCCGACGCCGGGCTTCGAGCTCGCCGTCACCGCGCCGGTCTGGCCGTCGTACGCGAAGACCGTGCCGACGCCCTCGGCGTCCTGGTGGCCGACGAAGATCTCCGCGTCGCCGTCGCCGTCACAATCGACCGGCGTCATCACCTGCCCGCCAGCAGGCGCGCCGTCCGGGAAGGTATCGGGCGTCTGCGCGAGCAGGCTGCCGTCGGCGACGCGGTAGACGTAGGCGACGCCCTTGACCGCCACGCTGTAGCCGCCGCCGTCGGCGGTGATGGCCTCGTCGACCCCGTCACCGTCGACGTCGGCGAAGGCCAAGAGCTGCGGCAAGAGCGAGCGCTGCGGCGGCGAAGAGAAGAGCTCCTTGCCATCGGCTGTCCGCAGCACGCGCAGGCCGCGCTGGGCCCGCACGCCGATGCCGAGGCTGCCGTCGGCCAGCCGCGGCCGACCGAGGAAGCCCGTCGCGCCGATCGGGCCGGAATTCCAGATCACCTGCCCGGTCAGGCGGCGCGCGATCACCGCGCCCGACTCGACGGTCAGGAGGTCGTCGTGCTGATCGCCGTCGACGTCCACAGCCAACGCCGCCAACGGCCGCCCTCCGGCGAAGTAGCGCCAACGCACCACCGGCGGTGAGTCGAGCCGCGCAGCCGCCTGGACGCTGCGCGTCTGCTGCAGGTCGTAGCGCGGCAAGCGATGAAAGAGGCCCTCACCGGCAGACGCCGGCCGACCGACGACCAAGCTCGCCGCGAAGACGAACCACCCGAGCAACCACGCGGAGCGTCGCGCTCCTCGCACCGCCATCTCGCTCCCCGGCCGCGTCACTTCGCCTCCGCACGCCCCCCGGCTGGGGTGGCGTGGCGCAATTGCTGCACCATCACCTCCGGCGAGGTCGTGGGCAGCTTGCAGGTTCCGCGCACGCAGACATAGGCCGTCACCGCGCCGCCACGCGCCACCTTCTCGGCGACGATCGGGGCGACCGCGGCCATCTGCCGCTGCGCTTCTCCTTGCTGCACCCGCAGTAGGACGTGCTGTGTCAGTCCGGCCCCGCGCAGCGCCCGCAGCATCGGCTGCAAGGCCGCGACGTCGCTGTTCTCGGGGCGGACCAAGACCACCTCGCGCAGCGGCGCGTGGAGCATCTGCACCGCCAACAACATGTCGGCCATCGAGAGCGGCATCCGCGCCAGGCGCGCGCCGAACGCGGCGATCGTCTGCACAGCGCGGTCGTGGTAGCCGACCTCGCCGGTCATCGCGCCGAGGCGGAGCAGGTTGGCCGCGGCGATGGCGTTGCCGGAGGGCTCGGCGCCGTCGTAGTCCGGCTTCTCGCGGGCCAACAGGGCCGGAGCGGCGGCGCTGGTGGCGAAATAGCCGTGCCCGGTCGCGTCCCAGAATTCGGCGTCGAGCCGGGCCTGCAGCGCGCGTGCTTCGCGCAACCACGCGGGATCGCCGGTCGCCTCGAAGAGGTCGAGCAAGCCGGCGATGAGGAATGCGTGGTCGTCGAGTTGGCCGTCGACGCGGGCGCTGCCGCCGGCGGCGGGATCGCCGATCGCCACCCGCAATTGCCGACCTTCGCCGTCGCGCATCTGCCCGGTGACGAAGCGGGCAGCCCGCTGCGCCGCGTCGAGGTAACGCGCCTCGCCGAGGACCTCGGCCGCCCGCGCCAAGGTGCCGATGAGCAGGCCGTTCCACGAGGCCAGGACCTTGTCGTCGAGCAAGGGCGGGACCTTCTTCTGGCGGACGTGATAGAGCTTGGCGAGCAACGCGTCGGCCCGCGCCCGCTCCGCTTCGGGCAACCAGCCGTCGGTGTGCAGGATGCTGCGACCTTCGAAATTGCCGCCGTTCCGGACGTCGAAGCGCGCCGCCAGCCAATCGGCGTCCTCGGGGCCGAGCGCCATGCGCAATTCTGCCGGCGTCCAGAGGAAGAAGAGCCCCTCTTCGCCTTCGGAGTCGGCGTCGGTGGCGGAGTAGAAGCCGCCCGCCGGGGCCTGCATCTCGCGCAAGAGGTAGTCGGCGGTCTGCCGCAGGACGTGGGCGAAGTGGCGGCCCTGCAGCTGCTCTTCGGCGCTGGCGCCGGCGCGGCCGAGGTGCAGCACGGCGTCCACCAGGCCGCGGCCGATCAGCGCCTGGTCGTAGAGCATCTTCTCGAAGTGCGGTACCAGCCAGCGGACGTCGGTCGCGTAGCGGGCGAAGCCGCCGCCGACGTGGTCGTAGATGCCGCCCTGGCACATCCGCTCGAGCGTGAGCAGCGCCGCGCGGACGCCGCGTCCCTGCCGCAGCAGCAACGAGATGGGTACGTGCGAGGGAAATTTCGGTGCGCGGCGGAAGCCGCCGTGCTGCGGGTCGAGGCCGGCCTCCACCTCGGCCGCCAGGCGGTCGATCACCGAGGAACCGGGCACCGCGCCGGACGCGCCGCGCTCGAGCTGCTGGCGGATATGCGCCGCGACGCGCTCGCCGTCGGTCCGCACCGACTGCGGATCGGCGGCGAAGCGATCGGCGAAGCGGGTGAGCAGCTCGCGGAAGCCGGGTCGGTTGCCGCGGACCCCGGCGCGTGGCGGAAAATAGGTGCCGGCGAAGAAGGGCAGCCCCTGCAGGCCTTGCTCACCCGGGGCGATCCACACGCTCATCGGCCAGCCGCCGTTGCCGGAGAGCGCCTGCACCGCCGCCATGTAGATGGCGTCGACGTCGGGCCGCTCCTCGCGGTCGACCTTGATCGGCACGTAGCGGCGGTTGATCAGCTCGGCGATGGCGAGATCTTCGAAGCTCTCGTGCTCCATCACGTGGCACCAATGGCAGGTGGCATAGCCGACCGAAAGGAAGATCGGCCGCCCGAGTCGCCGCGCCTCGGCGAAGGCCGCCTCGCCCCACGGCCGCCAGTCGACGGGGTTGTGGGCGTGCTGCCGAAGGTCCGGGCTCGGCTCGAGCAGGAGCCGATTGGTGAAGCGTGGCCGGCTGCCCGCTGGCGCGTAGGGGTCGGCATGGCCAGCTTTGGCGCCGGACGGCTCGGCACCGCGGGCTTCGACGTGGCGGGTGCGCGGCCGGTAGTCGGCGGGGAGCCGGGCGGTCGCGGCGGCCAGGGCAGCGTCGAGCTCCGCTGGATAGGGCAGGGTGCCGGGGTGGGTGGCGAAGGCGCGAGGAGCTGGCATGACGACGACCTCTGCGGCGGCTGCGGGCCGGGGAGCGACGGGCCGGGGAGCGACGGGCCGGACGGCGAGTGCGGCGAGGATCGCGCCGACCCCGACGGCGATCGCGGCGGCGAAGTTGGCGACGCTGGGCGGCTGCTCGACCATGCCCGAAGCGTAGGCCAGAGCGCATCGAGGCGCATCCAGTGGAGCCGCAAGGCGGTGCAACGGGGGCATACGTCGCGCGCGATGCAGCGGCGGCAGGAGCGGGCGGTGGGGGCTGCCCTCAATCGTGCGTTTGCGCTAGGGTTCGGCGCAGACCCGCCTTCAGCCCGAGGAATCCCCATGCGCCATCGAATCTCCCCTCTCGTCGCTGCACTGCTCACGTCGGCCCTACTCGCCGCTTGCGGCAGCGAGGAAGCCTCCGACGGCGACAAGACCGCCTCGACCGCGATCGACTGCAAAGGCGCCGAGATCCCCGGCGTCACGGGCTGCGCCGACCCGAAGCGCTACGAGACCGATCTGCTCGCCGTCACCGGGCCGCGTGGCCAGGACACACCGCACCACGCCGCGGTCCGCGAGCTGATCGAAGACCGGCTGAAGGAGCTCGGCTACACGGTCGAGCTGCAAGCATACGGCGAGGGCATCAACGTCCTCGCCAGCAAGAAGGGCAGCAAGGCTGCGGACGAGGTCGTGATCGTCGGCGCGCACTACGATGGCGTGCCGGATTGCCCGGCCGCCGACGACAACGCGACCGGCGTCGCCGGCGTGCTCGAGGTGGCGCGGTTGCTTGCGACCCTCAGCCCCGAGCGCACGCTGCTCTTCGCCTTCTGGGACGAGGAAGAGCGCGGCCTGCGCGGCGCGGCGCACCACGCGATGGCGCTCCGAGCGGCGGGGACCAAGGTCGTCACGGTCTTCGACCTGGAGACCGTCGGCTATTTCAGCAAGCTGCCGGACAGCCAGCAGATCCCTCCGGGCTTCGACTACGTCTTCCCGATCATCAAGACCATGATGGCCGAGAACGGCAAGGCCGGTGACTTCATCACGCTGGTCTACGATACCGCCAGCGCCGCCGCGATCGGCGCCTTCTCCACGGCGGCGAAGACCCTGGGCCTGCCCAGCGCGCCGCTCGAGCTCGACGCCTCGATGCTCCCCGCCGCCTCGCTCTCGGACCTCCGTCGCTCCGACCACGCCGCCTATTGGATGGCCGGCTACCCGGCGATGATGATCACCGACACCGCCAACTTCCGGAACACCCATTACCACTGCCAAGAGGGCCAAGACACCGCCGACCGCCTCGACCACGACGCCGCGATCCGGGTCGTCCACGCCACCGCGGTCGCCACCGCAGCGATGCTCGCCAGCACCGGCAGCGCCGCCGTCGCCGGCTACACCTTGCCGTGCGCCTTCGACAAGGCGGGCGTGGCGACCAACGCCGGCTGCAAGGCGGGCGAGAAGTGCTCGGCGATCTCCGGAGAGGTCTTCGGCCCGGCCTGCGCCACCCAGCACGGCGAGAAGAAGGCCGGCGAGGTCTGCACCCGGCCCGACAACAAGACCGGCTTCGACGACTGCGGGCCCGGCCTGTTCTGCACCTTCTGGGGCGAGGCCGAGAGCAACCCGCCGACGCGCGTCTGCATCCCGATCTGCGCCAGCGACGCCGACTGCGAGGGCGGCACCCGCTGCGCCCTGCTGACCCGAACTGCCTACAGCTACTCGATGAGCCCGCCGGTCGGCGGCATCTGCATGACGACCTGCGATCCCTTCGGCAGCGACTGCAAGACCGGAACCCAATGCACGCGGCTGAACTTGGCCACGGATACCCGGAAGGTGCTCTACACCTGCCACTATCCGGGCGAGGGCAAGGCCGGCGACAAATGCGACGCGATCGCCTTCGGCCAATGCAGCCCCGGCCTGGACTGCCTCCCCGGGCCGAACGAGATCGGCGCGAAGTGCACGCCCGCCTGCGACCAAGCACACCCCTGCGACGGCGGCAAGACCTGCGTCCCCGACGGCTACGCCGACAAAGCCGGGACCGGCCACTGCCGCTGACGATCACCGACGATCACCGACGATCACCAGCGATCAGCGACGAATCGAGACACGTTGCGCCACTGTCGCGCTTGCTGTCACACCCTCCGGCAGGCCGACGGGTCGCGGTCGATCGCGCATGCGGAGCTCCAACCGACGTTGCGAACCTCTGCTGTGTGACAACACTGTCACGCCTAACGGCATGAAATAGAAAGACAAAGTAGAGCTGTCGCGCTTGAAGTGGGGCGGTCGCGGGTGCGACGCTCGGCAGGTGAAGCGTGCTGCTACCAGACCTGCTCATCATCGTGTGCTGGCCATCGGTCCGCGTGCGCGCGCCGCTTTGCGCATGGCCGTGTTGCTCTGCGCGCTGAACGGAGCCTTGGGTTCGCCGGCGACGCCACGAATCGCCGTCGCCGCGACGAACCGCGACCCGGAAGCCGCGTTCGCCGCGCTGAAGCTGGCCAAGCACTACTACGAGAAGCGTCGCTACCAAGAGGCCGCAAAGCTCTTTCACGAGGCGTACCAGCTCGATCCGAAGCCCGAGTACCTCTACAACGCCGCCCGCTCCGAGCAGCGCGCCATCGCCTACGACGACGCCGAACGTGACTTTCGCGCGCTGCTCTCGCTCCCGGGCCTCGACCGCGAGATCGCCCGACAGACGCACATCCGCCTGGCCGAGATCGCTGAAGTTCGCGCCCACTACCGAGGCAAGGGGACGGCCAACAATGGCTCGCTCGGTGTCGGCCCCTTCGGGCCCAGCAACGTCCCGGCATGGACCGCCTTCGCGACGAGCGGCCTCTTCGCCGCAGGCGCCGCCACGCTCGGCGTGATGGCCGCACGCGACCTCGAGGCGCTGCGAACGCGACTCGAGCAGCGTGCCGATGATGGACGCATCACCGGCGTCGGCGAGCGCGAAGCGGCCAGCGCGAGCGAGGCCATCACGCTGCGGCGCCGGCTGGCGTGGACGTGTGGCGGCGCCGCAGTGGTCGCCGCTGGCGTTGGCGTCTGGCTCTGGCGCGCCACACCCGGGCTGCTCCCCCCCGCCAAGGGGACCGTCTCTGGCTACCTGACGCCCAGCGGCGGCGGCCTGCGCTGGTCGGCGCGATTCTGAACAGGAGGACGCGATGAAATCAGAGATCTCGACGCACGCCCGCGGCGCGCTGGCGAGGCTGACCGTTTGCCTCGTGGTGGCAACCACCCTCGGCTGCGACGTGAACCTCGAAGTCAAGGGCCCCTTCGCTTGCGAGAGCAACAAGGACTGCACCGCCGGCAAGCTCTGCGTCGCCGGCGTCTGCGCGACCCGTGAAGAGCTCGGTGAATTCGCCCCGCCCGACACCTCCGGCGGCGACGCCGTCGCGGCTGACGCGCCCGCGCCCGATATCGTCTACATCGTCGACATCGAACAGGTCTGCCCCCAGGGCGCCTGCGACGACGGCAACCCCTGCACCACGGACGAATGCGACCCAGCGGCTGGCTGCAAGCACACCCCCGCGAGCGGCGGCTGCGACGACGCCAACGCCTGCACCACCGGGGAGAGCTGTGCCGACGGCGCGTGCACGGGCGGCGCGGCCGTGGATTGTAGCGACGGCGAGAGCTGCACCTTCGACCATTGCCAAGCCAGCAGCGGCTGCGTGCACGACGCCGTCGACGCGCTTCCCTGTGACGACGGCGACGCCTGCTCCGTCGGCGACGCCTGCGCATCCGGCACCTGCGCGGCTGGCCCCAGCCTCGACTGCGACGATGGCGACGTCTGTACCGATGATGCTTGCGCGGCCACCTCCGGCTGCACCCACGCCGACAACGCCGCGGCCTGCGACGACGGCGACCCGTGCACCGGCGACGACGCCTGCAAGGCGGGCACCTGCGTCGGCCCGACCGCGCTCGATTGCGGCTGCGCGACCGACGCCGACTGCCTCGCCTTGGACGACGGCGACGCCTGCAACGGCACGCTCTTCTGCGACACGGCGGCGCTGCCGCATACCTGCACGGTGGCCGTGGCCTCGGTCGTGGTCTGCGACGCCTCGGCCGACACCACGTGCGCGAGCAACGCATGCAATCCATCGACCGGCACCTGCGCGCTGGTCGCCAAGGCCGAGGGCAAGGCCTGCGACGCGGATGGCTCGATCTGCACCGCGGGCGACAGCTGCCAGGGCGGGAGCTGCGTCGCCGGCGGCGACCTCGATTGCGACGACGGCCAGGTCTGCACCACGGACAGCTGCGCGAAGGCGAAGGGCTGCGTGCACCTGCCGAACGCCGCGACCTGCACCGACGGCGACCCCTGCACGAGCGGCGAAGGCTGCAAGGGCGGCCACTGCACGGGCGGCAGCACGACCTCCTGCGACGACGGCGACGCCTGGACCGTCGACGCCTGCGACGGCAGCGACGGCAGCTGCAAGCACACCTGGTCGATGGCCGCGGGGTGCGCGGCGGCGGGCGGGGCGATGCAGGGGCCGACCGTCTGCAGCAAGACGATGGCGGGCGTGAGCTGGGCGCTGGTGCCGGCCGGTACCTTCTGGATGGGGTGCAACGCGGCGCTGGACAAGGACTGCGAGGCCGACGAGTCGCCGCAGCATCAGGTGACGGTGAGCAAGCCCTTCTGGCTCGGCAGGACCGAGGTTCGGGTCGCAGACTACAAAGCCTGCGTCGACGCGGGCGACTGCGCCAAGCCGAGCTACGGCGCGACGGTGATGGCCGACGGTTGTACGGTCGGCGAGAAGCCCTCGAATTGGAACCCGCTCGGGCCGGTCGATGGGCGGCAGGGGCACCCGCTCAACTGCGTCACGGCGGCGGCGGCGGAGGCCTATTGCGCGGCGATCGGCGGCAGCTTGCCGACCGAGGCGCAGTGGGAGCTCGCCGCCCGCGGCCGCTGCGAGGAGAACGGCGGCGCTTCGGGCTGCAAAACGACGATGCGCACCTATCCGTGGTCGAACGCGGCCCCGCAGTGCGGCAAGCAGGGGGTCTATATGACCTCCGGGATCGGCTGCAATTCCGGGGCGAGCTGGAGCGCCGGCAACGGCTCGCTGGCCGGGTTGGGGCCCTATGGTCACGCCGATCTGGGCGGCAACCTCTGGGAGTGGGTGGCGGATTGGTACGCGGCCGACAGCTACAGCGCTGCGCCCGTCGTCGATCCGGTGCAGACGCTGCTCGACAGCGGCCGGGTCGTCCGCGGCGGCAGCTTCTACAGCGCCGCGACGTCGCTCCGCAGCGCGAATCGGCAGGGCGCCTCGCCGACCAAGGCCTACGACGACGTCGGCTTCCGCTGCGTTCGATCGTTGCCGTAGCGGCAGCACCGGAATGCCGCGCAGCCGCCTTCAGAAGCGCAAGGTCGCAGACAATTCGGCGCCAGAGCGGTTCGGCAGCAGCAGCACCGTGGCCCGGCCGCCCTCGCCACGACCGATCAGGAGCAGCGCCCCGATCGCGGCGGCGCCGACGCCGATCCCGCCGACCACCCAGGCCTGCGTGATCTGGTTGTTGATCGCGGATTCCCGGGAGTTCAACGCGTCGACCGTGATGCCGACGTAGCGCTCGGTCTTGCTGTCGAAGTAGGTGTCTTTCAGCGTCTGCCGGTCGCCGAGGGCCCGCCATCCGAGCGCCGCGCCGATGCCGACCCCGACCGTCGCGGCGCCGATCAGGCTCCAGCCGGCGACGCCGCGCGCGGTCCAGCCGGTGTCGGGCGTGGCTTTCAGCGCCGGCGCAGGCGCTGCAGGCTTCGGCTCCGTCGGCGGCGCTGTGGCTGGCGGCGCTGTGGCTGGCGGCGCTGTGATTGGGGGCGTTGTGGTGGGCGGCGCTGTGATGGACGGCTGTGGGGGCCGGGCGGCAGCGTCGAGCTGGGCGAGCCGCTCACGCGCGCGGCCGACGAAGCGATCGTCGGCGGGGAACGCTGCGACGACGCGCTCGAAGTCGCGCCGGGCGGCGGCGTGGTCACCGGCCTTCATCTCGGCGACGGCTGCGCTGTAGAGGTAGCCGCTCTGGCTCGGGTCGAGGGCGAAGGCGCGGTGGTAGAGCCGCGCGGCGACGGCGTAGTCCTTGACCCGCGCGGCTTCGATCCCCTGTTCGCTGAGCAGGGCGGCGGCACGCTGGTCGGCTTGCGACACGGCAGCGAGACCGATGCTCGGAGGGAGCAGCGCGAGCAGCAGGGCGAGGGCGAGCGCTACGAGCGGGCGTCGTCGCGTGCCTGGTCGAGCATGCTGCGGTCGATTCCTGCGTAGTCCAGCCACCTATAGACCTGCTTGCGGTGGGTATCCATGATCCGCGCGATGGCGCCGACGTTGCCGTCATGGCGCTCGATGAGTTCGAGCAGCGCCTGCCTCGACGGCCGAGTCTGGCGAGGCTCTCGGGCCGAGGCAAGTTCGTGGTGCTCGGGTTCGGCGTTGGCTTCGCGCAGTCGGCGGCGGACGGCTTCGACGATCTGGGCCGGCAAGTCTTGCGCCGTCGCCATTCGGCCCGCCGCCCCGCCGCGCAGGCGGACCAGCGCGGCGCGGAGCTCGCGCAGGTTCTCCGGCCAATCGTAGAGCAGCAGCGCCTCGACCGCGTCGGGCTCGAGCGCTTCGGCCCAGCGCCTGCCCTCGGTGTGTGGCTCGATCTCGTCGGCGAGATCGAGCAGGTCGGCGCGTCGCTGGCGCAGCGGCAGCAGCGCCACGCGATGCCCACGCAGCCGGGCGAGCAGATCGGCCCGGAAGGAGCCCTGCTGCACCATCGCGTCGAGGTCGGCGTTGGTGGACGCGACGAAGCGCACGTCGACCGGGACGTCGGCGCGCCCGCCCACCGGCCGCACCGCGGCCTCCTCGAGCACGCGAAGCAGCTTGGGCTGCTGCACCAGCGGCAGCTCGCCGATCTCGTCGAGCACCAGCGTCCCGCCGTTGGCCTCTCGGACCCGGCCTGGCCGCCCCTCCGCGGCGCCGGAGAACGCCCCTTTGACGTGGCCGAAGAGCTCGGATTCGAAGAGGGTCTCGGGAATCGCGACGATATTGAGTCGAACCAACGGTCCGTCCGGTCGGGAGCGGCGGTGCAGCTCCGCGGCGACGAATTCCTTGCCGGTGCCGGTCTCGCCGCTGACCAGGACGCCGAGCGCATCGTGTGCGGCCGCCGCAGTCGCCGCACGAACCTTTCGCGCGACCTCGGTGCGCCCCGGCACCTCGCGCGTCGGCGCGTCGTGCGCGATCGCGGCGCCGCCGTCGGCTTCGAGCACCGCGACCAGCGCGCCGACCCGCAAGACGGCGCCATCGCCGACGAACGCCCGCTCGACCCGGTGGGCGGCGACCCAGGTGCCGTTGCGGCTGCCGCGGTCGACGACTTCGACCCGATTCTCGGCGCCTCGCACGATCAGGCCGACGTGCGTGCGGGACATCGTATGGTCGGCGAAAGCGAGCACCGCGCCGGGTCCGGTCGGGTTGCGACCGAGCAGCGTCATGCCGGTCTCGAGGCGGTGGATGCTGCCGACGCGGGCCGGATCGGAGCTCGCCACGACGTGGAGCCGCCAGCAGGCGTGCTCGGAACGCTGCTCGAGGTCGCGGAAGCGGATCGCTGGTTCGGTGGTGGTGGCGTCGGCCATGACGTCGCTCCAGGGCTGCAGCAGCTCGATCAGTCGAGGAAATGCCGTTCGATCGGCGCCGGCGGGGGCTTGGCCGGCCCCTCCGGGGTCGGCGTCGGCGGTTGTGGCCGCGGTCGCCGTGCGGACCGCTCGCTCGGGCTGGACGGAGAGGGCTTGCTGCGCGCCGGCGCCTCCGCCGGGCCGGCGGGAGAAGCGGGCGGCGACGCGTCCTTCGAGGATGTCGCCGCCGCGCCCCCTGTGCTGGCCGCGCCCCCTGTGCTGGCCGCGTCGTCCGGCGTGGCAGCATCGTCCAACGCGGCGACCGCGTCTGGCGGGTCCACGGCGACCGTCCGCGCTCCGGCGTCTGCCTCTGGCGTCGGCGGCGAAGCCGACGCGGCCACCGCGACCGAGACCGAAGGCTTCACCTCCGCCGGGGCGACCGGCTCGGACCCCGCCTGCGCCGCCGATGGCGCGGGGGCGTCGGCGCGCTGGACCCAGAACCCCAGGCCGAGGACCAAGAGCCCGCCGAGGACCCAGGCCAGCCGGGGCGCGACACGGCGGGGCGGCGGCGCCACGTTGGACGTCGTCGAGGCGGAGACCGGGGCGGCGGTCGGCTCGGCGGTCGGCGCGGCGGCCGCCTCGGGTGCAGGTCGACGTTCGGCGGGCAGGGGCGTCGCGGCGCCGATCGACGGCACCGGGTTCTCGTCGGTCTCGTCGCCGGCGTCTTCGGCTGGGCGGGTCGGCAGGGCGTAGCGCCGCGTCACGAGGCTGACGGGAGCACCATCACGGGCGAGCTCGAGCGCGATGCGCATCTCGCGGGCGGAGGCGAAGCGGGCACCGGGGACCTTGTCGAGCGCGCGGCTGACGGCGGCGACAAAGGCGTCGCTGAGCGGCTCGGCGGCGCGCAACCGGATATCCGGCGCTGGCGCGTTGATCTGCTTGTACATCAGCGTCATCGGGTTCTCGTCGGCGAAGGGGGTATCACCGGTGACGGCGCGGAAGAGGATGACGCCGAGCGCATAGAGATCGCTCGCAGGGCCGAGCTCTCGGCCTTCGCATTGCTCGGGGCTCATATAGGCCGGCGTGCCGAGGGCCTGGCCGGTGCCGGTCAGCGAGGACTCGCTGGGCTTGGCGATGCCGAAGTCGAGGACCTTCACGATGCACTCGTCGTCGATCCAGGTCAGCATGATATTGCTCGGCTTGAGGTCGCGGTGGACCACGCCCAGGCCGTGCGCCTCGGCGAGGCTGCGCAGGACCGCGGTGCCGACGGTGATGGCCTCGCCCTCGGCCATCGTGGTGCCCTCGGCGCGGTGGCGCTGCAGCACGGATTCGAGGGTGTCGCCGCGGAGCCGCTCCATGGCGATGTAGAGCAGCCCCCCTTCGGACTCACCGACGTCGTAGATGCGGACCGTGCTCGGATGGCAGAGCTGCGCGGTGATCCGCGCCTCACGGCGGAAGCGGGCGATGGCCTGTTCGTCGGCATGCTCTCCGCGGGCGCGGAGGACCTTGATCGCGACCGGCTGTGCCGTCTCGACGTGCTCCGCGGCATAGACCGCGCCGAAGCCGCCGGAGCCCAGCACGCCGGTGATCCGATAGCGGCCACCGATGCGATCGCCCTCGTAGAGACGGGTCGGGTCGGGACGCAGCTCCGAGCGTTCGGTCGATGCCTGCATCCCGGCCATAGCCCTCGCTCCCAACCCATCGGCCCCATCGCCGACCTTTCCAACGCCACGACATAGGTTGGCGGCGCAGCCGGGGCGTGTCCACCCGAGCCCGTTGCGCCCGTTCGGGTGGACACGCCCACGGCGCTACTCCAACGCCAGCTTGCAGCGGTAGTAGCTGCCGGCGTTGTCGCTCGCTTGACCCTTGGCCGAGACCTGCAAGATGGCCGCGGTGGCGCCCTTGGGGATGGTGATGTTCTCGCGCTGCAGCGCCCCGGTCTTGCCGGGCTCGGTGCCCTCGTCGGTGGCGCTGCCGGCGATCGCCTTGCCGTCCTGGTCGAGCAGCTCGACGTGCAGGCCCTGCACACCGGAGCCGAGCGAGCCGGCCCAGCAGGTGATCGAGGCGGTGTACTCGTAGCTCGCGTCGAGCGTCGCCTTGAAGTGGTCCTTGTCGCCGGCCTTGCCGAGCTCGGCGTCGACCGAGAGCACGAGCTGTCCCTCGAACGAGTCGGGGAAGGCCTCGGCGGTCGCCGCGCTGTCGTTGGCGGCGTCGTCCTGCTCGACGGCGTTGGTGCGGTCCAAGCCGTGGGCCAGGGTGTAGAAGCCCGCGACGCTGCCGGCCGGCTGGGTCACCTTGATGTGGTAGCTCTTGTCGGCGTCGACCGGGACGTAGAAGAGATCACCCGGTTGCATCGCGAGCTTGCCGAGGACGACGTCCGGCGCGGTGGCGTCCGCAACGCTGACCGTGCCGATGGGACCGGGTGCGCCGTTGCCGAAGCTGCCGGTCTTCTGGCCGAAGAAGACGAGCGCCCCACGGCGCAGCGGCGGCTGCGCCACACCGGCCGGCAGCTTGGTGACGAAGGTGTCGACCTCGCCGGCCTGCTCGGCCTTGCCGTAGAGGAAGTCGATATCGAAGCCGTTGTCGGTCTGCGCGTAGCTGACCTCGGCCGGGCCGCCACCCTGGCTCGGCGCGTCGGAGATGAAGGTCGGCGGCTTGGAATCCTCACCGCGGACCCGCACCGTCACGCCCGGCACCGGCTTGTCGTGGGGCAGACCGCATTGCACGCTGCCGCCCTCGTCCTGCCAGGTCCAGCAGTCCCGCACCACGACGTAATAGGTGCCGTCGGCCGGCAGGTAGGTGAAGAGCGCCGAGTCCTGACCGAATTTCGGGAAGGGGTCGTCGTTCATCGCCAGCTGCTTGTGATCGGCGTCGTGCAGGGTCAGCACGGTGTCGACGAATTGGTGCTCGTCTCCTTCGTCGGCGAAGGCGAGCAGCGCGACGAATTGGCCCTTCTTGCCCTCGAAGGTGACGAAGGCCTTGCTGCCGCGCTTGGCGAGGTCGAATTTGTGCTCGCCCTTCCAATCGGCGGTGACGGCCGTCTCGTAGGAGCTACCCGCGCCGGCCTGCCCGCCGCCACTGTCGCTGCCGCTGTCGCTGCTGCTGTCGCTGCTGCTGTCGCTGCTGCTGTCGCTGCTGCTGTCGCTGCTGCTGCTGCCGTCATTGCCGCCGTCGCTGGCGGACGACGCATCGCTGTCGCCGCCACCTCCGCCACCGCCTTCGCTGCCGCAGCCAGTGAGGGCCAGGGCCACCGCCAGCGCCCCGATCGAGGCGATCTGCCCCCAGCGCATCATCGTTCGCATGGTTCTCTCCCGTCGCGGACCGTTGGCCCGCGGTTGCGCCCGCGACGCCGGCTCCCGGCCGACGACGCGGGCGAGTCGCTACTTGCAGAGTTGGTTGGCCTTGGTGTCGAAGCCGAAGAGCCAGGGCAGGGGCGCTGCCCCGGCGGAGAGCTGCTTGCTGCCGCCGGCGTAGAAGCCGCCCGGGGTCGCGACCAAGTGCAGCAACTGGTTGCCGGTCTGCGGCAATTCGAAGCGCTGCTCGCCCTGCAGCTTGCCGGACGCGTCGAACATCATCGTCACGACGCCGGTCTTGCTGGTCTTGACGTCTTGTGCGGTGCCGACGACGCCGAAGATGGACCCGCTGTAGGCTGCGCCACGGATCTGCATGTTTTTGCCGAAGGCGTGGCGGAGGCTCCACAGCTGCTTGGCGTCCTTGTCGTAGGCGGCGAGCTGGGCCTCCTGGACGATCGAACCATCGTTGCTGGGCGCGAACCCGGCAGCGATGAAGGTCCCGTTGGCCCAGGCGCCACCTTCGTAGAAGTCGTGCCCGGCGGCGTCGGTGGCGATCTGCTTGACCCCACCCGAAGCGTCGACGATGCCGATCCAGCCGTCGTTCGCCGTCGCGTCGGCGAAGCGGAAGCCGGCGAAGCCGGTCAGGCCCGTCGCAGGGTCGACGTCGGCGGCGTGGATGCCGATATTCTTCGAGCTGAACATCTCCTTGGCGGCGTAGCTGGTGGGCTCGCCGACCGCGCTGCGGCGGACGACGACGGCCTTCTGCAGACCCCCCATCGCGGCCATGGCAGAGATCGTGGTGCCGTCGGCGAGCGTCGCCAGGGCAGAGACCGGCCCCGTACCTTCGCCGGTGATGATGATCTTGCCTTGGCCGAAGTTGCCGTCGCCGTCGACGTGCTGCAGGTAGCCGACCGACTCGGCCCACAGCCCGCTGAACCAGACGCCGCTCTTGCTACCCGAGACCGCGCTGATCTCGAACGGCGCGGCCTGGCTCGTGAACGTCTTCTCCCACAGCTTCTTGCCCTTGGCGTCTCGCTTCACCACCAAGACGCCGAATTCGGGCGTGGTGGTGATGAAGTTGGCGACGGTATAGGTCGCGCCGGTGCTGTCGACGCCGATGCCACCATACGAGAACTGGATGACGGACATCGGCTTGTCGAGCTTGGCCGGATCGATCACGTAGTCGACGTTGTCGCAGCCACAGCCGCCAGTCGCGGTGCATTGCAAGCCGCTTCCATCGCAGACGGTACCCTCGGGCGTGGTGGCGAACGAGCAGGAGCCATCGCTACAGACGTCGGCGGTGCAGGGCTTGCCGTCGTCACAGTCGGCGTCGGCCTTGCAGCATTGCGCCTTGGCCTCGTGCTTGCAGGCGCCGGTCTCGAGGTCGCAGCTATCGACGGTGCAGCCGTCGCCGTCGTCGCAGGCGATATCGTCCTTGCACAACGGCTGGGCTCCGAGGCAGATCTGCTCGCCGGTCGCGGTGGTCCGCACGATCCACATATCGCTGTAATTCACCGGCTGCTTGTAGCCAGGGGTGTCGCCACAGAAGGCGAAGCCGCCGTCGGGCATCGCCACGATCTTCCACGTATCATCATCGGACGCGCTGCCGAAGCGCTTGCCCGAGCCGAGCGGCTCCCCATCGAGGGTGGTGTGCAGCAACCAAGCGTCGCGGTCCTTGCCGACAGCGGACCGGGCCTTGCCGAAGATGCCGAGGCGCTTGCCGTCCGCAGCGACCGCCACGCCGGTGAACGCCTCGGCAGGGTTGGAGAATTGCCGCGCCGCGAGCACCGAGAGTGCGTCGGAGATGCGGAGATAGGTCGCGCTCGTGGACGACGTCGCCGTCGACGGCCCCACACCGACCACCGCGAACCCGCCGAGCGGGAGCCCGACGACGTCGGCAGCGGCCTGCATCTTCCAGTCGAGGAGCAAGGCGGATGTCACGAGCTTCCCGCCCTCGACGATCGCGGCGACGCCGGTGTCCGCGCCAGCGGGGGTGCGGCTCTCGCCAACCACCACGTAGCGGCCAGGGCTCTTGCTGCAGGCGATGGCCTGCAACTTGTCGTTGACCATCGCCCGACCGAAGACGATGGGATAGCCCGTGAGCGGCTTGCCGGCGCCGTCGACCGACACGATCAGGTTCTGCCTGCTCATCGGCGAGCTCATCCCGATGCTGCCGACCGCGACCGCGCCGAGGCCGTCGCAGCTGACGACGTCGTTGAACTCGTCGCTCTTGTCGGCGCCGTGGAAGGTGTCGGCGACCAGCTTGCGGTCCGGACCGACGTGCGCCAGCCAGCCGTCCGCGGCGCCCTTGCCCTTCTTGCTCCAGCTCTCGCCGGCGAGCCAGAAGCCGCCGTCCTTGCGCAGCGCCACGCCGCGGACAGCCTCGTTGACGCCCTGCTCACCGTAGTGCCAGCCACCGATGAACTTGCCGTCGGCGTCCACCTCGACCACACGCGCGTCGTAGGCGCTGTTGTCTTTGTCTTCGGCGGTCTGGCCGACCGTCAGCAGGTGACCGTTCGGTAGGGCGGCGATGTCGCGGCCGTCATCGCTGTCGCTGATGACGTCGGAGAAGCCCGCGTCCAATACCGAAGGCGCCGTCATCGAGAAGGCGTGGCAGGCCTGCTGGGTGCAGATGCCTTCGCCGTCGCAGAGCATCGACTTCGCGCAGGAGAGGCCCGCTGCGGCCGGGGCGTAGCTGCACGCGCCGTCTTTGCCGCAGGCGTCGACGGTGCAGGCGTTGCCGTCGTCACACGACTTCGGCGCGTAGGTGCACGCCTTCTTCTCGACGTCACACTTGCCGACGCTGCACGCGTCGTCGCTGACGCAATCGGCGTCGGCCGTGCAGGCGGCGACCTGGTGCAGGCAGATGTTGGCGTTGCAGGCGTCGTTGGTCGTCGCCTTGCCGTCGTCGCATTGGCCGTCGAGCAGGCAGCATCCGGCGATCGACGTAT
This sequence comes from Deltaproteobacteria bacterium, assembly GCA_020632665.1. Lineage (GTDB taxonomy): Bacteria > Myxococcota_A > UBA9042 > UBA9042 > UBA9042 > JACKFC01. Next base: position 29,294 of record JACKFC010000019.1, read on the forward strand.
GCTTGCAGGTGCCGCCGAGCTGTGCGTCCTGGCAGCTATCGGTGGTGCAGGCGTTGCCGTCGTCGCAGTCGCCGTCGTCGACGCAGCAATCCTTCTTCGGCGTGGCCTTGCAGATGTGCAGGTTCGCGTCGCACGAAGTCGTCGAGCACGCGTCGCCGAGCACGCAATCGACGTCGGCGGCGCAACAACCGATGATGCTGTCGTGGCTGCAGGTCCCGGTCGCTGCGTCGCAGCGATCGTCGGTGCAGATGGCTCCGTCGTCACAGTCGGCGTGCTGTTTGCAACCGCCGCCGCAGCTGCTGTTGCCGTAGGCGTCGACCACGACGTACCAGCGGTCTGGGGTGTCGTCGGGTCCAATCGTCGAACCGCCCAGCAGCCAGCCGCCCTTGGGCAACTCGGCCAGCGTGGCGAAGCGGTCGGCATCGGCGCCGCCATAGTAGCGCGGTTGGCCGAGGGGAGCGCCGTCCTGCGTGAAGCGGACCAGGCTGCCGTCCTGGGTATCGTTGTGGACAAAGGTATCGGTGCTGTAGCCCGCCGCGCGCAAGACGCCGTCGCTGCCCAGCGCGACGTCGAGCAGGTCGTCATCGTGGGCGCCGCCGATCTGGGTCGTGACCATCTTGGTCAGCTCGAGGTCGCTGACCAGCAGCAGCCCCTGTGTCGCGAGACCCTCGATCTGCTTGGCTTGGCCCACCGCCGCCCAGCGACCGTCCGGCAGCCAGGTCAACGCATTCAGCCGATGGCCGAAATCGAGCTCGAAGTTCCAGCTGCCCTTGGGGTTGAGCGCGCCGTCGAAGAGGGCGATGTGGGTGCGGTTCTGGTCGGACGAGAGGCCGAGGAGCTTGTCGTTCTTGGCGTCGTAGGCCACGTCGACAAAGGGCGCGCCGGTCTTGAGCACCGCGGTCCAAGACTTCCCTGCGACCAGCTTGCCGTCGTTGTCGAGCAAGGTGATCCAGGCGGTCGAGCCGCCGTTGGCCTGGCCCGCAGCCGCGATGGACGTCGCAGAGATACGCGCCGCGGCATAGAAGCGGTCGTAGTTGGTCGGCTTGTGGAGCTCGACCCCGAGCTGCTTGTTGCTCGCGTCGACGTGCAGCACCACGGCCGAGCTGGTCGACACGCTGCCGCTCGCGCGGTACCAGCCGAACGCCAGCGCGCCGCCGTTGCCGTCCGAGATCACGTCGCGGAAGACCTCGTCGCTGCCCGACTGGCCCCACGTCACGCTGTTCTTGTAGGTGCCCCCGGCGTCGCGCAGCACGATCACCGCGTCGTTGACGTTGTAGAGCGCGCCGTCGCCGGTGATGCCGACCCAGAAGCTGCTGCCATCCGCGTTGGCGAGCACGCCGTAGTTCGTCTCGTTGTAGGACTTCAACCGGCCGTCCTGCTGCGACGCCCGCGTCCCCTCGGCAGCCTTGCAGGGCACCGCGTCCACGCAGCTGGCGTCATCGAGGCAGACCTTGCCATCGCCGCAACTCGCGCCGAAGAGCGCCGGGAGCTTGGCGCATTTGCCGCTCGCGTGGTCGCAGACGTCGAGGGTGCACGGGTTGTTGTCGTCGCACTTGACCACGAACGCCTTGGAGGCGTCGCAGGCGCCGTCCTTGCAGACCGTGCCAGCCGTACACTTGGTGCCATCGTCGCAGGGCTCGGTGTTGTTGGCGAAGCCGCAGCCTCCGGTCTTGCTGTCGCAGCTGTCGTCGGTGCAGGCGTTGCCGTCGTCGCAGACCTTCTTCACCACCGAGACGCAGGTGCCGGCCTTGCAGTGATCGAGCAAGGTGCACTTGTTGCCGTCCTCGCAGCTGCCGGCGACCGCCGCGTGGGCACAAGACCCCGTCTTGCTGTCGCAGCTGTCGGCGGTGCAGACGTTGTCGTCGTCGCAATTCTTCGGCCCGCCCGCGGTGCACGCCTTGTCCTTGCAGACATCACCGACCGTGCAGCCATTGCCATCGGTGCAGGTCGCGGCATTCGCCAGGAAGACGCACTTGCCGCTCGCCTTGTCGCAGCTGTCGTCGCTGCAGACGTTGTCGTCGTCGCAGACCGTCGCCTTGCCGGGCAGGCAGACCGTCGCCGCGCAGCCGTCGCCGATGGTGCAGGCGTCGCCGTCGGTGCACGGCGCCGTATTCGCGACCGCGGTGCAAGCGCCGCTGGCCTTGTCGCAGCCGTCGTCGGTGCAGACGTTGTTGTCGTCGCAGACCTTGGCCGCGCCAGGCACGCAGGCCTTGTCCTTGCACGTATCGTTCAGCGTGCAGCCGTCGCCGTCGCTGCACGGCGCCGTATTCGCGGTGAAGACGCACTCCCCGCTCGCCTTGTCGCAGCTATCGTCGGTGCAGACGTTGTCGTCGTTGCAGACGGTGAGCTTGCCGGCAACGCACGCCTTGCCGGCGCAGACGTCGCTCACGGTGCAGCCGTCGCCGTCGGAGCACGGCGCCGTATTCGCGGTGAAGACGCACTCCCCGCTGGCCTTGTCGCAGCTGTCGTCGGTGCAGACGTTGTCGTCGTTGCAGACCGTCATGGCGCCGGGCAGGCAGGCCGCGTCCTTGCAGGCGTCGCCGATGGTGCAGCCGTCGCCGTCGCTGCACGGCGCCGTATTCGCGGTGAAGGCGCACTTCCCGCTGGCCTTGTCGCAGCTATCGTCGGTGCAGGGGTTGTCGTCGTTGCAGACCGTCATGGCTCCGGGCAGGCAGGCCGCGTCCTTGCAGGCGTCGCCGACGGTGCAGCCGTCGCCGTCGGAGCACGCGGCGGTGTTGGCGGCGAAGATGCAGGTGCCGTTGGCCTTGTCGCAGCTATCGTCGGTGCAGGGGTTGGCGTCGTCGCAGACGGTGGCGGCGCCGGGCAGGCAGGCCGCGTCCTTGCAGGCGTCGCCGACGGTGCAGCCGTCGCCGTCGGAGCACGCGGCGGTGTTGGCCTTGTGGGTGCAGTCGCCGGTCAGCATCTCGCAGCCGTCGTCGGTGCAGGGGTTGTTGTCGTCGCAATCCTTGACCGCGCCGCCGCAGACGCCGTCGGTGCAGGTATCGCCGACCGAGCAGGGCGCGCCGTCGTCGCAGGCAGGCCCGGTGAGACCGGTGAACTCGCAGCCGTCCTCGCCCTTGCAGAGACCCGTGACGCACATCGCGTCGAGGCAGGTCTCCTCGTCGGTCTCGCCGTCGCAGTCGTTGTCGAGGCCGTCGCAGACCTCGTCCGGTGGGTCGGTCGGGGTGCAGGTCTCGCCGTCGGTCTCGGCGGTGTCGGGGTCCGCGTCGGTCTCCGCAGCGTCCGGGTCCGCGTCGGTCTCGGCGTCGGTCTCAGCGGTATCGGGGTCGACATCGGGCTCGACGTCGACCGCCGCGTCGGTATTCGCAGCGTCGGTGACGGCGTCGACGTCCTTGCCTCCGCCGTCGAGGACGCCCCCGTCGGGGACGAAGCCATCGGCGACGGTGTCGACGACCGCGGCGTCTTGACCCGCGGCGTCCTTGCCGGGGTCGGTGCCGAAGTCGTCACCGCAGGCGAGCAGGCCGAGCAGGCCGATGCAGGCGATGAGGAGGTGCGCGTGGCTGGCGCGATGTGGGTCGAGGTCGTGGTTTCGCATGGTCCCTCTCGCTGCCTGGGGGGCAGGGGCGTTCGGGAGCCATGGAGTGCAGCGGCCGTGCCAAGCCTTGGGAGATCTGCGGCATCCCGCCGGGGTGATTGCGGAATTGAGCCGCGGTCGCGAGCGGGACAGCGGTGTGAGGAGGTTGGATTTCCGGGGCTTTGGCGTGACAGTTCGGAGTGAGACCGACGACTCTGCGGGACAGTGGAGTCACGCTTTGGGTGTCACGCTCGATCCTCGCGCCTCGGCCGAAGCGGGCATCGCATGGACCGCCTGCGTCAAAAAATCCCCTTGCGCGAAGTCTTCTTCGCCTCTCTACGCGGCCCGAGGACCACCTCGGAGGCAGTCCGAATCTCGCAGCATGGAGTGCAGTGTGGCCGGACTCAGCTCGAGACCATTCGGCCACGCCAGTCCACCCGCGTCGATGAAGCAGCGACTGAAGTAGTCGCGGTCGCGCAGTGGTTGCAACAAGGAGCCTTGTCGCTGTAGCAGCGGGCGACCGTCGAAGTTGCCATGGCTCCCGTCAGAGAATTCCAGGCGGAGCTGAAACTCGCCGATGACTTGCACGTCGATCAACTCAATCATGGTCGGCTCCTGGAATCACGTTCAGAGGTTCGAAGGCGCAGGCAAGCTCCCAGTCGGCGAGCAGTTCGTCCTTGTGCGACACACACCACTCTCGAACGATCGCAGCCGCTTTTCGAGGAAGCCGTCCGGCTGCGACTTCGCCAGACGAGATCAGCACAAGGGCGCGGAACCCCTGCTATTCGATATGAATGTGGGGTGGAGCGTGATCGCCGTGGCGCATACGCACGATGATACCGAAGAACGTGGAAATAACGGGCATCACATCACCCCGCATGGCGCGCCATGCTCGGCGTCCAGACTAGCTACCGCCAACCCGACGGCGCAACCGCCGCTCGCTACAGCCGGCAAGCCCTGGCTCGGCCGGGTAGGAGAATCGGTGGAAAAGACACTCGCTTGGTCCGCGTGGCGTCGGCAGGCGGAATCGGCCACGCTCGCCACGCCGCGAACACCGTCGCCGAGACCGTCGCGGCCGCCGCCGCGCGCGGCAGGAGGCAAGCCGAATGGTCGCAACTCCTCGAACCACGGCGCTGGCGCCGCAGCTCGCGCTGCTGGCAGCCGGCCTCGTCGCCATCCACGCCGCGGTCTTCTGGATTCTGCGCGGCGGTGTGGCCGAAGTCGGGGCCGACGCGGCCCTCGCCGCGTCACTGGCCGACCTGACGCTGACCACCGGCGCGCTGGCGTGGTGGACGTTGGTGCGGCCCGGCCACGCCTCTTGGCGAGCGGTGGCGATCTTGGTCGCGCTGAACCTGCTGCTCGGCCGGGCGCTGATGCCGGCGGAGATGTCCGGCGGTCTGCTCTGGGCCTTCGCCGTCGTCGCCGTCCTGGCCGAGGGCGTGGTCTCGTTCACGGCGCTGGTCCGGCTCCGCCGCGTGCTCGGCGCCTGGCGCGCAGAGCGGCAGCGTGGGCTCGCGGCCATCCCGGCGCTCCGCGAGGCGCTGGCGTCGGTGCTGCCACGTCCGCTGGCCGTCGCCGCGGCGACCGAGCTGGGCCTGCTGTGGCTGGGCGTCGTCGGGCCGTTCCGGCGCACGCCGCGTGCCGACGGCATCTCGACGTTTGCGACCTACCGGGCGACGCCGTGGCGCGCCATCGTCGGGGTCGCGCTCTTCCTGATGCTGGTCGAGGGCGCCGCCGTGCACCTGCTGCTGCGCGGGCTCTCCGAGCTGGCGATGTGGGCGCACGCGGTGCTCGCGGTCTACGGCAGCGTCTGGCTGCTCGGCGACGCGCAGGGCATGCGCCTGGTTCCGCTGCGACTCGACGAGCAGTGGCTGCACATCGACGTCGGCCTGCGCTGGTCGACGCGCGTCGCGCTCGCCGACCTGCGCGACGCGGCGGTGCTGGTCCGGGTCGACGACGCCACGCTCGACCTGCGCCCGATGCACGGCGATGGCGTGCTGCTCGAGCTGGCGGAGCCGGTCGACGTGGTCGGGCCGTTTGGTGTGCGTAAGAGCGCCGCGCGGCTGGCGGTCCCGTGCGAAGATCCTGCGGCGCTGGTGCGGGCGCTGCGGCGGCAGATCGAGGCTTGAGGGAGGCGCGTTTGGCGATGTCGAGACAGGTCGCCGACTTCTGGACACGCGTCGACGCCGTCTTCGGCCGCGATGCCGCCGGCGTCGTTGGTCAGGCTGGCGGCGTTTCGTGATCGCGACGTCGGCGAGTTGCTGAACGAGCGGCTGCGGCTGCTCGATGTCGAAGCGGATGGGGTGGAGCAGGTTTGCCGGTGGTTTCGGCGGCGAAGTGAAGCGCTCGAGCTGGCGCGAATCGAGCGCTTCATGGACGCGGAACTGGCGGTGGAGGAGGCCGCGGCGTTGGAGTCGGCTTTGGCTTCGCTTCGGGTGCTCTGACGGCAGAGGCACGGGTTGCCATCGCCGCGGCGTCGTTGCTAGCGTGCGGCCATGGTCAAGCGAGCCCGACATACCAGGCAGGCCAACGAAAGCGAGCCTGGAAAGATCGGCTTGTGGCCGCAGACCGCACCGCGGCCTGAGGCGGTGGCAGAGCGGGCAAGCTATGTGCCGTCAGGGGCTCACAAGAACTACCCGGCGCCCGGGTGGAACTACAATCCTCGGACTGATGCGACCAAGTGCCGAGTCATCGCCAAGGAGAACTGGCCAAAGATCGTGAACGGCCTGCGCGCTGCGATCCGAGCCGAGGTCGTCGATGACCACTTCCGTGGCGACTTTCCGAGCCGCGCGTGGCTCTACATCGACGGCGTACTCCACGAGATGCGACTGTCGAATCAGGTGACCGGCGAATACCACGGCTTTCCGCTCGACGACCCAGCCCACTTCCCCAACGACCCGCACGACAGGCTCAAGCTCGCACCGAGGATCGCGCTATGATGGTCATGGAGTGGAGTTTCCTCGACGACCGAAGCGCGGCGGACCAAGTCGACGCGTTGACTTGGGGGAAGCTCCGCATCGACATCGCCTCGCAGTGTGTGACCGACGTCGCTGCCAACACCACGCGCCGGTCCGAGATCTACGTTCCGCTCTTCCCGATTGCGAGCTGGTTGGTTCGCAATTGGTGGTCTCTGCTCTACGAACCGAATCCTCCGGACCTTGGGGGAATTCTCGACACAGCGACGGCGACGCCATGGGCCCTGCGCCACTGCTTGCGCACCGCACGTGCGGGCATCGCCCTACCCAACCTCAGCATCTTCAGTGACGGAGACGCCTTGCGAGCCGTGTGGGTCCGCGATCAGACGGGGCTCCGGCCACACACGCCGGTCGAATTCGCGACCGCTGGGGAGGCGCGTTTCGATCGGACGCACTTCGAACAGCAGGCGGCTCGTCTCGTAGACTCCGTGCTCGAACGCTTGGTCCACACGGATGATCCGCGGGTCTCCGCGGTTCGAACAGACTGGCAGGCAACGGCGTCGACGGCCTCCGACGAGATCGACTTCTGCGTAGGCGCGGGCCGCGTCGGGCTCGATCCCTTCGCCGTCGACGCCTGGCCAGATGGCATCCTCGATTGGTTCGAGTCACTCACGCCTCGCGACTTCCAGCAAAGCTTCATCGCGGACCTCCTCGACGCACCCACAGACATCGGAGCCAAGGCGCGAAGTGCCCGCCCGATCCTCGACCTCGTCGATGAGCGGACCCTCAACAGCCATCCAGAGATTCGCTTGCCTCGCCGCCTGCCTACGTCCGCGTACGAACGTGGCTACGCATTGGCCGCCAAGATTCGCGCGGCGCTCGGCGTCGCTCCGAAAGAGCGCCTGGACGATCTCCAGCGAGCCTCTTCGACTTGGGCCAAACGCGCTCATCAAGTCATCGAGGTCCCGGATTTGGTCGCCCCAGAGGCCGCGGGGCTCCGCGGCGTGGTCGGTTGGCAGGGACGGGCGCAACCGATCGTCCTACTGGCTCCGTATGCGGATCATCACGAGCGCGACGTACGCTTCAGAGTAGCGCGAGGCCTCTACTTCGCGCTCTTCGGTATGGCGGCAGGGCCTCGGCTGATCACCGACGCGCGGACATGGGACCAGCGCGCATCGCGAGCCTTCGCGGCAGAGTTGCTCGCGCCGCGTGACGGAGTGCTGGCGCTCCATCTGGCGGCGCAGCGCAGCCGCGGCCCGGAAGAGGCCGAGTCGAGCGTCGCGGATCACTATCGGGTGAGTTCGTGGGTGATCCGCCATCAACTCGACAACGCTCGGCTTTCAGGCGGCGGTGCCACCGTGGCCGACTGAAGGCGTGGCCTCACCGCCCCGCCGGCAACAACTCCACCGCCGCGCCGCCAGCCTCCCGAACCACCGTCCCCTCCGGCTCGGCCGCGTACACCGCCCCCGGCGCAAACGCCTTGAACCGCCACGTCGCCCGCTGCACCCGCCCCGGCTCTTGCCAGCTCGCGTCAACCACGACGTAGCCCGCCACGCCAGCCTGCACGGTCAGCAGGCCGTCGATGGCCACCGTTGTCCCGGCTGCGGCGTCTTCGACCACGCGCGGCGCGGCGACCACGAAGACGCCGTCGATGCCGCGCAGGGCGAGCGTGAGCTGGTGCAGCGTGCGCTTGGGCCGAAGCTGCACGACCACCGGATGTGGTGCCGTGCTGGTGACGACCCCGTCGACCGAGGCCATCGCGGCGAGTGGGACGCCAGGTTTGTCTTCGAGGTGATGTGGAGTCTCCACTGAGGGGGCGGCAGGGGTAGCGGCGGGGGCAGGGGCGACAGCGGGAGACGGCCCTTGCTCCGGCGGACAGGCCGAACGCGCCTCGCCCGCGCCGCCCAAGATCGCGCCGCCGAGCACGGCCAGCGCGAGGCCGACCAAGAGCAGCAGGTGGTGGTACCAGCGCAGCGGCGGCTGCGAGGCCATCGCGACAGGTTCGTTCGTCATCGTCACCTCCTCTCGCGGGCCGAATGCAATGGCCCGCCGCTGTGCTCAGGGACCGACGGAGATCGTCATCCCCTGGACCTCGATCGTCGCGGCCGAGGAGACCTCGACCACGTAGGGCACCCCGGCGCTGGCTTCGAAGCGGACCCACGGGCAGCCAGCGCGGGCGCCTTCCTTGGCGTTGTCGACCGCGATGGTGCCGAAGCGCCCGTCCGCCCGCGGCCCGAGCACCCGCAGGTCGATGGCGTCCTGGGTGCACGTAGCGCCGGCGAGGCCGACCACCGCGACCGTCCGCACCGCGCCGTCGCCGACGAAGCGGTACAACCGCCGCGCGCCGACCTTGTTGCGGGCGTTGGCGTAGCCGACGTGGGTCACGACGTCGTGGCCGTCGACCGGCCGCAGCCCGAGGCCGAGCGGGGCGTAGAGCTGCCAGAACGTGGCGTCGCGCTTCGCCCCACCGGTCGGGTAGTTGCGCGCGCTGGCCCAGCCCTTGCCCGCGTCGTTGTCGACGTCGAAGAGGTCGGCCACATCGCCGCTGCCCTTGCAGGTGCCGACGCAGAGCGCGTCGTAGGCCACACCGAACGCGCCCTGCCAGAGCTGCTGGAAAGACTCCGCCGCGCCGCCAAAGAGCGCGTTGTAGACCGCGCCGAAAGCCACCGCCGTGGTCAGGCTCGGACCCTTGGCTTGGTGGTTGCTCATTACCTCGAAAATGCGATCGAATTTGCCATGATTCGGGGTCGAATCACGCGCTTCCCAGAGCGACCAGAGCAGGAACATCACGGCGTCTTCGCTGCTCCAGCCGATGTCGTTGCCGCTCGGCACCTCGGCGATATCCTTGCTCCAGCCGCTCTGCTGGCCCTGGCCCTTGGTGTCGACGTAGCCGGGGTCGGCGAGCGCGATGCCCGCCAGCGCGGTGCCGTAGCCCTCGCCGAAGGCGACGCGGGCGTCGAGGATATCGCCGCCGGAGTGGCCGCCGCCGATCGAGTCGCTGCGGAAGACCGCGCCCTCGACGTAGTGACCGAGCTCGTGGGCGATGACGTGGTCGTCGAATTCGTCGGTGTCGTCATCGGCCTTGCCGAGGATGTACGCGACCGGCCGGGCGACGCCGTCGATGCTCTCGACGGTGGCGTGCGAGGTGTTGATCTGCCCCTTGGCCTTGTCGCCGCTGGTGCCGATATTGTTCACGCTCCAATGGATCCACAGCGCCGGAAGCTCGACGTCGGCGCGGCCCTCGCAGACCGTCTCGAAGACGTCGACCGCCGTATCGACGATGGCGAAGGGCGCGCCGCTGCGGACGCTGTAGCTGCCGTTCGCGAAGCCGATCGGCGCGTGCAGCGTGAGCCCCTTCGCCGGCGCCTGCACCACATCCGCCGCCTGCACCGCGTAGAGCGCGCGGCCGGCCGTATTGTCGACCACGCGGGCGTCGAAGTTCGCGCCCTTGCAGGCGTCGCGGCCGATGCCGTCGGGCTCCGCCAGCGCCCCCACGATCTGCGCATACGCCCGCACCCGCACCCCGACCCCCGCCGGGACGTGCAGCACGTAGCTGCCGTCGTCGCGCGTCAAAGCCTCGCCGCGGACGGTGCTGCCGTCGGCCGCGTCGATCGCCCGCACCAACACCCGCCGCGCCGGCCGCTTCTGCACCTGGTCGTAGGCCAGCCGCGAGCCGCCTTCGCTGATGCCGTCGCGCGCCGGGACGCGGTCGTACGTGACCAAACCTTCGAGCGTCGCGACCTTTGCGACGACCTGCACCGCGACGGCCCGCGCGTCGTTGCCAGCTTGGGTATCCGGGCTCGTCTCGCCTGCCTTGGCGGCGGGCAACGCGGCGAGACGGCCGAGCCAATAGGTCCCCGGCTTGGCGCCGGCAGGGATCGTGACCTTCGTCACAGCCACCGGACTGGCCGCGCCCTCCGCCAGCTCGCCGACGTCGAGGCTGCCGAGCGTCGCGTCGTCGGCGCCGAGCGTCGCGTCCGTCGACCAGCGCAGCGTCTCGGCATGCGCCGCCGCCTTCGCCGTGCCGACGTTGCGGACCCGGCTGCGGACGCTGACGACCTCCCCCGGCGCGACGACGACGCGCTCGAGGCCGAGGCCGTCGACCGCCAGGTCCGGCCGCCCGGCCACGACGATGCTGAAGCCCGAGGTGTTGTTGCCCTCGTCGCTCTCGTCGACGTTGCCGTCCTCGTCGACGATCTGGCCGAAGGTCCACGTCCCCGGCGCGAGGTCGGAGGGCAGCTTCATCGCCCCGGTCCACGGCCCCGCCGTCGCGCCGGGCTGCAGCGAACCGAAGCTGTAGTAGCCCAGCCCTGGGTCGCCCTTGGTCAGCACCGGGTTGCGCGAGACGTGCAGCTCGGTGAACGCCCCCGAAGCCGCCTTGGCTCCCTTGTTCTGGATGCCGAAGCGGAAGCGCACCACCTCGCCGGGCAAATAGCTCGGCTTGGGCTCGAGGTGCTCGAGCTGCAGCGGCACGAAATCGGGCTTGGCCTCCGCGCTCGCGACCTGCAGCGGCAGCAGCGCGACGTTGTTGGCGAGGCTCGCCTCGGTCACCGCACCGCCGCTGTCGATCTGCGCGCCGAGGTAGTAGCTCCCTGCCGCCAACGTCCCCGGCAGCTGCAGCGTCACCGGGCCCGCTGCGGCATCACCGGGGGCGAGCTCGCCGCGCTGGGTGGTGGCGAGCAGGGTGTCGTTGCCGTCGATCGTGGTGTCGGTCGAGAGGCGCCAAGCCACCGCGAAGGCAGGCGCGGCCTTGGCGCCGGCGTTCTTCACCACGAGGTCGGCGGTGAAGGAGGCGCCGGGGGCGAGCTGCTGCGGCGTCGCGGAGATGCCGGCGGCCTGCAGGTCGGCCGGGAGCTGCGGCGCCTGCACCGTCAGCGCGACGGCGGCGACGTTGTCGGTCTCGGCGCTCTCGGCGACCTGCCCGTCGACGTCGACGACGTGGCCGATCCACCAGCTCCCCGCCGCGAGGTCCTTCGGCAGCGTCACGCTGACGCTCGCGTCGACCTTGGCCCCGGCCGGAAGCCCTTGCCGCGCCCAGCCGCCCAGGGTGACGACGCCCTCGGTCAGCGCGGCGTTCTTCGCCAGCCGCACGGCGTCCTTGAAGACGCCCGCCGGGCCCTTGCCGGTGTTGCTCCAGCCCAGGCCGAGCTGCAGCGTCGCGCCGGGTTGCACGGTGGTGGTAGCGAGGCTCGGCGTTGCCGGCTGCAGATTCGCCGGCTCGGGGCTGGCGTTGCCGACGACGAGCTGGGCGGCGCCGACGTTGTTGCTCTCGTCGGTCTCGGTGACCTCGGCGTCGGAATCCAAGATCTGCACGACGTAATAGGTGCCGGGAGGCGTGCCGGCGGGGATCGTCAGCGTCTTGCTCCACACCGAGCCCGGATATCCGGCCGGCGAGCTGGCCCCCGCCGCCATCGTGTAGAGCCAATAGAGCCCGAAGCTGTGCACCAGCTCCTTGCCGGCGGCGTCCTTCGCCAGCGCGATCCGATGCCCCGCGTCGAGCCCGGTCGAGGCGTTGCCCTGGTTGCGGTAGGCGTAGGTCATCGCGACCACGCCGCCCGGCTCGACCTGGGATTTGTCGAGCGTGAGCTTGATCTGCACCAAGTCCGGGCCGTCCTTGGCCGGCGCGACGCAGCGCCCGGCGTCGCAGACCTTGCCGCCGCCACACGCCTTCTCCGCGCCGCACTCGACCCGGTAGACCGCCATCGTGTCGACGAAGGGCCCGGTGCCGCCGTTGCTGGTGCAGTCGTTGCTCCAGAACGCCAGGCGCAGGCGGAAGACGCTGCCGGCAACCGCCGAGAGGTCGACCTCGCGCCGCAGCCAGGCACCACCGGCGGGCGGATCGATCTCGAGCAGCTGGGCGAAGTCACCACCGGCCTTGGCGGCGTAGACGCGGAGCCGATCGTAGCCCTTGCCCTCCCAGGTGCCGCCGACCTGCAGCGTCCAGCGCAGCGGCAAGCCCGGATTTCCGCTGTCGTCGAGGTAGGGCGAGACCGCGTCGGCGCCGACGTTGGCCGTGCCGTCGCAAGCGTAATCCTTGCCGTTGTTGAAGTTCAGCGAGCAGGTCCCAGCCTGCTTGCCGGGGCTCGCGGGCGTGGCGTCGAAGGCGAACTTCGGCCCCTTCGCGACGGCTTCGAGCTGCCACGAAGCCAGCGAGGCGTCGCCACACTCGAAGCCCTGGTCGTAGGGCAGCGGCAGCGCACCCTCGACCTTGTTGTGCACGCAGGCGCCGGTCTTGCCGTCGCAGCTATCCGCCGTCTTCGGGTCGCCGTCGTCGCAGGCTGCCTTGCCGCCGCCGCAGACGCCGCCGCTGCAGACCTCGCCCTTGCTGCACAGATCACCATCGTCGCAGGCGCCGCCGTCCGCCAACGCCTGGTGGGCGCAGCCGCCGGTGGCCGGATCACAGCCGTCGAGCGTGCACGGCTTGCCGTCGTCGCAGGAGACCGCCACGCCGACGCAGCCGCCCTTCTCGCAGGCGTCGCCGCTGGTGCAGGCGCTGCCGTCGCTGCACGCGCTGCCGTCCTTCGCGGCGACGTGGGTGCAGGCGCCGGTCTTGCCGTCGCAGCCGTCGATGGTGCACGGCTTGCCATCGTCGCAACCCTTGGCGACGCCCGAGCAGCTGCCGCCGGCGCAGACCTCGCCGCTGGTGCAAGCCGAGCCGTCGTCGCAGCCCACGCCGTCGGCCTTGGCGACCACCCCGCAGGCCCCGGTCTTCGGCGCGCAGGTCGCGACCTGGCAGCCGCTCGCCGGGCATACCTTCGCCGTCCCGACGCAGGCGCCGAGCTGGCAGGCGTCGCCGCTGGTGCAAGCGTTGCCGTCGTCGCAGAGGCCGCCATCTTTGCTCGGCGCGTGGACGCAGCCCTTGCCGGCGACGCAGCTGTCGGCCGTGCACGGCTTGCCGTCGTCGCAGGCGTCCTGGATGCCAGCGCAGACGCCCGCCTTGCAGCGGTCGGTGACGGTGCAAGCGTCGCCGTCGTCGCAGCCGGCGCCGTCGCCGAGCGTGGCGTGCTGGCAGGTGCCCGAGGCCGCGTCGCAGCTGTCGATGGTGCACGGCTTGCCGTCGTCGCAGCCCTTCGCGGTGCCGGCGCAGAGGCCCGCGGCGCAGGTATCGCCGCTGGTGCAGGCGTCGCCGTCGTCGCAGGGCTGGCCGTTGCTGCAGCCGCAGGCGTCCTTGGCCGGCACGCATTTGCCCTTGCGGCAGGCGTCGCCGCTGGTGCAGGCCTTGCCGTCATCGCAGGGCGCGTCCTCGGCGAGCGCGGTCTTGCTGCAGGCGCCGGTCTTGGCGTCGCAGCCGTCGGTGGTGCAGGGGTTGCCGTCGTCGCAGCTCTTCGCCGCGCCGGCGCAGGTGCCGGCGTTGCAGGAGTCGCCGGTGGTGCAGGCGTCGCCGTCGCTGCATGCACCGCCCGCGGCGATCGCGACGTGGCTGCACGCCCCCTTGGCGTCGCAGGCGTCGGCGGTGCAGGCGTTGCCGTCGTCGCAGCTCTTGCCCGAGCCACCGCAGACGCCCTTGCGGCAGGCGTCGCCGCTGGTGCAGGCGTCGCCGTCGTCGCAGGGCGTCTCTTCGGCGACCTTGGCGTGGGTGCAGGCTCCGGTCTTGGCCGTGCAGCCGTCGGTGGTACAGACGTTGCCGTCGTCGCAGCCCTTGGCGGCGCCGGCCTTGCAGCTCGCGCCGACGCAGGTGTCGCCCAGCGTGCAGGCGTCGCCGTCGTCGCAGGCCGTCGCAACCGCGACCGGGAGGTGGACGCAGCCCTTGGCCTTGTCGCAGCCGTCGACGGTACACGGATCGCGATCGTCGCAATCGGCCGGCGCGCCGACGCAGACGCCGGCTTGGCAGGCGTCGCCCTCGGTGCAGAGCAAGCCGTCGTCGCACGGAGCGGGCGCAGCGGCGCTGGCGGTGAGCGCGAGGTGGGTGCAGCCGGTGAGGGGGGCGCAGCCGTCGGCGGTGCAAGCGTCGCCGTCGTCGCAGGGGCCCGCCGCCACGCCCGGGACGAACGCCGTGCCGGCGCAGACCCCGGATTTGCAGGCGTCGGCGAAGGTGCAGGCGTCGCCGTCCTGACAATCCGGCCCGGTGAGCGGGGTGTGGCTGCACACGGCGGTGCCGGGGACGCCCGTTCCGGGGGTGCAGGTATCGGCGGTGCAGCGCAGGCCGTCGTCGCAGGCGTCGGGCTTGCCGACACAACCGCCCGCGGTGCAGCTATCGCCGGTCGTGCAGGCATCGCCGTCGTCGCAGCCGCCCGCGCTCGGGGTGTGGACGCAGCCGCCGTCGGCGCAGGCGTCGACGGTGCACGCGTCGCCGTCGTCGCAGCCGGCGGCCGGGCAGCCGCTCACCGGGCAGGGCGCCGACTCGACGCAGGCCGCGCCGCCGGCGCAGAGGCGCTGCGGGCCGACGCAGGCGCCGTTCTGGCAGAGGTCCGGGCCGGTGCAGGCCTTGCCGTCGTCGCAGGCGGCGTCGGCGGCGACGTGGGTACAGCCGACCGAGGGGGCGCAGCCGTCGACGGTGCACGCGTTGCCGTCGTCGCAAGGCGCGGGCTTGCCGAGAGGGGCGGCGAGCGCCTTGCCGACGCAGAGGCCGAGCTTGCAGGCGTCGTCGCTGGTGCAGGCGTCGCCGTCGTCGCAGGGCGCGGGCTTGCCGGGGCTCTCGGTCAGCGCCTGCTGCACGCAGCCTTGGCCGGCGACGCAGGTGGTCACGGTGCAGGGGTTGTCGTCGCCGTAGCAGGCGACCGGGACGCCGACGCAGCCGGTCTTGCCGCAGGCGTCGAGCTCGGTGCAGGGATCGCCGTCGTCGCAGGCGCCGAGCGAGGGCGTGTGCAGGCATTGGCCGCTGCCGGGGTCGCAGCCGTCTTCGGTGCAGGCGTCGCCGTCGTCACAGCCGTCGCCCGCCTTGCAGCCGGCGACGCCGACGAGCAGGTCGTCGACGCGCGGGCCGACGCCGTCGTTGTCGAAGCAATCGCCAGAGTCGAAGCGCCAGCGCAGCTCGAAGCTGCTGCCGCAGAGGTCGGCGAGCGGCACCTCGACCTCGGTCCAGCTCGGCAGGCCTTGGCTGTCGACCGGCGGATCGGTGGCGGTCCAGCGCGTGGTCCAGGCGCCGCCGGGCTTGCGGCTCTCCAGGCGCAGGACGTCGTAGGCGCCGGCCTCCCAATCGCCGCCGACGGCGAAGCGGGCGCGCAGGGCTTGGCCGGGCGGCACGCCGGTGGCGTCGAAGGGCAGGCTGGCGATGGTGGTGGCGACCTCGTTGGCGGTGGGGCCGCAGGCGTAGGATCCGAAGAGATCGAGCGCCAGGGCGCAGCCGTGCGGGTCGGGCGCGCCGGCGACGGGCGGCAGGGCGGCGACGTGCCAGGCCGGCTCGTCTGCCGCGACGCTCACTCCGTCGGCGCCGGAGGCAGTCCACGCGCCGGCGCTCTTGCTGCCACAGGTGAAGCCTTCGCTGTGCGGCAGGGTCAGCGCCGCGCCGCAGCCGGCGAGCCAGGCGTGGGTGCAGCCTTGGCCGGGCGCGCAGGCGTCGGTGCTGCAAGCGTCGCCGTCGTCGCAGTCGATCGCTTTGCCGATGCAGCTGCCTCCGGCGCAGGCGTCATCGGCCGTGCAGGCCGAGCCGTCGTCGCAGGGCCCGGATTTCGGCGCGAAGGCGCAGGTCTTGTCGCTGCCGCAGGTGCCGACGGCGCATGGGTTGCCGCCACAGTCGGCGTCGCTCTGGCAGCCGGCAACGGTGACGAGAAGGTCGTCGACGAAGGGGCCGGCGCCGTCGTTGTCGACGCAATCGAGCGTCTCGAAGCGGAAGCGGAGCTGCACCAACGCGCCGGCGTAGGCCGAGAGGTCGACCTCGACCGGCTGCCAGGCCCAGCTCGGGCCCGGCTCGATGGTGGCGAGCGGGACGAAGGCGACGCCGTCCTGGCCGAGCTCGAGGTGCAAGCGATCCCAGGCGCCGCCCTCCCAATCGCCGGCGACGCGGAAGCGGGCCACGATCTTGGCCCCCTTCGCGGCGTTCAAGGCGATCCACGGCCCGGTCGCGCTGCCACCGACGGCGTCTTGCCCGGCGGTGCAGGCAAAGTCGTAGCCGTCGTTGAAATTCAGCGCGCAGCCGCCGAGCGGAGCGGCGATCGCTGGGCTCTGGTCGATCGCCCAGCCCGGACCCACGCCGCTGCCGACCGCTGTGTTCTGCGCCGCGAAGCTCCAGCCCTTCGCCGCGCCACAGCCGAAATCCGTCGCGTAGGGCAGCCCCTGCGGTGAGCCGCAGCCGGCCGTCGGCACATGGACGCAGCCCGCGACCTGGTCGCAGCTGTCGGCGGTGCAGACGTCGCCGTCGTCGCAGGCCCCAGCCGCCAGCGCCGTGCCGACGCAAAGCCCGGCGGAGCAGGCATCACCGCTGGTGCAGGCGTCGCCGTCGTCGCAGCTGCCGACCTTCGCCGCGTGGCTGCAACCCTTGGCGTTGCTGCCGGTGCTGGTGTCGCAAGCGTCGGTGGTGCAGGCGTTGCCGTCGTCACAGGCCGCGGCGGTGCAGGCGGTCGGCGAGACCTCGAGCTGGTCGACGAAGGGCCCCGGGCCGTCGTTGACGTCGCAATCCTCGGTCTCGAAGCGGAAGCGCAGCCGCAGCGGGCCGCCAGCGAAGGCCGAGACGTCGAGCGCGACCAGCTGCCATTGCGTCGGATCGTCGTGCTCGAGCTCGGCCAGCGGCTGCCAAGAGACGCCGTCCGGGCTGGCGTCGACGGTCAGCGTGTCCCAGCCGTCGCCTTCCCAGCTGCCGGAGAGGGCGAAGCGGGCGAAGAGCGGGCTGCCCTTGGCGACGGTGCTGGCGTCGATGACGGGCGAGACCACCTCGGCGTAGACGTACGCGTCGTCGTCGGCGCAGGCGTAGTCGAAGCCGTCGTTGCAGTTCAGCGCGCAGCCCTTGCCGCCCAGCGCGCCGGGCTCTTCGGGGCTGGCGTCGACGGCCCAGGTCACGCCCTCGCCCTGGTCGTCGACGTTGTCGCTGCTGCCGGCCCACGCCACCGTCGCCGGCCCATCGCAGGCGAAGCTCTCGAGGTAGGGCACCTTGGCGGCCGGTCCGCATGCCGCGTCAGGGGTGTGGACGCAGCCGAGCTTCGCCTCGCAGGCGTCGGTCGTGCAGGCGTCGTGGTCGGCGCAGTCGGCGTCGCTGCCGCAGGGGGCCTCGACCACGTCGAAGCGGAGCAGGCGCGGCGCTGGTCCGCCCGCGCACTCGGGGTCGAGGTAGCGCAGGCGGAGCACGAAGCGCTCGCCGCGGAGGTGGCCGAGATCGGCGACGCGCAACGCGGGGGCGGCGGTGGTGGCCGGCGCGGCGGGGGGATCGAAGGCGGCGATGGGGTAGAAGGTCTTGCCGTCGCGGCTGTGCTCGAGGCGCAGCTCGGCGTCTTGGCTCCAGCTGCCGAGCAGGCGCAGCTCGGCGCGAAGGACGCCGGCGATGGTGCCGGGCTTGTGCTGGATGAAGGGCGAGGTCAGCGAGCGGTCGAGCGCGCCGGATTTGTCGCATTGCAGCGTGGCGGCGGGACCCTTGCCGGACGTCGGCGAGCCCAGCGCGGCGGTGCAGGTCCCGGCGGCGGCACCGGGCTCGGGGGTCAGCGCCCAACCCGAACCGGAAGCGCCCGCGGCCGAGGCCCCCGTCTCGTAGCTCCAGACCGCGGCGGTGGGGCTGGCGCAGGCGAAGGTCTCGGTGAAGGGCACCGGGAGGTCGACGCCACAGCCCGCGATCACGGCGTTTTGGCAGCCCTTGCCGGCGGCGCAGCTGTCGATGGTGCAGGCGTCGCCGTCGTCGCAGGCGGTCGGTCCGCCGGCCTTGCAGGTGGCGCCTTGGCAGAGGTCGCCGGTGGTGCAGGGGTCGTTGTCGTCGCAGGCGAAGGGCAGCGCGGCTGACGCGGCGGGCGCGCTCTGGCAGCCCTTGCCGGGCAAGCAGGCGTCGGTGGTGCAGGCGTTGCCGTCGTCGCAGGAGAGCGGGGTGCCGGGGACGCAGGCGCCGAAGAGGCAGGCGTCGCCGAGGGTGCAGGGGTCGCCGTCGTCGCAGGGCGCGGGCGGAGTGCTGCTGGCGGTGGCGTGTTGGCAGCCGGTGGCGGGGTCGCAGGTGTCGGTGGTGCAGGGGTTGCCGTCGTCGCAGGGGAGCAGGGCGCCGCCTTGGCAGTTGCCGCTTTGGCAGGCGTCGCCGGAGGTGCAGGCGTCGCCGTCGTCGCAGGGTTCGCTGTGCGGGGGGTTGGTGCAGCCGGTGGTGGGGTCGCAGAGGTCGATGGTGCAGGGGTTGGCGTCGTCGCAGTCGGCGGGGGTGGTGCAGATTGGTGCGGCATCGCCAACAACGTCACCACCGGGCGCGAGTACGTCACATCCGTTACCGCAATCCCCCAAAGACCCATCGTCAACCGCAACGGCGTCCGCGTCAGCGTCGGCGTCGGGGCCGGTCGCATCACCTCCGGCATCGCCGACAACGTCGCCACCGGGCGCGAGTACGTCACATCCGATACCGCAATCCCCCAAAGACCCATCGTCAACCGCAACGGCGTCAGCGTCCGTTACGGCGTCGGGCGCTGCCTTCGGCTCGCTCTCGCGCGAGCAAGCCATGACGATCACGAGCAGCAGCGAACCGACGCGGGGCAAGGCCAGGGGCCGACGGCGATGCATGGCGTTCCTCCGAAGCGCTGGGGGCAGGGCAGCGTCCACGGAGGAGAACAAGGCAACAGCCGTGCCAGTTGGCCGGAATACTTCGGAGGCGTGGATTTCCTTTGAACGAATTGCTCGCAACCGGCACCGAAGATCTTCCGTAGGTAGCTGGAATTGTGTGACACTCGCTGTCACACCACAGCGCGACCGGAGCGGAGGTTGTCTTGGTCTGTGGGAGTGGGCTGCGCTTGCGTCCGCCATTGCGGGTGCGGCAGGTTGCGGCCGGAGGGAGGTTGTCCGTGGGTCGAAGTTGGGCTGGATGGGCGGTGTGGTCGACGCTGCTGCTCGGCTGTGTTGAACCGTTGACGCCGGCGAGCTCGGTGGGTGACCCGGCCGATGCCGATGCTGCGGTCGACGCGAGCGCGAGCGGGCTCGACGCGGACGCGGCCGACGCCGGGGACGTCGTGGAACCGGGCGACGCCGCGGACACCGCCGACGCCGAACCGTTGCCGTGCCCGGCGGCCTGCGCGGCGCACGAGACGTGCAAGGGCGGCGTGTGCGTCGACCGGCTGCTGCCGTGCAAGGGGCGCTGCTTGGTCTCGTCGATCGAGTATTGCGCGTTCGGCTTGGCCGGCGAGGCGACCTGCGCGACATCGGGTTGCAAGCAGCCCGGGACGACTGGGGCGTTCAACCAGATCGCGCGCAAGCTGGTGATCGCGCCGGCCGATCAGGGCTGCGACCTCAACGGCGACGGCACCTCGGACAACGCGATCGGCTCGGTCTCGGACAAATACCCGAGCTTCAATTCCTCGCTGCAGGCGGCGGTGGAGTCCGGGGCGTATGCGCCGATGTTCGCGGCAGACAGCGTGCCGACCACCTCTGCCGACTTCGACTTCTCGGTGTTGATCGGCCACCACCACGGTCAGAGCGAGCAGGGCTGCGCGCACGACTACAGCACGCCTTGCACCATCTGGATCGACAAGGCGAGCTACAAAGGTGGGCCGACCGGGCTGCTGTGCGAGCCGAAGGCCCCGCTCTCGGGCAAGCTCTTCGCCAACGGCGAGCTGCGCGCCGAGCCTGTCGACACGGCGACGGTGCGGCTGCACTTCTCTTTCCTCGACGGCTTCGACGTCGAGGCGCGGATCCATCGGGTCGAGGGCACCTACCTGCAGACCGAGCACGGGCCGCAGATCCATGGTGGCCGCGTCTGCATGTCGGTCTCGGCCAAGGACGTCGAGACCGCGCTCAACGCCGTAGCGCCGGCGGAATACGCCAAGGTCGGCCTGGCCAAGGAGGTCGCGATCGGCGCCTTCCTGGTCATCGCCAAGCCGGACGTCGACCACAACAAGGACGGCTTCGCCGACGCCATCAGCGTCGCCGTCTTCTACGAGACGATGGCAGCTGTGCCATGAGCACCGCACGCCACGGCGCGCCCTGGCCGCACTTGGCTGGCGTCGGCCTCGCCCTGCTCCTGCTCGCCGCCTGCATCGAGCCGCCGACCCCGGCTTGGATGGTCGTCCCGCCCGACGTCGGCGACGCCGATGATGCCGACGCCGACGACACCGGCGCCGATGACGCGACCGACGTCGTCGGCGACGCCGTTGCGCAGGACGCCGACGCCTCCGCTGCGGGCGACGCCGGCCGCGACGCCTCCCTCCGCGACGCCTTCGGCTTCGACCCGGACACGGCGGACGCCGCAGACAGCACGCCGCCGTGCGCGCTGCCCTGCGCCTTCACCGAGACCTGCGCGAAGTCGACGTGCGTCAGCCGCGGGCTGCCCTGCGACGGCGCTTGCCTGGACGCACCGCAGCTCGCCTGCCCCGACAATGGCACGCCACAAACCACCTGCATCGCGAGCGTCTGCACGGTGCCGAGCACGCTCGGCGGCTTCGTCCACCTCGCCGACACGATCGGCTTCGCCGCGCCGGGCCAGGGCTGCGACCTCGATCACGACAGCGCGCTCGACGAGCGGCTCAACGCGTTGGCGAAGACCCCGGGGGTCGCGACGGCCTTGCAGGAGGCGCTGCTCGACGGCGAGCTGCTGTTGGCGATGAGCGCGCCGGCCTACGAGACCGGCGGGGCGTGGTTTCCGCTGCGGATCGGGCTCTATCGCCCGCAGCAGGGCCCCGACCTGCCGACCAGCTGCACCCCGACCGACCTCGACGCCGGCTGCGCCCTCGACGCCGCCAAGCCGCAGCATTGGACCGGAGCGGCGGCGGAAGGCGTGTGTCCGGCTCGGGCCGAGCGCACGACGCGTGTGCTGGGCATCGGCAAGTTGGAGAGCAAGCCGGCGGTGCTCGGCGATCGGATCTCGCTCTTCGTCCCGCTGGGAGCGGGCCTGGTGCTGCGGCTGGATCGCAGCGCGCTCTCCGCCACCATCGAAGGCACGGTGCAGAAGCAGCGCTGGCTCGGCGGCAAGATCTGCGGTGCCGTGCTGCGAGGAGACCTGCTCGACCTGCTCGCCGCGGTGCCGCCGCCGGTATGGCAGGCCCACGGCGTGGACGGTGCGGCGCTTCAGCTCGAGGTGGCAGGCCTCACGCCCGATCTCGACGCCAACGGCGACGGATTCGCCGAGAGCTTGAGCTTCGCGTTGGTCTTCACCAGCCATCGCCTGCTGCCGTAGATTCCGGGCCGATGACGACGCCACGCGGTTCTGCCGCCAGTTGCCAGCGACACGGGCCGTGCTGGCCGGTGGTTCGGCCTGAAGAGCCTGCGGCGGTGGTTGCGGATAGAAGGGCTTGCTTCGGCCGAAGGAATACGATTGTTGCGACCCTGACGACGACGCGCCAAGCTTGGTGACTGGACGCCCTCGCTGCACGACACCGTGAGGTGGCGGCGCGGAGCCACTGGACAGCAGGCAAGCGATGTACCTCGACCGGATTGTCATCGAACGCTTCAAGTTGATGGAACACCTGGAGATCGACCTGTGTGGGGGGGAAGGGCTGCGGCCACGGAAATTCACCGTCATCATCGGTCCGAACGGCTGCGGCAAGTCGAGTGTCCTGCAGGCGATCGCGATGACCGCAGTCGGTGCAGCGGAGATCAACAACCTTGCCAACGAGGTGCGTGAGCACGTCGTCGATCGGCGCAACGAAGAGTCGATGTGTCTGTCGGCGATCTGGCGGGTCGGCGGCGATCGTCTGAGATCGGAAGTCGAACTCGCGAGCAACAGCTACAGCTACAGTGCACGCGCAATTTCGTGGACGCCGGGAGGGCCGATTGGCGAGGAACCGCAGCCTGACCCGCTGGTGGCGGCTCGCGGTTCGGCCGAGCAGGGAGCCGGCCGCGACTGGCTGGTCGCTGCCTACGGCGTCCATCGCTTCGTCACGGCTGGGCGCCCGGAGGCGCCGCGGCAACCGAGCGTCGATCGCCTGCGGTCGGTGTTCAGCCCGACAACCACACTGGTTGGCCCGCATTTTCTCGAGCGTGTCGGGCCGGAACGCTCGCAGGAGATGGCCGCGTTGTTTCGCACCGTGATGCGCAAGATCGAACCGCACCTTCCGGGGATGGTCGACCTCGAGCTCCGCGGCCAAGGCGGGATCCAATTCCCCGCCGATCTGATCAGTCGGGCGCGATTTCGGCAGACGGTCAGGGCACCCGGGCAGCAGGAAGCGTTGTCCTTGCCGCTCCCTGCCCTTGCCCACGGACTGCAGTCGATCGTTGCGTGGGTCACGGATCTCGTCGGTTCGTTCGGGGCAGATCCCGGTCTCGGCTGGGCCGAACGTCCGCGCCGTGGTGGCCCGAGGGCACGGGATGCCTGGGCAGAGGCGACGCTCGCCGGCTTCCGCGGCACTGTGCTGATCGACGAGATCGATCTCCACCTGCATCCCATGTGGCAGAGGGGCATCGTGCCCGCGCTGCGCGCTGCCTTTCCGGCCCTGCAATTCATCGTCACGACCCATTCTCCGGTCGTGCTCGCGCAGGTTGCGCCCGAAGAGATCATTCGGCTCGACATCGACGACGAGACCGGCAACATCTGCGAGGTCGCGTTCGACGAAGAGAGCGGAGAGCTCGAGCCCCGCAGCCGATTGGGCTCTCGCGCATGGGTGCCAGATCCACGACAGCAGACCGTCGGTGAGTTGATGCAGGCGATGTTTCGTCTGGACACTCCCTATGCCAACCCAATGGGTGGAGATCTGCGCCGCTATCTCGCCCTTCGCAGCGCCGAAACGACGCCGCCGGCCCGGTCAGCAGCGTCGACAGCGACGGGCCGGCGGCGCAACGCCAATCGCCTCGACTCCCTACGTGACAGCCTCGCGGCCGCCGGGGTTGTCGTCGACCGCGACGCGATCGAGCGCGTGCCTCCATGATTCGCTTCGATCGCGGACGAGAACCCGAAGAACTCGCCCGACGACGCGCGGCCGCGCTGCCGGATGCGATCGCCATGGCGCAGCTGCACGGGGTAGGCTCCAGGGAACACTTCGCGAAACTCGAAAATTACGACCAGGGGAAGTCCGCATTGCACCGGGCACAAGGCGGCAAGTGTGCGTATTGCGAACGATTCACGCCAGTCGATGGCAACCCGCTCGAGCACTTCCGGCCGAAGAAGGGCGCGATTCGGGCGGACAGATCAGTGGACAGGGCCCACTACTGGTGGCTCTGCTGGACTTGGGAGAACCATGTCTTCGCGTGCAACACCTGCAACGGCCAATCCCGCAAAGGCAATCGTTTTCACGTCGAGCGCGCGATGGCGACGCCGAACGTGTCGCAGGCAGTACCCATTCCGGCCGAGTTCTTTGACTGGACTGCGGAAAACGCAGCATTGATCGATCCCGCGACAGAGGACCCGTTGGACCACCTCGAATGGCGGCCCAATGCGTCCACGAGGCGGCTGTCTCCGAAGCTCTGGCAGTGGGATATCTGCGGCCTGACGGCGCGAGGAGAGGCGACGATCGCGATCCTCCAACTCGACGCCAACATCGACGTCGTCGCAGCCACGATCCGCAACCACGTTCTGCCACGGGTCGAGGCAATCCGTGCTCGCGGAGACGCTGGTGCGCTCGCCGACGCCCGAGAGCAGTGGGAGCGTTTGCTAAGCGACACCGTAGAGAACCCGTCGAGCGAGCTTCGAGGTCCGACGTGGTCTGCACTGCAGCATCTCTTGGCCGAGGTCGAACGGCAGCGGTTCGGGTTGAGGGCAGCGATGCGACCATAGGCTGGTGCGTGAATGACGTGCGTGCGGGCGACGCCGCAGCTGACGTACGTGAACCGAACCCCTGACCCCAGCCGACTCACGCCACCTGCAAGCTCCAAACCCTGATCCGCGTGTCGATCGCGAGGAATTCCTACCGTCCGAGCGCGCTGCTGCCACTGTTGAACACGACGCCATCGGCAACCTCGAGGCTGCCGCCGTAGTGACTGTGGTCGGGGGCGCGCAGCTCGGGCCGAGCGCACGACGCATGTTCTCGGCATCGGCAAATTAATTAGAGACCAAGCCGAACAGCTCGCCGCGGTGCCGCCGCCGGTATGGCAGGCCCACGGCGTGGACGGCGCGGCGCTTCAGCTCGAGGTGGCAGGCCTCACGCCCGATCTCGACGCCAACGGCGACGGC
Source organism: Deltaproteobacteria bacterium (assembly GCA_020632665.1). Lineage (GTDB taxonomy): Bacteria > Myxococcota_A > UBA9042 > UBA9042 > UBA9042 > JACKFC01. Next base: position 53,886 of record JACKFC010000019.1, read on the forward strand.
GTCGCCGAGAGCTTGAGCTTCGCGTTGGTCTTCACCAGCCATCGCCTGCTGCAATGACCAGCGTGAGCGGCGCGGCATCGCTCAGAAGAAGTCGCGCTGCTGCACACCCCGCGGCCGCAGCCGACGGATCCGAAAGAGCAGCCACAGCCCCGAGCAGGCCGCGACGAGCGTGAAGCCCAGCAGGACCTCGCTGACGATCTGCGGCGCCTCGGCCCACCGGGCGACGAGCAGCGAGGCGAAACCGGCGACGCCGACGCCGTCGACGACCTTGCGCTGCTTGGCCAGCCGGGCGATCTGGACGTCGATCGCGGCGGCGCGTTCGGCGGATTCGGTCATCGCAGAGCCTCCTCGGGGCGCGCGGGCGCCGTCGCGACCACGGCGATATGGTCGAGCACGCGCAGGTGGATCTGGTGCACGATCCGCTCGACCCACTGCGCCCAATACGGCTCTGGGCCCATCGCGACGCTGTACCACGTCCTCCCGATCAGCCGGGTCCGGCCGCCGGGCAGGGCGACCAACTCGAACTCACCGCGGCGGCTGCGCAAGGTGCCGTCGACCAGGTGCGGCGCCGCGACGTGCGCGAAGGGCGAGAGCTCGCGCATCGGCGTCGGCTGCTCGGTGACGTCGAAGGCCAGGCGGTGCGGCGGGTCCCAGACGCGGATCGGCTCGACGAAGGGGCCGGTGGTGAACTCGCAGTAGCGGACCGCGCCGACGCCCGCACCCTCGATCCGGGCCCGCAGCGGCATCGCCACGCCGGCGCGGAAGAGCCAGGCGTCCTCGGGCGGAGCGGGGATCTCGGGGAAGGCGATCACGACCGGCCAGACCCGCTCGGGCGGCGCGTCGACCTCGACCTCGCTCACCACCACGCGCTCGGCCGGGGGCAGCTCGGTGACCAAGCCGAAGAGCGGCAGCGCGATCGCCGCGACGTGCCCAGCACCGCCCAGCGGCCGCGACCGCGCCGACGCCCAAACCGCGCCCAGCGCGCCGCCGAAGCCGCCCGCCACGACCGCCGGCGGCGCCGCCATCGCCAAGCAGATCACCCCCTCGATCGCGAAGAGCAACAAGATCGCGAAGGCCACGACCACCGCCACCACGCCGAGCAAGAAGCCTTGCGTCGGCTTGAGCACACGCTCACGTCCGGCGACCCAGCCCGCCAGCGCGCCCATCACGAAGGGGCTGGTGAGAAAGACGACGCTGCCGTAGCTGCCACCCAGCGCGGCGAGAGCCGCCACGATCGGAGCGCCGATCAGCACCGCGAGCCCAACCCCCTTGACCGCGTCGCGCAGCACATCGGCGGTCACGTTCGCGGCCTCCGGCGCTGCCCCAGGCTCCGGTGCAGGGCGCCGTTTGGTCGGCATCGCGCCGAGCCATGCCATCAGCCCGTAGTTGAGCAACGGCACGCCGAAGAGCAAGCCCAGCAACGGCGGTAGGCCAGCGTCGTAGGCGCGGCGCACGCTCATCGAGAGGCCGATCCAGGCAAAGGGCAGCGACCAGATGGCGAGCCAGAGCAGCGTCTTCTCCCCGCCGACGCCGGCCATCTCCTTGCGCAGCGAAAAGATCGGCACCAACAACAGCCCAGGCCCCGGCAACCGCCCCTCCAGCAGCCACACCATCAGCGACTCGACCGCGACCTTGAGCGCCATCAGCGCGACGCCGGCGAACAAATAGCTGCGGCGGTCGACCGCGGTCCGGGTGCCGAAGAGCAGCGGCAACACGCCTGGCCGAGTCGCTGTGGTCATCGTGGGCTCCGTCGCTGGCTGTTCGTCACAACCGTCGCAGCAATCTCGGACCTTGTCGATGCGCTTCGTCGAGCGCTTCGTCGATGCACGTTCGCGGCGGCGCGCTGCTACACTCCGCCCCCAGCGCGGGTGTTCTCCGCGCCCACCGCCCAGGGGAGTCACCGATGCCGAACGGCCTGCCGACCCACATGCCCGCCGAAGACGCGCCGCTCGTCGTCGCCGCCGAGATGGGCTACGGCCACCTGCGTCCGGCCCGCAGCCTCGCGCTGCACCTCGAAGTGCCCCTGCTCCGCGCCGAGCGGCCGCCGCTCTGCGACGAAGCCGAAGCGCGGCAATGGGACCGCATCCGCACCAGCTACGACGCGCTGGTCCGCGCCAGCCAGCTCCCCGGCGTCGGCGCGCCCTTCGACGCGCTGCTCCGCGGCATCACCGAGATCCCGACCTTCCACCCCCGCCGCGACCTGCGCCGCGCCGACCTCGGCGTCCGTTCGCTGCGGCGACTGATCGACCGCGGCCTCGGCGCCGGCATGGTCGCCTCGCTGCGCGAACGCCCCCGCCCGCTGCTGACCACCTTCTACGCCCCCGCCATCGTCGCCGACGCGCACGGCCTCTCCGACGTCTATTGCGTCATCACCGACACCGACTGCGCCCGCATCTGGGTCCCGGCCGACGCCAGCCAGAGCCGCATCCAATACCTCGCGCCCTCGGACCGCGTCCGCCGCCGCCTCGAGGCCTACGGCGTGCCGGCCGAACACGTCCACCAGACCGGCTTCCCGCTGCCGCCCTCACTCACCGGCAGCGACGACCTCGCCACGCTGCGCCGCAACCTCGTCGCCCGCCTGCACAGGCTCGACCCCAAGAGCCGCTTCCTGGCCGGGCACCGCCAGGAGCTCGAGACCTTCCTGCCCGAGTTCTTCGCCCCGCATGACGACACCGACGCCGCAAAGGCCCACGATCCGGCGATCCCGACCCTCACCTTCGCGATCGGCGGCTCCGGCGCGCAGGTCGACATCGCCGAGGCCGCCATCGCCGCGCTGGCCCGCAACATCCGCGCCCGCCGGATTCGCCTCGGCCTGGTCGCCGGCATCCGCCGCGAGGTCCGCGACCGCCTCCTCGCCGCGCTGGAACGGGCCGGCATCGCTGCCGACGATCCCGGCGTCGCCTTGGTCTACGCGCCAGACTTCGAGGGCTACGCCGAGGCATTCGACGCGCTGCTCGCCGAGACCGACGCGCTCTGGACCAAGACCTCGGAGATGAGCTTCTACGCCGCGCTCGGCCTGCCCATCGTCATGGCCCCCTCGGTCGGCGTGCAGGAGCGCTACAACCGCCGCTGGCTGAGCGAGGCCGGCGCTGGCGTCGAGCAGCGACCACCGCGCGACGTCGCCGATTGGTGGGTCGAACTGCTGCACGACGGCGTCCTCGCCCGCGCCGCCTGGACCGGTTTTCTCCGCCTACCCAAGCGGGGCACGCATGCCATCGCGCGGTTGGTCAGCGGCCCGAAGGTCGGCTAGGCGGCGTCCAGATACGCGCGGAAAACCACGTACGTTGATATTAACGTACGTGGTTTTCCGCGTATGATTGCCATATGAAGACCCAAGCATCGAACCCAGGCGGCACGATCTCCCCCGACCAGGTCATCGGCAGAGACGCAGAAATTCGAGACTTCTGGAAGACATTGGAGGTTCAGAGCCTAGTGTTGCTCCCGCCGGACGGCGCCGCGGAGCTCGCCTCGCGGCTGCTCTCGGACGAGGCGCTGGCGCAGCATGTCGCAGGCATCACGCAGGGCCACCCGTTCCTGATCCAGCACGTCGCCGACCGATTGCACAGGACGAGGGATATGCGCGCCGAGGCCGCGACCGACGCCCTCGCGCAGCTCGTCGATGCCCCCTCCGATCCGCTCGAGTTGCGACATTACCTCGATCGGCTGAGCACCTACCTCAGCCCGGACCTCCAGGCGCTCGCGTTCAGGGTGCTGGATCACGTCGCGGTCGCGGCGCAGGGCGTGGAGCTGCAAGAGCTGCTGCAACTCGGCGATCGCGACGCAATCACCACCATCGTTCGCGCACTGCGCCGAGATCACTACCTCGTCCGAGAAGGCCAGCGCATCCACTTCGAGCTGCACTTCCTGCGGCGCTGGTGGTGCCAGGAGCGGATGCTATGAGTGTCCATACCAGCCGCTATTCGCCGCAGACGCTTGCTGCCGAGACGCGGGCCGAGTTGTTCATCGGCCGGGCGGACGCACGCGACCACCTCGTCTCGGTCCTGGACCACACGCTGCGCGAAGGCGGCGCCCGCTACCAGCTCGTGGTCGGGCCGCGCGGCATCGGCAAGAGCCACCTCATCCACCTGGTACGCGATCGGCTCGAGGCGGCCGGCCACACCATCGTCGCGCTCGGCGAGGAGTCGCATCCGAGCTCGGTGCTGGCCTTCCTGGCAGCGGTGCTGCAGCACATGCCGGATGTCGAGGGCCTGCCTCCGGGTTCGGCGCAGGTCGAATTGCTCCGTGGCGGACCAATCGCGGACGCCGTCGCGCGGGCAATCACGCTGATCAAGGCTCGCCTCGCCGGCGCGTCGATGTTGCTGGTCGTCGAGAATCTCGACCGCCTCCTCGACGCGATCGGCAGCGCTGGACAAGCGTCCCTGCGCGGCCTGCTGCAAGAGCAGGGCAGAATCTCGATCCTCGCCGGCTCGCAGACCCTCAGCCCGGCCTTCACCCGGCAGGGCGCGCCGTTCTTCAACTTTTTCGCGGTCGAAGAGCTCGAGCCGCTCACCGTCGAGGCCTGTCGGGAGCAGCTAATCAAGCTGGCGCGACATCACGGCCGCGACGCGCTCGTCGCGTCGCTGCAGACGCCGACCGGCCTCGCCAGGGTCCGAGCGATCCACCACCTCGCCGGTGGGACGCCACGCGCAATGGCGCTGGTCTTCCCCTACCTGACACCGGAATCGCTCGACGAACTCGAAGGCGTCTTCCTGGAGCTGGCCGACGAACTCACCCCCTATTTCCAGGAGCAGATCAGGGCGCGCTCTCCGGCACAGCAGGCGATCTTGCAGCTGCTGGCCGAGAATTGGAGCCCGATGACACCCTCGGACCTGGCCGACGCCACCTTCACCTCGCAGCAGAGCGTCAGCGGCACGCTGCGCGACCTCAAGCGGGATCACCTCGTCGTCAATCAGGTGCTCGGACGCAACAGCTACTACGAGATCGCCGACCCGCTCTGGCGCATCGCGCGCTCGATGAAGCGACCAGACGGCATCCCCCTGGCGTTTGTCCGCTTCTTGCGCTTCTGGCTCACGCCACGAGAACTCGAGGATTGGCTCACGGGCGCCGGTCGCGAGGTCTACCGAGCCATGGTTCGGCAGCTCGACAGCGGCGGGCTGAGTCGTTTCGACCGCCAAACTTCGAACGAAATCGAAGCTGCGCTGGAGCAGAAGGACCTTGACGGGGTCGTGCGGCGCTCCAAACGATACTACGAAGCGAGGCCAACGTTGGTATCGGCCTTCTGGGAGTATGTTGCCATGTGGATCGCCGAGGCAGAGCCGGCGAACCACCGCGAAGAGATTGCGCTGTTGCTTGAACGTTGGCCCCAGCTGCGGTCATCCCACCTAGGACTCCTTGCGTCCACCACAGTCCTGCGCGCACGCTGTCCCATCCGGGCTCTGGATGCGATGCGCTACGCCATCGAGCAGACGGACGGCGGCGAACTCTGTGCCGTGAAGGAGTCTTTCGAAGCAAGCGTCAGTACTCGGACGGCATCACTGGCCCAACTGCTTCTGCTCGCCGCAGGGCTCGGGGATTCTTGGGTGGGAGATAATAGCCACCTCGTGTTGCTGGCCGCACTCGCGACCGTCAGCGAGCCCGCGCGCCGAGCGCTGGGGGCGGTCGAGGGAATGAAGCGGAATACCGCTCTTCTGGTTGCAGTCATCGAGTTCGGCCTGCCACGTGCCGAACTGGATCGGCTCGCTCCGCATCGCAGCGACGCGACCCGATTTATCGAACGCGCCGTGTTCGGCGAGGTTGAGTTGGCGCAATTGCCGGAGCCAGTGCGCGCGTCGGTCGAACAACTCCGCGAGCAGTTTCGCCTGTAAGGAACCGACGGAAGCTCCGCAATCGACCAGCGTCGCCCGCGCCGCCTGGACCGGCTTCCTCCGCCTGCCCAAGCGGGGCACGCACGCCATCGCGCGGTTGGTCAGCAGCCAGGACGACGGCTAGACTGGCTCCCCAAGCGCCGCGCCGATCCGCGCCCACGCCGAGGAGCCCACCATGGCCTTGCCCCCTCTGGTCCGCATCCCGCCGCTCGCCGGCATCCGCCAAGTCCGCGCCACCATCGAGACCAACCTCGGCGTGCTCTGGGCCGAGCTCGACGTGCAGCGCGCGCCGCAGACCGTCGCCAACTTCGTCCTGCTCGCCGAAGGTCGGCACCCCTTCCTCGGCGCCGAGGCGCAGGACCGCGTCGGCATGCCCTATTTCGACGGCCTGACCATGCACCGCGTGGTGCCGCGCTTCGTGGTGCAGGGCGGCTGCGTCCGCGGCGACGGGAGCGGCAACCCCGGCTACCGCTTCGCCGACGAGATCCACCGCGGTCTCGCCCACGACCGCAAAGGCGTCCTCTCGATGGCCAACGCCGGCCGCGACACCAACGATACGCAGTTCTTCCTCACCCTCGGCCCGTGTCGTGAGCTCGACGGCCGCCACACCGTCTTCGGCCACGTCGAGCACGGCGTCGAAGTCGTCGACGCGATGGGCCGCGTGGCGGTCGGGCCGGGCGAGTTCCCCGTGGAACCCATCATCCTCGAGCGCGTCAGCGTCGAATGCATCGGGTAGGGGGAGGTTGGTCATGTTCGTGCGTTGGAGGTTGGTCGTTGGTTTCTCGCTCGTCGTCGTGCTCGGATGTGGATCGCGTGACGATGGGGCGGGGAGCGGCGACGGCAGCAACGACAACAGCAGCGACAGCAGCAGCGACAGCAGCAGCGACAGCAGCAGCGACAGCAGCAGCGACAGCAGCAGCGACGCCGCGAATCCGGGCTGTTCGGTTGCGGCGGCGGCGGCGGCCGGCGAGGTGGCGACCAGCCGCGGCCTGGCGCGCGGCGCGGCGGCGACGGGGACGTGGCGGTTTTTGGGTATTCCGTATGCCGAGCCGCCGGTGGGTGCGCGGCGTTTCGCCGAGGCGGAGCCGCGGGGTTGCTGGGATGGGCCGCTGGTGGCGGACGACTACGGCCCGGTCTGCCCGCAGGTTCCGGCGACGGGCAAGGACAAGGGCAAGGTCATCGGCGCCGAGGATTGCCTGCGGCTCTCGGTCTGGACGCCGACCGCGGCGCTGGGCGACGTCGTCGGCACGGGCGACGGCAAGAAGCGGCCGGTGTGGGTCTTCGTCCACGGTGGCGGCAACGTGCAGGGCAGCATGAGCGAGGCGGTGCCGCTCGGGAGCAAGCCGATCTACGACGGCGCGCGGATCGCGGCGGAGCAGGACGCGGTGGTGGTGACCTTGAACTACCGGCTCGGCGCGCTCGGCTGGTTGGCGCTGCCGGCGGCGGCGAAGGACGCCGTGAAGCCCGGAAATGCGGCGATCTCGGACCTGCTGGTGGCGCTCGACTGGGTCCAAGACGAGATCGCGGGCTTCGGCGGCGACCCGAGCCGGGTCCTGCTCTTCGGCGAGTCGGCGGGCGGGGTGAACGTCTGCGCCCTGCTGGCGACGCCGGCGGCGAAGGGCCGGTTCACCGCCGCCATCATCGAGTCGGGCGGCTGCGTCCAGCCCGCGGCGGCGACGGTGATCGCAGAGCATCAGGCGGCGATCGACAAGGGCAGCTGCGCCAACCAATCGAGCGAGGCGGCGATGCTGACGTGCCTGCGCGGGCTGCCGGTCGATAAGGTCCTCACCGAGCTGCCCGGTGGGGTCGGCATCACCACGGCCGGCCTCGGCGGCGACGGCACCTTGCGGATGGGCCCGATCGCGGGCGGCGCGCAGTTGCCGAAGAGCCCGCATGCCGCGCTCGGCGACGGCAGCGCGGCGCAGGTCCCGGTGGTCTTCGGGGTCAACGCCGAGGAGCAGGCCGGCGCGTTCCTGATCGGGGTCAAGGACGAGGCGGGGCTCACCGCGCACATCAACACGGTCTTCCTGCTCTTGCCCAAGGCGCTGCGCGAGCAGCTCGTCGCGACCTACACCAAGCCGGGCACCTTCACCGACGCCGGGCAGGCGCAGGAGCAGCTCTATGCCGATATGCGTTTTGTCTGTCCGGCCCGGCGCTACGCCAAGGCCGCGGCCGCCGGCGGCAACAAGGCCGTGCGCCGGTACTATTTCGCCCAGCGCGCCAAGACCAAGCAGGGCGAGACGCCGGCGCGGCATGGCATCGAGTTGCTCTACGTCTTCGGCACGATGAGCGATATCCCACTGTTCACACCGCACGCCGACGACCTCGCCTTGGCCGCGACCATGCGCACGCTCTGGGGCCAGCTCGCCAAGGGCGAACAACCCGCTTGGGACGCCGGGACCGACGCGCAGCCGCAGCCGTGGCCTTTGTGGACCAGCGCCGACGACGCGCTTCGCCTCGACACCCCGATCGCGGTGCAGCAGGGCGTGGTCAGCGCGCGCTGCGACATTTGGGACCAGATCTATGCCGCGACCGGCTGGGGCCAGTAGGGCTGACGCGGCCGGTCACGCGCTTCAGCGCACGCAGCGGACGTTGCCGGTACCCGTCGTCTCGGTATAGAAGGCGTTGCCGATCGAGAAGTTGACGTACCAGGCCTCGGTCGTCGAGCCGGCGCGGCCGAGGGAGGTCCAGGTCTGGCCTGCCGTCGCCGCGGGGAACATGGTGCCGTCGATCGCCGGCTGATCTTTCGCCGTGTCGACCAGGCCGTGCAGCTCACGCAGGGTCGGCAGGCGCCAGCCGGAGCCATCCAGCGAAAGGGCCGTGCAGGCGCCCTTGGCCTCGGTCCAGTCTTTGCTGCTCGCCACCATCGAACGGGTCCATTGCAGCGCGGTCAACGCGTCGGTGACCACCGTCTTGTCGGCGTTGAGGCTGAATCGCGCCCCTTGCAGCCCGGTGCCGCCGCCGCGGACGCAGCGGACTTGGAATTTGCCGTCCGGCGACCAGGAATTGATGCCGCCGGTGTCGAAGTCGACCCGCCAGACGTCGGGGGACGAGCCCGCGCGGACGGTCGAAGTCCAGTAGCGGGTGTTCTTGGTGCTGCCGAAGACGTTCTTGTCGACGGTGGGGCCCGGCCAGCCGACCGAATAGTCGACGATCGACGCCAACTCGTGCACCGACGGCAGCCGCCAATCCTTCTCCCCGGCGAATTCCAAGCCGTCGCAATAGGTCTTGGCGTCGGCTGGAGTGAGCCCCTCTGCCGCTTGGCCCTGCTGCCAGACGAGCTTGGTCTGACTGTCGAGGACCACGGTTTCGGTGCCGACCGTCTTGGTCGAGTAGACGCCGGCTGGGCTGTCGGGGCGCTGACCCCAGATCGGCGCAAGCGCCGAGCAGGCGGCCATCTTGACGCCGTCGACGTCGACCTCCACCGCCTCGGTCCCGGTTCCGCACGGCAGGACACAGGAGCTCGACTTGCACGCCTTGATCGGCCCGGTCGCGCAGATCTTCATCTCGGCGGCGGGGACGGCCGTGCAGCCCGAAGACTGCACGCAGCTGTCGACGGTGCAGGGGTTGCCATCGTCGCAGAGCGCGCCGACGCCGCTGACACAGGCCTTGTTGCCGCAGGCGTCGCCGACGGTGCAGGCGTCGCCGTCGTCGCAGGACGCGGTATTGGCGGTATGGCTGCAACCGGTCTTGGAGTCGCATGCGTCGTCGGTGCACGGATTGGTGTCGTCGCAGCCATTCACTGCGCCGCCGGCGCACGCCTTGTTCGTGCATATTTCGCCGGTCGTGCAGGCGTCGCCGTCGTCGCAGGGATCGACGTTCGCGACGTTGGCGCAGCCCGACTTCGGATCGCAGCTGTCGTCGGTGCAGGGGTTGCCGTCGTCGCAGGTGTTGGCCGGCCCCGCCTTGCACGACGCGCCTGCGCAGACGTCGGGCCCACTGCAGGCGTCGCCGTCCTCGCACGGCAGGGTATTGGCGCTCGAGGAGCAGCCGGTCTTGCTGTCGCAGCTGTCGTCGGTGCAGGCGTTGCCGTCGTCGCATTGCAGCGGCTTGTTGTCCGCCTCGCATGCGCCCGCCTTGCAGGCGAAGCCACCGTTGCAGACGTCGCCGTCGTCGAAGACCGCGCAATCCGGGTCGGTCTTGCAGCCGCACAGCGACGCAGCACCCGCCTTGCAGGCGCCCTTGCCGTCGCAGCCGTCGCCGCCGGTGCAGGCCTCTCCGTCGTCGCAAGGGGCAGCGAGCGGCAGCGGCGTGACGGCGCAGGCGCCGGTTTTGGGCTGGCAGAGGTTCTTCTGGCAGGCCGTGTCGTCGACCGAGGGGCAGCTCTTCAGTGTCGCCGGGTTGACCACGCAAGCCGGCCCGCCGGGCGAGGTCTTGTCGCAGTAGAGGGTGCCGTTGCAGAGGTCGCCGTCTTCCTTCGCGGCGCAGTCGGCGTCGGTCTGGCAGACGCAGACCAGGGTCCCGGGGACGCAGGTGCCCTTGCCGTCGCAGCTGTCGCTGGTCGTGCAGGCGGTCCCGTCGGCGTCGCAGGCGGTCGTCGGGGGCAGGTCGACGGCCTTGCAGGCGCCGGTCTTCTTCTCGCACGAGGTCTTGCGGCAGGCGGTGTCGTCGACGGTCTTGCAGACCACCACCGATTTGGGGTTCGGCCGGCAGACGCCGGTGCCGTCCGGCCCCGCGATCGGGTTGCAGTAGAGGGTGCCGTTGCAGAAGTCGCCGTCGTCGTATTGCACGCAGTCCGCGTCGATCTTGCAGGGGCAGACGTCCTTGCCCGGCTTGCACTGGCCTTTGTCGTCGCAGGTGTCCAGATCGCTGCAGGCGTTGCCGTCGCTGCACTTGTTGCCGATGTTGACCGGCGTCTGGACGCATTTGCCGCTGGCCTTCTGGCATTGCGCCTGGCTGCACGCGGTGTCGTCGACGGTCGGACACTTCACCACGGTTGCCGGGTTGAGCTCGCAGGCGCCGTTCTGCAGGTTGCAGAAGAGCGTGCCGTTGCAGAGGTCGCCGTCTTCCTCCTTGGCGCAGTCGACGTCGCTCTTGCAGCAGGTCCAGGTGCCGGGCGTGCAGCCACCCTTGCCGTCGCAGATGTCGCCGGTGGTGCAGGCGACGCCGTCGTCACACGCGGTCCCGGCCGGTTTTCCGGCCTTTTTGCAGCTGCCGTCCTGTGGCTGACAGCTGGTCTTGGTGCAGGCGTCGTCGGTCGAGGTATCGCAGGTGACGACGGTCGCCGGGTTCAGCTTGCAGCTCCACGTCGACCCCGATTTGTCGCAGAAGGGCACGCCGTTGCAGAGGTCGCCGTCGTCGGGGCAGTCAGCGTCGCCCTGGCAGCCGCAGCCGTTGGTGCTCGCCGGGGAGCAGCTGCCGCCCTGGCAGGCGTCGCCCGTCGTGCAGGGCAGCCCGTCGTCGCAGCTCGCGGCGGCGGCGGAGGGGGCGTCGGCGGGGAGGACCTCGACGCGGCAGCCGGGCTCTTTGCCCTCCGCGGGGGGCGGGAGGTCACAGATCGTGACGGTGCGCTCGGTCGCCGTCGGCGTGCAGGTGCCCGCGAGCGGGACGCAGGCGTTCTTGCTGCACGGGGTGTCGAGGCTGGCGTCGCAGACCTTGGTCTTGCCGGGGTTCGGCAGGCAGCTGTAGGCCGTCTCGGCGTCGGGCGTCGCGGCGCAGTAGAGCGCACCGCGGCAGAGGTTGGTCGCGTCGGTGTCGGCGGGACAGTCCGCGAACCCGGGCTCGCAGGGGCAGATCGACGTACCCGAGACGCAGATGCCGGCCTTGCAGGCGTCGCCCTTGGTGCAAGCCCGGCCGTCGTCGCAGAGCGCACCGTCGGCGAGCGGCTGCAGGGTGATCGGATCGAGACATTGGGTCTGCACGCAGGAGGCGGCGTCGCCGGTCACGAGGACGCACTCCGAGAGGCCGTCCGTGCCGCAGCTTCGGTTGCCCTTGCAGCGCTTCTCGGTGGGACCGGTGCCGGTGACGATGGTGCAGGAGGTGGCGGCACCGGTCGCGGTCGCCGCTGTCGAGCACGGGCAGACGCCGAAGGTATTGGTCGTCTTTCCCGGCACGACGCATTGCTTCGACGACGCGCCGGTGACGCTGACGACCGAGCGACAGGCGAGCCCGGTCGGGCAGTCGGTGTGCTTGCTGCACGGTGCGCCGCAGAAGCCGCCGTCGTCGCCGTAGGGGACGCAGCGCGAGCCGGAGACGCCGCTGGCTTGGCAGGTCGCGTCGTCGTTGCAGGGACGGCAGACCAGGCCGTGGGTCGGGACGCAGAAGGTGGTCGCGTCGCCGCCCTTGAGCTGGCCGGCGCAGGACCAGCCATCGGGGCAAGCGGCGTCGCCGCAGTAGGTCGAGCAGCGCTTGCCTTCCGGGGTCGCGAGGCAGAGCGGCTCGTCGCAGTCGTTCGGCGTGGTGCAGGGCCAGTCGATCCCGCCCGGCTTCGGTCCAGAGCCGGAGTCGCCGGGATCGCCGCCGGTGTCGACGCTGTTCGTGTCGAGCGTCGCGCTGGCGTCCGCTCCGCTGCCGGCATCTCCGGACTTGCCGGGGGCCTCGGGATCACAGGCGCCGAGCAGCACGACGCAGACAAGCGCAACAGGCAGCCCACAGGCTTTGGCAGCACCCGACATCATCCATCCTCCGGGCGAGATCGCGCCAAACGGTAGCGGGATCGAGCTGTCTCCGTCCAGCCTGGACACGCGGTTCGGCCTCCCTCAGGCTCGGCGGTGAAATGGAGTCGTTCGAGGACACGCGCGGGGGGTAGGCAATGGCGTTTTCGCGGATGGTCGCCTTCGACGGCGGCCCGGCATCGCTGACATATGTGCGTACGCTGCGCGATATCGTCGGCCACCACCCGAACCTCTTGCTGCGCAGCGAGCTCTTCGCCGGCACGTCCGGCGGCGCGCTGACAGCGGCGTTCCTGGCGCGGCGGATCGAGCCCGGCCTGACCGCCGAGGGCGCGCACCGGCTGATGCGCGAGCTGGTCGACGTCAACAACGAGATGTTGGCGCTGCTCGCGCCGAACGATACGGGCTACGAGCGCTTGCTGCTCGGCGACGGCGCGATGGTCGAATTCGGCGGGATGCATCGCTTCCTGGCGCGCGACGACGTGCTCGGCGCCAGCACGCGCCTCTCGGACCTGAAGCAGCCGGTCGCTCTGGTCGCTGCGCGCTCGACCAGCCCGTGGAAGCCGCACGTGCAGACCAATTTCGGTCCGAGCGCCGAGCCCGACACGCTGGTCATCGACGCGGTGCTGCGTTCTGCGGCCTTCCCGATGCTGCTGCCGGGTTGGCAGGGGCATGTCGACGGGGCGATGTACGCGAACAACCCCGCGACCATCGCGCTGGCCTATGCGAAGGAGGCCTTCGGCGTCACCGACGACGTGATGATCTTGTCGATGGGCGCGGACGACGGTTCCTGCCTGCTCTCGAACCTGACCACGCCGCACGACGTCTTCGACGCGGACGAGTCGCCGCCGGGGTCGGTCGGCACGATCTACCGCGCGGCTGCGGCGGCGGCCGATCGCAAGGGCGCGCGGGGGTTGCTCGGACGGGCGGAGGCGCTGGCGGGCGCGGCGGTGCGGACCACGGCGGACCTGCTGCTGCCGGGGGGCGAGGACGAGCTCCCGCACCTGGGTCATATCCTGGCGCGCGGCGTCCGGCGCGAGGCGATCTCGCGCGTCATCGAGGCCTTCGACTCGACCGAGCCGACGCTGCGCCAGGCGGCCCAGAAGATCGCGCGCGCCAGCAAGGACGCGACCGCGCTCGAGGCCTTGGTCGGTCAGCACATCGCCACGCGGCGGGGGGCGCTGCCCGGTCGCGGCGGCCAGCGCGTCGAGCACGCCGACAACTGGGGCTGGCAGGCGTGGCTGGCCTACGTCGGCAACCCGATGTTCGCGCTGCAGGTGCTGCTCAACAGCCAGGGGCGCGGGGCGTGCGAGGTGATCCGGCGGTTGCTCTCGCCCGACCGCGTGCTGCGCGTGGCGCCGGTGGTGGTGGTGCCGTCGAACGTGATGTTGTTGGCGATGATCCTCGGCTTGGGCACCGAGGCGAAGGAAGCGGCCGAGCTCGCCGCCGAGCTGTGGGGCGACCCGGAGGCCAACGAGATCTTGGAATTCGAGACTTCGCTCGCCGAGGTGCAGGCCTTCGCCGATCGCTGGAATGGCCAGCCCACCGACACCGACGACGACCCCGGCGGACCGACGCTGCGCTGACCTCAGGACGACGCTAACCCGGTGGAATCACGTTGCGCACCACCAGCCGGACCTCCGCCGGCGCGTCGGCACGGATCAGCAACGCCCCCGGCACCGCGTCCGGGTCGGCGCAACCGCCCTGCAGCTCGATCTCGACGCCGTCCGGGAAGGCGCGTTGCGGCAAGACGACCTCGCTGACGCCGCCACTCTCGGCCAGATAGACGAGCTCGAACCGACGTTGCGACGGCGTCCAGCTGAAGGTCGGCGCGCCGCCGGCGATGGCGCGTGGGTAGGGCCGCGCCACGGCGTCCATCAGCCCGGCGTGTTCGTCGCCCTTCTCGTCGACCAGCGACAGCCGCTCGTGGTTCCACAGCGTGGAGGCGAGCGAGAACTCCCACCAGGCGAGCCCGATGCCGTGCGCGTCGGCGGCGGCGAGGGCCTGCTCGGCGGCAGCACCGGCGTCGGCACGGTCGTTGCGGTAGCCGATCTCGCCGACCCAAACCGGCACGCCCCAGCTCTCGCCGAGCGCCTTCCACTTGCCGAGCACCTCGCCGAGCGCCTGCGGATTCGCCGCGCCGCCGACGTAGACGGCGGGATCGTAGGCGTGCGGCGCGAGCACGACCCCACCCAGCGGCGGCGGCAGCAGATCGGTCGTCCCCTCGACCGCCGAGAGTCCGGTGGTGTCGAGAAAGACCAGCGTATTGGGCGCCAGAGCATGGATCAACGCCACCATCGAGGCATAGAAGGGCGAGAGCACCTGCTCGTGCCACACCTTGCTGTCGCCGCCGGGGTGGCCGGGCTCGTTGAAGACCTCGAAGCCGATCACGCCCGGCCGCTGGGCGTACCGCTCCACCATCCGCTGCCACATCGCGCGGTACGCGGTCTGCACGCCGTCCTCATCGTTCCAAAAACGCGCGAAAGCGGCCTGAACCTGCGGGTTGGTGTCGTAGCCGAGGTACCAGGTCGCGCAGTCGGTATGCGGCTCCGGCCAGGGCGAGCCGTCCGGCTGCGTCGCCGGCAGCGTCCACGCCGGCATCCCGCTGCCACAGAAGGTCCGGCCATACACGTCCTGATGGAAGTCGACGACCGTCCACATCCGCCGCGCCCAGGCCGCGTCGAGCAGCGCGTCGTAGCGGGTCAGGAATGCAGCGTCGTCCTGCCCCTTCACAGGCTCGACGGCCTCCCACACGAAGGGCACCCGCAGCACATCGACACCAAGCGCCTGCACCCGGTCGAGGTAGTCATCGAGCGCGGCGGTGTAGCCCTTCTCGTAAGGCGCGGCGCCATCGAACTCGAAGGGCGCGAACGGCGGCATCTTGCTCCGACCACTCGCGTTGACCCCACGCAGCATCACCCGCCGGCCGAGGGCGTCGCGCAGTACCGTCCCATCGGCGCCGAGGCGATGCTCGACGAGCAACGGCTCACCAATGGCGCACTGCCACGCCGGCCGATCCGGCTCCGACTCGCCCGCACAACCAGCAGCAACGCAAAGCGCAAGGCAACAGGAGAACACGCGACGAAGCGAGCCGAGGGGCAGGGCAGAGCGGGACATCTTCATGCCACGAGCATGCGCCAGCACACCGAGCCTGTCGACAACACCGAATCGAGATCGGCGGTGGCAGCGGCGGCGGCGGCAGCGGCAGCAGCGGAAGCAGCAGCAGCGGAAGCAGCAGCAACTCCACCAACCTCACCCCACCCCGCCGTCAAAGCCGAAGCCGAAGCAAAAGCGAAGGCGAAGCGCTAAGGCGGCGCAGCCCCACCGCCCAACCTCAGCCTCAAGCGGGGGATGCTCGAAGGGGGTGCGCAAGCCCCCCCTTCGAATTCGGGGAGTTCCAAAGAGGGGCTGCCCCCTCTTTGATCCCCTCCACGCCAGAAAGGCGAAAACCAAGAGATCTACGGAAACCCCCAGAAAGCCGCAAAAAACCGAAAGCCCGAGGTGATCACTCACCTCGGGCCCTCGGGTCCGATCGACAGTTGCACAGTCCGCGATGCTCACGCTCTCCAGAGAGCCCTTCCTCACCTCGAGATGCTCACCCGCTGTCACCAGTCAGGCTCGCCTCCGCTCTTCGTGTTGCTCGAACTTCAGCGGTCCAATCCGCCGCGCTGGCACCCCATTGGTTTGGTGCGCCCGCCCTGACCTTTCGTCTCGACTCCGGCTTTCGCCGGCTCGAGTCGGGCCTCCGCGGTCCTCACGCGGCGGGACGAAAGCGATTTGACTCGCCCGCGTTCCCACTCCTGTTCCTTCTGCTCACGTTCAGCGTTTTGCCCGAGGGACTCCGCCAGCGCCCCGGCCGCTCCGTCACCGGAAACGATCCGCGTCTGGCCGCCCTTCTCCTGAGCTTTGCTTCCCTTCAGCGACTTCAGTGCAGTGCAGCGACTTCCGCCGGGTTTGCCTCGCCCGACTCTGCGGCGCCCTCAGGTTTTCGCAACCTCTCGACGCTTCTTTCCGCTCCACACCTTGCAGCCTTGTTTCATGCTGCTGCCACTCCTGGGATTTCGTCTGCGAAGGCTTTCCCCCGCACCGAGCCCTTCTGGCCTCTCGGCCGTCCGCTCCCGTCTCGCCGTTTCTCCCCAGAACCGAAGTCCTGGCGGCCGCGACCTCACGGGTTTCCGCATGGTGCTGGTCCGTTCCACGAATTTCGGTGTTACCCGTAGCCCGTGGTCGTTCCTTCCTTGACGTTCCTACCCTCCGGGGTCTTCTCCCCTTCGGTCCTCGACTGGCCCTTCCGCCCTGCATCTTCCCGAGGGTCGATGCTCAGGGACGCCGCTGTCGCTCGAGCTGCGCTTGTCGCCGCTTCCCGCCCCGCCCGGGTGTCTCCACCTGGCTCGGACGCTGGCCGACGCTTCACTCGCTCTCACCGCGACGCCGCCACGACGTTACCGTCGTAGTCGGGGTTCGCCCGCCCTCTCACGAGCTTCGGAACTTCGCTCGGCCTGATGGTCGCTCCGTCAGCCGACCCTCGCGGGTCTGCCTCGGTCTTCGTCCGGGCCGTCTCGTTCCTGCTCCTCAGAGACCGTGTGCCTCCAGTCAGAGTCTTGTTGCCCCGAGCTTGCGCCCGAGACCTTCGAACTGTGCCTGTTCTCAAAGAACCGCGGGTTGGCTTGCCTCTTTCGAGAGCTGCCTCCCCCCCTGGGTTTTCCGTCCTTCTGATGATCACCGAAGCGACCCTCTTTCGGACCCCACCGCTTTCATCCGCTCCCGTTTCCACAAGCACGAAGCTTACTTCCACGAGCTCGGTGGCTGTGCATCGGAAATGCGCGAAGCGTTTCCCTGCCGACCGGACGCACGACTATGGGGATGTGCAGCAGATCCGTCAACCCCCTTTCGCGTCTTTTTTGCGATCGGGTCGAAAAAAGTTGCAAGCGCTGACGATCCAACAGCTTTGCTGCAGCTCACGGGTCTACTTCACGTTGCGGACCCAGATCTGCCAGGCGGTGTGGTTGTCCTTGCCGCAGATCGAGAAGGCGCCCTTGCTCCACACGCCTCCGGGTGCGGCGCATTGGTTGGCCGCGGTCTGCCCGGGCACGAAGACGGTCTTGCCGTCGGCCTCGTAGCAGCCGACGCCGTAGCCGCAGGCGAGGTCGCCGAACGCGCCTGCGACACCGCAGCTCTGCGGCTTGCCGTTGATGGTCCAGGTGCCGGCCAGGGGCAGCTTCTTGCTCCAGGAGAAGGAGCCCTCGAAGACGGGCGAGATGACGCCGTCGGAGGGGTCGGGCGAGCAGGTGAAGAGCAGCTGGCCCTTGCCGCCGAGGAGCTTGTTGATCTCGGCTTCGGCCGCGTCGTAGGGGATGCGCGTCCAGCCGCCGCCGTCGATGCCGACGTTGCATTGGGTGGCGAAGGCCGCTTGTTCATCCTTCGGGTCCGGATCGATGAAGACCTGATCGGCGTCCTCGACCTTGCTCGCGGCCTGCCAGGCGGCGCAGGAGAGCGCGGCGTTCTGCGGCGAGGTGCCGAGGAGATCGCCGCAGCTCTGGAGGTCGAGGCGGAGCCGACGCACCCGGTTGTGGAAGAAGTCCGCGACCCAGACGCCGCCCGCGCCGTCGTGGCCGAGGCCGGCGTGGCGGTGCAGCAGGGCGGCGGGGCCTGCACCATCGGCGAAGCCGGGTTTGTTGCCCACGCCGACGACGCTGGTGAGCTTGCCACCGGGCCAGGCGCGGCGGATCTCGTGCCAGCTGTGCTCGGTCGCGAGGATGCTGCCGTCGGCGAGCACCGCGATATGACGGACCTCGCCGAATCCGCCGCCGCGCACGCCGATCCCTTCGACCTGCCCATTCATCGACGGACCGGAGTCGCCGACCACCGTGAGCAGCAGGCCGGAGGGCTCCAGACGACGCACCGAATGGCCGCCGATATCGGCGAAATAGACCCGACCCTTGGCGTCCACCTCGGGGTCGGCCGGCGAACAGGTGCCGTTGTCGCCGAAGGGGCCGTCGCGCGATCCGCAGGTGCCGACCTTGCCCGCGACGGTGCTCACCTTGCCGCCCTCGACCCGCCGGAGCACGTGGTTATCCGTATCGGTCACCCAAACCACACCGCCCTTCGCCGCGACACCCGCGGGACGGTTGAGCTTGGCGGCGAGCCCTGGGCCGTCGGCGTGACCGCTGGCGCCGTTGCCGGCGATGGTGACCACGTTGCCCTCGAGGTCGACCTTGCGGATGCGGTGGTTGTAGTAATCGGCGACGTAGAGGAAGGGGCCGTCGATGTCGATCGAGGTCGGACCGTTGAACTTCGCGGCGGCGCCCTTGCCCTCGGCATAACCACCACCACTTCCACCGGCGAGGGTGGTGACGTTGCCGTCGGCGTCGACCACGCGGATCGACGCCGAGCCCCACTCCGCGACGTAGAGCTTGCCCTTGCCGTCACCGACCACGTCGGCCGGCTGGGCGAATTGCGCCTTGCCGGGGCCGCCGTCGATGCGCGCGTAGCCACCGGTGCCGATCGCCGCTTCGAGGACGCCGACGCTGCCGCAGGTGCCGCGCACGCACTGCAGGTTGCAATCGGTCTTGTCGCCGCAGAGCGTGCCGTCCGGTCGGGCAGCATAGCGGCAATAGCCGTCCTCGGAGGAGCAGGAAGGCTGCAGGCAGGGGCCGCCGTCGGGACAGAGGACCTCGAGCGCGCCAGCTCCGTGCTTGCAGCCGGCCTTCGGGTCGCAGCTGTCGAGGGTGCAGGCGTCGCCGTCGTCGCAGCCTTTGCCGATGGGCATCAGACGCCGGAGCCGGTGTTGGGTCGGCAGGCTGACGACGACCTCGCCGTTGGGCAGCACGGCCACGCCGCGCACGTTGGGCAGCGCGACGTCCGTTCCGACCCCGAGCTGGGCCTTGCCGCCGCCGGCGATGACGACGGTGCGCTGGGTCAGCGGATCGTAGCGCCGGACGTTGCCGAGGTCGTAGTCGCTGAAGTAGACGCCGTCCGCCCCGACCGCCACGCCGAGGAGCGCGCCGAGGTTGACGCCGAGCTGGCCGACGCCCGAGAGCGGAGCGGAAGGCCCGGCGTCGTGCAGCGCCGTGCTGACTTCGCCCTTGGCGTCGATCCGGCGTAGACGCCGACCCGCTCCCTCGACGACCCAGCGCACACCATCCGTCCCGCTCGCGACGTCGGACGGGAAGTAGAACGTCGCGACCGTGCCGGGGCCGTCGGTCTGACCCGGCGATCCGGTGCCCGCGATGGTGGTGACGCTGCCGTCGGCGCTGACCTTGCGGATGCTGTGGTTGTCGGTATCGGCGACCAATACGCCGCCTGTGCCGTCGGCGCCGACGCCTTGCGGCGCGCCGAAGCGGGCGGAGGCGCCCTTGCCGTCGAGCATCGCCTTTTGCCCGGCGCTGCCCGCGATCGTCGTCACGCTGCCGTCCGCCGCGATCAGCCGGATCGTGTGGTTGAGGCGATCGGCGACGTACCAGCCGCCCTGCAGCGAGGGCGCGACGTCGAAGGGCTCCCAGAACTCGGCCACGGTCGGGCCGCCGTCGCGCTTGCCGTTGCGCTGCCCGTTGCCGCCCGCGATCGTGTCGATGCGGCCATCCTTGCGCAGCACCCGGATGGTGTGGTTGTAGGTGTCGGCGATGGCCACCTCGCCCTGGTCGTTGGCGGCGATGCCGCTCGGCGCGCGCAAGACAGCGACGCCGGGGCCGGTGGCCGCGATGATCGGGCCGTCGCGCTGGCCTTGCGCGATCGAAGTCTCGGCGCCACCGGCAGGGCGGACGGCGCGCAGGTCCGGATTCGCGAGGCAGGTCTTGCCCTGGCAGCGCTCGCCGGTGGTGCAGGCGTCGCCGTCGTCACAGCTCTCCCCGTCGCGCGCGGTGAAGGCGCAGCCGGTCTTCGGATCGCAGCTCTCGCGGGTGCAGGGGTTGCCATCGTCGCAGCCGTAGCCCGCGATCGCCTTGCAGACGCAACTGGCCACCTTGGCGCCGGGCTTGCACGCCCCGGCGGCGCAGGCGTCGCCGCTGGTGCAGGGGTCGCCGTCCTCGCAGACGTCGGCGTTGGCGACGTGCTGGCAGCCGATCTTCGGCGCGCAGGCGTCGGCCGTGCAGGCGTTGGCGTCGTCGCACGACGGCACCGGCGGCTGCAACCGGACGAGGGTGTGCTGCTTGTGCAGGGTGTAGAGCGCGCCGCCGTCGGGCATGGCGATGATGCGCCCGAGCTGCTGCGGCCCCCAGTTGCTCGAGAGACCCTCGCTGCCGCTGCCGGCGCCGGAGACCAAGCGCATCCGCCCGTCCGAATCGACCAATGCGACGTGGCCGGTCCAGCTGTTGAGCCAGAAGCCGCCGTCGGGACGCACCGCGACGCTGAAGATCCACGGCAGGTTCGCCGCGCGACCGACGCCCTCTCGGAGCGCGCTGGAACCAGCTCCGATCACGGTCAGCACCAGGCCGCTGGGGGTGATCTTGCGCAGGGCGCGGTTGTGGTGATCGGCGACGTAGACCGAGCCGTCCGGCCCGACGTCGAGCCCGACCGGGTCGTAGAATTGCGCCTGCTCGGCGGGGCCGTCGCGGAAGCCGTAGCCAGCGCCGGCCAAGGTCGTGACCACGCCGCCCGCGATGCGCCGAATCCGGTGGTTGTAGCGGTCGGCGAGCAGCAGCCCGCCCTTGGCGTCGACGCGGACGTCGTGCGGCTGGTCGAAGCGCGCGATCGCGAGGGGCCCGTCGACCGTGCCCTTGTCGCCACCGGCGTAGGTCGAGACGGTGCCGTCCAAGGCCACGTGGCGGATGCGGTGGTTCGCGGCGTCGGCGATGAACAGGCCGCCGTCGGGCGCGAAGTCGACGCCGACCGGGTTGTTGAACCGGGCCACGTCGGGCGGCCCGTCGACGTAGCCCCAGCTCACGGTCGCGCCGGCGAGGGTGCGGACCACGCCGTCGGTGCCGAGCATGCGGATCCGGTGCGCGCCGTTCTCGGTGATCGCGATGCGCCCGTCCGGGGCGCGGCGCAGGCCGACTGGGTGGTCGAATTTGGCGATCTCCAGCGGGCCGTCCACCCCACCGGCAACACCCGGGCTGGCCTTCTGCAGCAGTCCGGCGGCGTGACAGAAGCCGCCGGCGCAGCGATCGGAGGAGGTACAAATATCACCGTCGTCGCAGGGGGCGCCGTCGGGCTCGGCCTTCCAGCTGCACGCGCCGGTCTTGTCGTCGCAGAGGTCCTTGGTGCAGGGCGAGCCGTCGCTGCAATCGGTCGGCGGCACGGTGCAGGAGCCGGTCTTGCTGTCGCAGCTGTCGCGGGTGCAGATCTTGCCGTCGTCGCAGCTGTCGTGCCGCAGGCGAATCCGTCGCAACGATTGGCTGTAGTGGTCGGCGATGACGAGATCTCCGAAGGCGTCGAAGGTCATCCGCATCGGGATATTGAGCTTCGCCTGCGTCGCGGGCCCATCGACGTGCCCCTTGCCAGCGCTGCCGAGCAGCGTCGTGACCGCGCCGTCGAGGGCGACCCGGCGGAGCAGGCTCGCGTTGCCTTCGAGGAAGTAGATCTCGCCGCTCGGCGCGACCGCCACGTCGACCGGTTGGCTGAGCCGCGCGGTGGCCTTGGGCCCGTCGGTGACGGCGACCTTGGTGAAGACACCGGCGAGGGTGGTGACCGTGCCGTCTGCGGTGACGCGGCGGATCGTCGGCCCCTCGGCGTCGGCGACGATGAGGGCGCCATCCGGCGCGACGTCGAGCCCGGTCGGACGCCGGAAGCGCGCCGCCGTCCCCTTGCCGTCCGTGCCGCCTTGCTGACCGAAGGCACCGGCCAGGAGCGTCACCGTGCCGTCGACCACGACCTTGCGGACCACGCGGTTGTTCCACTCACCGATGGCGAGCCAGCCGTCCGGCATCACGGCGACACCGACCGGCTTGTCGAACTTCGCCGAAGCCCCCTTGCCGTCGACCGCACCCGCCGTGCTGCCGGCCACGGTGAGGACTTCCCGGCTCGGCAGCAGCTTGCGCACCAGGTGCAGGTCGGGCTCGACGAAATAGGCCGTCCCGTCGGGCGCGACGTCGATGTCGTGGACGTCGCCGATCAAGGCGGCGCCGAGCTTGGCGTCGATCGATACCTGGTTGGGGCTCTGCAACTTGCTGCCGGCGAGCGTGCGCACCTCGCCGACCGGTGAGACGGCGCGGATGGAGCCCTCGAGGGTGCCGGCGAAGTAGATATCGCCCGAGGGCGCCAGCGCGACCGCGTGCGGCCAGCGCAGGTAGGCCAGGGCGGCGGGACCGTCGATCGCGTCGTCGCCCTTGAAGCGCACGATGGTCTCGGCCTCGAGCAGGGTCGGCAGCGCGCGGCAGACGCCCCCGGCGCAGGTCTCGCCCTTGCTGCAAGCGTCGCCGTCGTTGCAGGCGGTCCCATCCGACTTGCCCTTGCATTGGTCGGGATCGTTGGAGCAGGCCGGGACCGCCGCGCCGGCGGTGCATTTGCCGGCCTTGCAGCTGTCGCCGATGGTGCAGGCGTCGCCGTCGACGCAGGGCGCGCCGTCGGCCACCGCGACGTGCTTGCAGCCGACGCCGCCGATGCAGCTATCGGTCGTGCAGGCGTCGCCGTCGTCACAGCTCGGGTCGTCGCCGAGGTGGACGCAGCCGGAGAGCGGGCTGCAGGCGTCGGTGGTGCAGGCGACCTTGTCGTCGCAGGCGCCATCGGCCGGGACGTGCGCGCAACCCGTGACCTTGTCGCAGGTATCGAGGGTGCAGCCGACGCCGTCGTCGCAGATCACGGCCCCGTTCACCTTGTCGTCGAAGACGCAGTTGCCGGTCTTGCTGTCGCAGGAGTCGGCGCTGCAGGGGTTGGTGTCCTTGCAGACCTTCGCCGCGCCGGGGACGCATTGGCCGCCCTGGCAGAGGTCCCCGATCGTGCAGGCGTCGCCGTCGTTGCAGGGGTTGCTGTTGCCGAAGCTGACGCAGCCGGACTGCTGGTTGCACAGGTCGGTGGTGCAGGGATTGCCGTCGTCGCAGACCTTGGGCTTGCCGGATTTGCAGGCTTTGGCGAGGCAAGCGTCGCCCTCGGTGCAGGGGTTGCCGTCGTCGCAGGGGGCGGTATTGGCGGTGTAGAGGCAGCCGAGGATCTTGTCGCAGCTATCGGTGGTGCAGGGGTTGCCGTCGTTGCATTTGCCGCCGCTGTCGGCGAGCGGATCGACGCAGAGGCCTCCTTTGCAGACGGTGTTGACGGTGCAGGTATCGCCGTCGTCGCAGGCCTCGTCGATGTGCAGCGGCAGGAGCTTGCACAGGCCGGTCAGCGGTTGGCAGATCGATTGTTGGCAATAGCTGTCGTTGACCGTCGGGCAGGTGATGATGGTGCTCGGCTTGACCTGACAGCTCCACGGCAGGGCGTCCTTGGCGCAGTAGAGCGTGCCGTTGCAGGCGTCGCCGTCCTCTTGCGGCAGGCAGTCGCTGTCCTTCTTGCAGAGGCAGATATCGCCGCCGCTCTTGCAGGTGCCGTTGTCGCAGACGTCGCCCTTGCTGCAGGGGTCGCCGTCGTCGCAGATCTCGCCCTGGTGGACGAAGGTCATCGCGCATTTGCCGGTCTTGGGCTGGCAGAGGCTCTGGCTACACGCCGTATTGTCGACGCTCGGGCAAGAGACGACCGTCGCCGCGTTGACCTTGCACAGCCCCTTGCCGCCCGGCGCGCCGGTCTTCTCGCAATAGAGCGAGCCGTTGCAGAGGTCGCCGTCGTCGTGTTCGGTGCAGTCGGCGTTGGCCGAGCAGACGCAGGTATTGAGCGGGTCGGCCTCGCATATGCCCGATTTGCAGGCGTCGTTGGGCGTGCAGGGGTTGCCGTCGGCGTTGCACGGCGTGCCTTCGAAGACCGGGGTTTGCTTGCACGCGCCGTCCTTCGGATCGCAGCGATTCTTGCTGCAGGCGGTGTCGTCGGTGCTGTTGCAGACCACGACCGTCGCCGGGTTGGTCTTGCAGGTTCCGTCCTTGGCGTCGCAATAGGGCGTGCCGTTGCAGGGGTCGCCGTCATCCTTGTCTTGGCAGTCGGCGTCGGCCTTGCACGGGCAGGTATTGGTCTCGGTGGCGGTGCAGATGCCGGATTTGCAGGCCTCGCCGGGGGTGCAGGGGTTGCCGTCGTCGCAGAGCGCGCCGTCGGTGGTGGCGACGGGTTTGCAGGAGCCGTCCTTCGGATCGCAGGTGGCCTTGCTGCATGTGGTGTCGCCGACCGTCGGGCAGGAGACGATGGTCAGCGGGTTGAGCTGGCATTTGCCGGTGCCGAGGTTGCAGAAGAGCGTGCCGTTGCAGAAGTCGCCGTCTTCCTGCGCCTTGCAGTCGATGTCGTTGGTGCAGCAGACGTTGGTGCCACCGGCGCATTTGCCGGCCTTGCAGATCTCGCCCTCGGTGCAGGCGACGCCGTCCTCGCAGGCCTGGCCCTCGCCGAAGATGTCGAGCCCGCACAGGCCCTTGGCCGGGTCGCAGACGTTCTTCTGGCACGGTGTATCGGCGCTCGCATCGCAGACCACGACCGTCGCCGGGTTGAGCTGGCAGGCCTTGCCCCCGCCCTGCTGCGGCGCGCAATACGACGAGCCGAGGCAGAGGTTGCCGCCGTTGTTGGCCGAGCAATCGGCGTCGGTCTGGCAGAGGCAGACGCTCTGCGAGCCCTTGCAGACGCCGCCTTCACAGAGGTCGAGCGCGGTGCAGGCATCGCCGTCGTCGCAGGTGACGCTGGCGTCCTCGGGCAGCGCGGCGTGGGTGCAGGCCCCCTCGGCGCAGCCGTCGGCGGTGCAGGGGTCGCCGTCGTCGCAATCTTTCGGCGCGCCACCGACGCAGCTCCCGCCGCTGCATGCGCTGCCGAGGTGGCAGGGATCTCCGTCGTCGCAGAGGGCGGCGTCGGGCAGGACCGACTCGACGCAGCCGAGCTTGCTGTCGCAATACCAGGCGCGGCAGACGCCGGTCGGCGCGCCGCAATCGGCGGGGCCTTTGCAGGGCGGGTTGCGGCCGAGGATGTCGGAGCCGATGTCGGAGCCGACGTCGGGGCTGCCGGTGTCCTTCGGTGCCGTATCGGGTGGCGCCGCGTCCTCCTCGGCGGTGTCGGGCATCGTCACGTCCTGGACGGTATCGGGCTCGGCGTCCGGGCCGGCGACGGTGCCGTCTTGGCCGCAGCCGGCGAGGCCGAGCGCGAGGAGTGTGACGCAGAGCCCGAACAGGCGGGGTGAGAAGGAACGCGGGAAGGAGCGGCGCATGAAGTCCTCGGCCAGTTGGGGCACGAGGAGACTAGCACGGTCACTGGCGCGAATGGCAGCGCAACGTGCCGGGGACGCAGCCTACGGTACCGCCGCGGGCACCACGATCGACGCCGGCAGCTTGCCGGGCAGCTCGGCGCCGAGCAGGGCGATGATCGGCTTGTGCCGCTGGTGCCAGGCGGGCTCTTCCCAAACTGTCCAGGTGTGGTGGGCCCAGCCCTCGGCGCTGACCTTGTGACCGGTGGCGCTCTTGCTGGCAGCGGGGATGGAGTCGACCAGCGTCTGCTCGGCCTCGTCCTTGCCACCGAGCAAGATCGCCGCGACGGCGACGCCGTCGGTGGTGCCGGCGGTGACCTTCTTGCTGCCGGCGCTGCCGTCATCGTCGACGATCTGCAGCGCCGAAGGGTCGGTGAAGTGGAGCAGGTTCCACGGCACGCGGACCTCGATGACGCCGGCCTTCTCGTCGATCGCCACCATCGCCAGCGAGTTCTCGCTCTCCTTACCGACAGCGAAGCGGCCGGTTTCCTGGAATTTCAGCGTGCCGAGCTCGGTCCACTTGCCGGTCTTCTCGTCCTGCACCTCGTAGGCGGCGTTGGTGATGGTCCGCACGAGGTTGAAGGTGCCGGCGTCGTTCTTGGTGGTGCGGTACATCTGCCACGACTCGCGGAAGCCGTGCCACAGGCCGTAGAGGTCGAAGGGCTTGTCGACCAGCAGCTGGGCGTCGGTCGGGCTGTGGATCCGCAGCACGTGCTCGACCCGGCGGCCGACTTCGACCTTGCCGGCCGGGTCGAGGCGACCATCGCCGCGCTCGGGGTCGATGCTGTCGAAGGCGAGCAGCACGTCGAGCCGGCTCCAATCGATGCTGCCGCCGGCGGGCGGATCGAGCCGGACCAGGACGTGGAGGTAGGTCGCGTTGTGCTCGACCGTCAGGCTCTGCAGCCGGCGCTCGCCGTCGTGGCCGTCCGAGAGCGGTTGCTGCGAGCCGGCGGTCGCCTTGCGCAGCGTCGTCTTGCCGCCGTCGTTGCTGCCCCATTCGCCCGTCTCGGCGTCGAGGATGTGGTGGCCCTTTTCGGGGCCGGCCTCGGTCGCGATCAGGCCGAAGTTCTGCTCGGGGTTCATGATGTTGTGCCACATCCGACGGCGATCGACCGGGAACTCGACCCGCTCGACCACCCAGGCGCGCTTGAACCACTCGTCGAGCAGCGCGAAGACGAAGGCACCGTCGAGGCCGGCGCTGGCGATGGCGGCGACCGAGCGGACCACCGCCGGGCCCTGCTGCTGCTCCGAGAGCCCGCCGTGGTCTTGCCCCGAGGGCGATTGGTGGCCGTTGCCGAGGCTGCTGGGGTGGCCGATCTCGGCGATGATGACGGCGTGGTCCTTGTGGTGCTGGCGCAGCGCGTCGAGGTAGCCGAGGTAGGAGAACTTGCCGAGGTCGTCGGCGAAGCCCTGGTATTCCGGCTGGTAGAGGATGAAGTCGGGGTAGTAGGGGTAGGCGTGGTAGCTCATGAAGACGCCGGCCTCGAAGCCACCCTTGGTGGTCATCGGCTCGAGATCGACCTGGTAGGTATCTTCGGCCGAGACCGGGATCTTCGGCTCGGTCCAGTGCGGGATCGGGTCCAGCGTCGGCCAGTTCGAGAAGCCGATCGGGTGCTGCTGGCCATAGCGGCTCTGCTCGCGTGCGACGATGCGGTCCATATGCTCGACGATCCAGGCCTCGATCGCATTGTCACCGACCAGCGCGAGGTGCTTGCCGTCGTAGCTCGTCTTGCTGTCGGGGTGCTTCGCCAGCGTCGACTCGATGGTGTAGGGCTCGAGCTCGCGGCCGAAGAGGTAACCGAGCAGCCACGGCGAGACGTCGGCGTCGAAGGTGCCGAAGGCGCGGCCCCAGTTCATCGGCCGCTCGACGCTGCCATGGGGGATCTCGCGATCGCCGTGGACGACGTCGACGACCTTGTCGATCTCGTCGCGCACCCAGGTATTGGTCTCGCCGCTGAGGTAGTCGGGGCCAAAACCCTCGGGCTCTTTGATCCACGCGCCCTGCAGCAAGAAGATCGGCGCGTCCTGATGCGCCATATTGTAGTCCCGCAGCGCGCGGTAGAACTCGGGCGACTGCACCGTATAGGTCCGCACGCAGTTGGCGCCCGCGGCGACCGAGACCTCCAGCCAATCGGCGATCATCGCCTGCGTCGCGAGGAATTCACCCGGCGAATGGCCCGGCAGGGCGAGGCCGAAGTTCACGCCGACCGGCCAGAAGGGCTGGAAGTCTGCTCCATTGCGCGAAAGCTCGAAGCCGGTCGGACGGCTCCGCGCCTCCCACCGCACCTTCGGGCCGGTCGCCTCCTCGGCACAGGCGACCGCGAGCAGGGCGGCGAGTAGCGACAGCAGGAGGCTTTGGAGGGTTGCTCGATTTCGCATGCGGAGGCTCCCACCGGCGCCCGAACTGCCGGCTGCGGGGGGAAGCTAGACGATCCGCCGTCGTTGGGCCATCGCCGCGAGGGCAATGCCGCGATCAATCAAGTCGGAATTCCCGCGTGCAAGTCTGAACCAGGGTTCGTGTCCGCCACCGGAATCGTCCCCATGCGATGACACGCACAGCGGCCGAGAATCAGAACATCGACGATAACTCCCACGTGGCATCCGGCCAGCACCGGGTTCTCGGCAGATCTGCATGAATTCACATTTGACGTAATTCAAAATTGAAGTACTTTGCTGGGTGCTGCAAGGGCGGCAGTGGGAGAGATGATGAGTATTCGAGCGGGAAACAAGGCCGAGGGCGATGCGTTCTTCAACCGGGATCGCGAACAGGAAGACTTCTGGCGTTTGATCTCCGACAACCACGTCGTCTTGAGTGGCCCTCGTCGACTGGGCAAGACTTCGCTGCTGCAACGGCTTGCAGACACGTCTGAAGGTCAGGGCTGGCTGGCGAAACTCGTCGATGTGCAGGATGTCACCGACGTGGCCGGATTCCTCGACGCACTGGATCGAGCCATTCCAGAGAGAACTCTATGGGCTTGGCTCAAGCGCCAGGGCGACCGAACGCGCGCTCACCTCGGACGAGTGCGAAAGGTCGAGGTGAAGGCCCCTGACGAACTCGGCGGAGCTGCGGCAGCCGTGGAACTCGCGGCGTTGCCCGCGACGACGTGGCGCGAACGCGCAGAGAAGCTGCGGATCCGGTTGACCAAGGTACCTCTCCTCCTACTCGTGGATGAATTCTCGGTCTTCCTGGAGCGACTCGTCACCCACGACCGTGACGGTGCGGCTGTGTTTCTCGGGTGGCTGCGGGCCTGGCGTCTTTCGGACGAAGTTGAGTGCCGCTTTGTTTTCTCGGGCTCCATTGGCCTCGGGGCACTCCTCGAACGCCATGACCTCGAGACAGTGTTCAACGACTGCTACGACTTCCAGCTACGCCCTTTCAGCCAGCGGCATGCGCTGAACATGTTGCGCGACGAACTCGAGGCCGAACACTGGGAGCACGAGTCAGGACTTCTCAAGTTCGTGTGCCAGCGCTGTGGCTGGCTGTCGCCGTTCTACTTGAACTCTCTCTTGCTTGAGGCTACTCGCGTCGCGCTCGATCGGATGGACGAACTGGGAGACGATCGACGGTTGTTGACCAGGGACGACGTGGACGGCGGCTACGAGCGCCTGTTGCAGGGACGATCGCGCTTCTCCCATTGGCACAAGCGATTGCGCCGTGACCTGGAGCCGGCAGAGTTCGAGGTCGCCGAACTGGTCTTGGCCGCGATCTGCGGTTCGGACGAGCCGCTGAAGCGCCAACATCTTCTCAACCGCGTTCGGCATGCCAGCCGCGGAGTCGAGGAGCCCGCGTTCCTGCTCGACCGCGCTCTCATCAAGCTCGTCGAGGATGGCTACGTCGGTCTGGCCAGCGACGGCTACGGATTCCTATCGTTCCTCCTGCGCGACTACTGGAAACGAAACCATGCCTAGCACTCTAGATGGACCGATCGGCGCATCGGTCAAGTACAACCCGCACTTGTGGAGCGACGACGAGCTCCGCGCGGTTTTCGTCGCTCGGAAGCGCGAACTCGATGATCTGTCGCGGGCCATCCGCGAGACTTCGCCGGAGCAGGTCCCACAACACGTTCTCATCACAGGCTCGCGCGGCATGGGGAAGTCGACCCTTCTGCGCCGACTGGCGCTCGCGCTGCGCGAAGACGAGGAACTCCACAGGGCCTGGCTGCCGGTCGTGTTCCCAGAGGAACAATATACCGTCTCGACGTTGGCGGAGTTCTGGCGCAACGCACTCGATGCTGTCCTCGACGCACTCGAGCGCGAAGGCATCTCGTCGCAGCAACTCACGACGATGGAGCGCGAGGCCGCGGCAATCACGGATCTCCCGAGCGAGGAGCGGGAATCCACGACGCTGGCAATGTTGGTCGCATGGAGTGCCTCGCTGGGCCGGCGATTCGTGCTTCTGGTCGACAGCACAGACCTGCTTCTCGCGGCGCTCGCTGCCGCCGACACCGGTCGGGGCCGCAAGCCGAAGGGTGACGCCAGCGTCCTTTGGCGCCTTCGGAAGACGCTACTGCACGAGCGGTGCCTGATGTGGATTGGCGCCAGCTACGAGGCGATGGAACGCGACAATAGCTATGGTGACGCCTTCCACGACTTCTTCGACCGACGCGAACTGCGCGCCCTGACGGTTGCCGAGATGCGTGCTGCGATGATCGCGCTCGCCCGTCGGTTCGGAGTGTCCAGCGAGTCACGATCGGGGGAAGCGGAACTGCGAATGCAGGCCATGATCGACGCCCGCCCCGAACGGCTGAGGACATTGCGTGTGCTCACCGGAGGCAATCCGAGAACGACCGTCATGCTCTACGACCTATTCGCGACCCGGGGCGACAACGACGGGGACGTCTACGCCGACTTGCGTGCACTACTCGACTTGATGACGCCGCTGTACAAAGCCCGGATGGAGCAGTTGGCAGACCAGCCACGTAAGCTCCTCGCGCATCTCATGGAGCATTGGGCACCGATGTCGTCGGCTTCTCTCTCGGAGGCGTCCGGAATCGCGACGACAACCGTCAGCGGTCAACTGAGCCGCCTCGAGGCGGAGGGACTCGTTGAAAAGACAACGTTGCCGGGTACCAGCAAGGCCGGCTTCCAGGTCACGGAGCGCTTCTTCAACATCTGGTACTTGATGCGCCATGCACCGCGGCGTTTGCGCCAGCGCCTCGCGTGGTTGGTCGAGTTCCTGCGCATTTGGTACCAACAGCCCGAATTGGAAGCGGTCGCGCGCCGGCGGACGGAGAGCCATCGCTCAGGAGGCCTGCGCCACGTCAGCCAGCTCGAGTTCTCTCGCGCCATGGTGATGGCGCTCGATGCGGGGTCAGCAATTCGCGACCAGCTGGAGTGGACGGCGTTCGATTCCGCCTTGGGTATCGCAGCGTCGGAACACCGACTGCTCGAGGACGTTCTGCCGGGCTTGTATGAATTCGATGGAGAAGACCGCTGCTTCCTCGATGCCGAGGCGTATCGACGCGCATTCGGGGAACTCGCGGCGAACCTAGGACAATTGCGACAGCCCACAGGGCCCGAGCGCGAGGAGTTCGTGAGCAGGCTCCTGGGTTCGGTTGTGACGCCACTCACGGTGAAGCGGCGCATCGCCGCGGCGGCCCGGACACTGACGGCAACGCAGGCCCAAGCGACCTTGGCGCAGCTGCGCGAGGAAGAGCGTTGGAGCGTTCAAAGGTTCGGTGCTTCCGCATGGTCCGCGCTCTTCGAAGCAGTGCTCCACGGCGGCTACGAGCCGCAGATTGCGGAGCCGCAACGCTTCAGTCTTCAACTCAGCAGCCTTCGCGAGTCGCCCAACGCCTACTTGTTGGCGATGTTCACGGCCGGCAACACACAAGGCGTTGACGCCATCAACGCACTCTATGCTCGTCGGCCGCCTCCCTCCGATGTCGAGCCAGCCTTCTACCATGCTCTTTGTGGTGGAATTCTGAGCCAGCAGCTCCACCGAGCGGAAGAAGCAGTCGAAGCATTTCGGCAGGCCGTGGCCGCAGACCCGAATCACGCAACGTGGTGGAACGAAATCGGACGACTCTGCAGCGTCGAGCTCAACCGTGGCGTCGAGGCAGAGGAGGCGTTCTGCCGCGCCATCGACATCAACCCGACACTGGCGCTCGCGTGGAACAACCTCGGAAATCTCCTACAGGACCGATTCGACAGGTACGAGGAGGCCGAAGCCGCGTATCGGAAGGCGATCGACATCGACCGAGCGTACGCCTTGCCGTGGAACGGTCTGGGGAATCTATTGCAGAGGCACCTCAAACGCTACGACGACGCCGAGGACGCATATCGTGAAGCGCTACGCCGCGAACCAAGCTACGCGGCCGCGTGGGTCGGTCTGGGAAATCTGCTGAGCCGGGGTTTGGAGCGGGAGGAAGAAGCAGAAAGCGCGTATCGAAGGGCACTGGAACTGGAGCCCCGACGGGCCGACGCTTGGTTCAACCTCGCCTGTATCCTCGAAGCAGCACCGGGGAAGCATGAGCAAGCGCACGAGGCCTATCGCCGCGTTGTAGAGATCGAAGCTGATCTGGCACCCGTCGCGATGGTCAGGCTCGGACGGCAGCTTGCAGATACGGGGCAGCCAACGGAGGCGACGGAGTGGTTTCGACGCGCAGCGAGAGGATGCGCTACGCAGCTCGTGACGAAGGAGCGCTCCCTTCACGCTGGAGCGGCGGTCTTGGCGAATATCTGGCTCGACAACAAGGACGCTGCCGCACAAGCGCTCGCGGCTCTGACTGAGGCTGCATCGAGTGGGGATGAACGCGCCTGGCTTCATGTGCACGAGGTCTGTCGAGACGCGCTCGTGCTCGGTAGGTCCGAGACGCTGGCGCACTTGATGGCGTCGAGCCCCCTAGCCGACTACCTCGCTCCCTTCCGCGCAGCGACGCTGCTGGCGTCAGGGGTACCGGAGAGCGAGCTCAACGACCTCTCTGCCGAAGCCAAAGCGCTCTCCATCGAACTCTCGCGGTCGCTCGGCAAGCCCCAACCGTAGCGACTGCCGCGACCGGACCGTCGCTTGACCCGTCCGAGCCGGCAGCGCCACACCTCGACCTCAACTCAAGATCATGGGGCTGCAGCACCCCGGACCGTCTGACCGACCCAGGCCATTGCTCGATCCCATGGCCAACCCATGCTACGCCCAGATCTACAGCCAGACGCTGGGAGAAGGCCATGCTCGCCACCCAAAACAAGCCCCGCGCCAAGACCGCGCCGCCCGCGCAGACCCCGGGTGGCCAAGGCCCCGCGGGCACCGGGCCCGCGCTGCGGCAGAAGCTCGCCACGCTCGGCTACGACGCCGGCAAGGCCGCCGTGAGCCCGAAGCCGCGCTACGGCCCGGGCCGCGAAGACGCCACCGCGCCGGCCTACCCGGACTTCGTCGGCGGCCCCGGCGACCCGAAATTCGAGACCCCGCAGCAGCTCGACGACCCGGCGCTGGCCAAAGACGACAAGACCGGCAAGCGCGAAGAGCACGAATACAAGCGCTACGAGGGCAAGCTCTTCTACCGCGGCGTGCGGGCGCAGGACGTCTCGCAGGGCTGGCTCTCGGATTGCTACCTGGCCGCGGCGCTCTCCGCCGTGGCGCAGCGCTACCCGAATACGATCAAAGAGGGGATCGTCGACCGCGGCGGCGACGTCTACGCCGTGCGCTTCTACCACGTGAATTGGCGCGGCGACGCCGAGGAAGAGTGGGTCGAGGTCGACGCCGACTTCCCCTGGTACCAGAACAAGAATACCTGGGCCTACCTGCAGTCGACGCAGAAGGGCGAGCTGTGGCCCTCGCTGGTCGAGAAGGCCTATGCGGTGTGGAAGGCCGGCGGCAAGGGCGACTACGACACCATCGGCCAGGGCGGCTGGGAAGGCGACGTGATGGAGGCCATGACCGGCCTGCAATCCGACGCCGAGACCGTCTCGCGGATGGGCGACGACGACGCGCTCTGGGAGCGGCTGCAGACCCTGACCAAGGGCAAGAAAGCCGTGACGGCGGGAACCTTCGACGACAAGCACGGCCAAGACCCGCGCTTCGGCGAGAGCTCGGGCATCTACGGCAACCACGCCTATACGGTGATGGGGACGCGGACGCGCGGACGCGGCAAGAACAAGCAGCGCAAGGTGATCTTGCGCAACCCGTGGGGATGCGGCGAGCCGACCGGCAACGGCAAGGACGACGGCATCTTCGAGATCACCCTCGCCGAGTTCCGCGACAAATACGAGACGCTCACCTCGCTGGACGGCTAGCCCTTGTCGACACCTGCCCTCGCCATCCGCGTCCCGGTCAGCGGTGACGCCTTGCGCTCGGCCCTGCTCGCGGCGCCCCCCGGCGCCA
Organism: Deltaproteobacteria bacterium; assembly: GCA_020632665.1. Lineage (GTDB taxonomy): Bacteria > Myxococcota_A > UBA9042 > UBA9042 > UBA9042 > JACKFC01. The sequence continues at coordinate 87,870 of JACKFC010000019.1, forward strand.
CGCTGCGGCTGGGCGGCGGCGTCTACCAGGGTCCCTTCGTGCTGATGCAGGACGTGACGCTGGTCGCGGCCGACCCGGAGCAGCCGCCGACGCTGCGCGGCGCCGGCGAGGGTGCGCTGCTGCCGGTCGACGGCAAGGGCGTGCGCATCACGCTGCGCCACCTGCAACTCGAAGACGGCGGCGACACCAACGCCGGCGGGTTGGTCCGGGTCGCCAACGGAGCGCGGCTGTTGCTCGAGGATTGCGTGCTGCGGCGCGGCCAGGCGACCGGCTACGGCGGCGGCGGGCTCTACCTGCGGCGCGGCGAGGCGACGCTGCGGCGCTGCCGGATCGAGGCCTGCGAGGGGCGCAACGGCGGCGGGGTGCTCATCGCCAACGACGCGACGCTGCTCGCCGAGGCCTGCGTCTTCGCCGGCAACGTGGCGCACCACGGCGGGGCGGCGATCTGCGTCCGCGACCGCGCCGTGGTCCGGCTGCTGCGCTGCGACCTGCATGACCACGAGCGGCCCGCGGGCGCCAGCGGCACGACGTGGCTGATCGAGCCGGCGACGGGCGCGGGTGCGCAGCGCGTTGCGAGCGAAGGCTGCCGCATGCCATCGTGAGCCCGCGCCGCGATGCTGCGGCGCGACGCAGTACGGCGGACGGCGATGCGAACGAAGACCATGGTGGCGCTGCTGGCGGCGGCGCTCACATTCGGGGCGTGGCAGGGGGTCGCGCACGGCTCGGCCTGAGGCGGCTGAAGCAACCCGAACCTCCCGGGCGGAGGTCCCCAAGTCTTGATTCGTCCCACCGCCGGCAGCCTGCTGCTCGGCGCTTCGCTGATGCATGCCTCGGTGCAGGTGCAGAGCGACTACCAGCACGGCGCGGCGGAGCTGCGGCGGACGACGGACTACGACCTCTCCAGCCTGCAGCTCTCGGCTTCGTTTTCGTTCGCGCCGCGGTGGACCTTGGAGTTGGCGGCACCGTTGCGGCGGATCGCGACCCGGACCGAATTCCGCGACCCGGGTGGTGGCCTGGTCGAGGGCCTCGCCGATCCGCACTTCCCCGACGAGACGCTGCTCGGCCTCGCCGATCTCTCCACCGCCATCCGCTTCCGCCTGCTCGGCACGACGCTGCCCTCGGAGTGGCTGCTCGACGTCCGCGCCGGGCTCTACTGGCCGACCGGGCAGATCGCCGGCGCCGCCAGCACCGCGGTGCAGGACGCCCGCCACCAGCCGATGTTCTTCGGCAACGGCACCGTCGACCCGATGGCCGACGCGCTGCTGATCCGCTTCGTCGGCGCGTTCCGGTTGGCGCTGATGGCCTCGCTGCGCGCCCCGCTGCTGCAGAACAGCAACGGCTTCCGCGGCCCGACCCTGGTCGGCGGCTCGTTCAGCGTCGACCGCGACCTCGGCACCCGCAAGGTCCGCCTCTCGGCCGCCCTCTCCGCCTCGCGCGACGCGGTCGGCAGCTCGAGCTTCGCCGGCCTGACGCTCTTCTGGCTCCCGGCGCTCGGCTGGCAGGTGGCGGTCGGCTCCGACCTGCCGCTCTACGTCCGCGGCGACGAGGTCGAGGTCTCGCCGGCACCGAGCGTGCGCGTCTCGGTGTCGCGCGCGCTCTCGCTGTAGCGCTACGGCTGGCAGCTCGTCTTGCCGGCCATGTTGGCGCGGACGAGCAGCAGCTGCGAGAGCGCCGCGTTTCCGCTCTGGCCGACCAGCCCCACGGCGTCGCTCCAGGCGAGGGCGGCGTGGGCTTGGCCACCGGTCGCGCCCTCGGCGAGGGTCCACTGCGCGGCGCCGCCGTCGTCGACCCGCCACAGCGCCGCCTTGGCCTGCCCGGCGCTCTGCGCCAGCTTGCCGACGACCACCGCGCCGCCGCCGGGCACGCGGTCGATATCGTAGGCGGTGGCGCCGCCGGGCGCGGAGATGGTCTGCTCCCAGGTCTTGATTCCCTTGCCGTCGGCGTGCATCAGCCAAGCGGCGGAGACCGACGCGCCGGGGGCCTTGCGGCTGCCGACCACGGTGAAGCCGGCGTTGCCGCCCGTTGCGTCGGGGTAGGTGGCGAAGGCCCAGCCGCTGTCCTCGCCGTCGCCGAAGTAGGTGCGCTGCCACAGCTGCTTGCCGGCGGCGTCGAAGGTGAGCAGCTGCACGTGCGGACCGGAGCCCCCCGGCGCGGTGTCGCCGATCGCGGCGATGCTGCCGTCGGCGAGCGAGCGCACGCTCCAGGCGACGTCGAAGCCGGTGTCGCCGTGGGCCACGGTCCATTGCGGCGCGAGCGTGGTCGGATCGAGCCGGGCGAGCGCGAGCTGGAAGTCACCGGACGGCTTCTCGACGTAGCCGGCGACCAGCAGCCGGACGCCGGTCTGGCCTTGTACCGCGCCTTCCGAGACGCCATGGACCTCGGTGAAATCGGCCTGCGCGAAGGTATGGGTCGCCAGCGCCGCGCCCTTGTCGTCGATCTGCTGCACCCAACCGCGCGGCGCCGTGTCGCCGTGCTCGCGCCAGGTACCCGCGACCGTCGCGCCGCCCCCCGCGTGCGCCGCGATCGCGAGCGCCTCTTGGTTCAAGTCGTTGCCGACCACCTGCTCCCAGACCAAGGCGCCCTGGCCGTCGACCCGCACCATCCAGACGTCACGACCGCCCTTGCCGACGCTCGCGACGCCGCCGCCATCGGTGCTGCCGACCGCGAGCACGCCGCCATCGGCCATCGGCAGGCCAGCGCGGCCGATGTCTTCGCCCGTTCCGCCGAGCTCGACGACCCAATAGCCGGGGGTGCAGGTGGGCGCGCCGGCGTCGGCGGCGGTGGCCGCGTCCGTGGCGGCGTCGGCGGCGGCGTCTGCGGCGACGGCGACGTCCGGGGCGGCGTCGGTCGTACCGGAATCGGTGGCGCCTCGGTCGGCCGTGTCATCCGCCGTCGAAGCTCCGGTATCGCTACCTCCGGCGTCGACGCCACCGCCACCGAAGCTGTCGGCCTGGACGTCCGCACCGCCGAAGGGGGCGGCGTCGGCCTTGGAGCCAGCGTCGTCGGCGCTGCAGGCGGCGAGCGAACAGGCGAACGCGAACAAGGTCGGGCCGAGGGCCCGCAGGGCAGACGAGTGCATGGTGAGGCTCTCGGGGGAGGTGGGAAGCCGCGCAATGGCTATAGGAAGCAGGTTCCGCCGCAGGTGACCAGCGCGATGGCGGCCTGGTTCCCGTTCAGCTTGGATTGGCAGCCGAGGATGCAGGTCAGCTTCTCGTTGCAGTCGAGGGCGCATTTGCTCGCCTCGCCGAGGACGCTGACGCATTGGCTGTCGGCGAGGCAGCTCGCGGTCTGGTTCGGGCAGCTCTGCTGCACGCAGGTCCACGCCTTCTTGCCGTCCTTGTCGCAGTCGATGGGGCAGCTCTTGCCGGACTCGTTGCCGCTGCATTGGTTGTCGCCGCAATAGGGCCCGGTCGGCTTGGGCTTGCAGTCGGCGGCGCAACTCCACTGCGACTCCGGCGATTCGCATTTGCCGTCGCCGCAGACGGGGCCACCACCGCCGCCGCCGAGGCAGCCCTTGCTCAACATGCAGGAGCCGAAGGAGATCGCCTTGGGGTTGGTGCCGATCTTGCCCTGGCAGATGCCCTCGCAGATGAAGTCCCCGGGCTTGCAGCCGTCGAGGCAACCCAGCACCACGTTGAGCGAAGCGACGCAGCCGGCGTCGAACTGGCAAGCGGCCATCTCGTTGCCGCATTTGCTCGACGCGCAGCCCGAGAGCTTCTGCGCCGCGGCGCTGCAGTCGAAGGCGCAATTCTCGCCCGCGGCGCAGACCAGATCACCGCAGACGGCGGTCGGCGGCGGCACGTCGGGCGGGTTGCTCGTGTCGGGCTGGACGTCGGGCGGGCCGCTCGTATCGGGCGTCGCCGTGTCCGGCTGGACGTCGGGCGGGTTGGTCGTGTCGGGCGTCGTCGTGTCGGGCGTCGCCGTGTCGGGTTGGGCGTCCGGCGTCGGCGTCGCATCCGGCGTGGTCGTCGCGTCCGGCGTCGGCGTCGCGTCCAGCGTCGGCGTCGCATCCGGCGTGGTCGTCGCATCCGGCGTGGTCGTCGCATCCGGCGTCGGCGTCACGACATCCGCCGCAACGGCGGCGTCTCCGGCTGCGGCTGCATCGCTCGACCCGCCACTGCCGCTGTCGCTGTCGCTGTCGCTGTCGCTGCCGCCCCCATCACTCCCCGTCCCGCCACCATCCGCAGCGATCCCGTCGAGCGCAGCATCGGACCCGCCGCTACCGGTGGTGATCAGCGACGGCCCGCCTTGCACGGCTTCGCTGCTGCAGCCGGCGGCGGTCGCGATGAGCACGAGGATGAGGAGTCGGTAGATGCGTCGCATGGAAGCCTCCCGGCGGGGCGCAGGGCCCGGCACCTTAGCAGCTTCGCGCCGGAGATCCGAATTGCGGCGCCACGCCGCTACTCCGCCAAGCCGCTACTCCGCCTTGCTCCAGCTGCCGTCGGCCTTGCCGATCCACATCGCGTTGCTGATATCGGCCCCTTCGTGGACGTAGATCGCCACGATCCCGGCCTTCTCCAGCTCCGCGAGCTGCGCGGCGGTCACGCTCGGCTTGCGCCCGCCGAAGGTATCGGCGAGGTCGAGCCGCGGCTCGAAGAGGTACATCCCGTCGAAATTGTGGTGCCCGGGCCGCTGGTGCTGGGCAAAATCCGAGGTGAGCACCAGCGGCGTCGTGGTGAGCCCCTTCAGCGTCGTCTGCACCCAGCCGATATTCGGAGCGGTATAGCCCGCCGTCGGCCCCTTCGGCGGCGCCGGCCAGCGGAACGTGGTGCTCACCTCCAGCCCTCCGGGGCCCTGCACGGTCTTGCTGACCTCCTTGCCACCGGCGGGCAGCGCACCCGACGGGCAGGCCCAGAGCCGAACGATGTCTTGCTCGCGGGTCTTCAGCGCGCCGTTCCAATCGAGGTAGGGCACCGGGCTCGGGTGGGTGACGACCAGCTCCCACTGCAGCTCGTTGCCGGGCAGCAGGGCCTGCTCGACCCCCACCTGCTCGGGCAGCCGGGCGCGCAGGCTGTAGGTCGCGCCGGTGCCGGCGGCGCTCGCCGCGGTGAAGGCGTGGGCGACGTCGTGGTGCGGTGGCTCCCAGCCCGAGGCGACGGTCGTGGTCACCTTCCAGCCGGCGAGCGTCGAGGTGCCGCCGGCGTCGATGCTGCCGGCGGTCTCGACCACGGTGCCGTCGGGGCCGCGGTGGCGCATCTTCAGCGCGGCGAGCAGGCCGGGCGCCGCCTTGGGGTCGAAGGCGCCGGCGCGCAGGGTCACCTCGAGGCGGAGCTTGCCGCGGGCGATCTCCCAGACGTCGCCGGCCTCGCCCTCGAAGGTGCACAGCTGCAGCGAATCGCCGAGCAGGAACGGGGCGGTCTTGCCGGCCTGCGGGCTGGGCAGCGGGCGCACCTGCTTCAGCACCAGGGTCGGGCTGCCGCCGGCCACGTCGACCCGCTTGTATTCGAAGTCGAGCGACTCGTTGGTCTTGGCCTGCCAGAGCTGCTGCACGGCGAAGAGTTGCTTACCCAGCGCGACGTAGTCGCCCGGCCAGGTCATCACCTTGGCGCCGAGCGGCAGCAGCGACGAGCCGGTGTGGAAGGTCGGTGAGACCTCGCCCTGCTTGCTGATGTAGAGGTCGACGAGCTCGGGCTCGGCGCCGGGCGCGGCGTTGGTCACGCTCAGCGCGCCTTGTTGGGTGACGGCCTTGACCTGATGCGACCAATCGCCGGCGCGCAGCGTCGCGACGCCGTTGGCCAGCTCGAGCGCGTCCGGGAAGCTGCGATGGACCAGCACCGCCATGCCGACCTTGGCTTCTTCGACGCCGTGGCGCAGCCGCTCGCCGAGGGCGCGGTCGTTGTAGAACGAGGCGTAGACGCGGCGGATCGCCCGCAGCGCGCCACGCTCCTCGCCCTTGCCCGGGTCGCAAGCCGAGGGGCCGGCTTCGTCCGCATCGAGGTCGTCGGCGAGGCAGCCGGAGTAGCTGTCGTAGAGCCCGGCGCCGGAGAAGGTCGCGCTGTCTTCGACGTTGGTCGAGGAGCGGAAGCGCAGCTTCATGGTCGGCAGAAACGCCGCGCCGGCGCCCTGGTCCGGCGCCGCGAAATCGGCCTTCTGCAGCGCGGCGACGACGTCCTTGCCGAGCGCGGCGGGCCAGGGCGTCTGCTCGATCAGCGCCCGGCACTTCGCCGCGCGCTCGGCCAGCGTCTGCGGCGCCACCGGCCAGCTCAGCCCCTTCAGCTCGGCGGCGAGCGCCGCACGCAGCGTCGAACCACCCGACGGCGCGTCGAGAAAGGCGTTCCAGACGTCGAAGGTCAGCGCAGCGGCGTGGCGGGTGCTCTGCGGCAGCGCGGCGCGCAGCACGCCGTAGCCCGCGGCCTTGCCACCGACTTTGCCGGCGTCGCCCTTGCCGAGCCCCTTGGTGTCGAGCAGCGGGGTGCCGGCTTGCTGCATGGCCGGCAGGTCGAGCGGCGCGGGCTTCTTCAGCGCCAGCAGGGCGTCTTTGCTGGCACCGAGCGGGGCGGCGTCGCGCAGCAGGACCTCGCAGCCGCCGTCCCACGGGCTGCCGCTGCGGGCGCGGAGCAGCACGGTCTGGCCGACCCGCTCGGCGGCGGCTGCGCGGTCGGCGTCGGTGGAGAGGGGCGCGAAGGGGATGCCGAGGTTCTGCGCCAGCAGCGCGGCGTGGCTATTCGGCGTGGTCGGCGACTCGGTGAGCAGGCCGGCGACGATCGGGACCTCGGCGGGCACGGCGTCGAGGAGCAGCACGTCGGTGGCGGCGATCTCTCCGGCGGCGACCTTGGCCTGCAGGTTCTCGGCCGTGGCACGGACCAGGCGACCGACCGCCCAGCCGTCGGCGTAGCAGGTCGGGCCGCCCCAGCGTCCCGGATCGCTGAGCTGCACGCCCTTGCCGGCGAGCCAACTCTCGAATTGCTTCGCCGTCGCCGCCTGGGCGTAGGTCGGCATGTAGAAGGCGTCGAGATCGCTGCCGCTGTGGTGCTTCACGTGGGCGACGACGGTCTGGTAGAGGCGGCGCACCATCTCGGGGTGGATCGCGTCGTCACGGATCAGCTGCACGCCGAACTCGAGCACGCTGGGGTCGGGCGGCAGCAGGACCACCGCGAACGCCAGCTTTTGGCCGTCTTCGCGCAGCGCCGCCGCGGCGATCTCGGCGTCGGTCGCGGCCTTGTAGGGCGGCAGGTGCTTGCGCACGAAGTCGTTGTGGAAGAGGAGCTTCTTGCTGTCCTGGAAGTAGACCTTCTCCGGGTCCGAGAGCACCACCGTCGCCTTGACCCAGCGCGGCACGAGGTAGCTGAACTCGCCGTCCTGCCGCCCGACGAAGGGGTCCCAGGCGTCGCTGCTGATCGCGAAATCGGCGCGCCACTCGGAAGAGGCGGGCACCGCGAGCGGCTGCAGCGCGACCGGCCAGGTGTAGGTGTCGGGATCGATCGCGTCGGAGCCGGCATCGCCGCCCGCGTCGCCGCCCGCGTCGGCGAGGCTGTCGCCGACCGCGTCGGTCGAAGGAGCGCCGCCGCTGCCGTCGTCGCTACAGCCGAGCGAAAGCGCGGCCGGGGTGAGGGCGAGCGCGAGGAGCGTGGCGAAAAGGCTGCGGGAAACGGGCTGACGACGACGCACGGGCGCCTCCTGGGCGACCTGCCTGCTCTCCCAACCCGCCGGCACCGTAGAGTTGGCAGCCGGGGGCGTCAACTCGGATGCAGGCGGCGACACGACCTCGACCGTGGCCGACGAGAGCGAACCGCGGCAGCGCGGCGAATGTCTCCGCCACCAACGTCACGCGGTAGGCGAACTCCCAATCCGCCGTGCACGACTGCGGCTCGG
>JACKFC010000002.1 GCA_020632665.1 Deltaproteobacteria bacterium
TACCTATTGCGCGGCGATCAACCCGCTCGAGCTACCGGCGACGGCGGTGCCGGTGGGCCACGACGACCTCGGCTTGCCGCTCGGCGTGCAGGTGGTGGGCAAGCGCAACAACGACCACCTGACGCTCTGGGTCGCGGCGCAGATCGAGGCGGCGCTGGGCGGCTGGCGGCCGGGGCCGATCACGGGTTGGGCGTGAAGGTCCCAGTGGAGCCGCGCGCCTCAACGATTGCTCCGCTGATGTGGGTGGACTAACCTGGACCAAGCCCGAGCGATCGGGCGCGAGGTGCAGCATGGCCGAAGCAGCCGTCCACGCCGTCAACATCCACGAGGCCAAGACGCAGCTTTCGCGTTTGGTCCGGCGGGCCGAAGAGGGCGGCGATACGGTGATTTGTCGCGATGGTCGGCCGGTTGCGCGGCTCATTCCCTACGTCGCAGCGGCGGCGCCGCGGCGCCTCGGTGGCTGGGAGGGACAGATCGTCATCGCCGACGACTTCGACGCGCTTCCGGCCGAGATCGACGCCGCGTTCCGAGGCGACGCGCCGTGACGCTCCTACTCGACACCCACGTGCTGCTCTGGATTCTCGGCGCGCCGGAGCGCCTCTCTGTCGAAGCGGCCGAGGCGATCACCGCTCCGGACAACATCGTCCTGCTCAGTGTGGCGTCGGTCTGGGAGCTCGCGATCAAACAGTCGCTCGGCAAGCTGACGTTGCCCGGCCCGGTCGAGACCTGGCTCCGGCCCGAGCTCGACCGGCGATCCATCGAGCTCTTGCCGGTACTCTTCGAACACGCAGCGGCCGTCCGCGGGCTGCCGCAGCACCACAGCGACCCATTCGACCGGCTCCTCGTGGCGCAGGTGCGCGACGGAATCCGCCTCGTGACGCACGACCAGCGGATGGCGGCTTACGACGTGCCGATCTTGTGGACCTGACGGCAAGCCCTGGGCGACATCGTTGCGGGTCGTCGCCGCCGATCGAGGCGGCCTTGGGGCGCTGGCGGCCGAGGGCCGACTACGGGTTGGGTGTGAGGAATCTCATGTCGTAGGTCACGGAGAGAACTCCCTCAGCGAATGGACGATCCGATGCACAAGTCACCGACTGCGAGTGTTGCTAGCGAGCCGGACATACTGCAGTCAGCCGTAGCTGCCTTCGCCTTCGGCTTCGGCATCTCTCCCCGCCGTAGCGGGGAGAGAGCTTGAACTCCACCGAGCCTGTGCAGCGAAAGTCCGTCATCGGACGACCAACTTCATGCGTCGTACCCCCACACGCAGCGCCACCGCGGCGATCGACCAGAGCACGAGCCAGGCAATGCACGACCGTGTCACGAGCGAGAAGAACGCGCCGCCACTTGCCTGCAAGCCGGAGGTGCGTTCCGTCCACGCGAGCCCGATGGTGACGCTCGCTCCGATGAGCGCGGCCCAGCCCAGCGTTCGGACCTGGTCGCTCGAGAGGATCGCGATGGGTCGGTGGTCGTGGATGGGCCGGATGGGTCGCAGGGCGAACCACACGGTGGTGGCGAACAGACCGAGGATCGAGCTGCTCCACTGCAGCAGCTTGTAGATCGGTACGTCGACACGTGGCGCGCGGAGCCGCAGCAGCGGGAAGAGCTCGACGAAGGTGCCGGAGCGATGGGTCCAGCCGTCCCAGAGGACGTGCGTCATCGAGCCGACGACCAGGCCCAGGTAGAGCCAGAGCCAGCCTTTCGCGGCCTCGCGTTGGTCGGGCCAACGTGCGCGGATCGCGTTGGGCAGGGTCCATAGGGTCGGCTGGCGCCAGAGGCTACGCCATGCCGTGAGCAGCACCGCGCCGATCAACGCGTCGGTCGTCAACGTGCCGAGCAGGCTGTGGGTCTGGGCGTAAGCGTCGACGCCGGCGAAGAGCGGTGCGTCCGGGACCATCGCTCCGACCACCAGGGCCGCCAGCGGCAAGCGCGTGCGCTGCAGCGGCAAGATGGCGGCGATGTGGCTGGCGGTGAACGGCATGAGGCGGCTAGGCGAGCAGTTCCAACACCTGCTCGGGCGGGCGCCCGACGACGGCGCGGTCGCCGACCACCGCGATCGGTCGCTCGAGCAGCTTCGGATGCGCGACCATCGCGGCGATCCAGGTCTGCCGATCGGCGGATTCTCGCGGCCAATCGGCCATGCCCGCTTCCTTCGCCTCGTCCTCGCCGAGGCGGCAGACCTGCCACGGCTCCAGCCCGAGGGCGGCGAAGAGCGCGTGCAGCTCGGCGGCGGTCGGCGGCTCGTCGAGGTAGCGGCGCTCTCGGACCTCGACGCCGCGCTCCTGCAGTAGGCCGAGGGCGCCGCGCGATTTGCTGCAGCGGGGGTTGTGCCAGAGGGTGACGGTCCTGCTCATGCGGGCTCCTCGCCCGGCGCTCGCGGGGCCGGGCGGTGGTCGATCCGGTGGACAATGGAGCGCAGATCGCCGATGCCTGTCAAAGCACCGACGAGGAGGGGAGCCATGGCCGACAGCATCGACGCCCGCTTGGACGCCGCGGAGGCGGAGGTGCAGGCCTCGCTCATTTTGGCGCGCGAAGACGCACGGCCGGTCGCGCCCGACGCTTCGCTGGGGCGGCTGACGCGGCAGGACGCGATGCAGGCGCAGCAGATGGCGGTGGCGCGGGTCGGGCGGTTGGAGACGCGGCTGCGGTTGATCGAGGCGGCGCGGCAGCGGGTCGCTGACGACGAGTACGGCGAGTGCGTGCGCTGTGGCGGGGAGATCGCCTCGGCGCGGCTCGAGGTGCGGCCCGAGGCGCCGTTCTGCTTGCGTTGCGAGCGGGGTGGTTGAACCGAGGGGTTCGGCAGGAGCCCGCAGGTCTCGCCTACCTTGTGTCCAACGCCGATGCTATCCTGAACAAAGGAGGCGTCATGACCCAATCCAACCGAGCGGAGCTACGACGGCAGACTTGGACCGCAGGAACGATGCGCAGTGGTGACGACGCGCTCACCGCCGACGTTGTCGAGCGCTGCCTCGCGATCGCTGATCTGCGTCGCGTGCGTTCCGAGCGGGGCGACTGCGGCCATCCCGCCTATTTGCAGGTCCCACTGCTACAGGTCGCAGCGTCGCCGCAGGGCGTTCCATCGGTGATGGCGGGGTGCGAGCAGCCGTTCTTGTCGCAGAGGTCGAGGGTGCAGGGGTTGGCGTCGTCGCAATCCGCCGCGGCCTTGCTGGCACAGCCGCCGCTCTCGCTGCAGCTCGCGTTGCCGAACGCGTCGACCTGTTGCACCCAGAAGTCCGAGGCGCCCGCGATCGGGGGCTTGCCCGGCAGGTCGGTCGAGGCGGTGCTGCCGACGGCGACCACACCGCCTGCGGTCGCGGAGATGGCGTTGAGGCTGTCGCTCTCGGTGCCGCCTCGGACCTTGCTCCACCGCAGCGCGCCATTGGCGTCGTAGCTCGCGAGCAGCGTGTCGTAGCTGCCGGCGGCGCCCGCACCGCCCGGAAGCTTGGTGCTCGAGGTCCAGCCCGCGACGAAGATCGTCCCGTCCGGCCGCGCCGTGATGGCGCTGAAGAGGTCGTATTCTGTGCCGCCGAAGGTGCGGCTCCAGAGCAAGTCCCCGGCCGGATCGACCCGCACGATCCAGCCGTCGACATCGCCGGCTGGTGCTGCGTTGCCGGGCAACGAGGGTGAGTTGCTGCGCGCCGCGACCGCGTACCCGCCACCGGGGATCGCCGCGACGCCGTAGCCGTAATCCGCGCCCGAGCCGCCGTAGCTGCGGTTCCACAACATCGCGCCGCTATCGTCGCCACGGAAGAGCCAGACGTCCTGCCCGCCGGCGGTCGACTGCTTGCCCGGGAGGTCGGTCGAGGTCGTCGCGCCCACCGCGACGAAGCCGCCCGGCACCGCCACCGCCGCGCGCGCGAGGTCGTTGCCGGTGCCGCCGTAGCGGGCGATCCAGCTCTGCTTGCCCGCCGCGTCGACCCGCACCGCGACCGCGTCCTCTCCCGTACCGGCGAGCGGCGCCCCCTTCAGGTCGGCCGATTTGGTCGAGCCCAACGCGATGAAGCCGCTGCCGTCCGAGACGACCGCGTACGCCGTGTCCGCGCCCGTGCCGCCGACCGCGAACGACCAGCTCTGGCTGCCGCTGGCGTCCAGGCGCACCATCCACACGTCGTTGCCGCCGGCGCTCGCGCCGCCACCGACCAGGTCCGTCGACGCCGTGCCGCCGGCCATGACGACGCCCTGTTGCGCGTCGACCGTCAGCGCCCGCGGGATGTCCGAGTCCGTGCCGCCCATGACGCGGGACCACAGCGGCTTGCCGGTGACGTCGAGCTCGAGGACCCAGCCGTCGGCGCCGCCGATCGGAGCGCCCGCGCCGAAGGGCGCCTGCCCCGTGACGTTGCCCGCCAGCACGATGGCGCCGCCGGGGAGTGCCGCCACCGCGACGCCCGAGTCGCTGCCCGCCGAGCCCGTGACCACGGCGTGCAGGGCATCCTCGTGGCTGCAACCCGTGGTCGCGTCGCAGCTATCGACCGTGCAGCCGTCGCCGTCGTCGCAATCGATCGCGCCGCCGATGGTGCAGACGCAGTCCTTGCAGGCGATCGCGACCGTGCAGGCGTCCGCGTCGTCGAGTGAGGCGCAATCCGCCGCGGTCTTGCAGGTGCACGCCGGCGCGCCGGCGACGCAGGCGCCCTTGCCGTCGCAGCTGTCGCCGATCGTGCCCGGCACCCCTGCGTCGCAAGGCACGCCGGCGGCGGTCGGCAGCGCGACGCAGTTGCCCGTCTTGGGCAGGCAGGCCGCGGTCGTGCACGGCGACCCGTCGCCGGTGCAGGTGATGACGGTCGCCGGGTTGACGCGACAGGTCGGGGTCTTGCCGGAGAGGTCGCAGAAGAGCGTGCCGTTGCACAGGTTGCCGTCCTCGCTCGGGCCACAATCGGCGTCGGTCTGGCAGGGGCAAGTCTCTTTGCCGGCCGTGCAGAGCCCGGATTTGCAGGCATCTCCCTCGGTGCAGGCAGTGCCGTCGGCGTCGCAGGCGGTGCCGTCGGCGACCGGGGTCAGGGCGCACAGGCCCGTCTTCGGAGCGCACGTCTTCTTCGCGCAGGCGGTGTCGTCGACGCTCTGGCAGTGCACGACCGTCGCCGGATTGGGCTGGCACAGGCCGCTGGCGAGGTTGCAGAAGAGCGTCCCGTTGCAGAGGTCGCCGTCGTCTTTGGCGAAGCAGTCGGCATCGGTGCTGCAGCTGCAGGTATTGGCGTTGGCGCTGGCGTGGCAGCTGCCCTTGTCGCAGACCTCGCCGACCGTGCACGGGTTGCCGTCGTCGCAGGCCACCGCCTTGGCGGAGACGGGGGTCGGCAGGCAGAGGCCGGAGAGCGGCTGGCAGGTCGATTGGACGCAGACGGTGTCGTTGACGGTCGGGCAGACCACGACCGTCGCTGGGTTGAGCACGCAGCTGCCGTCGCTCTTGTCGCAGAAGAGCGTGCCGTTGCAGGCGTCGCCGTCTTCGAATGGGGCGCAGTCGGCGTCGGTCTTGCAGCAAGTCCAGGCGCCCGAGGTGCAGGTTCCCTTGCCGTCGCAGACGTCGCCCTTGGTGCAGTCGACGCCGTCGTCGCAGGCGGTGCCTTCGGCGGCCTCGCTCTTGCCGCATTGGCCGGTGGCGGGATCGCACGCGGTCGGCAGGCACGCGGTGTCGGTGCTGGTATCGCAGGCGACGACCGAGGCGGGGTTGGTCGCGCAGGTCCAGGTCGCGCCGGTCTTGTCGCAGAAGGGCGTGCCGTTGCAGAGGTCGCCGTCGTCGGTGCAGTCGGCGTCGGTCTTGCAGGCGCAGGGGCTGCTATCGCCGGCGATGCAGGCGCCCTCCGCGCAATGGTCGCCGGTCGAGCAGGGCAAGCCGTCGTCGCAGCTCTGCGCGGCCGCCGAGGGTGCGCTCGCCGGCAGGCGCTCGATGCGGCAGGCGTCGTTCGGCAGGTCGCAACGCTCGATCGTGCGCTCGCTCGGCGTCGGCGCGCAGTTGCCGGTCGCGGGGTCGCAGGCGTTGCGAACGCAGGCGGTGTCGACGCTCGCGTCGCAGACCGAGAAGCCGGCGGGGTTGGCGACGCAGGCGTAGAGGGTCGGCGCTCCTGCCGGCTGCGGCATGCAGATCGGCGCGCCGCGGCAGAGGTTGACCGCATCCGCTGTGTCGAGCGCGCAGTCGAGCAGGCCGGGCTCACACGGGCAGGTCTGCGCACCGGCGACGCACGCGCCGGCCTTGCAGACGTCGCCGACCGTGCAGGGGCGACCGTCGTCGCACGGCGTGCCGTCGGGCTCGCCGCAGCCGCACGGATCGGCGTCGCAGCTCACGTCGGGGCATTCGGCGGTCGCGTCGGCGCCGGCTCCGGCCTCCGGATCGCAGGCCGCGAGCATCGAGAGTCCACACAGGAGCGCGAGTTGCCACGCCCGAATCTTGCTTTGCCGCATCGATCTTCCCCTCGAAACGACCGCAAAGGATGCGCTCGTGCGTTTGCGTCCTGGCCGGTCGGCAGCCCGGATCGCCAGCATCGGCACCGGGTTTCATGTGACGACCGCGAGCCTACGACGGCGTGGCGATGTCTGGCAACCGCGCCGACCAGATCTGCGCTTGCGGAATCGCGGCCATCGCGTGCCGAGGCCGCCTGGGCGAAGGCCGCACAGTGCCCCGAAGGTGCGGTGTCGGTTGCGATATCTCGTTCTGTTCCTACACTGGCAGCAGCAATACGGGTCTCCTCTCTATTCCGACGTGGCCCCACCGTCCCGCGACCTTCACGCGGCGACGTACTGTGCCGTTCGATGCGGGAGGTTGGGCAATGCTCCGAAATCAAAGCAGAGTAGCCGTTGGAATGGATTGTCGATTCGGCCGGCTTCCGGTCCATCTCGTGGCGCTCTCGCTGCTGGTCGGCTGTGGCGCCGCCGAGCCGCCCGATGCAGCCGCGACCGACGTGGCTGGACATCTCGACGTGGCGGATGCCGTCGCTACGGATGCGGACGCCGCCGTGACGGACGTCGCCGTGACAGACATCGCAGCCGACGCCGCGGTGGGTCCAGACACGGCCCCCGACACGGCGGATGCTGACGCCCTCGAGTCCAGCGACGGGGCCGCGCACGGCGATGCCAGCGCCGTCGACGCTGTGGACACCGAGGCTGGCGACGACGGCGCGCCTTCGCCGTGTACCGCCGACGACGACTGCCCCGACGATGACGGGCCATGCGGCGTCGCCCGCTGCCTGGTCGACGGGAGCTGTGTCGTCTTTCCCTCGCCCCCGTCGACGCCGTGCTCGGACGGCGACGCTTGCACGATCGGCGATCACTGCCTCGCGGGTGTTTGCTTCGCCGGCGTGCCGAAGCCCTGCGACGACGGTGATGTGTGCACCGCCGACGGCTGCGACGTCGGCAGTGGCGCGTGCACGGTGGTGCCCTTGACCGAACAGGCCGGTGCCAAGGCACCTTGCGACGACGGCACGCCCTGCACCATCGAGGACCACTGCGTCGACGGCGTCTGTACCGGCGGCGTCACGATCTGCCCTTGCCTGACGACGCAGGACTGCGCCGGCGCCGAGGATGGCGACCTCTGCAACGGCACGCTCTACTGCGATACCTCGACCTTCCCGACCGTGTGCAAGGTCAACCCCTCCACGATCGTGAGCTGTCCAAAGGGCGCCGAAGGGGGCTGTACGGCGCCGAAGTGTCAGCCGCAGACGGGGACATGCGAGGTCGTGGCCCTGCCCGACAACGCCACCTGCTCGGACAACGACGTCTGCACCGCGGGCGACCACTGCAAGCTCGGCACCTGCGAGCCGGGCAACGACCTGTGCTCCTGCAAGTCCGACGCAGATTGTGCACCGCAGGAGGACGGCGACCAATGCAATGGCGTGCTCTATTGCGAGTTGAAGAGCGGCCAGTGCAAGCCGAACCTGGCGAGCGTCGTGGTGTGCCCGACCACCGAGGACTCGCCCTGCCGGAAGAACCAATGCGAACCGCAGAGTGGCGCTTGCGTGATGACGAACGTGAACGAAGGCGGATCTTGCCTCGACAACAACCCCTGCACCGTCGGTGATACCTGCGCCGAGGGCGTCTGCATCTCGGGCAAGGACACCTGCGCCTGCACCGACGATGCCAGCTGCATCGGCCAGGATGACGGCGACGCCTGCAACGGCACGCTCTTCTGCAACAAGGCGAGCAAGAAATGCCAACTCGACCCGTCGACCATCGTCACCTGCCCGAAAGTGGACGACACCGACTGCAGCCACAACGTCTGCGTGCCGAAGACCGGGCTGTGCAAGATGCAAGCGGTCAACAACAAGCTCGCCTGCGACGACGGTGAGCCCTGCACCATCGGCGAGATCTGCGAAACCGGCGTCTGCCAAGGCGGCACCGATACCTGCATCTGCAGCAAGGACGAGGATTGCGCCGACCAAGACGACGGCAACCAATGCAACGGCTTGATGTTCTGCAACAAGGCGAGCGGCAAGTGCGCGGTCAACCCAGCCACCGCCGTCAACTGCAAGAGCGTCGACGATACCCCGTGCGTGAAGAACCTCTGCGACCCGAAGACGGGCGACTGCAAGATGGCGGCGCTGCCCGACGACGCGAGCTGCGAAGACGGCTCCCCCTGCACCACGGCCGACCTCTGCAAGGACGGCGTCTGCGTCGGCGGCAAGAAGGTCTGCGTCTGCAGCCAAGACAGCGATTGCGCTGCGCTCGAAGACGGCAATCTCTGCAACGGCACGCTCTTCTGCCAAAAGGAGGCAGATCCGGCCAACAACGCCTGCAAGCTCAACCCAGCGAGCGTCGTCTTCTGTCCGAGCGTCGACGATACCGCTTGTGCCAAAGCCAAGTGCAACGTGAAGACCGGCAAGTGCGGGCTCGAAGCGGTCAAGGACGGCACACTCTGCGACGACGGCGACGCGTGCTCGACCCTCTCATCCTGTGGCGGGGGCACCTGCAAGCCGCTGAGCGCGCTCGACTGCGACGACGGAAACGTCTGCACCGACGATAGCTGCAACAAGCAGAGCGGCTGCCTGAACCTGAACAACGCCGCGACCTGCGACCTCGACAAGAGCACCTGCACAGCAGACGTCTGCAAGGTCGGCGTCTGCCTCGCCGGCAAAGCAGTCGACTGCGACGACGGCGACCCGTGTAGCAACGACCTCTGCGACGATCAGACCGGCAAGTGCAGCCACGCGCCGGCCGTCGATGGGGCGAGCTGCGTCGACGGCAAGCCCTGCAGCGTCAACGCGACCTGCAACAAGGGCGTGTGCCAGGGCAAGCCGGCGCCGACCGGAACGGTCTGCGGCTTCCAGAAGGCCTGCATGGGCGCCAACTGCACGCTGCCGATCCCGAAAGGCATGGTGGCAGTGGCCGCGGGCCGGGCTTGGTTGGGCCAGCCGGTGAACGGTTCTGGTTCGTCTGGCGCCGGCGCCGCATACTACACCGACGCATTTTTCCTGCAGACGACCGAGGTCACGGTCGGCCAATGGGAGCAATGCGTCGCCGCGGGCAAATGCGCCAAGGCGCCGCAGGCCTTGGACGGCAAGAGCTGCACGGGCGCGAATAGCTCCGCACCGGACAAGCCCGTCAGCTGCCTCTCGTTCGCCGAAGCCAACGCCTACTGCAAGTCGACGTACGCGGGCGGGCGGCTGCCGACCTTCGCCGAGTGGGTCAAGGCGACCCGTGGAGGATGCGAGAAGCAGAGCGGTCCCTGCGAGCAGAGCTCGCTCTACCCCTGGGGCAACGACCAGCCGAACGAGGCGCAGGCCAACAAGGCGCTGCCGCTCGCCGACGTGGCGAGCTACCCGGCGGGCAAGAGCCCCTACGGCGCCTACGATCTCATCGGCAACGCGCACGAGTGGATCTTCGGCTTCGTGTCGGCGTCCGAGCTCCTATCGGGTGCGGTTGCGCCCACCAACCCAGTCAGCTTCGTTGCCTCTGGTTGGGTCAGTGGCCTCAACGGCATGACCAACCCGGAGGGTGGACCGACGGTCGGCTTCCAAGAGTCGGGCGTGCGCTGCGTCGTCGCGCCCACGTGCGACCCCACCACCGCTGGTGCCTGCGAAGACGGCAACCCGTGCACGCAGGATAGCTGCGCGAGCGACCAGAGCTGCGTGCACGTGGCGGCCGACGGCCCGTGCAACGAGGACGGCGACGCCTGCACCGCGGAACAATGCGTCGGCGGCGCCTGTCGGCCGCAGCTCCTGCTCGGCTGTGACGACGCCAACCCCTGCACGGTCGACGTCTGCCTCGGCACGAGCAAGGGCTGCGCCCACACCGCGGCGGGCCTTGCCTGCTTCGACGGCGACCCCTGCACCGGCGAGGACACCTGCACCGACGGCGTCTGCGCCGGCACGCCCCTCGCCGACGGCGCCGGCTGCGACGACGGTGAGCCCTGCACCAGCGACGACGCGTGCACCGGGGGGGCGTGCAAGGGCGTGGCAAAGGTCTGCCCCGCCGGCAGCAGCTGCGGTGGCGGCGTCTGCGCAAGCAAGAAGGGCGATTTGGTCTACGTCCCCGGCGGCGAGCTCTGGGTCGGCTGCAACCCCAAGCTCGACGGAGCCTGCGAGGAAGACGAAGGACCAGCGTATCCGGCCAAGATCGAGCCGTTCTACGTCAACCGGCACGAGATCACGCAGGCTGAGTACCTCGCATGTGTGAAGAGCGGCGCGTGCACCGCGATCAGCCTGACCAAGTGTGCGCCGACCGGTGGTTGGAACACCAAGAACTCCGAGAAGCTGCCTGCCGTGTGCGTCCCGCTCGCGGCGGCGCGCGCGTATTGCAGCAGCGCGATGAAGGCGTTGGGGCTGAACGGCGGCCGCCTACCGACGACGGGCGAGTGGGAGTTGATGGCGCGCGGGCCTTGTCCGGGCAGCGCCGACGCCGCATGCGCCGCGACGATGCGCACGCTGCCTTGGGGTGAAGCGACGGCTCCGGGCCGCGCGTGGCTCGACCACCCCGCCGCCGGGACGCGGCCGGTCGACGCCCAGCCCGGCGACGTCAGCCCGATGGGCATCGTCGGCCTCGGTGGCAACGTCAGCGAGTGGCTGCAGGAGCGCTACATCAAGAACCTTTACCCGAGCTACAGCGGCAAGGGCTTGATCACCAGCCAGTTCACCCAGGCGCCATCCTCGAATTCGAGCAAGGATGCGCAGATCCGCGGCGGTTCGTTCGCGACCAAGGCGGTGCGGATCTCGGATCGTCAGGTCCTCGACACATACGGCAGCGCTTCGATCGGTTTCCGCTGCGTCGCGCCCGCCCCGTGAGCCGCATTCTGTCGGCTTAGCCAGCATCTTCCGCGCCTCGATCCGCTGCAGCCACCCAGCCAGCGCGTCGAGGCCGTCGATCTCGATGCCGCCGCTGGCTTGCGAGCGGCTCGCAGTCCTCAGCGGGCGGAGGGGGACTCCTCCGAGGGGGCGTCCAGGGTCGCTGCGAGCTCGATCGGGCGGGAAGCGGACCGTATCGCGACTGCCTGCGATCGCGACCAATGCCGTCGCCACCAGCGGTCGGCATCCTCCGCCTTCCACGGATGTGCGATCGCCATCGCCAGCAGGGCGAACTCAATCTCCGCAGCCGTCGCGGGTCGGTCCTCAGGGCGCTTGGCCAGGCAACGCATGACCAATGCCTCGAGATCGGGGTCGATCGGGGCGGTGCTGCGCTCGCTCGGCGGCACCGGCCGGGTGTGGAGATGGTCGTGCAGAACGTTCAACAGGTTGTCGCCGACGAAGGGTGGCCGTCCCGTCAGCAAGCAGTAGGCCAGCGCACCGACTGCGTAGACGTCGCTGCGCGCGTCGACCTTCTCGGCTGATGCGACCGCCTCGGGCGCGAGGTAAGCCGGTGTGCCGACGATGCCGTTTGCCGCTGTGACCTCGGCGGCATCGTGACCCGACTTGACCAGGCCGAAGTCCAGGACGGTGACGAAGTCGTGCAGGCCCGGACCGTTCGAGAGCATGATATTCGCCGGCTTGATGTCGCGATGGATCAGCCCGGCGGCGTGGGCTTCCGCGAGCGAACCACAGACTTGCCGCAAAATGGCGATGACCCTCGCCTGCGGGAGCGTGCCGTGGTCGCGGACCAGCTCGTCCAGCCCGAGCCCCTCGACCAATTCCATCGCGTAGTAGAAGACCCCTTCGGGCGTCCGGCCGTAGTCGTAGATGGCGATCGTATTCGGGTGTCGGAGCCGGCTGGTGAGCTGCACTTCGCGCTCGAAGCGGACGATCGAACGCTCGTCGGCGCGATCGACGTTGAGGAATTTCACCGCCGTCGGCCGCGACAACATGGCGTGGCTGGCGCGGTAGACCACGCCCATGGCCCCTTCGCCGAGCTTCTCCTCGAGTGTGTACTGGCCGAGTCTGCGCAGCTTGATGGCGTTGGCACGCGACTCGATCTCGAGCTTGGCGGCCCGGCGCATCGCCCAGACCGATGTCAACGTGGCCAGTCCGAGCAATCCGAAGAGCAGCCAGAAGATGCGATCCACTGCGCGCAGCGTCTCGTGCGATTCCGCAATGTCCATCTCCGTAGCGATGCCGAACTCGTGCTCTTCGAGCCAGCGCCAGGCTCCGACGACCTTTGCGCCGCGATAGTCGCGGTAGCCGTCGACGTCCACTCCCGAGCGGCCCTGGACCGCGTCGGCGACGGCGCGGGTCAGCGGCCATTGCTCGCGCGGCAGCTTCGGTCGCTCGCCGGCCTCGAGGTTGACGCCAGGGTCGCGCACGCTCAGCCGCATCGCCGAACTTTGTCCTTCGCCCAGCAAGCCGACGTCGCGCAGCGTCTCGTCGAATCGGCTGCCGCCGAGCAGCAGGCCGCTGCGGTCGAAGGCGAACGTCTCGCCAAACTCGCCGATGCGCCCCAGGCCGAGGATGCGGAAGACGGTCGATTCGGGCGACATGCGGAAGCCGACGACGCCGAGCACTTCGTTGGTCGGACCGAGCACAGGCGCCGCGACGAACATCGTCGGCGCATCGGCACGCACGCGGCCGTTGGCGTCGGTGAGCAGGATTCGACTGCGAAAGGGTGGAAGAACCGTTGGCAAGCCACGGTAGACGGTGCGCTCGAGCCTCCGCAACTCGGACGGGACAACAGTGCGGCCGACCATCTCTGCACGATCTGCCGCGACGATGCGCCCCTTCGGACCGCAGACGACATAGCCGGTGAAGCGCTGGGCTTTGACGATGGGCTCCAGGATGCGGGCCATCGTCTTCGCCTCGGGGGCCGTCAGCAAGGTGGCTTGGCTCGGCAGCTCCACCGGTAGCTCTGCGGCCGCGGCGATCATCGCCTTGGCCGCACCATGGATCGGATCACTGTTGACCATCTGCTGAATTCGGGCCGCGACCCCCACCATCCAAAGGTGCAGCGCTTCGCTCTCGATCCGCATCGTGGTCTGCAGCGTCGAGCGTAGGTTGATCCGTACGGCCTCGGCGACCTCGCTGCGCGCATACCAGCCCACCGCGATCCACAAGATCAGCGCCGCGGCAGGCTGCAACCATGGACGCCGACGCAGCGCAACCGTCGTTGCGTGCGCGCGCCTGCCACTCTGGCTGGTCGGCTCTGCCATGATCCCCCGGGTGCCCGGATTCTTCCCCTTGTCGCAACTCCGACGCTACGCCCGCTGGTTGGGCCGGTCAAAACCTGGACGGGTCTTCGGCCATCTGCGCGCTCGCCGCCGTGAAGTCGAAGTCGTCGATCGCGACACCAATCCGCTCCCAGCGGTCCGCAAAAGCCGTGCGGTCCGACGCAGTTGTCGTTTCCCACACCTTCACGGCTTCCATGTCGCCGTCGCCCACCAGTGCCCGCAGGCGATGGGCGTCGGCCGCAACGACGCCTGGTTCGCACGCGGCGAGCGTCGCGATTTTGCGGAATTTCGGCGCCGCCGCGAGGGTTGTGCGGTCCGCCCCGGAGGCTCGCGATGACCGGCGCTCTCTCTCGCACCATCCCCGAAGCCACCGACCCGCTGGCCGGGCCGGCGTGTCGCGGCAGCGTGCAGCCGGGCGAAGTGGCGCAAGACCCGTGGTGGCGCGCCGTGCCGCGGGCAGACGCCGGCTAGGCCAAGATCTTCCGCGCCTCGTCCTCCACGTCGCTGGCCCGGGCCTGCTCCGGCCGCGGCGGGATGGCGATGCCACGCTGCACCGCCGGTCGCGCCTCGATCCGCTTCAGCCACGCAGCCAGCGCGTCGAGGCCGTCGATCTCGATGCCGCCCCAGGCGTGCCAGCGGACCCACGACCAGTTGGCGATATCGGCGATCGAATAGTCGCCGACGAGGTAGTCGCGGCCCTGCAGGCGCGTGTCGAGCACCTCGAGCAGGCGGCGGCTCTCGCGGTGGTAGCGCTCGATGGCGTAGGGGATCTTCTCCGGCGCGTAGCGGAAGAAGACGTTGGCCTGGCCCATCATCGGCCCCACGCCGGCCATCTGGAACATCAACCACTGCACGACCTCGGAGCGCCCGCGCAGCCCGGTCGGCAGCAGCGCGCCGTGCTTCTCGGCGAGGTAGAGCAAGATCGCGCCCGACTCGAAGATCGCGAAGTCGCCCCCGCCGTCGGTCGGGGCGTGGTCGACCAGGGCCGGGATCCTGCCGTTCGGGTTGATGGCGAGGAACCAGGGCTCCTTCTGCTCCTGCTTGCCGAGCGAGATCTTGCGGACCTCGTACGGCACGCCGAGCTCCTCGAGCGCGATGCTGATCTTGTGCCCGTTCGGGGTCGGGGCGGTGTAGAGCGTGTACATCGATTCCTCCTGCGCTGTTGCGGCGCGCGACCCTACCAGTTCGGGCCGCGAGCCTGCTATCGTCCCGGTCTCGTCGTCCCGGAGGCATGGATGTTTCACCGCGCGTGTTCCTCGTTCCCATTTGCACCCATCGCGCTCCTGGTGGTCTTGCTCGCGGGTGGCTGTGGCACCGATCCGGCCACCAACTCCGGCGGCAACGGCGCCGGCGTCGATTCGGCAGGCGCCGGCGACAGCAGCAGCGATATCGCCGCCAACGCCGACAGCAGCGGCTCCGACGCATCCTCGACCGACGCCGCGACCGATTCCGCCAGCTCCGACGTGAGCGTCGACGCCAGCACGCCCGACGCCAACGCCGACTGTCCGGGCGGCGCCGGCTGCGTCTGCGCCACCAACGACGACTGCGACAGCGGCGCCTGCGTGGTCACGACCGGCGGCAAGCGCTGCGCCCAGACCTGCATCGACGACTGCCCGCAGGGCTCGGTCTGCGCCCAGATGCCGGGCAACGACGTCGCGTTCTTCTGCCTGCCGGCGCACGGCCTGCTCTGCCTGCCCTGCCAAGCCGATACCGACTGCAGCGCACCCGGAACCAGCGGCGCCTCCTGCGTGCGCTACGGCGACGAGGGTGGCTTCTGCGGCGCCGGCTGCAAGGTCGACGCGGATTGCCCCGCCGACTTCGCCTGCGCCGAGGTGCCCCGGGTCGCCGGCGGGATGGTCCAGCAATGCGTCGCGAAAGCCACGCTGCAGGACGGTGCGCTCACGGCGGCGCCGGCGTGTGGCTGCGGCGCTTGGGCGAAAGAGAACGCCCTCGGCACGACCTGCTGGCTCCCCGACGCGGTCGACGACGGCAAGGGCGGCAGCAAGGTCGTCGGCGTCTGCAGTGGCTTCCGCAAATGCGGCGCATCCGGCCTCGGCGCCTGCGAGGCCGCGCCGGCGGAGAGCCAAGTCTGCGTGCAGACGCAATGCAGCGGCCCGGACGGCCAGCCCCTCGCCGACGGCACCGCCTGCGAGGACGGCGACAGCTGCACCAGCGGCGATACCTGCAGCGCCGGGCTCTGCAAGGCCGGCACCTTCACCTGCGCCTGCAAGAGCGACCTCGACTGCAAGGACGACGGCGATATCTGCAACGGCATCCCCTATTGCGATACCAGCGGCGCCGAGCCGGCCTGTGTGGTCAACCCGGCGACCGTCGTGACCTGCGACGCCTCGCTCGACACCGCCTGCCAGCAGAACGTCTGCGTCAAGGCGAGCGGCCAATGCGCGATGGACTTCGCGCCGAGCAGCACCACCTGCGACGACGGCAAGGTCTGCACCGAGGGCGACCACTGCGACGGCA
Organism: Deltaproteobacteria bacterium; assembly: GCA_020632665.1. Classification (GTDB taxonomy): domain Bacteria; phylum Myxococcota_A; class UBA9042; order UBA9042; family UBA9042; genus JACKFC01. The sequence goes on from JACKFC010000002.1 coordinate 15,983, forward strand.
AGGGCGGCTGCGTCGCCGGCACCGACCTCTGCCCCTGCGTCAGCACCGCGGATTGCCCCGACGACGGCGACCTCTGCAACGGCGTGCCCTATTGCGACAAAACCGGGATGCCGACGAGCTGGGCCTGCAAGCCGAACCCGGCGACGGTCGTGAGCTGCAGCGCGGCCAACGACACCCCGTGCAGCAAGGCCGTCTGCAAGCCGAGCACCGGGGTCTGCGAGCAGGTCGGCGTGCCCGACGGCGGCGCCTGCGATGACGGTGAGGCCTGCACCGGCGGCGAGACCTGCACCGGCGGCGTCTGCGGCGGTGGCACGTCGATTTGCCCCTGCAAAGGCGACTTCGACTGCAAGGACAAAGACGACGGCGACCTCTGCAACGGCATCAAATATTGCAACGCCGCCACCGGCCAATGCGAGCACAACCCGGCGACCGTGGTGCAATGCCCGAGCGTCGACGACACCGCCTGTAGCAAGGCCGCCTGCGATCCGAAGACCGGCGCCTGCAAGCAGGTCCCGGTCGCCACCGGCACGGCCTGTGACGACGGCTCGCTCTGCACCACGGGCGACGCCTGCGCCGCCGACGGCAAGGGCGGCTTCGGCTGCCAATCCGGCACCAATACCTGCACCTGCCAGGTCGACGCCGACTGCCCGAGCCAGTCGAGCAACCTCTGCGAGCCGCTCTTCTGCAATACCGCGACCGGCCAATGCGAGAAGAACCCCGGCAAGGTCGTGGTCTGCAAGACGGTGGACGACGGCCCCTGCGAAAAGACGGCCTGCGACCCGGCCACCGGCAGCTGCAAGACCACGCCGCTGGCCGAGAATACGCCCTGCGATGACGGCGACGCCTGCACGCCGAACGCCGCCTGCAAGGCCGGCAGCTGCGCGCCCGGGCCGAATACCTGCTACTGCCAGAACGACGCCGAATGCGCCCCCTTCGACGACGGCAACCTCTGCAACGGCGGGATGTTCTGTGACCTGAACGACGGGCTCTGCAAGCCGAATCCGGCGACGGCGGTGGTCTGCCCGAGCGACAAGGACACGCCCTGCGCGAAGAACCAATGCCTGCACCTGCTCGACGCTGGTGGCAAGCCGACCGGGACCGAGTGCAAGGTCGTGCAGAGCCCCGAGGGCCAGGCGTGCAAGGACGCGACCGATTGCTCGAGTTGGAGCTGCGCAGCGGGCGTCTGCAAGGTCGCGACCAAGCCCTGCGACGACGGCAACGCCTGCACCGACGACGCCTGTGATCCCGACAAGGGCTGCCAATACGTGCCGAACAAGGCCCCTTGCGACGACGGCGACACATGCACGGGCTCGGACGTCTGCAGCGGCGGAACGTGCGTCGGCACCAAGCTGAAAGAGGTCTGCGGTGGTGGCGACGAGGATTGCGACGGCGCCACCGACGAGGAGGGCGCGGGCGGCTGCGTCGCGTATTACGTCGACGCCGACAAGGACGGCTACGCCAAGAACGGCGCGGCTTCGAAGTGCTTGTGCAAAGCGGCGGGTGGCTACTCGACGGCCAAGACCGGCGACTGCCACGACGGCAACCCGAACGTGAATCCCGGGCAGAATGGTTGGTTCACGACCTGGTACATCACGACCAGCGGCGGCCAGTCGTGGGATTACAACTGCAACGGCGCGGCGGAGAAGCAGGTCGGCAGCACCGGCAAATGCTACGAGAGCCAGGACTACAAATGTAAGAATATCAATGGCTGGAAGAGCACGATCCCGGATTGCGGTGGATCTGCGGTGATGATCACCGGCTGCCAATACACGAAGTTCAACTGCGCCGGCCACGAGAAGACCTCGACCGGCACCCAAGGCTGTCATTAGGAGCCCGATGTCGACCCGAGCCCACGAGCCGCTGACCTTCCGCTGCGGCAAGACGATGGCGAATCGCTACGCCCTCGCGCCGCTGACCAACCAGCAGAGCCACGCAGACGGCACCCTCGGTGAGGACGAGCTGCGCTTCCTGACGATGCGGGCGCAGGGCGGTTTCGGCCTGACCATGACCTGCGCCGCCTCGATCGACCCGCTCGGCGTCGCCTTCGAGGGGCAGCTCGGACTGCACGACGACGCGCATCTGCCGGGGTTGCGGCGGCTGGCCGACGCGATCCGCGCGCACGGTAGCTTGGCCGTGGCGCAGCTGCACCACGGCGGGATGCGGGCGCTCGCGGAGCGGATCGGCCGGGCGCCGCTCGCGCCCTCGGACAACGAGCGCAGCGGCGCGGTCGAAATGAGCGAGGCGGAGATCTGCCACGCCCGGGACGGCTTCGTCGCCGCGGCGCGGCGGGTGCAGGCCGCAGGCTTCGACGGCGTCGAGATCCACGGCGCGCACGGCTATCTGCTCGCGGAATTCCTCAGCCCGGAGATCAACCTCCGCACCGACCGCTGGGGCGGTGACCCGGCGCGGCGCTTCCGCTTGCTCGACGAGGTCATCGCCGGCGTCCGCGCGGCGACCGGGCCGGCGTTCCTGGTCGGGGTGCGGATCTCACCCGAGCGCTTCGGTCTGGACCTCGGCGAGATGGTCACGGTCGCCGAGCGGCTGCTGGTCGATGCGCGCATCGATTTTCTCGACGTCTCGCTCTGGGACTACGCCAAGGAGCCGGCGGATTCGGCCTACGCGGGGCGGACGCTGGCTTCGTATTTCACCGGGCTGCCGCGCGATGGCGTGCTGCTCGCGGGTGCAGGGAAGATCGCGACGCCGGCGGATGTCGACGCGTTGCTCGATGCCGGTTTCGATTTTGCGTTGCTGGGGCGGGCGGCGATCTTGCACCACGACCTGCCGCGGCTGCACGCCGCCGATCCCGCGTTTTCGCCGCGTCCGCTTCCGGTGCCGGCTGCGACGCTCGCGGCCGAGGGGCTCGGGCCGGCGTTCATCGACTATATGCGTCGTTGGGATGGTTTCGTCGGGTAGCCTGCCGCGACCTACGCGATCGGCTCCACCCGCGCATCCGCAGGGATATTGCCCGCCTCGCGGTGCCAGCGATAGATATCGTAGGCGCTCACCTCGAAGGGCCGCGGCGCGAAACCAAGGTCTTCGCTGGCTTTTTCGTGCAGCATCTCGCGGTTGCTGTGCAGCGCGTGCAGCGACTCGAAGGTATAGAGCGGCTCTTTGCCGGTCATCCGCCCCCAGCCGACGAAAAACGGCACGCCCATCGCGGCGAGCCAGCGCGGCACGTTGAGGCGCGGCGCGGGGCGGCCGGTGATCTGCTCGGCGACGGCGGCCAGCTCGGCGACGCTCTTCCAGGTTCCGGTCAGCAGATACGATTGGCCGCAGCGGCCACGCGCAGGGTCGCGGGCGGTGAGCAGGGCGTCGACCACGTCGCGCACGTCGACCCAATCGAAGCCGCCGTCGACCAGCGAGGGCAGCCGGCCGTGCCAGAGGTCGAGCCAGACCCGGCCGAGGCGCGAGACGCCGTAGTCGTGCGGCCCGATGACCCCGGTCGGGTGGAAGATGACGGCGTCGAGGCCCTGCTCGATCAGCGCCCGCACCTCCCGCTCGCCCTGCGCCTTGGTGCGGTCGTACCAGGGCCACTTCGTATCGCCCCACGGCACGCGCGGGCGGTCCTCGCGGATCGGCACGTCGAGCGGGAATTGCTGCATCGCGTGGATCGAGCTGGTGTAGAGCAGCCGCGCGCCGTGGGTCAGCGCGGCGCGGGCGACGTTGCGCGTCCCGCCGACGTTGACCTTCTCGACCATGCCGCCCTTGTTGCCGTCGATCGAGATCACCGCCGCCAGGTGATAGATCAGCGTCGCCCCCTCGGTCGCGCGCACGATCGCGTCCTCGTCGCAGACGTCGGCGCTCACCGTCTCGACCGGCAGGCCATCGATGGCGCGGGTGTCGCGGTGCACGACGCAGCGGACCTGTTCGCCCCGCTCGAGCAGGGCGCGGACGAGGTTGCCGCCGATATGGCCCGAAGCTCCGGTCACGACGATGGTCATGCTCCCTCCCGTGCACGATCTGCGCGGCCCGAACGCTAGCGCAGCGCGCCGCGGCCTGTCACGCTCCGCGCCGCGCGGGAAGCCTCCCGCCCCGGAGGAGCCGTGCCCGCCGCCGACGACACCCGCGCACCCCCCGCTGGATCGCCGGCCACGGCGCCCCGCCACCTCGTGATCGGCGCGACCGGCGTCGCCGGCGACGGCGTGGTCCGCCACCTCGCCGCGGCGAGCGACGCGCCCGTCTTCGCCCTCTCCCGCCGTGGCACCGCGCCGCAGGGCCTGCACGAGCGGGTGACGGGCGTGCCCTGCGACGTGCTCGCCCCCGGCGCGCTCGAGCAGGCGCTGGCTGCGCACCGGCCGACCCACGTCTACTACACCGCCCACGCGCAACCGGCCGGCAACGCCGGCGACCTCGACCCCCGCGCGATGCAGGCGATGCTCGGCCTGGCCAAGCCCTTCGCCAAGGTCTGGGACGCCTTGCCCCTGGTCGGTCCGTGGGTCTACGGCCAGATCGGCCGCCGCGCCGGCATCGTCGACGATGGCCGCAACGGCGCCATCTTCGACGCCGTCGCCGCCGCGCTGCGCAGCCCCGCCGGCCAGAGCGTCGAGCACCTCGCCGTGCTGACCGGGGGACGGCTCTACGGCGTCCACCTCGGCCCCGACCTCTACCCCGGATTTCCGGCGCGCTTGGTCGAAGACAGCCCGCGCCACCCCGGACCGTCCTGGTATTTCGCGGTCGAGGACGCCGCACAGGCCTTGGCCGCCGAGGGGCGCATCGGCGTCAGCATCCACCGCCCGCACTTCATCCTGGCCGCGGTGCAGGGCGCGCCGTATTCGCTGGTCAACGGCGTCGGGGTCTACGCCGCGCTCTGCCGGGAAGTCGGCGCGGACCTGGTCTTCCTCGGCGGACGGCGGGTCTACGAGGCCCGCTTCGAGGCGGCGTCGGCCGAGTTGATCGGCGCGCAGATGCGCTGGGCGGCGGCGACGCCGGCGGCGCGTGGCGAGGCCTTCAACGTCAGCAACGGCGAGCCGCTGCGCTGGAGCGAAGTCTGGCCGGCGGTGGCGGCGCGCTTCGGCCTGCGCCCGGTCGTCCCCGACGCGCCCACCCACGCCCGCAAGGTCGTCGGCGACCTCGAGGCGGCGTGGCGCGCGATGCGGCAGCGGCACGGCATGGCGGAGATGTCGCTCGCCAGCGCGTTCCCGCAGGCCTTCCTGCACCAATCGATGATCATGACCTGGGATACGCATTACGATATCGGCAAATGCCGGGCGATGGGTTTCGTCGAGGCGCGCGACCAGGCCGGTGAGTTCCTCCGCCTCTTCGAAAGGCTGCAGGCGCAGGGCGTCTTGCCGCCCGCGGACGGTGCGGCGGGTCTCGCGGGTGCGGGGGGCTAGGCGATGGATCGGCTGATCGCCATCGCCGGCGTCTTCGGCATCTCGCTCGCGGCGATCCTCTTCCACCTCGCCGCCGTCTCGCCCTCGACCGGCGCCTTCTTCCGCGCCCTCTACGCGATGCCGCTGCTGATCTGGATGGCGCGCGGCCACCGCGTCGCCACACCGATCCGCTGGCTCACCTTCGGCGGCGGCATCCTCTTCGGCATCGATCTGGTGCTGTGGCACGCCGCCATCGACCGCATCGGCACGGGCCTGGCGACGGTGCTGGCGAATACCCAGGTCGTCTGGGTCGGGCTCGGCACCTGGGCCATCTTCTCCGAGCGGCCGCCGGGGCGCTTCTTCGCCGCGTTGCCGCTGATGCTGGGCGGCGTCGCTTTGCTCAGCGGCCTGGGCGACGCCGACGCCTTCGGCAGCGATCCGCTCACCGGCAGCGTCTTCGGGCTCTGCGGCGCGCTCGCCTACGCCGCCTACCTGATGATCCACCGCCGCGCCTGCCGCGGCGAGCGGCGACCGCTGGGCCAGCTGCGTGACGCGACCGCTGGCATGGGCACCGGTGCGCTACTCTGCGGCCTGCTCGCCGATCCGGGGCTCTCGCTGCTACCGACCTGGCCCGGCCACGGTTGGCTGCTGCTGCTCTCGCTGGTGGCGCAGGTCGGCGGCTGGTGGGCGCTCTCCACCGCGCTGCCACGGCTCGGCGCCGTCGAAGGCAGCACCCTGCTCCTGCTGCAGCCGATCGGGACGATGATCTGGGGCGGCCTGCTCTTCGCCGAGGCACCTTCGATGCAGCAGCTCGCCGGCGCCGGCGCGGTCATCGGCGGCCTCGCCCTGGTCCAGCTGCGCCGGAGCTGAGCCGGGCTGGCAGGCCCCCGCACCTACCGCGCCATCGCTGCTACCGCGATATCCGCAACCTCGAGCTCTCGGGGCACCGATCCGGGCGACGTCGCCGGTGTCGGCTGGCGCGACGACGCTTGGCTGGCGATGCTCGGCGGCAGCTCAAAGCAAGAGATCGGAGAGCGGCTTGCGCACCCGCGGCGCCAATTCGCGCGAGCGGAAGGGCTCCTCGAGCGCGTCGGCGGGGCCGGGGAAGCCGAGGGCCCAGACGGCCACCACGTCGAGATCTTCGGGCAGGTCGAGGCTGCGGCGCAGGTCCGCCTCTTCATAGCCCGCCATCGGGTGCGCGACCACGCCGCGGGCGTGACCCTGCAGCGCGATGGCGAGGCCGGCGGCGCCGACGTCGTGCCACGCCCAGGCGTTCTGCTTGCCGCTGGCGGCGAAGGTGCGGGTCGCCAGGGTCACGACGAACGCCGAGGCGTCCTTGCACCACGGCTTGTTGCCGCCGGCGAGGCCGTCGAAGATCGCCTGCCACCGGCCTTGGTGCGCGTCGTCGACGCCGCGCGCGCCGAGCACGAAGCGCCAGGGCTGCTCGTTGCTGCAGGAGGGCGCCCAGCGGGCCGCCTCGAGCAGGCCGTGCAAGGTGCGCAGGTCGACGTCACGGCTGGCGTCGAAGCTGCGGCCACTCCATCGACCGGCGAGCAGGGGGTGAATCGGTTGGTCGCTCGGGGCGGGCTTGTCCATGGTCGGCTCCTCTCGTCTCGACTGGTCGGTCTGGTCTGATCTGGTGTGGGCGGCGGCTGACCGCCAACCACGCGACACGGAAGGTAGCGACGCGCAGGCGCTTGCAAAAGGGGCCAGGGCTGCCATCTCTGTTCCACCGTCGCAACGACAAACGGACTGCGACCGCGAGGTGCGCCGATGGACATGAACGAAGTGCTGATCTTCGCGCGGGTGGTCGAAGCTGGGAGCTTCACCGCCGCCGGTCGGGCGCTCGGGCTACCGAAGTCGACCGTCAGCCGCAAGGTTGCCGCGCTCGAGGAGCGGCTCGGCGCCCGCCTGTTGGAGCGCACCACGCGCCGGCTGCGGCTGACCGAGGCAGGTTCGGTCCTCTTCGAGCGGGCGCGGCGCATCTCGGTCGCGCTCGACGAGGCCGAGGCCGCGGTCGGTGAGCTGCAATCCGAGCCCAAGGGCACCATCCGCCTCACCGCACCGGTCGATATGGGCCACACCTGGCTGGGCCCGATCATCGCCCGCTTCCTCGCCGCCTACCCCGACGTCCACGTCGATATCGAGCTCACCGGCCGGGTCGTCGACCTGCTCGCCGAGGGCTTCGACGTCGCCATCCGCGCCGGCAAGCTCGCCGACTCGAGCCTGGTCGCCCGCCGCCTCGGCCGGACCCGGATCGGCCTCTTCGCCAGCCCCGATTATCTCTCTTGGCGCGGCATCCCCGAGCACCCGAGCGACCTCGCCGAGCACGCCTTCATCCTCTTCCGCGGCTCGCGCTTCGAGGAGACGCTGAACCTGCAGCGTGGCGCGGAGCAGCTCGAGATCCACGTTCAGGGCCGCGCCTCGGCCAACGACTTCACCATGCTGCGCGGCCTCTGCGCCGCCGGTGCCGGCATCGGCCAGCTCCCCGACGTGGTCGGCGCGCTCGAGGTCGAGGCCGGGCGGCTGGTGCCCGTGCTGCCCGATTGGTGCACCGGCGAAGGCCAGGTCGCGGCGGTCTATCCCTCCTCGCGCCACCTCTCGACCACGGTCCGCGCCTTCCTCGACCACCTCCGCGACGAGTTGACGCCGCCGCCGTGGGAAATCCTCTTGGCCAACGGCGGAAATTCGGCATACCGGGGCTAGAGACGCGATCAAGAAGTCGCCCGGGGCGACTTTTTGACGCGGCTCGTGGAGGGGGAAGGTTCGCGAGAACCACGCTTCTCGCGACCTGGGGGCGCCCAGCCCCCCAGAGAACAGAAGAGAGACTCGGCCAGAAAATGCGAGACTGCATTTTCTGGTCGCGTCTCTAGTCAACCGCGGTCGGCTGCGTACGATGGCGGGAGTCGATCCTATCCCGCAGCAACGTGCCCGGAGGCCGCCATGCCCAAGATCTCCACACCCGTCGCGCCGCTCGTCGTCGCGCTCGCGACCTTGCTCCTCGGCTCCACCGCGAGCGCGCAGGAAGGGCGCGGCTGCAGCGTGTTCAAGCCCTGTCCCAAAGGCTTCAAATGCGAGGCTGGCAGCCAGAAATGCCGAGGTCCCGGCAAAGAAGGCGACCCCTGCCACCTGACCCGACCCTGCGGCCCGGGGCTGAAATGCGAGGCGGGCAGCCAACGCTGCCGCGGGCCGGGCAAAGAAGGCGACTCCTGCCACCTGACCCGACCGTGTGGTCCCGGCCTGACCTGCGAGGCGGGATCGCACCGCTGCCGTCGCCCCGGCGGCGTCGGTGATTCCTGCCACGCCACCCGGCCCTGCGGCAGCGGCCTCTCCTGCCAACCCGGCGTGCACAAATGCTACCACCAGCCACGCCACGCCGGAGAGCCCTGCGTCGCCGGCCACGGCTGCCAGACCGGCTTCTACTGCCAATCCTTCGTCCACAAATGCGTGCCGAAATCGATCGACTTCAAGAGCAACTCGCCCTGCGCCGCGCTGCGGGTCCACGCGATCGCCGAGGACGCCAAGCGGGCGCGGATGACCATGACCTTCAGCTCCGGCAGCACCGCCGGCGCCGGCGCGTACTTCAGCTACGAGACCGGCCTGGTCTACGGCGACAACGGCGAATTCGGCTGCTTCGCCACCGCCTGCGTCGGTAGCCAGGCCGACGCCAACGTCGCCAACTTCGCCAACTTCGGAATCTACGGAAAGTACAAAGACTTCGAAGGATTCTCTGCCGTCACCGGCGGCAGCGCCGATACGCCCTTCATCAACCTGGGCTTCGCGACCAGCCAGGTCTGGTCGGCCAACGCCCCGAACAAGCCGAAAGAGATCCTCAAAGGCCGCCTGCTCGGCACCGCCTCGGGCCTGACCTTCGGCGTCGGCTTGAACCCCGTCAGCGTCAACACCGCGCTCTGCTATACCGCGCGCCTCGACTCGGGCAAACCGCTCTCGAATTTCAAGGATATCCAGAAGATATTGAAAGGCTGGTCCGACGCTGGCTTCACCAAGTCGAGCCAGCCCGCGTCACTCGGCGGCAGCGGCGGTGGTAGCAACGCCGGCGGCGGCGGCAACGGCGGTGGCGGCAGCAACGGCGGTGGCGGCGGCAACAACGGTGGCATCGGCGCCCGCTGCGCCAGCGAGAACCAGCGCTGCAATTTCAGTGGCAAGGCGGTGGTGCGCTACGGCGCCAACGGCAAATTCGTCTCGCGCGTCGCCGTCGGCGGCATCGACTGCAACAACAAGACGTTCGGCGATCCCATCTACGGTGTGGTCAAGGCTTGCTACGTGAAGCCGATCGGCGGTGGTGGCGGTGGTGGCGGCAGCCCGTCCGACGCCTGTGTGGCGACGGAGCACGCCAACTTCCAGGGCCGTTCGCAGGCGTTTTCGCTCGGCAACCACGATATCGGCACGCTGCACGGCAAGGTCGGCAACGATCAGATCAGCGCCGTCCGCTGCCGCCCCGGCTTCGAGGCGATCCTCTTCGAGCACGGCGGCTTCAAGGGCCAGAAGCTCGTCGTCCGCGGCGCGAGGGGCTGGGTCGGCAACGGCTTCAACGACAAGGCGTCGAGCATCATCGTCCGGCGCTACTGACGGCCCAACGTCATCCACGGGCTCGGGTCGGCGTAGCCGCCGAGGTCATCGTCGCCGCGCGCCACGACCAGGACGTCGAAGGCGCGCGGGGCGTCTTTCTCGGGCGCTTTCTGCACCACGATCATCGACCACTCGGCGTCCTGTAGCTTCGGGCTGGCGACGACGGTGAAGCCCGGCTGCGCGGTCGGCTTCTGCCGCGGCAAGGGCTCCGGCACCGGTAGATCGTCGAGGACGATGCCGCGGCGCTGACCGTAGATCGCTTGGTAGAAGCCGCGCAGCTCGTCGAGGCTGCCCTGCACGCGGTAGCGTGCGCAGTTCTCGTCGGCGTAGGTCTCTTCCGCGTCGCGGACGATGGCGGCGCCGAAGCGGGCGATATCGGGCTGGGCGCTCATTCGCTCCTCGGCACCCGGAGCACGGCCTGGCGGGCCCGCAGCAACTCGAGCTGCCGCGTCTCCTCGGGTTCGAAGTGGCGCCGGCAGCGTGCCTCGTAGCGCTCGGAGCTGCCCAGCTCGACCTGGTCGCCGCCGCCGGTCAGCCGCTGCGAGAAGCTCGCCGCCGCGCCGCAGACCATGCAGACGGCTTGGCTCTTGGTGACGACCTCGGCGATCGCCAGCAGCGCCGGCATCGGGTGAAAGGGCCGGCCGCGGGAGTCCAGATCCAGGCCGGCGATGATCACCCGGCAGCCGCGGTTGGCGAGCGTGTCGCAGACCTCGACCAGGTCTTCGTCGAAGAATTGCGCCTCGTCGATGCCGACCACCTCGGTCCGCAGCAGCACCGTGTCGAGGAGCTGGCGGGCGTTGGCGACCGGCGTCGCGGAGAGCCGGTTGTCCGAGTGGCTGACGACCTCGTCGTCGGCGTAGCGGGTGTCGATGCCGGGCTTGAAGACCTCGACCCGCTGCCGGGCGATGATCGCGCGCCGCAGCCGACGGATCAGCTCCTCCGATTTGCCCGAGAACATGGGGCCGCAGATGACTTCGATCCGCCCGCCCTGGATGCCACCGTAGACCACGCCGCCCCTCCTGCTCTGGCCGGCCCGGACGCTAGCAGGAAGGTACGGCGGCGTCGACAGCGCGCCGGGTCGCAGCCGCGTTTGTGGCGCCGTCGTCGCGCAGCACGTAGCATCCTGCGGCCCCGAGGCAGCGCCGCTGAGCGCGTGGAGGCAGAGCGAGGTCTGGTTGGTCCGTGGTGCGCGAAAAGGCTCGAGCGGCCCTCTCCCGTCGCCCCGCCTGGTGGCCGCGCTGCTGCCTGCGCTCTTCTGCGCGGCGATCAGCGGCTGCGAGTCCGGCGACGCCGCCGTGGTCGGCACCACCTACGCCGACCTCACCTACGCCTTCGCGCCGAAGACGGGCTGCGGTGCGTGGTGCTACTACGACGAAGCCCACAACCTCGCCTCCACCGCCTCGGAGACCGACGACAGCGGCATCGACCGCTACGCCGCCGGCCAGCTCGTCGACGGGCGCCGCGGGGTCGACGCCTGGGACGAGGACCTCGGCTTCGGCCCCGGCTACGAGTGGGTCGGCTGGATCGACGGCAAGCCCGAGGTGCGGATCGATCTGGGCCAGCGCCGCTCGGTCCGTCGCGTGCGCGTCGGAATGAGCAACCACGCCGAGGGCGGCGTGACCCAGGCCTCGGTGATTCGCGTCGCCACCAGCCTCGACGGGCAGGCGTGGAGCGCCGAGACCATCTTCGCCCGCGGTGACGGCTCGCTCGCCAGCATCACGCCCGGCAAGCGCGCCGACGTCTCGCTCGGCCTGCAGTCGCGCGACGCGCGCTATGTGCGGCTGACCTTCGTCCGGACCGGCTGGCTGATGCTCGACGAGATCGGGGTCGAGTAGCTACTGCGCCGCGCAGACCGGTGGGTAGACATTGATATTGCAGGTCTTGCCGGTATCGCAGATCCGGTTCTGCAGCGGACTCGTGAAGAAGTCGAAGCTCTGGCAGCTGCCGCCGCTGCAGCGGTCGATATTGCAGCGGTTGTCGTCGTCGCAGAGGTCGTGGTCGCGCCGGCAGATGCCCGCCTTGCAGGCCTGGTTCCCCGTGAAACACGAGCCGCCGCCACCGCTGCAGCTGGCACCGTCGGCGAGCACCGTCTTCCGCTGGCAGACGCCCTGGGTGCAGGTCGGCGCGCCACATTTGTCGCCGGCGATGCAATCGGTCCAGCTCCGACACGGCGCCTGGGTCCGCACCCGGAGGTCTTCGATCAGCAGGCCGACGCCGCTCGTATTCTCGAATTCTCCGGCGATGTAGCTGTGGGCGCGAAAGCGCAGGCGGACCTTCTTGCCGGCGAACTCGGCGAGGTCGATGCGGACGCGCTCCCAGACGCCGCTGCTCATGCGCGGGATCTCGTAGCTGCGCTGGGTCTGGAACCCGTCGGCGCTGACCTCGAGGGACGCCGCGAAGAACGTGAACGTCGTGCTGCTGCTGAATTTGCGGAATTGCCAGAACTCGACCACCGCGCCGCCGGCCGGGATGTCGAGCTCCGGCCCGGTCACCCAGCGCTGCGGCCAGCTGCCCAGGCCGTTCGGATCGCGGCTCTTGAAGCCGCCCTCGGGGTTGTGCAGGCCGAGCGAGCAGCCACCGCTGCGCCGCGTGACCGCGCTCGGCACGCCGTCGACGACCCACTTGGTGTAGCCGACCGGCAGCGCCGTATCGCCGACCCAATCGCTGTTCAGCGGCTTGCCGTCGGTGCCGCAGTCGAAGGGCTCGCCATAGATCAGGCAGGCGTCGGTGCCGCCGGTGCAGCTGCCGCTCTTGCAGCTCGCGCCGGTGATGCAGGCGTCGCCGTCGGCGCAATCGGTGCCGTCGGCCAGCGCGTCGTGCTTGCAGGCGCCGTTGCTCGGATCGCAGCTGTCCTTGGTGCAGCCGTCGCCGTCGTCGCAGCTCTTGCTCACCACCGTGCAGCTGCCGCTCGCGCAGCGGCCGCCGCCGGTGCAGGGCTTGCCGTCGCTGCAGGCGGTGTCGTCGGCGACGTTCTGCCCCTTGCAGCCGCCCGCGCCGTCGCAGACGTCGGTCGCGGTGCACGCCTCGCCGTCGTTGCAGCTGGTGCCCTTGGCCGCCGCGATGTGCGTGCAGCTGCCGTCGGCGTTGCAGGTGTCCGCCGTGCACGGCTTGCCGTCGTCGCAGGTGTCGGTGCCGCCCTGGCAGGCGCCGGCCTTGCAGGTCGCGTCCTTGTGGCACGGGCTCTGGTCGCTGCAGGCCGTGCCGTCGGTGACCGGGCTGAAGGCACAGCTATCGGTCTTGGGGTCGCAGGCGTCGTTGGTGCAGCTCTTGCCGTCGTCGCAGACCTTGTCCTTGGCGACGCACTTGCCCGAGGTGCAGGTCGCGGCCAGCTTGCAGGGCTCGGCGTCCTTGCATGGGGCGCCCTCGGCCATCGCCTTGCCGGCGCATTGGTCCTTGCTGTCGCAGGCGTCCTGCTCGGTGCAGAGGTCACCGTCGTCGCAGAGCGCGCTCGCGCCGGCCGATTTGTGCACGCAGCCGGTGTCGCCAGCGCACAGGTCGAGCGTGCACGCGACCTTGTCGTCGCAGTCGGCGAGCCCCTTGCCGATGCATTTGCCGTCCGCCGCGCAGCTGCGGTTCAGGAAGGGCGTCGCGAGGTGCATCGCGCCGGCGTAGTTGCCGACGTTGCGGTAGCCGAGCAGGACCGAGCCGTCCGCGCCGGCGCTGGCGTCGGTGCCGATGGTCGAGTAGTCGACCGGGACCCTGGCGTCGCCCATCACGTTGCCCTGCGCGTCGACACGGATCAGCGCCAAGCGATCGCCCGTGCCGCTGGCGTCGGTGGTCAGCAGCCGGCTCGAGGCGACCACCGTCGCGCCGTCGCCGGCCAGCGCGTAGGCGAAGGTCCGCGTGGTTGGGAAGTGCTTGCGGCTCCAGCGCGGCTTGCCGCTCGCGTCCCAGGCCTGGAAGGTGAGGTAGGTCACGTTCTGCCCGGCCACCGCCTCGGTCTGGGTGCCGAGGACGACCGGGCCGGCCGAGGTCCAGGCCACGTCGGTGATGCCGGCGCTGCTGTCGTCGAGCACCTTCCAGCTCAGGTTGCCGTCGAAGGCGACCCGCGCCACCGCCCGGTGCCAGGCGTTGTCCGCGCTGCTGCGGGCCCGACCGGCGACGACCACGCCACCGCCCGGGACGGCGTCGATCCGGGTCGGATCATTGTCGAGGTCGCCGAGCAAGTGGGAGTAGCGCACGGTGGCGCCGTTGCTGACCGCGGTGCGGTAGAGCACGTAGGCGTTGGCGCCGCTGTTGCCGTTGACGTGCTGGTCGCGCAGCAACGACCACGCGTAGGGCTGCGCGAGATCGGCGATGCCGTCACGCGGATCGCTGTTGCTGTCGCCGATGGGCCAGCGCGCCGAGGGCGAGGTGCCGGTGGTGCGGACCAGCCGAACCTGCTGCGGTGGGTTGTTGCCCGATTTGGCCGAGAGCTTCACCAGCACCATCGATTGCTCGTTGGCGAAGCGCGAGAGGCCGTAGGTGGCGTGCCAGAAGTAGTCGGCGCTGCCGTTCTTCTCGACCCAGCCGGCGTTGTGCGTGAGCTTGCCCTCGGCGTCGACGCGGAACATCGCCAGCCGCGTGCCGTGCTGCTGCTCGCCGCCGCTGTGGTAGGCCGAGACGCGGTTGTGACCGGCGCCGATGGCGATGCCGTCGCTGTCGATGCCGACGCGGCTCACGTCGGTGCGCCAATAGATCGCGCTATAGGGCAGCGAGAGCCAGCCGCTGGTGTTGATGGTCTGCGCCCAAGTCGAGACCCGCGCGCCGACGCAGGCCCCCTTGTTGCAGGCACCGGGGACGGCGCAGGCGCTGCTGCTCTCGTTGCACGGCGTCTGGTCGGCGACCGCGGTGAAGGCGCAGGCGCCGGTCTTCTTGTCGCAGGCGTCGGTGGTGCAGATCGAGCCGTCGTCGCAGACCTTGCTCGGGGTGTGGGTGCAGCTGCCCTTGTCGCACCAATCCTTCGCCGTGCAGGCGTCGCTGTCGTCGCAATCGGGGATGGTCAGCGCGTGGCAGGCGCCGGCGTCGGTGCAGGCCTTGTGGCCGAAGGAATCCGACCGCCACAGCGCGCAGCTGCCGCTGTGCACCTGCATCAGGCTGGTCGCCTCGAGGCCGAGTACCGCCGCGGTATTGCTGCTGTACGGCGATTGCTGCTGCCAGCGCAGGGCGTAGCCGGCGTCGAGCACGATGGCGTGGACCAGGGCCGGCTGGTTCGACGCGACGTATTCGAAGACGCCCAGCGCGACGCCGCCGCCTTGCAACGGCGAGATCGACTCGACGGTATGCGGCCGGTTGACGAATTGTCGGATCCAAGAGAAGCGCGCGGTCCGCTTGCCGTCTGCCGGCGCGACCTCGTCGACCCGCGCCGCCTGGCCGGTGCGCCCCGCGGCGAGCAGCTTGCCGCCGCCGTCGACCACGATATCCGCGAAGACCACGCCGTCGTCGCGCTTCTGCCAGACCAACTTGCCGGCGGCGTCGAGCTTGCCGGACCAGCCCTGGTTGCCCGAGACACCGACGAAATAGCTGGCGTCGTCCAGGCTCGTCACCGCCACCGCGCGGTCGGCGACGACCAGGCCGTCGGTGGTCTGCCAGACGGTCTTGCCGGCGGCGTCCAGGCCGACGAACCAGCCGTCCTCGCCGCCGCTGCTGTTGGCGACGCTGGAGCCGACCGCGACGTAGCTGGCGGTGCCTTTCGGCGCCTTCGCGATATCGTAGAAGCGGTCGTTCTGCAGCCCGCCGATGCCGACCCGACCGACGGTCTTGCCGCTGGCGTCGAGCAGGCCGATGGTGCCGTCGAGCGCGCCGGCGAGCCCGGCGTCGCGCCAACCGACGGCGATGTAGCCGCCCTTGCCGTCCGTGAGCGCCGCCGCATAGGCGCCGACGAGGGTGGTGTCGGCGTGCTCGGCCAGGGTCTTGCCGGAGAAGCGCATCCGCATCGCCAGCGGCCGCTGCTTGCCGTCCACCGTGCGCGAGCCGACCAGCAGCGTGGTGCCATCGGCGACCTGCAGCGCGTCCTCGCAGCTGCCGCCGCCTCCGGTCGGGCTCTGCGCGAAGGCGCGCCGGATGGCGCCGGCGCAGACGCCCTGGGTGCACTTGCCGGCGACCTGGCAGTCGACGCCGGTGGCGCAGGCCGAGCCTTCGAGCGCCTTGTCGTGGACGCAGCCTTTGACCTTGTCGCAGGCGTCGACGGTGCAGGCTTCGCCGTCGTCGCAGCTGATCGCCTTGCCGCCGGCGCAGAGGCCGTCGCTGCAGGCCGAGTCGGTGGTGCAGGCGTCGCCGTCGTCGCAGGGCACGCCGGCGGTCGCGGCGCTGTAGGTGCAGCCCTTGCTCTGGTTGCAGGCGTCGGCGGTGCAGGGGTCCTTGTCATCGCAGTCGAGCTGCAGGACCTGCAGGCAGGTGCCCTTGATGCAGACGGCCTTGGCGGTGCACGCCTGGCCGTCGTTGCACGTCGCGCTGGTCGGCAGGTCGACGAAGGCGCAGCCCTTTTCCTTGTCGCAGGCGTCGGTGGTGCAGGCGTTGCCGTCGTTGCAGGCCGCCACGGCGCCCTTGCTGCAGCTGCCGTTGTTGCAGCTGTCGCCGAGGGTGCAGGGGTCGCCGTCGTCGCACGGGATCTGCGGCTTGGCGGTGGTGCAGCCGCTGGCCTTGTCGCAGCCGTGGGTGGTGCAGGCGTTGCCGTCTTCGCAGTCGACGCTGACCTGCAGCGGCAGGCCGACGCAGCCGCCGCCCTTGCAGCCGTCCGCCTTGGTGCAGAGGTCGCCGTCGTCGCACGGGGCTTTGTTCGGCAGCGCGACGCAGCCCTGCTTCGGATCGCAGGCGTCGTCGGTGCAGAGGTTGCCGTCGTCACAGGTCAGCGGCTTGCCGACGCACTGGCTGCCGCTGCAGAGGTCGTTGCCGGTGCAGGCGTTGCCGTCGTCGCAGGCGCCGGTGCGGGCGGTGTAGACGCAGCCCTTCAGCGGGTGGCAGGAGTCGACGGTGCAGGCGGTGCCGCCATCGCATTGCTTCGCGGTGCCGGCGCAGCTGCCCTTGACGCAGGTGTCGTTGACCGAGCAGAGGTTGCCGTCGTCGCAGGCGGGGCCGGTCGCCGGTGTGTGCACGCAGCCCTTGTCGGTCTTGCTGTCGCAGGCGTCGGCGGTGCAGACGTTGTCGTCGTCGCAGGCGTTGGCCTTGCCGCCGGCGCAGGTGCCGTCGCTGCACGACTCGCCGACGCTGCAGGGGTCACCGTCGTCGCAGGCCGGATCGCTGGGCGCGCCGTGGCTGCAGGCGCCGGTCTTGCCGTCGCAGGTATCGGCGGTGCAGGCGTTGCCGTCGTCACAGGCGGCGGTGGCGCCGGCGGTGCAGACGCCCGCGGCGCAGGCATCGCCTTTGCTACACGGATCGCCGTCGTCGCAGGGCGCGGTATTCTTGCTGAAGGTGCAGCCCTTCTGCTTGTCGCAGACCTCGTCGGTGCAGGGGTTGTCGTCGCTGCAATCGACGCTGACCTGCAGCGGCAGGCCGACGCAGAGCCCGTCTTTGCAGCGATCTTGCTTGGTGCAGAGGTCGCCGTCGTTGCAGACGAAGGTATTCGGCGCAAAGACGCAGCCCTTCTTGGCGTCGCACGAATCGGTGGTGCAGAGCTTGCCGTCGTTGCAGGCGACCAGCTTGCCGACGCAGGCCTTGCCGACGCAGCTCTCGTCCTCGGTGCAGAGGTTGCCGTCGTCGCAGGGGCCCGACTTGGCGTCGTATTGGCAGCCCTTCTGCGGATGGCAGGAGTCGATGGTGCAGGGCGTGCCCTCGGTGCACGGCTTGAGCGCGCCGGTGCAGAAGCCCTTCACGCAGACGTCCTGCTCGGTGCAGACGTTGCCGTCGTCGCAGGCGCCGCCTGAATCGGCGGTGTAGACGCAGCCCTTGCTGTCGTTGCAGGCGTCGGCGGTGCAGGGGTCCTGGTCGTCGCAGTCGACCTTCTGGCCGGCCTTGCAGGTGCCGTCGGCGTCGCAGAGCGCCGCGCCGGTGCAGAGCGTGCCGGGACCGCAGATCACCTTCAGGTTCTGCGGCGTCATCACGCAGGAGCCGGTCTTGGCGTCGCAGAGGTTCTTGATGCAGGTCGTGTCGTTGCCGCTCGGGCAGCCGACCACCGTCGCCGGGTCGACCTGGCAGATCTTGGTCGGGCCGCAGACGAGGTTGCCCGTGCACGGGTTGCCGTCTTCCTGGCTCTTGCAGTCGGCGTCGGTGACGCAGCCGCAGCTATTCGGCCCCGCGGTGCAGACGCCGCCCTTGCAGGCGTCGTCCTTGGTGCAATTGGTGCCGTCGGCGTCGCAGGCGAGGCCCTCGTTGCGCGGCAGCAGGTTGCATTTGCCGGTCGCCGGGTTGCATTGGTTGGTGATGCAGAGCGTATCGTCCGCCTTGCTGCAGACGACCTCGGTCGCCGGGTTCACCTCGCAGGCGTGGGTCAGGCCGTTGCAGTAGAGCTCGCTGCAGAGGTCGAGGCCCTCCTTCGCGGCGCAGTCGGCGTCCGATTGGCATTCGCAGGTATTGGTCCCCGCCTTGCAGGTGCCGGCGAAGCAGGCGTCGTCCTTGGTGCAGGCGTTTCCGTCGGCGTCGCAGGATGCGCCCTCGTTGCGCGGCAGCAGCTGGCAGGAGCCGGTCTTGCCGAGGCAGGTGTTGACCTGACAGAAGCTGTCGTCCGCCGTCGGGCAGGTGACGACCGTCGCCGGGTTGACCTCGCATTGGTTGCTGGCCTGGTTGCAGAAGAGGGTGCCGTCGCAGAGGTTGCCGTTCTCCTGCGCCGCGCAGTCGTCGTCGGTCTTGCAGAGGCAGGTGTTGATGGTCGCGGTACACTCGCCGGCCAGGTCGCAGACCTCGTCCTTGGTGCAAGCGTTGCCGTCGTCGCAGGCCTTGTCTTTGTTGGTCGGCTTCAGCTTGCAGCCGCCGGTCACCTTGTCGCAGGTGGCGACGCGGCAGAAGGTGTCGTCGGTGGTCGGGCAGGTCACCACGGTCGCCGGGTTGAGGTCGCAGGCGCCAGTATTCTGGTTGCAAAAGAGGGTGCCGTTGCAGAGGTCGCCGTCTTCCTGCAGCGCGCAATCGTCGTCGTTCTTGCAGAGGCAGGCGTCGCTGCCGGCCTTGCAGCCACCGGCGAGGCAGACGTCGCCCTTGGTGCAGGGCTCGCCGTCTTCACAGGGCAGGCCGTTCTGCTGCGCGACCAAGCTGCAGGTGCCGGTCTGCGGGTTGCAGACGTTCTTGCTGCAGTGGGTGTCGTTGTTCTTCGCGCAGGAGACGATGCTCGCCGGGTTGACCTTGCAGGCGAAGCCGGCGGCGTTGGTCTTGTCGCAATAGAGCGTGCCGTTGCAGGGGTTGCCGTCGTCCTGGCCGAGGCAGTCGGCGTCGGTGACGCAGGCGCAGATCTTGGCCCCGGCGGCGCACGCGCCCTGGCCGTCACAGACGTCGCCGACGGTGCAGCTGTCGCCGTCGTCGCAGCCGACGCTGAAGGGGAAGGGCGTGATGGCGCAGCCGCCGGTCTTCGGGTCGCACGCGCTCACTTCGCAGATGCCGTCCGAGGTATCCGGGCAGGAGACGACGGTGAGCGGGTTGATCTGGCACGTCCCGCTCTTGCCGTCGCAGAAGAGGGTGCCGTTGCAGGGGTTGCCGTCGTCCTTGCTGGCGCAGTCGGCGGCGGTCGAGCACGGGCAGACGGCCTTGCCGGCGGCGCAGGTCCCGGCCGCGTCGCAGGTATCGCCCTCGGTGCAGACGTTGCCGTCGTCGCAGGGCGAGCCGGCCGCGTCGGGCTTGGAGACGCAGGCGCCGCTCTTCGGGTCGCAGACGTCGGTGGTGCACGGGTCGCCGTCGTCGCAGCTCTGCGCCTTGCTCGCCGTGCAGACGCCGCTGAAGCAGGTCGCCGTCAGCGTGCATTTGCTGCCGTCGCTGCAGACCGCGCCGTCGAGCGCCGGGGTGTGCAGGCACGCGCCGGTGCTGGGGTTGCAGCTATCGGCGGTGCAGACGTTGGCGTCGTCGCAGCTCTTCAGCGTCAGCACGACGCAATTGCCGGCCAGGCAGGAGGCGGTCGCGGCGCATTGGCTCGGCGAGGTGCACACGTCGCCGTCGGCGGCGGTGGTCGTGGTGCAGACGCCTTCGGTGCAGGCGGCGAGCTGGCAGGGGAAGGCGGGGGCGGGGCAGTCGGCGGCGGTCTGGCAGCCGCTGGCGACGTCGGGATCGGTTGCGGCGTCGGTTTCCGCGGCAGCGTCGGTGTCGGCGCCGGTGATGGCGTCGGCGTCGGCGTCGGCGTCGGTGACAGCGTCGGCGCTCGTGTCGGCGACGGTGTCGGCGTCGGCGTTCGTGTCGCTCAGGACGTCGGTGCCGGTGTCGGCGCCCGTGTCGATGGCCGCGTCGGCGCCGGTGTCGCTCACGTTGGCGTCGGCGACAGCGTCGACTGGCGTGGTGTCGGCGACCACGTCGAGCACCGCATCGACGACCGCGTCGAAATCGGCGTCCGTGCCGCCGCCCGAGGTCGTCCCTCCGTCGCTGCCACAACCGGTGGGGACGGCCCACAGGGCGAGCAGCAGCAGCAGGGGGCGGGCACGGCGGAGTGCGGGGCGCGGGCGGGCGGCGGGCATGGACATCCTCACGGGGGGCGGAATCGCGGCAGCAAGCGTGCGAGTTCTACCCTGCCCGGTCCGGCCTGCGCGAGCATCTGCCGTTCGGCATAGTCCCTTGCATGCGGGCGGCGTGCTAGCCTCGGCGGACGATGCCGGAACGCCCGTTGCAGACCTTGCGCCAGCTCCCGACCGCACGACGGTTGACGCTGCTGGCTGGCACGATGGCGGCGATTTTCGGCGCGACGCAGCTGCTCTCCTTCGATCTGGCCGATGGCGGCGCGCTGTGGCGACCTGCGCTGGCCTACTTCAGCGGCGGCCTCAACATCCTGCTCGGGGTGGCTTGCTGGACCTTCGCCTGGGTGAACCGCATCCCCGGGCCGGACAAGGCGCAGCGCGTGGCCGCGGCGCGGCGCTTCGAGCGGTCGGTCAGCGCGATCTTCGTCTTCACCCTGGCGTTCTGCCTGACCCACCTCTGGTTGGCGGGATCGCACAACTCGGTGGTGATCCTGACGCTGCTGGTGCACTTGTTGTTGGTGCGCTGGTTCGCGCCGGCGCCGGCGGTGCGGCCGCTGCTGACGCTCTCGGTGGTCGCGGCGACCGCGCTCGTCCTCGCCGAATACCTGCGCTGGATCCCGTACTCGCCGATGCTGCAGGACCCGCGTCCGCTCGAGGCGATCTTCCTCGACTGGCATTGGGTCCTCGGCGACGCGCTGATGTTCACCGCGATGGGCGTGCCGATGGTGACCACCGTCGGCGTGCTGCGTGAGCGCTCCGAGGCGCGCGAGGCAGAGCTCGAAGCCGCGCTGGAGCGGGCCGTGCGCGGCCTCGTCGTCGGAGAGATCTCCGCTGCCGTCGTGCACCAGCTCAGCCAGCCGCACGCCGCCATCCTCAGCCACGCCCAGGCGACCGAGCGCCTGCTCGCCGGTGAGCGCCCCGACCTCGACGAAGCCCGCGCCGCCGCCCACGACATCGTCGACGAGGCCCGCCGCGCCAGCGAAGTCGTCACCGCCATCCGCCGCCTCGCGACCGACAGCAGCTCGCCGCTGGCGCCGCTGCAGCTCGGCGAGGTCGTCACCCAGACCTGCGACCGCCTGCAAGGCCGCGCGGCCGCCCACGGCGTCACGCTGCGGGTCGACGCCGAGGCCGTGACGATGCTCGGCGACGCGGCGCTGCTGACCCAGCTCGTCCTGGTGCTGGTCCACAACGCCCTGCAAGCGCAGCAATCGCAGCAGGAGCGACCCGCGGAAGGTCGGGCCTTCGTGCAGGTGCGCGTCCGTGGCGCCGGCGGTGGCGCTGTGCTCGAGGTCGCCGACAACGGTCCCGGCTTCGCGGACGAGGTCCGCAGCCGGGCGCTGGAGCCCTTCGTCACGCTGCGACCCGGCGGGATGGGCATCGGCTTGGCGCTGGCGCGGCGGGTCGCCGAGGTGCACGGCGGGTCGGTCGAGATCGCCGACCGACCCGGTGGTGGTGCGTTGGTGCGGGTGCGGTTGGCGGGGTGAGTGTTTTTCGGACTGGCACGCCCGCGACTGAAGTCACGGGCTCACGGTGGACGCCCCGCCTGCGCGGGGCTCAACACGCCTCCGCTCGGGAGCCCGGCGAAGGCCGGGCGTCCATTTCAGCCCGAGACATTGGTCTCGGGTGCCCCTCGCCCACGTGATGCGGATCGGTACGAGGTCATTTCCTATCGAGATATTCCGAGCGTTTCCGAGATCGCCTACCGACCCGGCGGTGGTGCGTTGGTGCGGGTGCGGTTGGCGGGGTGAGTGTTTTTCGGACTGGCACGCCCGCGACTGAAGTCCCGGGCTCACGGTGGACGCCCCGCCTGCGCGGGGCTCAACACGCCTCCGTTCGGGAGCCCGGCGAAGGCCGGGCGTCCATTTCAGCCCGAGACATTGGTCTCGGGTGCCCCTCGCCCACGTGATGCGGATCGGTACGAGGTCATTTCCTATCGAGATATTCCGAGCGTTTCGAGGTTCTCTCCCCGCCAACGCGGGGAGAGATGGGCCGCAGGCTGTCGAGGTGCTGTCGAGGTGCCGGGCATTTCGACGGGGGGCATTCTCGGGGGTTGCGCGAATCAGCAAGTCGATGTCGAGCGTCATCCGGGGTACGCCGTGCACGATGGCGGCGACGCCACCAATGACGATGTCGTCAACGGCGTGGGGTTTCAACGATGCGTACAGTGGCCGATGGGCGTCGATCATCGTCTTGCTCCCGTGAGCCGAGGTCCGGCTGCAGGGCCTGCAGCATCGCCAGCATCTGCATCGCTGCTTCGTAGCGCTCGAGTGGAGAGAGCGTGCGGAACCAAGCGACCTTGGCGGCCAAGTCTTCGTCTTCCATGGATTGGCTGATGCCGCGCATGACGACTCTGCCACCCGCTGTCCCAATGCCCGCTACCTCGCAGGCAGATCGCGGCGTCGTGATTTCAACGCCTTACCGGAACAGTTATCGCGCGATAACTGTCTCCACCCCCTCGAGCGCCTCTCTCGATGAGGCTGCGTTGTGACCTCCGGCTCGGCAGCACCGACGCATTTCCCGTCAACTCCAGATGATCACCAGGTCGCACGCGGTCCATGCCGGCCCGCGTCCACCTGGAGTTTCAACATGCGCCCCTTGCGTCGTTCCCTGCCCGGCGGGCTCTACGAGATCACCACCCGCGTCGCCAATGGCCAGCTGCTCGCCACGCCGACCCGCGAGATCCACGACCTCATCCTCGGCGTCGTCGGTCACGCGATGCGGGCGCACGAGGTCAAGCTGCACGCCTTCGTGTTCATGTCGAACCACTACCACCTGCTCATCTCGGTGCCGGATAGCCCGACCCTGAGCAAGTTCATGTGCTTGCTCAACACCAACGTCTCGAGGGAGCTCAACATCGTCAACGACCGCGACGGCGCGATGTGGTCGCGGCGCTTTCGCTCGATCCCGATCACTGCTGACCGGGCGTCGCAGCTCTTCCGCCTGCGCTACATCATCGCGCACGGGGTCAAGGAGAACCTGGTCGCGAAGGTCGCGGATTGGCCGGGGGCGTCGTCGCTGCGGTGGCTGCGGGACGGCGAGCAGATCTTCGGCAAGTGGATCCGGCGGACGGAGCTGTACTACGCCCGTCGGCGGAAGAACTTCGTCGAGGATTTGGCCGCTTTCACGACGACGTACCTGATCGAGATGACGGTGCTTCCGTGCTGGCAGGACGATCCGGAGCATGAGTGGCGGCAGCAGGTTCGGGAGATGATCGCGGAGATCGAGGCGGAAGCCGACGTGGAGCGCCGTCAGCACGGCCGACGACCGCTGGGCGTGGCGGCCGTGCTGGCGCAGGACCCGTTCGCGCGGGTCAAGGGCAAGCGGTCGCGTGCTCCGTCGGTGCACAGCGTCGACAAGCCGGCGCGGCAGGAGCTGCGGGCGAAGCTGCGGGCGCTGGAGATCGCGTGGCGTGATGCGGCTGCGGAGGCGATGGAGTTGTTGGCCGGCGAGGCGGGCGAGGGGCATCGGCGGCTGCCGGCGATGTTTTGGCAGGCGTTGGCGTTGTAGCCGTTCGCTGCGTCGCGGGTGGCGGGGGTAGCTCCTCGCTCTGGTCGGGTCGGTCCTGTTGGGCGTGGGGGTTGAGGGAGAATTCGCGGAGGCTGGGCGCGCTACGGGCGGCGCCGGCGGTGGGGTATGTGCTTCGGCGGGGCGTTGTCGAGGTTTCGTCGAAGTGCCCGGCACCTCGCTTGGCGGTCGAAGTGCCCGGCACCTCGCTTGGCGGGTGCGGTTGGCCGGTTGAGCGGGGAGCGAGTTCCGTCTACGCTGCCGCGAGATCCCCGACCACTTCTCCAGGAGGCACCCATGCCCGCGTATCTCGTCGTGACCTACGACGTCACCAATCCCGAAGTCTACGCCCGCTACAACCCCGGCAGCATGCCGGTGATCGGCGCCACGCTGGCCCGCCACGGCGGCAAGATCTTGGCAGCTGGCCCCGGAGACGCTGCGACCTGGCTGGGCGACCAGGCCCGCCACACCTTCGTCGTCATCGAGTTCCCCACCGTCGAGGCCGCATACGCCTGGAACGACGACCCCGAGTACGCCGCTGTCGCCCAGCACCGCATCGCGGCGACCGCCAATACCTTCGGCTTCATCGTGCCGGGGTTCGCGCCGCCGGCCTGACCCGGAACCGGCGAGGCCATCGCCGATTCTCGTCGAGGTGCCGTCGAGGTGCCGGGCGATTCGACGAAGCCGGCTCGTCGAGGTGCCGGGCAATTCGACCAGGCGGCGTGGCAGCTTGACGGAAGGCGCCTCGTGGTCTCCAATCAATGCAGATTCGCACGCTTTTCACTCAGGAGGCAGTGATGCCCTTCTCGCAGCGAGCCCGCTCACGCGTCACCCGCCTCGTCATCTTGCTCTCCGTGTCCGTCGTCGCCGGCTGTGGCGTCGGCTACTCGACCGGCCTGCACAACGTCCGCTTTGAGGACAAGACCGGCGCTGGTGCAGCGACGTCGACCCGATTCCGCGGCTACTCGACCACGATGAGCGCCCACAGCATCACCATCTACGACGAGAGCGGAGCCTTGTTGGCCGGCGCAGCCAACTCCGGCCGGAAGTACATCGCCCGCAAGAAGGCCGAGGAGGACGCCATCTCCGCCGGCAAGCGGGCCGGTCAGAGCTTCGACTTCACCTACCGCAAGGTCGCGCCAGTCGCCGGCGCCAAGTCGCAGATCTCGCTTGTTTGGGGCTCTTCGTCCTCCGGCACCGTCCTCGCCGACGGTGGGGAAGAGGCCGTCAAGGCCAACGAGGTCAGCATGGTCGGCTTCCGTTTCGCCGCAGGGCTGAAGGAGTGGTTCATCAACTCCTCGATGGTCGTCGGCCTGGGTCTGGAGGGCTACGCCTTCTCCTACTCGTCCGAGCGACTCGGTTGGTCGAAAGCCGAGACCGGCAACGACTGGAGTCGCGGTCGGTACGGCACGCCGGTCGTCGCCTCGATGAACTACCGCCCCTACCACGCGCTCTCGGTCTCGGCCACGGTCGGCGTCGACCCTTTGTTCAGCGCTTTCAGCTGCATCGACTCCTGCAAGCTGGTCTGGAACGGCGGCTTCGAGGCGAATTGGCGCCCACTCGAGTGGCTGGGCGTCGTCGCATCCGGCCGTCACTTCGCCGACGACGACCTCGACGCCGGAAACAGGGCCCTCGAGCTCTACGCGGGCGTGTACCTGATGTGGGTACCCGACTTTTGGCGGCGCGCGCAGACGGGCAACTACCAGCCCGATTGAGGCGATCGCCGGCTCGTCGAGGTGCCTGGCGATTCGATGAACGGCTCGCGGTCGGGGGTGCGCGGCTGCGGCGGGGCGCTAGTCGGCGCCAACCGTGACCAGCCGACCGAGCCAATACGCGAAGCGCAGATCGACCGCCGGTAGCAGGTTCGTGCCGTCGCCCTCGCGGTTGGGTAGGTAGGGCCCCGAGCGCCAGTGGTAGTTGCTCGGCGGCAGATGCCGGAAGGCGAGCGCCTCGGCGACCATCAGGTCGTTGTTGCGCGCGACGCAGCCGAGGACGGTGTAGGTCGTACCGTCGGCCGTGTTGCAGGTCGGCTCGCCTTGCACGACCGGCTTGGCGCCGCAATCCCAACCCTTGCAGAGCTCTTGCCCGACATTCCAATACGGCGGCGCCGGATAGGCCCCGAGTGTCGCTTTCGCCTTGGCCAGCGCGTCGGCGAGTGGGCCTTGGTCGGGCAGCGCCCCTGTCGTCGTGCCGGCGCGGGTGTCGAGCCTGCCGGCGACGTAGACCAGGTCGTAGAGCGCGTAGGCGTAGTCGGCGGGCTGTCGCTCGGACCCTTCGCGGTCGTAGAGTTGGCTGTGCAGGGCGTCGCGAATGGCTTTGCGGCCGCGCGCTTCGGCCTCGTTCAGCGGCTTCGGCGTGGCATCGGCCGGGTCCCGCGCGCCGAGGTAGCGCATCCCGAGCCAAGCGGCGGTGAAGGCCATATTGGTCGAGGAAAAGTTGGTCTTGGTCCCGGTGTCGACGAGCTTGCCGGCCTGCTCGGCGACGATGCTGTCGAGCTTGCGGGGGCCGAGCAGCTGCTCGTGCAGCCAAGCGGTGAGGGCGGGGTCTTCGGTGACGTAGACCCAGGCGCCGACGATGGCGAGCGCCATCAGCGCGTGGAAGCCGTTGTCGATGCTGTCGGAGTAGAGCACGCCGTCGAAGTTGTGCTCGTTGAGGTAGCCGTGCAGCGTGGTGCGGCCGTCGGCGTCGGGGATCTCGAGGTCGTAGCCGCTGGCGCGGACCACCGTCAGCTCGCGCGCCAGGCCGACGGCGTCGCTGCGCAGGCGGGTCGAGACTTCGGGCGCGAAGCTGGCGTCGCCGCGGATCGTCTCCCATGCAGCCGCGAAGGCCAGGACCCAGCCGAGGTATTGGTCGCGGCTGATCGAGTCCTCCCAGATCAGCGTCGGATACGCCTGATCCGGCGAGTTGTCGGCGCGCCACTCGCCGTTGTTCTTCTCGGCCGGGAGCGGCTTGCCGTCGGTGTCGAAGAGCGGCGTGGTCGCGCGTTTGCCGTCACCCGGCAGGTCGGTGCGGGCGAGGCCCCGGGCGATCACGCCGGGCGTACCGGTGATGGCCACCGCCGTGTGCAGCGTCTCCAAGCCGGCGAGCAAGGCCTTCCGCGCGCGGTCGACGTCGGCCGGCTGCGCGCCCTCGTCGCGCAGGACCTGGTAGCGGTAGGCGTCCGCGGCGATGCCGACGCCGGCATAGAGCCCGGCGACCTTGTTCTGCGATTGCAGCTTGGTCAGCGGATCGTAGCCGGCGAAGGCGGCGAAGTCCCAGGCGTGGGCGGCGTCGGGCGGCAGCGCGGCGAAGGCGTCGAGGTCTGCGCGCAAAGGGCTGTCGGTGGCAATGCCGAGGTCGGTGTTCACCCCCATCGCGGCGCTGTGCAGGGCGCGGAACATCCGCTCGTGGGCGAGAAGCTTGGCGGCGACGGTGGCGTCGTGGCCGGGGGCCCCTGGGCCGGGGAGCAGACGCGTCGGGCCGGCGTTGGCGGCACCGTCGGCGTGGACGTCTGCCGCGGCCGTGTCGGCGGTCGACGTGTCGCTCTTCGAGGTGTCGCTCGCCGTTGCGCCGCCTCCGCCGCAGGCGGTGACGCTGGCGAGGAGCAGGATCGTCGGGAGCAGGGCGGGCGGCAGGCGTGGCATCGGGGGCCTCTTCGGGCGCGGCGGTGGGCGCAGATGGTGCCGGTCGTCGCGGTAGCCGTCGAGGTGTCCCGGTCGCGTCGATTTGCCTCGGAGGCGTGGTCGGTGCCATGCTGCGTGAGCACGAGCGGTTGGCAACGCATTGAGATGACGAGGTGTCGAACGTGATGGCGTGGCGCCGGAAATCGGTTGGACTGCTGCTCGCCCTATTGGCCGACGGTGCGTGTATCGCGTCGGGCCCCGCCACCTACCTCCGCGAATGCGAGACGACGGCAGATTGCGATGGCGGTTTGGTCTGCCACGGCGACGCGAATCGCCGGTCATCGAAGCCGAAGTCGGTCTGCACCAAGCCTTGCGCGGTCGATCGGGATTGCCCATTGGGTGGGCTCGGCTGCCCGGAGGTCAGCGTCTGCACGGAGGGTTTTTGCGCCGAGCTCCTCTGCATCGACTAGCGCTGCTGGCGCTGGCGCTGTTCGGCACGTGCTGCTCGCCGGTCCCGTTCGTGCGACCGCCCGGCGGCGACGCGCCCGCATGGGCGTCGGGGGCTTCCATCGCTGGATCTGCGGTGTGGAATTCCAAGCCGGGGGCGACTGGTGTGGCCGTGCTGCAGGCCCAGAAGCGACTGGCGCGGTTCCAGCTCGGTTCGGTGGTGGCCTATGGTGATGTCGGTGCCGGGTTTTCGCTGGGAGAAACCGGCGCGCTCGGGCTGACCACCCGCTTCGGTGCGTTGTTCGGTGGTTCGGTCGAAGCCGCCTTGGACTTCGAGCTGGGCTTCGGCCACCTCGCTTGCAACCTGCCGATCGGTCTTCACCTTGGTCGACTCGTGACCGTCTACGCCGCGCCTGGATACATGCTCTCGAGCGGTCACGTGCTTCCCGAGCTCGGCTCCGAGAGCATCCGAACGCCGGTCGGCCTGACGGTGGCGCTCGGCGATTCGTACCGGCTGATCGCTGAAGGCGGCTATACGATCCGCCTGGGATGGCCACTCCAACTCGGCTATGGCTCCCGCTCCGGCAACACGAGCGGATATGTGGCGCTCGCGATCGCGTGGGTGATGCGCTGAGGCGCCGCCAATCACGGCACGCGGCAAACCCCCGCTGAGCACGAGCCCGTCGGACAAGGCGAGCCGTCGGCGCGCGTCGCGCTCGTGCAGCTCCCATCGATTGGCTGGCACGCGTCCTCGGTGCAGGGGAACCCGTCGCCGCAGAGGCGCTCCGGCAAGGCCACCCTCCGCAGGGTGCCTCCATCGAAGTCCGCCAGCCACACGACTGCGCCGTCTTCGACCGCGAGGCCGTAGAGGCGTTCGAAGCGGGCGCTCTCGGCTGGTCCATCGACGGTGCCCGGCCCCATTCCTCCAGCGATCGTCCGTACCGAGCCGTCTGGTTCGACGACGCGCAGTCGAGGTGAGCCGGTCGAGATGAAGAAGATCCGATCGGCCGCCCACACCACGCGCCGCGGCAGCGTCATGGTACCCAAACCCAGGGGTCCGTCGGAGTGACCCTGCGGTCCTCCCGCGACGGTCACGACCAGCCCATCGGGTCGCAGCGCACGAATGCGGTTGTTGCCATAGTCGCCGATGTAGAGCGTGCCGTCGGGCGCCGCGCTGATCCCGTGCGGACCGCTGAAGCGCGCCTGCGCCGCCGGGCCGTCTGCGTATCCCTTGGTGGTCCCCGCCAAGACGACGACCTGAGTCGACTCCGCAGGCAGCGCGCGCACGCTCGACGTGCCGTATTCGACCCAGACGGCGTCCCCGTTCGGCGCTTCATCGACGTCGCGTGCCGTCGTGAGCACCGCGTCTTCACCACCTGGCCCTCGCGCGGCGCCGCCTCCCGCGAGCGTCGTGACCGATCCGTTCGCGTCGACGAGGCGCAGCAGCGTGCCGTAGTCGGTCAGAGCAAGGAAGCCGCCGTCGCTCCGCGCGGCCAGCGCGTTGGGCTGGTGCAGGTGGGCGACATCCGCCGTGCCGTCTCGCGTCCCGCTGCCGCCGGTGCCGGCGAATACGACGAGCCCGTCGTCGGTGAGCCGCATGACGCGATTGGCCGTCCGGTCGGCGACGTAGAGTCGACCGTCGGCGCCGAACGTCACGTCGAAAGGACCGTCGAGCGCGGGAGCCGAGGCCACCGTCGTCACCACGGCGGTCGCTCCCAGCTGGCAGAGATCGGGCTCGCTGACCTCGGCAACGATGTCCGGGGCGTCGCTCGTTGTGACGTCCGCGCCACCGCCCAGCAGCGTGTCCTCCGAACGGCTGCGGCGCGCGCGATCGGCACCATCGCCGCCGTCCCATTGCGTCGCGGTTCCTGTCGTTGCCGACGCCGACGGATTGCAACCACCGACGCCGACCACGAGTCCAACTCCGACCAGCATCAGCTGCAACATGCGTACTGCAGGACGGGACCCGCGGGCGTCGGGAATTGCCCTGCCCCACCGGCCCGTCGAGTGACCCTGCGGAGGTGGGGAGCAATTCGTCCATTGGAAGAGGCCGACATCCATCTCCGACACGATGGACGATTTGGCCCCCCGCCGCCATCTCATCTTCTGCCTCGCCCGCGCTGCTGGCCGGGCTGCTCGCCGTCGGGGTCACGCGGTTCCGGCGGCGCGCGGCGCCGCCGCGGCAGGTGTTCGAAATCCTTTGCCTGCCACGACCACAGTAGCCAAGCGCGGTGACGAGATTTCGAATCCGAAGGCAATCGATCGCTGAACCGCGATCCCGCCCGTCTCACAGGAGGCAGATGCCGACGCAGGGCCCATCCGCAGCCTACCCGTCGAGGTGCCGGGCGATTCGACGAGCGGCGGCATCAGCTCCCGACGGAGAGCGCTGCCACGGCGGCGCGGACGATCGCCGCGACGTCGTCGCTGGTCGCGAGGGTCTCGCGTCGGAAGAGCGCCCGCAATTCGTAGTGGTCCGGGAGATCCGTGGCCGAGTCCATATCGTCGAGCAGGTCGATGTCGTGGTCGACGCCGGCGCGGGTCAAGGCGAAGACGTCCCGGTCGTGCAGGTACTCGATGAGCAGCACCTCGTCGCCGCTGCAGCCCGCCGGCAGCCGCGCGTGCACCAGCCCGGCGAGGTATTCGTGCGGCTCCTCGGCAGCGGGCGCCATGCAGCTCAGCGCGAAGCCCGGGTTCAATCGCTCCTCGTGCGCGATGCTGGCGTTCTGCAGGGCGTCGCATAGCTCGCGCACCCTGCGGTCGTGGCGATCGACGATCCGCAGCCGTGTCGGCATCCGCTCGCGGCGCCGCCAGCGTCCGCCGGCGTCGAGGTATTGCATCACGCCGAGGCTCGCCTTGTAGTCGAAGGCCGAAAGCCCCGGCACGACGTACCCCGGATAGTAGTACCGGGCGCCGTGCGTGATGCCGTACTCGATCTCCTCGAGCATCGTGTAGATGCCGAGGCCGTATTGCCGATAGCTCGGGTCGTAGAGCGCGATATGGCTGACCACGCTTTCGCGGCCGAGGTCGAAATAGCTCACCGCCACCAGGCGCTCGCCGTCGTAGATGGCGCATTCGCGGCCCTCGATCGGCGTCTCGCCGTAGCCGAGGACGATGGGATCGAGCTCGGTGCTGATCATGCCGAAGAAGCGGTGCTTCATCGCGGCGTAGAGCCGGCGGCGCTCGTCGTCGACGCGGGCCGGGCCGAACGCGCAGCGGAAGCGGCTGCGCGCGCGTCGGAGGATGCGGCCGTGGTTGCGGCGGTGGCGATGCTCTCGCAGCGGCAGGCGCGCGTTGACGATCCCGCGCACGCGGTGGTCGATGCAGAGCAGGTCGCAGCGGACCAAGAGCGGGCCGGCGCGGAACCAGCCCTCCGCCAGCAGCGCGTCCCACTCCTCGGGCGACGATACGTTCGGCGAGACGATCTCGATCACCGGAATCCTCCCCTCCGCGGCCGCCCACCGCGCCGAGTATCACAGGCGCGAGGGTGTGCGTAGTGATCAGGCAGGCCGAGGTCTAGCATGTGGGACGCGGCGAACATTCGCCGCGTGGAGGACGTGTTCGTGGTCGGTGCCGCTCGAATCTGTCGTGCCCGAGGCTGGTTGGCCTCCGTGTCGCTCGTGCTCGCGACCGCGGCCGGCTGCAGTGGCTCGGAGACGCCGACACCGACCGACGCCGTGGTCGACGCCGGCACCCTCGACACCGGCGGTGACGCGGCAGTTGATGGCGAAGCGGACGCCGCAGAAAAGGGACACGGCGGCACCGATTCCGTGGGCCGCGGTGATGGCAGCAGCGGCGACGTCGGCGACCCCGCGGCGGTCGACCCCGCCGACGCGATCTACGATCCAACGACCCTGCTGCAGATCCGGATCGAGCTCCCGTCCGCCGAGTGGGACGCGCTGCGCACCCAGGAGCGCGACCTCGGGGTGCTGTTGACGCCGGTCTGCGGCACCGAGCCCTTCGCCAGTTCCTTCACCTGGTTCGCCGCGAAGGTCGAGGTCGGCGGCGAGGTCTTCGAGCAGGTCGGCGTGCGCAAGAAGGGCTTCATCGGCTCGATGTCGGCGGTCAAGCCGAGCCTCAAGCTGAAGTTCGACAAATTCGTCGCCGGTCAGGACTTCCACGGCGTCGAGCGCTTCACCCTGAACAACAACCGACAAGATCCGAGCCACGTCCGGCAATGCCTGACCTACGGTCTATTCCGAGCCGCCGGGATCCCGGCGCCGCGCTGCAACCTGGCGCAGGTCTTCGTCAATGGCGTCAGCGTCGGCATCTACACGCACGTCGAGGCGGTGAAGCGGCGCTTCCTCGAGCGCAACTTTCCGAGTCCAGACGGCTATTTGTACGAGGGCACGCTGAGCGACTTCCGGGATGGCTGGCTCGCGACCTTCGAGCTCGAGACCAGCCCCGCAGCGCCCGACCTCGGCTTGTTGCAGAAGGTCGCCGCAGCGCTGGCGTTGCCCGACGCCGAGCTGTTGCCTGCGCTCGGTGCGCTGGTCGATTTGGACGGCTTCTATTCGTTCTGGGCGATGGAGGTGCTGGTCAATCACTTCGATGGCTACG
This sequence comes from Deltaproteobacteria bacterium, assembly GCA_020632665.1. Taxonomy (GTDB): domain Bacteria; phylum Myxococcota_A; class UBA9042; order UBA9042; family UBA9042; genus JACKFC01. The sequence continues at coordinate 48,554 of JACKFC010000002.1, forward strand.
CCGGCAACGCCAACAACTACTTCGTCTACGCCGATCCCGATGCCGCGAAGCTGGTCTTCATGCCGTGGGGCGTCGACGCGAGCCTGCTCGACGGGACCTTCCTCGGGCCGACGGCTCCGAAAGGGCTGCTCGCCCGGTCGGCGTTGGCGCGGCGGCTCTATCTGCACCCCGAGGGCCGCGTGGCGTATTGGAAGCGGCTCGCCGAGCTGCTCGACGCGGTCTGGGATGCCGGCGGTCTACTCGACCAGATCGACGGATTCGAGGCGCTGATCGGCGAGCTCGCGGCCACAGATCCGCTGACCAAGGGCGCGCCATTCTCCTTCGCGCAGCACCTGACCTACCTCCGCAACTGGATCACCGCCAGGCCGGCGCAGCTCGCTGGAACGCTGGAAACGCAGCCCAACTGGGAGTTCCCGCTGCCCGGGCCGTTCTGCTACGCGGTCGCGCACGAGCTCCAGGGTTCGTTCAGCACAACGTGGGGAACGGCCGCATTCGCCGACGCGCACAACGCGGGTACGGCGACGCTCTCTGGCCATTTCGGCGAGCTCACGCTCGACGGCGTCGCCGGTGGCGCCAAGGTCGGCGTCGACAGCCAGAATCCCAACCGCGTCGCGCTCTCGGTCGCCTTCGTCCCGCCTGGCGATCCGACCGGCTATGTCGAGGCGACGGCGCTGATCGACAAGGCCGAGTTCGTCGTTGGCAGCGCCATCTCGCTGCGCGGGATCTTCAAGGGCGGCGGCGGCAGCATCACCTCTCAACCGCAAGGCGCGCAGGCGCCCGCGCAGGTCGGGCTGCTGTGGGGCGGCACGCTGACGTTGGAGAAGGTCGGCTTCGAGAGCGGCGCGGTCGTGCAGGGGGCGTTGGTGTCGCAGTGGGTCGAGCCGAGTCCTTGAACGACGGCGCTGCGACGGCCGGCCATGGGGCGGCACTCGAGTGGGCTACCACGCGGCGAGCGTGCCGAAGGCGAGTACGACCATCCAGTCGCCCACTGCGCTGAGCGACGCCGCGTTGAGGCGCTCCGCGCGCACCACGACCGTGTCGAAGATGATGAAGTCCCAGCCGGTGGCGACTTCGAGCGCGACGAATCCACCGGGGCCGGCAGCGCAGGTCAGGAGGTAGCTGCCGGTCGAAATGCCCAGCACCTCGCACAGGGGCCTCACAAGGTCGACGTCACGGCGCTGCCGGGGGTCGGCAACGCGGCGTTGGCCGAGCATATCGAGCGGGTCGGCGTGCCGCTCTACCGTCGTGGCGATCGGGTCGCGGCTTGAGGCAGGCCTCTCCGTTTCCGTCGAAATGCCCGGCACGTCGCCGGGAAGTGACTTCGTGGGAAGCGTGAACGACACAGGCGAGAAGTCCCTGGTTGACCATCTCCACTTCGAGTACCGTGCGTTTGGCGTGCTTTTGGTTGACCTCACCGGCTTCGGCAGGATTCAACCATCTCCCTTGGACGGGCAAAAACTCGGGCAGCAAGACGAGGGCAAATGTTGCAGTTCGACAAACCAGTTGCCTGGGTCATCGTGCTGAGAGCCGCGACGCGTTCCACCCTCCCGCTCGCGCTGACCGTTGCTTTGGCACTGCCGTCGCTGACATACGCACAGACCTCACCCGTCGTGCTGCCGCAATCTATGACACCGACGACCGTGCCCTCGCCGGTCGAGCAGGTCTACCTACGTCCGGAGCGCAGGGTCGGCGGCGTGGTCGCCGGTGTGCTGATTGGCTTCGGCAGCGGTCACTTGGTGCAAGGGCGGTATTTGGGTCGTGGCTTGTTCTTCACGATCTCCGAGGCTGTTACGTTCATCGCTGGCATCCACCTCGTCGCTGAGGCCTCTGGCGGGCGCAATCCCTTTGGCCTCAGCAACGGTACGGCCTTCGGCATCGGTCTGACGAGCCAACTCACCTGGGCAGTGCTGAGGATCTGGCAGATCGGTGACTTGATTTGGGCCGCGCCGCCCGCCCCGCCGCGCGGTGAACGCAACACCGCAACAAGTCCCTGACGATTCTTCGGCTTGATGCCTTGCGCCGTTTCTCCGGCGATGGTCGCGCTCCGCGCGTCGCAGGACGTGCCGGCGCAACGCTGGCTGTTTGGTATCTGGCCGGCCGGTTGAATGTATCCACGAGTGCAACCCCGCCGTGCGATCGTGGTCGTCGTCGGTCACAGTCCGGAGCAAGCTGGGGGGAGCTTCAGCTCGAGGCGATCACGGCCTGTGTCGGCGGAGCCCATCTGGCAACCGGCAGCAGCGAGTCGAGCGCGGAGCTGGGCCGCGCTGTCGAAATGCCTGGCACCTCGTTCGGCACATCAACACACAAGCGGTCGCGGAACACCGTGATCTCGTGCGCCAGCAACTCCTCGGCGTCGAGCTTCGCCGCGGTTCGCAGACCCGCTTCGAGCTCCTTGAGCTCCTTCGTCGAAGTGCCCGGCACCTCGCTTGGGCACCTCGCTTGGACGGCACCTCGCTTGGACGGGGTTGCGCTGCAAGCGCGCTGACGCGTAGCCTCCTCGGCACTCGTGGAGCGGCGTGGATGTCGTGTGATTCGTCCGCCCACCCGCAGATGTTGGCTCGTGTTGTGAGCACAGCCGCCACGAGTCCACCCCGAACTCATCGAGAGGAAGCATGATCTCACAATTTTCGCGACGCATGGTCCTGGCATTCGGCGTTCTCTTGTTCTCGCTCACCGTGAGCGGCTGTGCGACACCGGCGTCGACGTCGTCGAATACGGAGTCCAACGACGCGGTCGATGGCTCTGGGCCGCCCAAGGCTCCGCCGACCGACACCGCCCTCGTCGAGTACCTCTGGAATACCTGGGGGATTCGGCTGTCGGGCTACACCGGCTGGGCAGAGAACTTCCAGGAGACCGGCGGCGGCGCCTGGACCACGACGATGACGGGCGACACCGAGCTGAAGGGGATCGGCAAGCACACGATGGCGATCGAAGAAATCGTGCAGCCGATCGGTGCTGGCACCGACGTCAGCATCTTCATCACCGACACCGAGGCGAACGTCCAGCGCTACTTCCAGTACAACGCCGCCGAGGGCTACGTCACCATCGGCACCGTCGAGAAGAGCGTGTCGGTCTCGGCGCAGGAGGACGGCTCGTTCACCGTCTGGACCTATGACGCCAGCAGCGGCAAGGAGAAGGAGAATACGACCGAGGTCGCCGACGGCTATGCCGCCTTCAAGACGGTCGCGGAGTTCAACGGCCTCAAGGATATCCCGCCTCATATCCTGCTGACCGCGTTTGCCGTTGCGCACACCGACATCCCGGCGGCGCGGACGCCGACCTCGTGCACCAACACCGCCTCGACCCCGCCGGTGTGCACGCTCTTCAAGGCCTTCTGCGACTGCAGCGCCTGCAAGGCGCTCGACCGGACCGACGGCGACTGCAGCAAGTGCCCGAGCCTGTAGACGAACGCGTCGCGGGCTAATCCGGCGGCAGGGGCGTCGGCGCGCGCGAGCGTTGCCGCCCGTGCAGGCGCCGGGGCGAGGGTGCGCTGCCGAGCCGACGCCAGTCGATGGGGACCACCACCGGACCATGACCGTCGAGGTCGACCCGCACCGATGCCGGGTTGCGGCGGAACAGCGCTCGACCGAGCGCGTCGGGCTGCATCGCGTCGACCCGCGCTCGCAGCCGAACCAGGACCTCGGAGTCGAGGTTCCAGCGCAGCAGCGGCTGCAGGTTCGGGTCGGCGATGGCGGCGGCGCGGTCGGCCGGCGATCCACCGGTGAAGAACGCCGCGCCGTAGCGAAACCCGTCGCCGTGGACGATGCGTGGCGACGCCACCACCATCGCCCGCGACCGTCGCGCGAGCGCCTCGAGCAGCGTCACGCTCGCCCCGAAGCAGGTGTCGACGACGACCAGCCGCGGCGAGAAGCACGCGACCGCCGCAGCGACCGTCGCCGCGTCGCGGTCGAGCCACGCCTTGTCGGTGCCGTGCCCGGCGACGACGACGACTTCGCGGCGCGGCTGGTCCTCGCACCGCAGACCTTCGATCGGCTGCCAATGGCAGCGCCCAGCGGGGCAGCGCGTCGCGAGCTCCTCTGCCGCCTCGCTGTAGAGCACCTCGATCTGCGGCGCGGGCGTCGCCTCGGGCTCGGCGTCGAGCGGTCGGCCACGCAGGTCGAAGTCGGCGGCGCCTCGCGTCGGTGACCACGTCAACACGCCCGGCACCTCCGGCCGACTCTCGGCGAGCAGCGTGCCGTCGGCAGCGACGAAGGCAGCCGGGCCCTGGTACGACGCGCGCACGGACGGCAAGCCGAACTCGACCGAGCGCAGGACCTGGATGCCGAGCGCCAAGCGCTGGGCCTGTGCCGCGCGGAGGAATCCGTCGCGCGCCGCCACCACCAGCAGCTCGGCCCCCGATGCGCGCACCTGCGCGAAGAGCGCACGATCGAAGACCTCGCCGCAGATGATCGCGCCCACCTGTCGCCCCGCGACCGTCAACGTCGGCGGCGCGCGGCCCGGCGCGTAGATTCTCGCGCCGATGCCGAACGCCGGGCGTTCGGTGAAGGGCATCAGCTGGCGTTTGGCGCGCACCTGCACGACGTCGCCGTCGCGGCGGGTCACGACCAGCGCATTCTGGCGTCCGATCCCCGGCGCGACCGTGATCGCGCCGACCACGTGCTCGACATCGGCGAGCCCGGCCAATGGCCCGACCGACCTCGCCCGCGCGCCACCCTCGCCGAGCGTCGGCCGCAGCCCCAGGGCGTCTTCGGGCCAAATCCACGCTGCGAGGCGGACGCCCTGCGGTGCCGCCGCCGGCAACGTGTGCGTGTCGAGCAGATGCAAGGCTCCGAGCTCGGAGAGCGCTTGGACCGGGCCGGCTTCGAGCGCCGGCAGCAGGATGAGCGCCGGCCCGAGCGCCATCGCGGGCAGGCCGTGCCGCCAGGAGCGCCGTGCCGCCGCCTCCCCCGCCGCCGCGGCGCCCGCAAGGCATGCCAACAGCGTCGGCCACCAGCCGATTCGACCGAGCAGGCGCAGCACGGGCGCGTTTCGCCATTGGGTGACCAGCCAGCCGTCGAGGTTCTGGACCAGCGTGAGGTCGCGCACCGCTTCGCCGGCAGCCCAGGCCAGCGGCAACCAGATCCACACCGGCAACCGGCGCCCGATCGTCGCCCGAGCCAACCCTACGAGGAGCGCGATCGAGCCGGCCGAGACCCCATATTCGATCGCCAGCGCCGCCAGCCGCGGACCCGGCGCCGCTCCGAACAGCGCCTGGTTCATCGCGTCGAGCCACGGCAGCCCGACCGCCATCCCCGCCGCGAGCCCGAGCAGCGCGGCGAAGCCCGCGTGCGCCGCGGTCTGTGGCCGTGCCAACGCGGCGGCGAGAAGCGCGACGCCGAGCCAGGCAGCCCAGGCCCAGGCAGCCTCGAGCCGCGCCGCGCCGTAGCACACGCCGCCGAGTGCGGTCAGCGCCCACGTCGCGAGGTCGGGGCGACGCAGCGACGCGAGCGTTGCGGCGCGCGCCGGCTCGGCCTTCGAAGGCGGGGGCGGCGTCACGGTCCGGGCGCTCGGTGCGCGTCGATGCAGCCGGGCGCGCCTGGGCACGGCTGCGGCGTGAATTCGCAGGTCGTGCAGCGGTGGCAGTTCTCTTCCTTGCGACCTTCGCGTGAGAAGCGCTGGATCACCCAACCGTCGACCTTGCCGCCACCGCACCCGGTCCAGCTCGCCGTGGGAGCGCCGGGGCAGGCGAGGCCGACGAACGTCCCGCAGGGGTCGGGGCATACGCTGGAGCCTTCGCACGCGCCGTCGCCGGAGCAGCCCGCGTAGCCGAGCAACTTGTCGATATCCTCCACGATCTCGTGCGCGGCGATCTGGGTCTCGCTGCGGATCACGTCGCCCGTCGGCCAGCAATGCGGCGCGGTCCGCACCACCGCGAGCCCGACCTCGCGGCCGTCGAGGTGGAGCTTGCCGTAATGACCGCACGCCGCGAGACGCACCTGGGGCCATCCGGCGAAGACCAGCAGCACCATCGTCGCGTCGGCCGCGGCCGGCAGCTGGATGCCGGCGCCCTCGAGGCGGTCGCCGATCCAGGTGCCGAGGGCCGCGTCGATCTCGGCCGAGGTGCCGGTCAGCGTCGCTGGCGCAGGCAGCGTCACGCTCGGCGCGAGGCGCAGCGCGACGGCGCCGTCCCAGAACGAAGCCAGGTTCGAGCCTTCGATGAGGCAGTGCAGAAAGCGGTCGAGCGTCGGGCGATCGCCGTCGCCCAGGCCTGCGAACCAGACCGGTTGCACGACGAAGGCGCGAACCGGCTGCGGCTTCGGGGCCGGCGCTGCTTTCCGGCAGCCGCCAGAGCCCACCGTCGCCAACAACACCAACGCCGCGCCTAGCCAGGCCGGCAGCGTCGGTCGCGATGGGGAGTGCGCCATGGGATCGCTTCCTTTCGGCCGTCGACGGACATCGAGGACCACGTCGCGGGCCGCGACTCGTGTCCGTGCGTGTTAGGGCGAGCGCGTGTGCGCGTCAATCGGCGGACCCTCGAACGACCTACCAGGAGCCGAGGGTGCCGAGCGCGACGACGACCATCCAGTCGCCCACTGCGCTGAGCGACGCCGCGTTGAGGCGCTCCGCGCGCACCACGACCGTGTCGAAGATGATGAAGTCCCAGCCGGTGGCCACCTCGAGCGCGACGAAACCGCCGAGGCCGGCAGCGCACGTCAGGAGGTAGCTGCCGGTCGCCCACTCCACCTGGGCGTAGGGGAGGATCAGCTCCCCGAGCTCGAAATCCTGTCGCGCATAGAGCTGCTGAATCAAGGCCTGGGCGCCGATGGTGATCCCGAACGGGCCGAGCGGGCCGTCGAGATCGGAAGACGGAATCCATCGCAGGCCCGCGCGTGCCCCGCCGAGCAGTCGAATCGGAGAGCCGACGTCTTCGCAGATCAGCGTATTGGCGTCGAACGCGCTATGACGACACGGCGCCTTGGCTGAGGTCAGGTTGGAGAAGAGGTGCGCCTCGAAGAAGGGCTGCAGCGCGCCGAGCTGCAGGTGGAGCCCGGCGACCGTGCCGAATCCCGCGCCCTGGACGTCGAAGGGCGTCCCCTCGATGGTCGTCGCGCGGGCCCGCTCGAAGTCCAACCCGATGAGCAATCGAAGCGTCGGCGGCGTCGACCACCGCGCCTCTCGCGCGCCGCTCGTCCGCACGGGCAGCGACGCCAAGACGACCACTGCGAATCCGTACCACAGCAACGCCAGTCTTCGCACGGAGAGCCTCCGGATCGCAGCCGATTTCGGCGCGAACCTGGCCGCCTGTCGAGATGCCCGGCACCTCGCACGGGGCACCTCGCACGGGCAGCCCAAGGTCAACCTACGTCACATCGCTCTTGCCCAAAATCTGCCGGAGGGCTTCGAGATCTTGCTGGTCCTTGGGCCGATTGCAGGCCTCTTTCGCGGCCAGCAGGTCCGCGGCGGCCAGGATGGGGACCTCTACGTCCTCGATGTGCAGCATCAGCGCGCGTGGCCGGACCTCTTCGAAGCGAATTCCCGGGCTCGAGGTCTGCACATCGACGCGCAAGCGGTCGCGGAACACCGTGATCTCGTGTGCCAGCAGCTCCTCGGCGTCGAGCATCGCCGCGGTTCCCAGACCCGCGTCGAGCAGCGCGTCGAGTAGGGCTTTGGCGTTCTCGGGGGTTGCGCGAATCAGCAAGTCGATGTCGAGCGTCATCCGGGGTACGCCGTGCACGATGGCGGCGATGCCTCCAATGACGATGTAGTCAACGGCGTGGCGCTTCAACGATGCGTACAGTGGCCGATGGGCGTCGATCATCGTCTTGCTCCCGTGAGCCGAGGTCCGGCTGCAGGGCCTGCAGCATCGCCAGCATCTGCATCGCTGCCTCGTAGCGCTCGAGTGGAGAGAGCGTGCGGAACCAAGCGACCTTGGCGGCCAAGTCTTCGTCTTCCATGGAATGGCTGATGCCGCGCATGACGAGCCTCCAGACTCGGCATGATAGCACCGCGCCGGGCGACTCTGCCACCGGCACGATGGCGGCTCGGCGGGTCGGTGGCCGACGGGTCTGGCGTTGAGGAGTTGGGTCTTGAGACGTCGGGGCGCCTCGCTTGGGGCGACTGCGCCTCGGCGGCGCGCCTTCGCGCCTTCGTCGAAGTACCCGGCACCTCGCCGGCCCGGCGCTGCCGGCGGTCGGCAACGCGGTGTTGGCCGAACATATCGAGTGGGTCGGCCTGCCGCTCTACCGTCGTGGCGATCGGGTCGCGGCTTGAGGCAGGCCTCTCCGTTTCCGTCGAAATGCCCGGCACCTCGCCGCCAGCCGCTCCTGGGGACAGTTGTAGCGCGACAACTGTCCCAACCCACCCGAGCGCCAGCCACACCGAGCCGTCGCGGATGGCCCCGGCACGCCGTCGCTAAGTCAGCAGCGGCATCACGTCGACACCGTCCCCCGGGAAGATGGTGATGTGCGGATGGTCGAGGAAGAGCCGCGCCGCCGCCTCGGCGTCTTCTGCCTCGACGACGACGTAGCCACAGACGTCGTTGACGCCCGCGGCGATGCCGTCCACCGTCGCCCGAGTCGTCGCACCGACCATGCCGCCCCCGTCGACAATCGACTCGGCGTTGCGCTGCTCCCACGCCTTCCAGGCCGGCACGCCCAGCGCGTCGATGCGGTCCTGCTCTTGCTTGGGCATGGCCCGAAAGCGGGTGAGGTCGGAGCGTTTCATCGTGTAGACGGCGAGGAAGCGGGGCATCTGCGGACCTCCGTGGGGAGCGTGAGCGTAGCGCGTTCGGCGTTGTGGTCGAGGGGGCCCGCCGGTTCGCGGCCTGCCGTCCCGAGCACCTCGTCGGTGAACCGCCCGCGGCAGACGACGCCCCGCCGGGTGTCGGCTGCTTGACTGCCGACTTCTTCGGGAACCGAAGATGCTCGGCTGTCACGCTCCGACACCCCCGTCGAGACCGCACCGAATCCCGACATCGACGCTCCCCGCCCCAAGCAACTCGCGACGTAAGCCCTGCCTGTTTCCGCTCGTGTCACGGGCTGAGCGATGCACGGACGCGGTCGAGCTCCCGGCCGTCGAGATCCCCGGCACCTGGGGAGCGGCGGTGGTGTTTGCGACTCGGCGGGGCGTTGTCGCGTTCTCGTCGAAGTGCCCGGCACCTCGCACCTGGGGGGGGCCTCGCTCGGGTCGGGTCGGCCTTGCTGGACGTGGGGGTTGAGGGAGAATTCGCGGAGGTTGGGCACGCCAAGGGCGGCGCCGGCGGAGGGGTTTGCGCTTCGGCTGGTTGGGCGAGTGGAGTCCGGCGTCGCGCGGATGGCCCGAGCGGCGCTTGCTCGCCGTGGCGCCGCGCTGTCGTCGCGCACACGGGCTGCGGTTGCGCCGGCGTTGCAGCGTGGCAAGACCAGGGCGGTTGGCAACGCTCTGGGCTCTGGTAGGGGTGGTGGCGCGAAGCCGACCGTTCCGGCGCGCGGGGTTGACGCGGCGCCGCCGCGCACGTCTCATGGGGCGGGGGTGCCGGATGGGCCGGTGCCGTCTGCTCAACCGCCTTCGCCGCCTCCGCCGCCTCCGCCGCCTCCGCCGCCTCCGCCGCCGCCGCCACCTGTTGCCCCAACGGGACTAGGACAAGCATTCGGTGGCCTCTCACGAGCTGCCGAGTTCGGCATCGAGCGCTACAACCAGTTGACGAAGACCTTGAAGGGCACCGGGCTTCATGCACACCACCTCATCGAACAGCGGTTCGCCGGGCTGTTTGGCGGCAAGGCAAGCGAATGGCTCTCGGTCGCCGTCACGAAGGCGGAGCATCAGGCGTTCACGAACGCTTGGCGAAGCGCCATCCCATACGGGCCGGGAACGAGGTCCGCCACGAGGGAGAGCGTCATCGAGGCCGCCAAGGACATCTACAAAGACCACCCCGCCATCTTGCGCGCGCTGGGGCTGTGACCACATGAAAGTCATCCACCGATTCGCATTTCGCTTGAGCCCCCAGCGCCGAGAGGAACTTGTGTCTCTCGGAGTAAAGCCAGAGGCCGGTGTGGTAATGCCGGGAGGCGGTCACCCCTTTGTGGCTGTGCTGGTGGCCGAGGAACACGTGAATTGGCCTCGCCTGAAGGCCAAGTTCGACCTTTGGCAGGTTCGGGGTTCAGTCTCTACCGAGTTCTCGAAGGTTGAGATCCGGGCAGCACGCTGGGTTGAATTGGAACCGGCGTGGCACCACGGCTATCCGCAGCCCCGAGAGCACGAATTCGGGTATCTGGAGGCGACCTACGACCTCTCCGACCACTGCTCCGAGTGCGGCACTGGCAAGGTACAGAAGGCCCCATTCCAGATGAAGGCAGAGCCCAAGTGGGGGCGACGGGGCATCCTCCAACTGAATTGGGTCTTCGATGAGTACTTCGTCACGCCGGATGTTTGGGCTTCCGTGTTTCAGCCGCACGGCGTCGGCTGCCGTCCTGTGCTAGATCGGAAGCACTCCGCGTTGAAGACGGTCGTGCAACTGGCGGTCGAGGAGCAGGTCGACATCGACGTGACTGGGTTACCGTCGCAGACTTGCGGGAGCTGCGGGCGGGTGAAGTATCTCCCGCACACGAGAGGCTTCTTTCCCCGTCTGGTCAAGAATCCGAAGGCGGCGATGGTGAAGACCAACGAGGTCTTCGGGGACGGGGCGTCGGCACAGCACGCCGTCCTCGTGTCGCAGGACATCGCCCAAGCGATGACCAACGAGAAGGTCAAGGGGGCATCCTTCAAACCGGTGGCCGCCGGCTGACGCCTGCCCCGCCGGTCGGCCGCCGGTGCCCTCCGGCTGCGGTTGCAACGACACCTGCACCTCCACCGCCCAGGGGCATTCGAAGGGCGGCGGGCTGTTCGTCGAAGTGCCCGGCACCTCGCTTGGATGGGGTTGTACTCTGGCGAGTATGGTGGGGTGAATCGGGCCTTGATGCCGTGCTCGTGTAGCAGCGCGGCGATGCGCTTGGCGCGGTGTGCGCCTAGGTTGTCCATCACGACAGTCATGCTTGGCTCGAGCTTGGGCAGCAGAACGTCACGCAAGAACGACTCGAAGCCGTCGGTGGATGTTCCCGCTTCGATCGCCATCATCGCTGTCACGCTGGACGTCGTCATCGCACCGAGCAGCGTGGTCACGCAGCCGGCTCGTCGAAATGCCCGGCACCTCACAAGGGGCGGCGACGATGATCCTCCACAGCGTCGGGGCCATCGCCGAGAGCGCGGGGCTACATCGTCGGATGCAGGCCAACACCCGACGCCTGCGGGTTCTGTCGCTGTTCTACCTCGGGGCGATGACGTTGCGGTCGCAGGTTCCGATTTCACTCCGCTTTCATCGCTGGCTCGAATATGCTCGGATCTTGGCGACAAGGTGCAAACGGGATGCTGAGTGGCTTTGTGGGGATCCATGAGGCCCACACCTACCGCAGCGCGTCCAATCGGCATCGTCGAATCCGCCGGCACCTACCAGCCCAGCGGAGCGCCGTGTGGCCATCGCCCACACGTCAACGGAGCCGCCGCGCGCAGGCGCTGGCAAGGGCGCGAGTGCCCCGGGCGGAGCAGATGGGCGGCATCGGCACAAGCAACCAACTCCTCGCCCCTTGCCGGGGTCGAGCACGGTGGCATGCTGACCGTGGCCATGGGCTCGGCAAGGGGGTGGCTTGATGCGTCAGAGGGTTGACCGTGAAGTGAGTGTCTATCCTTTCCGCACCCAGGAGATCGAGGCCAAGGCCGGAAGGAGCGGGGCCGCCGACAAGGTCGCGAAGGCCAAGGCGCTCCAGCTGCGCCTCGTCGCCATCCTCCAAGGCGAAGCTCCGCTGGACGTGTTCGTCCGCTGGAAGCCCGTCGAGGAGCAGCCCATCGGCTGGCACCCGGACCTCGACGACGGCGTGCGCTTGAGCATGCGCCCCTTCCTCACTGTCGCCGACGTGGGCGCGAGCGGGGACGGCGTGCTCCGCTGGAAGACCAACGTCAAGTGGGGTAAGGACCGGGGCAAGAATCCCCCGGGCTCGGCCTGGGGCGAGGACCTCGACAACGACAAGCACCTGACGCTCGTGGAGAAGCGCGCGGCACGAGAGGAGTCCTGACATGGCCCAGCCTCAAACCCACGGCACCCTGTCCAACGCTCCCGAGAGGGAGGAGTCGATCGAGGGGTACGAGCCGCCCGAGCCGGGCGGCTGGGAAGGCTACCCGCTCGACGAGCTCGCGATTCGCGACGAGCGCCGCACGGCGATGGACGTCGTGCGACGCATCGACCAAGGTCGTTTCGTCATGGATCCGGACTTCCAGCGGGGATTCGTCTGGGACGCGACGAAGCAGTCTCGGCTGATCGAGTCGATCCTTCTCCGCATCCCCCTGCCGACGTTCTACGTCGCGGAGGACAAGTCGGGGCGACTCATTGTCGTGGACGGTCGTCAACGTCTCACCACGCTCCAGCGGTTCCTGATGGGGGTGTTGAAGCTCAAGCTGCCCGACCGCCCCGAACTGGACGGCAAGGTGTTCAGCGAGCTGGACCCGAGGCTCCAGAACCGGGTCGAAGACTGCCAGCTCCTTTTCTACATCATCGACCACGCCGTCCCTGAGCGGGCGCGGCTTGACATCTTCGAGCGGGTCAACGGCGGCGAGGTGCTCACCCGCCAACAGATGCGGAACGCGATCTACAACGGCCCCGCCACCGAGTTTCTGCGGGGGGAAGCCGAGACGGATCTCTTTCGGGCAGCCACGGGCGGCAGCCTCAACAAGAACAAGATGCAGGACCGGGAGTTCGTCAACCGCTTCGTCGCATTCTCCTTGATGTCGCTCGAAGCCTACAAGGGGGACATGGACAGGTGGCTCGCCGACGGCCTCCTTCGCTTGAGGGATCTGTCGAGTGAGGATCGGGAACGCCTCAGGACACGCTTCCGACAGGCGCTCACCAACAACTTTGCGGTGTTCGGCAAGCATGCCTTCCGCAAGCATCGGTCGCCCGACCAGGCCCGGAGCATCATCAACGCCTCGTTGTTCGACGTGATGGCCCAGGGGCTCGCCGACCGGCGAGAGGACGAGGTGACCGCGCACGCCGAGTCCCTTCGAGAAGCTCTGTACGCGCTGTTCGACAACACCAACTTCAACAAGGCCATCACCTATGGCCCCAACACCCCGAAGGAGGTCCGCACCCGGTTCGAGATGACCTCGACCATGCTTCGCGAGGTGTTCCATGCTGACTGAACTGCACGTCACGAGCTTCAAGTGCTTCGAGACGCTCGCGCTACCGTTGCGGCCGCTCACGCTGCTGTCGGGCACAAACGGAGGCGGCAAGTCCTCCGTCATCCAGTCGCTCATGCTCCTTGCCCACACGCTCTCACACCGCGAGTGGAGCGACAGCCTGCTGCTCGATGGGCCGGATCTGGCACTGGGCAGCGCGGCGGACGTGCTGAACCAGCAGGCCGCGCGTCGTCGCTTGTCCCTGGGTGCGAGCGCCGGTGATCAGACCATCCGGTGGAGCTTTCGCGCCGAGAACCGACGCGCACTCTCGGTCGAGTTGGATTCGATCGAGGTGGACGGCGAGATGGTTGCGCCCACGGCCCCGCTTCGGTGGCTCCTGCCGTCTGACTGGTCGCGCCCCCGCACCGTCGTGGACCTGCTTCGTAGTATGAACTGGGTCACGGCCGAACGAACGGGTCCGAGGGAGCTGTTACCCCTTCGGGATCCGGCGTCGCACGGACGGGTGGGTTCGCGCGGTGAGTTGGCCGCCGGCCTGCTCTACTGGCGGGAGGACACCCCCGTTCGGGAGGCGCTGCGGAAGGCGGGGTTGCCCCCCACGCTGTTCCATCAGGTGCGCGCGCGGATGCAGGAGTTCTTTCCCGGCTGCGACCTCCGTGTTTCGCCTATCGACGGGGCCAGCGCGGTCAGTCTACGACTCAAGTCCGACGCGAAGGCTGAGTTCCAGCGCCCGCAGAACGTGGGCTTCGGGCTCACCCAGCTCTTTCCCATCCTCGTCGCCGTTCTCGCCGCCGAGGAGGGTGACTGCCTGCTGATCGAGAACCCGGAGGTCCACCTGCACCCCCGGGCGCAGCAGCACATCGGCTGGCTGCTGGCGCTCGCTGCGGCGAGCGGCGTTCAGGTGATCGTCGAGACGCACTCCGACCATGTGCTCAACGGCCTGCGGCTCGCAACCAAGCAGGGGCGAATCACGCCTGCGGATGTCGCGGTTCACTTCTTCTCCCCGTCGCCTGATGGCGGGCCGGTGCAGCCTAGGTCGCCCACTATCGACGCCGATGGCCGACTGAGCGAGTGGCCCGATGGGTTCTTTGATCAGTTCGATCTCGCGCTCGCGGAACTGCTGTAGGGAGATGACATGGAGCCCGCACTCGACGAGGCGAGTCTCGTCCCATGCCCGACCACGCCGCCCGCCCGGCGAATCTGTGCGCTCGCAGAAGCGCTGGGTGCGCTCGATAAGCTCGGAGCACCACGCATCCTCCGGTCCGTCCGCAATGCGGCCGATCGTGATCTTCGTGATAGCCACGGGTTGCGTCACTGGTGCTTCGACCGGCAGACGCCACGCGATGCGGGTCGATTCGTCGCGCAGCGTCTCGGGAAGGCGCCCTTCATAGACGGCAGCGAAGGGTTGTTCGCCCTTGCGGAAGGTGAACGGGCGATTCAGCCCAGCATCGGCGGTGTGCGCTCTTTGGCCGGGGGTCAGGTTGCGCTGACGGACAGCCTGCTCGTGCTCCTGGGAGGAAGTACTTGGCCGCCCAACAAGCCGGTCATCGTGCGCCTGGACGTGCTGACCGACGAGGACGAGTGGACCGATGAAGTGACGGTTGATGCGGCGGACTGCGCTGAGGAGGTCGAAGCGATCGCGGCCTCGATCACCCGGAAGATCGAAGCCGCCGTATCGAGTGGCCAAGCCCTCGTGGACAGACTCTCCGAGTTGTTCCCGCGACTCGCGCTGGGCACGAGGGCGGAAGCGCAGATCGCCGCACTGACGGGGGGCGAGCCATTCTTCCCGCAAGTGCTCCGTCACCTCCGAGCACTGGAGCGTGCAGCAGAGAATTGGACCCAAGGAACTCCGTTTTCCCCCGAAGGTGTGACGTACAGCGTCGAGTCCGAAGCGACCCTCAAGCATGGGAGCTTGGGTCCGCTACGTGACTTCCCGACTCCTCCTGGCTTTGACGGCGACCGTTGGACGCTCCACACCAAGCTCACGGGCGGCAACGGGGCGAGGATGTACTACAAGGTGCAGGAGTTCCAGCAGATCGAGCCGGGGGAGGAACCTGCGCGGCGGGTTCGCATCGCCCTCGGCTACGTCGGCCCCCACTTGCCGACGGCGAGGTTCCGCTGATGCCCGCCGACAGAACCGTCCTCGACGCCCTCGCGGCCCGGCTCGCGTCGGCCACCGCGGACAACCACGCCACAGAGCACGCCCCCGTCGTGCTGCTCTGGACCGACGGCGACGGCAAGTGGGAGCCCGCCCTGGCCGCCCTGCGCGCCCGGGTGACCTGCCCCCCCCAAATCAATCCAAGCGTAGCGGAGGTCCACGCTACGTTGCCAGCACCCAGCCGGACCTGCTCGCCAGCATAGGACCACCCGTCCCCATCAACACCCCGAAACCCCACCACAAACCCCGCCAGAACACTTGTCCCCAACCGTACAACCATCCCCATCATCACAAGCCGCCCCCTCCGGCGCAGCCTTATGCACACACCCACTCGCCCCAGCGCATAGATCCACCGTACAAGCGTCCCCATCGTCACAATCAGCGAGCCCCTTCCCCAAGCACTTCCCATCGCCGGCGCAATCCAGGTTCAGGAACGGCGTGGTCCGCTTCATCGCCCCGCCGTACGCGCCGACGTTGCGGTACCCCACCAACACCGAACCATCGGCGGCGCTGGCGATGTCGGTGCCGGACGTGAACACGTCGACGCCGTAGCGCGCGTCGCCGATGACCTCGCCCCACGCGTCGACCCGGACCAGCGCCAGCCGGTCGCCGGTGCCCGCGGCGTCCGAGGTCAGCATCCGCGCCGAGGCGACGACGTTGGCGCCCGCGCCGGCCAGCGCATAGGGCGTGGTGCTCGTGGTCGGGAAGAGCTTGCGCGTCCAGCGCGCGTTGCCGTTCGGATCCCAGGCCTGGAAGGTGAGGTAATGCACCGTCTGGCCGGCGGCGCTGACGGATTCGGAGCCGAGCGCGACCGGGCCGGCGGTGGTCCAGGCCACGTCGGTGACGCCGGCGTCGCTGGCTTCGAGCTTGCTCCAGGCGAGGGCGCCGTCGCTGCCGACGCGGGCGATGGCGCGGTGCCAGGCGCCGTCACTCGTCGTCAGGCCGCGCCCGGCGAGGACCACACCGCCGCCGGGGATGGCGTCGAGCCGGCTCGGGTCGTTGCCGCCGTCGCCGAGCAGGTGCGAGAAGCGCGTCGTGGCGCCGTTGCCGACCGCGGTGCGGTAGAGCACGAACGCCGTCGGCCCGCTGCTGCCGTTGACGTGCTGGTCGCGCAGCAACGACCAAGCGTAAGGCTGCGCGAGGTCGGCGATGGCGTCGCGCGGCTCGCTGTCGGCGTCGCCGATGGTCCACCGCGCGCTCGGCGCCGTCCCGCTCGTCCGCACCAGCCGGACCTGCGGCGGCGGGCTGCTGCCCGTCTGCGGCGCCACCTTCACCAACACGATGGATTGCTCATCGGCGAAGCGAGCCAGGCCGGCGACCGAATGCCAGAAGTAGTCGGCAGCGCCGTCTTTCTCGACCCAGCCCACGTTGTGCGTGAGCTTGCCCTCGGCGTCGACGCGGAACATCGCCAGCCGCGTGCCGTGCTGCTGCTCGCCGCCGTCGTGGTAGGCCGAGACGCGGTTGTGGCCCGCGCCGATGGCGACGCCGCCGCCGGCCGCCGTGGCGTCGACGCCGACCCGGCTCACGTCCGTCCGCCAATAGATGGCGCTATAGGGCAGCGAGAGCCAGCCGGTGGCGTTGAGGGTGTGCGACCAGGTCGAGACCCGCGCGCCGACGCAGGCGCCCTTGCTGCACGCGCCGGGGATGGCGCAGGCGCTGCTGCTCTCGTTGCACGGCGTCTGCTCGGCGACGTCCGTGAAGACGCAGCTGCCGGTCTTGGCGTCGCAGGTGTCGGTGGTGCAGACGGTGCCGTCGTCGCAGGTCTTGCTCGCGCTGTGGGTGCAGCTGCCCTTGTCGCACCAATCGACGGCGGTGCAGGCGTCGTCGTCGCTGCAATCGGCGATGGCGAGGGCGTGGCAGGCGCCGGCGTCGGCGCAGCTCTTGTGGCCGAAGGCGTCCGAGCGCCAGAGCGCGCAGCCGGCGGTGTGGACCTGCATCAGGCTCGTCTGCTGCTGCCCGAGCACCGCCGCGGTGGCGCTGCTGTGCGGTGATTGCTGCTGCCAGCGCACGGCGAAGCTCTGGTCGAGCACCAGCGCGTGGACCAGGGCCGGCTGCACCGAGCTGACGTATTCGAAGGCGCTCAGGGCGAGGCCGCCGTCGGGCAGCGACGCGATCGACTCGAGCGTGTGGTCGCGGTCGACGAACTGACGGATCCACGAGAAGCGCGTGGTCCGCTTGCCGTCCGCCGGCGCGATCTCCTCGATCCGCGCAGCCTTGCCAGCCCGCCCCGCGGCGAGCAAGCGGCCGGCGCCATCGAGCAGGACGTCGCGGTAGACCGTGCCGGCGACCCGCTCCTCCCAGAGCAGCTTGCCCGCGCCGTTCAGGCCGCCGAGCCAGCCCTGGTTGCCCGAGCTGCCGACGAAGTAGATGCCCGAGCCCGTCGTCGCCACCGCCTGCGCCACGTCCGCGACGATGAGGCCCGCGGTCGCCTGCCAGACCGGCTTGCCGTCGCTGCCGAGGCCGACGAAATAGCCGTCGTCGCCGTTTTCGCTGCTCGCCACGCTGCTGCCCACCGCGACGTAGGCCGCCGCGCCCGCCGGCGCCTTGGCGACGTCGTAGAAGCGGTCGTTCTGCAGCCCGCCGACGCCGACCCGACCGAGCGTCTTGCCGCTGCCGTCGAGCAGACCGACCGTGCCGTCGAGCGCGCCCGCCAAGCCCGCGTCGCGCCAGCCGACCGCGACGAAGCCGCCCTCGCCGTCGGCGATGGCCGCGACGTAGGCGCCGACCAGCGTGTCGTCGGTCTGCTCGGCCAACGTCTTGCCGGAGAAGCGCATCCGCATCGCCAGCGGCCGCTGCTTGCCATCGACCACGCGCGAGCCGACGAGCAAGGTCGTGCCGTCTTGGATCGCCAGCGCGTCCTCGCAGGTGCCGCCGCCGCCGGTCACGCCCTGCGAGAAGGCGCTGCGGACGGCGCCAGCGCAGACGCCCTGCTGGCAGGTGCCCGGTACCTGGCAGGCCACGCCGGTCGCGCAGGCCGAGCCCTCGAGCGCCGCGGTGTGCTGGCAGCCCTTGGCCTTGTCGCAGCTCTCGATGGTGCAGGCCTCGCCGTCGTCGCAGTCGATGGCGCTGCCGCCGACGCAGGCGCCCTCGCTGCAGGCGCTGCCGGCGGTGCAGGCGTCGCCGTCGTCGCAGGGCACCGAGGCCTGCGTCGCGCTGTGCTGGCAGCCCTTGTCGGCGTCGCAGGCGTCGGCGGTGCAGGGGTCGCCGTCGTCGCAGGAGAGCGTGGTCACCTGCAGGCACGCGCCCTTGACGCAATTCGCCTTGGCGGTGCAGGGCTTGCCGTCGTCGCAGGGGGCGCCGGTCGCGAGATCGCCGAACGAACAGCCGAGCTTCGGGTCGCAGACGTCCTCGGTGCAGGCGTTGCCGTCGTCGCAGGTCTTGTCGGTGCCGGCGACGCAGACGCCCGCCTTGCAGGCGTCGCCTTTGGTGCAGGGGTCGCCGTCGTCGCACGGGATCGCCGGCTTGGCGGTGGTGCAGCCGCTCGCCTTTTCGCAGGTGTGGGTGGTGCACGGGTTGCCGTCGTCGCAGTCGACCGAGGCGTTCATCGGCAGGCCGACGCAGCCGCCCGCCTTGCAGGCGTCGGCCTTGGTGCAGAGGTCGCCGTCGTCGCAGGGCGCGGTGTTGTTCTGCGCGGTGCAGCCCTGCTTCGGATCGCAGCCGTCGTCGGTGCAGAGCTCGCCGTCGTCGCAGCTCTTCGGCACGCCGACGCATTGGCTGCCGCTGCAGAGGTCGCCGGTGGTGCAGGCGTTGTCGTCGTCGCAGCTGCCGGTGCGCGGCGTGTAGACGCAGCCCTTCAGCGGGTGGCACGAGTCGATGGTGCACGCGGTGCCGCCGTCGCAGAGCTTGGCGGTGCCGGCGCAGCCGCCCTTGATGCAGGTATCGTTGACGGTGCAGAGGTTGCCGTCGTCGCAGGCCGCGCCCGAGGCGGCGCTGTGGCTGCAGCCGGACTTCGGGTCGCAGGCGTCGGCGCTGCAGGGGTCGCCGTCGTCGCAGGCGTTCGGCGTGCCGGCGGCGCAGGCGGTGGCGGTGCAGGCGTCGGCGAGGGTGCAGGGGTTGCCGTCGTCGCAGGCGATGCCGCCGGGCGCGGCGTGGCTGCAGTCGCCGGTCTTGGCGGCGCAGGCGTCGGTGGTGCAGACGTTGGCGTCGTCGCAGGGGTCGAGCTTGCCGGGCAGGCATTGGCCGCCGGCGCAGGCGTCGCCGCCGGTGCAGGGGTCGCCGTCGTCGCAGGGCTTGGTGCTCTTCTCGAAGAGGCAGCCCTTGTCCGGCTCGCAGCTCTGGTCGGTGCAGGGGTTGCCGTCGTCGCAGTCGACGGTGACGACCATCGGCAGGCCGACGCAGCCGCCGTCCTTGCAGCGGTCGAGCTTGGTGCAGAGGTTGCCGTCGTCGCAGGTCGCGGTATTCGGCGTGAAGAGGCAGCCGACGCTGGCGCTGCAGCTGTCGGTGGTGCAGGGGTTGCCGTCGTTGCAGACCTTCAGCGCGCCGACGCAGGCCTTGCCGACGCAGCTCTCGCCTTCGGTGCAGGCGTTGCCGTCGTCGCAGGGGCCAGCTTTGGGCGCGTATTGGCAGCCCTGCAGCGGGTGGCAGGAGTCGATGGTGCAGGGTGTGCCGCCGGTGCAGGGCTTCTGGCTGCCGGTGCAGAAGCCGCTGACGCAGACGTCGTTCTCGGTGCAGACGTTGCCGTCGTCGCAGCTCGCGCCCGAGCCGGCGACGTGGGTGCAGCCCTTGTAGTCGTCACAGGCGTCGACGGTGCAGGCGTTGAA
The DNA here is from genome assembly GCA_020632665.1 of Deltaproteobacteria bacterium. Taxonomy (GTDB): domain Bacteria; phylum Myxococcota_A; class UBA9042; order UBA9042; family UBA9042; genus JACKFC01. Next base: position 68,609 of record JACKFC010000002.1, read on the forward strand.
GTCGTCGCAATCGACCGCGGCGCCCTTGGCGCAGCTGCCTTGCGCGTCGCAGAGCGAGGGCGCGAAGCAGAGCGAACCCGGGCCGCAGACGGACTTCTCGTTCTGCGGCTTCATCTCGCAGCCGCCGGTCGCCGGGTTGCAGACGTTCTTGGCGCAGCTGGTGTCCGAGCCGCTCTGGCAGACGACGACGCTCGCCGGGTCGACCTGGCAGGTCTTGTTGGCGCCGCAGAGCAGCGTGCCGGTGCAGGGGTTGCCGTCGTCCTTGCTCTTGCAGTCGGCGTCGACGTTGCATTCGCAGGTATTGCCGCCGGCCTTGCAGACGCCCTTGTCGCAGGCGTCGGCGACGGTGCAGGGGCTGCCGTCGGCGTCGCAGGACAGGCCTTGGTTGCGCGGGGTCAGGGCGCAGACGCCGGTCTTCGGGTCGCAGACGTTGGCGGCGCAGACGGTGTCGCCCACCTTGCTGCAGACCACCGCGGTCGCCGGGTTGACCTCGCAGCTCTTGCTCAGCGCGTTGCAGTAGAGCTTGCTGCAGAGGTCGAGGTCTTCCTTGCTGGCGCAGTCGGCGTCTTGCTCGCATTCGCAGGTATTGGTGCCGGCCTTGCAGCTGCCGGCGATGCAGACGTCGTCCTTGGTGCAGGGGTTGCCGTCGGCGTCGCAGGGCAGGCCCTCGTTGCGCGGCAGGAGCTGGCAGGTGCCCTTCTTCGGCAGGCAGGTGTTCACCAGGCAGGTGGTGTCGTCGACGGTCGGGCAGCTGATGGTCGTGGTCGGGTTGACCTCGCATTGCTTGCTGGCCTGGTTGCAGAAGAGGGTGCCGTTGCAGAGGTTGCCGTCTTCTTTCGCGGCGCAGTCGGCGTCGGTCTGGCAGAGGCAGGTGTTGTTGGTGGCGGTACACTCGCCCGCCAGGTCGCAGACTTCGCCGGTGGTGCAGACGTTGTCGTCGTCGCAGGCCTGTGCGGTGTTGGTCGGCGTCATGGCGCAGGTGCCGGTCTTCGGATCGCAGAGGTTGGCGCGGCAATAGGTGTCGCCGGCGCTCGGGCAGAGGACCACCGTCTTCGGGTCGAGCTCGCATTGGCCGGCCGCCTGGTTGCAGACCAGCGTGCCGTTGCAGAGGTTGCCGTCTTCTTGCAGGGCGCAGTCGGCGTCGTTGCTGCAGGCGCAGACGTCCGGGCCGGATTTGCAGGCGCCGGCGAGGCATGCGTCGCCTTTGGTGCAGAGCTCGCCGTCCTCGCAGGGCAGGCCGTTGCTCTGCGCCACCGGGCTGCAGGTGCCGGTCGCCGGGTTGCAGGTATTCTTGCTGCAGTGGGTGTCGTTGTTCTTCGGGCAGATCACGACGGTCGCCGGGTTGACCTTGCAGGCCGCGCCGGCGTCCGGGTTGGATTTGTCGCAATAGAGCGTGCCGGTGCAGGCGTTGCCGTCCTCTTGCGCCTTGCAGTCGGCGTCGGTGGCGCAGGCGCAGACCTTGGTGCCGGCGAGGCAGCCGCCCTTGCCGTCGCAGAAGTCGCCGGCGGTGCAGGGGTCGCCGTCGTCGCAGCCGGCGTTGGTCGGGGCCGGCTGGACCTGGCAGGCGCCGGTCGCCGGGTTGCAGGCGGTCTTCTCGCAGACGCCGTCGGAGATGTCGGGGCAGGAGACGACCGAGGCCGGGTTGATCACGCAGCTGCCGCTCTGCTGGTCGCAGTAGAGGCTGCCGTTGCAGGGGTTGCCGTCGTCTTTCGCGGCGCAATCGGCGCTGCTGCTGCACGGGCAGACGTTCTTGCCGCCGCTGCAGCCGCCCGTGCCGCAAGCTTCGCCCTCGGTGCATGCGTTGCCGTCGTCGCAGGCGGTGCCGGCGGGCTGCGGCTTGAAGAGGCAGGCGCCGGTGGCCGGATCGCAGATGTCGAAGGTGCAGACGTCGCCGTCGTCGCAGCTCGCCTTCTTCGACGCGATGCAGACGCCGGAATAGCAGCCCGCGGCGAGGGTGCACTTGCTGCCGTCGCTGCACGCCGCGCCGTCGAGCGCCTTGTCCGGCGCGTGCAGGCAGCTGCCGTCGACCGGGTTGCAGCTGTCGGCGGTGCAGACGTTGCCGTCGTCGCAGTTCTTCAGCGTCTGCACGACGCAGGCGCCGGCGAGGCAGCTCGCGGTGAGGGCGCACTTGCTGGGGGTTTCGCAGGGCTCGCCGTCGGTGGCCGATGGGCACGTCGAGGCGGTGGTGTCGGCGTCGGTGGTGGTGTCGGTGGTGGCGTCGGTGTCGGCGGCGGTGTCGGCGTCGGCGACAGCATCGGCGGCAGCGTCGGTGTCGGTTGCGGTGTCGGCGTCCGTGTCGGTTGCGGCGTCTGCGCCGGCGTCCGTGTCGGCGTCTGCGGCGGCGTCGAGCGGCAGGGTGCCGTCGGCCGTGGCGTCGTTGACCGTGGCGTCGTCGAGCAGGGTCCCGTCGGGTTGCGCGTCCGAGGACCCGGAGACGCTACCGTCGTTGCCGCACCCGGCGAGCACCGTGAGCGTGGCGAGGAACGCGACGCGACGGGCGAGGCGAGACGAAGTGGAAGGGCGAGGGCGCGATGCTGGCATCGGGGCTCCGGGGGACGGCGCACGAGGCGGCGCGGGCGTGCTTGGACGATGCCCTATCCGACCGCGCCGGGCATCTGCCGAAGGGGATAGCCGTGCCGGGTTGCCGCGTTGGCGGGGCGGCGCGGCGGTCGCTCAGGTCAGCGATTCGAGCCGGGCGTGCATCCGGGCGAGCTCGGCGACCGAGTGGACCTCGAGCTTCTGCATGACCCGGGCGCGGTGCAGCTTGACGGTGCCGGCGGCGATGCCGAGCAGCTCGCCGGCTTCGGCGTTGGTGCAGCCACGGGCGATGAGGACGAAGACCTCGCGTTCGCGCTCGGTGAGTCGGGCCGCGGCGGCCTGCGCCTCGGCGTCGGCGAGGGCGTCGAGCTCGGCGTCGCGACCGCGGTGCAGCGCGGCTTCGATGGCGGCGAGCAGGGCGTCGGCTTCGACTGGCTTCTCGAGGAAGTCGACGGCGCCTTGCTTCATCGCGCGGACCGAGGTCGCGACCGAGCCGCGGCCGCTGAGGAAGAGGATCGGCAGGGTCGGGTGGCGCTGGGAGAGCTCATCTTGCAGGTCGAGGCCGGAAGCGCCGCCGCCGAGGTCGAGGTCGAGGATGACGCAGCCGCGCGGCGCCTCACCGAGGGCCGCCAGCAGCTCGGCCGCGGTGGCGCATGCGGTGGCGCGGACGCCCGAGGCGAGCAGCAGCCGGCGCAGGCCGCGGCGGACGCCGGCGTCATCGTCGAGGAGCCAGACTTCGCTCATCGCCAGCCTCCGCCTCGTCGCCGTAGTTGACCGGGCAGCCCCAGGCCTCGGTCTGTGCGATGGCTCCGGGTGTGCGGCGAACGAAGCCAAGGGACGCTAGCGAGCGCCGCGCGCAGGCGCAACAACGCCGCGAATCAGGGCGCGACGCACAGGCCCGCGGCGCAGACCTTGCCGCCGCCACATGCCGTCCCGTTCGCTTTCTGCTTGGCGATGCAGGCGCCGGTGCTCGGGCTGCAGGCGGCGTCGAAGCACGGGCCGGCGTCCATCCCGTCGCAGGTGACCGCGGTCTTCGGCTCGAGTTCGCAGACCCTTTCGCACGCGCTCTTCTGCACACAGACCTGCTCCGGGCCGCAGAGGGCGTTGCTCGGCTTGCCGGGGCAGTCGGAGTCGACCTTGCAGTTGTCCTTGGCGATCGAAGTGCCGCCGGCGCATGCCCCGGCGCCGTCGCAGCTCTGCCCCGTGATGCAGCTGTCCACATCGCAGCTCGTGCCCTTCGGCAGCGGCGTGGACGCACCGCAGACGCCCTTGCCGTCGCAGACGGCAGCGGCATGGCACGGCCCCGAGGAGCCACAGGGCGCTCCAGCAGGCCGCGGGACCTTGCTGCAGGTGCCGGCTTTGTCGTCGCAGAGCAACTTGAAGCAGGAGCCCACGTTCTGGGCGCACGACTCGTCGTTGCCCCCCTCGAAGCCACATGTGCCGGCCAGGCCGCCATCGACGGCCAAGCACGCCGCCTTGGCGCCACAGCCGTCGGACGGCCCGGGCGGCGGACAATCCGACGCCTTGCTGCAGCAGCTACCAGGCTCGGCGACGCATGACCCCGCGTCGCAGACGGCGTCACCGCCGCATGGGTTGGCCGCCGATATGGAGCCGCCTGGGCACGGGGCGCCATCTTTCGGCTTGGGCAGGGTGCAGGCGCCGGTCTTGGGGTCGCATTGCGCTCCGCAGCCATCGTCTTGTTGGGCGCAGAGCGGCACGGTCGATGGGTCGACGGCGCAGAAGCCGGTCTTGCTGCAACGCAGGGTGCCGTTGCAGAGGTTGCCGTCTTCCTTCGCCGCGCAGTCCGCGTCGGAGTGGCAATGGCAGATGTCGGGTCCAGGCTTCGACAGACCGGCTTCGCAGCTGAAATACGGGATGCACGGGTCGGTGCTGGCGACGAAGACTTGGTCGGGCTTGTGCTGCACGGCGCAGGTGCCGGTCTTGGGATTGCAGGCGTAGGTCATGCACGGGCCGAGCTCGGCCTCTGTCGTGCAGTCGACGGCGGTCTGCGGCGCCACGACGCATTGGTTCTTCGCGATATCGCAATACATCGTGCCGTTGCAGGGGTTGCCGTCCTCGTGCATGGCGCAGTCGGCGTCTTTTTCGCATTGGCAGACATTGGTTTCGTCGCTGACGCAGCTCCCCTTGGCGCACTCGTCGACGGGGGTACAGACAGTGCCGTCGTCGCAGTAGGCGGTGGTGACCTGCGTGGGATAGGGCTTTTCGGTGGATTTCTTCTGGCCCGTCTGTGGGTCGTAGATGGTCTCGACGCCGATGTTCTCCTTGGGGGTCAACTTGCACGCGCCGGTCTTGGGGTAGCAGATGTTGCGCAGACAACTCGTGTCCTTGCTCGAATCACACGTGATGGTCGTCGCAGGGTCGATCGCGCATAGGTGCGAAGCGAGGTCGCAGTACGTCGTCCCGTTGCAGAGGTTGCCGTCTTCCTGGGCGACACAGTCGGCGTCGGACTTGCATCCGCAGATGTTGATCACGCATTTCTGCGCGGCAACGTCGCAAGAGTGTCCGAGGTTGCAGTCGGCATCCTGCTGGCAGGGCTTCGACCACGAATTGTAGGCGACGCAGGCGCCCTGCTCGTTGCATTGGCTGTTGGGCGTGCAAGGGTCGCCGTCGTCGCAGATCTTGCCGACCTTGTCGCCGACCAGCGTGCAGGCGCTGTCTTTGCAGAGCCGCGTGCCGCAGATGAGCGCTTCGCCGGGCACCTGACAATCCTGGTGCGATTTGCAGCCGCAGCCTTGTTTTCCGGCCTTGCAGGCGCCTGCGACGCAGGTATCGGCGATGGTGCAGGGTTTTTCGTCGTCACAGGCCGTGCCATTGGGCGCCGGGAGCAGGACGCAGCCCTTCTTCGGATCGCAGGCGCCGAGCTGGCAGGGGCCGTTGTCAGGGCAATCCTTCTCGTTCTTGCTCTTGACGCAGGTCCACGGCGCCGCGCCGCCGGGGCCGGATTGGCAGGTCTGGGCGAAGCAGGCGTCGGAGGGACAATCGGCGTCCTTGCTGCATTCGCAGGCCGAGAGGCCACCGCTGCAGACACCGGCGACGCAGGTCTGGCCGATGGTGCAGGGCAACCCGTCTTCGCAGAGCGTGCCGTCCTTGCGCGGCATCTGCGCGCAGCCGCCGGTCTTCGGGTCGCAGGCCGGGGTCGTGCACGGCGTTCCGGGTCCGCTGCACGCCACGACCGACGCCGGGTCGAGCTTGCAGCTCGGCGGGAAGCTGGAGTGGTCGCAGCGGATCGCCCCGTTGCAGGGGTTGCCGTCGTCACCGGCGGCGCAGTCGGCATCCTTGGCGCAGCCGCAGACGCTCAGGCCGCCGACGCAGGTGCCCTTCTCGCACCAATCGGGGGCGGTGCAGACGTCGCCGTCCTTGCACGGGGTGCCTTCCTTGCGCGGCAGCAGCTTGCAGACGCCGCCGGCGGTGCATTGCGCGGCCTGGCAGGCGGTGTCGTCCTTGTCGCTGCAGACCACCGCGAACGCCTCGTCGACCGCGCAGGTCCCGGTCTCGGCGTCGCAATAGGCTACGCCCTGGCAGGGATCGGCCGAGCAGGCGTCGTGGCTGGTGCAGGGGCAGCCGACATCGCCACCCGGCTTGCCGACGCAGAGGGTCTTGCTGCAGGTCGAGATGGTGCAGGGCTTGCCGTCGTCGCAGGCGGTGCCATCGGGCAAGTCGGAGACCACGCAAGCGCCGGTCTTCGGCTCGCAGAGTGCCACCTGGCAGGCTTTTTTCGGCACGCCGCTGCAGTCGACGACGGTGGTCTTCGCGACGACGCACTTCCAAGGCTCGTTGTCTTTGTCGCATTGCAGGGTGCCGTTGCAGAGGTTGCCGTCTTCTTGCGCGGCGCAATCCTCGTGCTTGGTGCAGGTGCAGGCGTTCTGGCCGCTCATGCAGGTGCCGAAGACGCAGCTGCTCGGGGTGCAGGGATCACCGTCGTTGCACGTCGCCGAGGCGCTCGGGAGCTCGACGCAGCCGCCGACCTTCGGATCGCAGGTGGGTACGGTGCAGCTGTTGCCGTCCTTGTCGGCGCAGGGGGCGGGGCCCTTGCTGGAGATCACGCATCCGCCGCCCTGGCAGACCAGCGGGTGGGTGCAGGCGTTGGTCTGCAGCGGCGTGCAGTCGGCGTCCTTGCTGCACGAGCAGATCTGCCCTTTGCCGCCGACGCAGACGCCCTTCTCGCAGCTGTCGTTCGGCGTGCAGGGGTTGCCGTCTTCGCACGGACCGACCTGCGGCTCGCTGATGCACGCCCCGGTCGCCGCGTCGCAGCGCTCTTGCGTGCAGGGGTTGTCGTCGGCCGGGCAGTGGATCTGTTTGCCCGGCGCGGGCACGCAGGCCTTGCTGACCGCGTCGCAGACCAGCACCGGTGCGCAGAGGTCGAGCGCCTTGCCCAGCGCGGCGGCGGTGCAATCGGCGTTGCTGCTGCAGCCGCAGCTGCCCACACCGACGCAGGCCCCGCCGGCGCAATGGTCGCTGCTGGTGCAGGGGTTGCCGTCCGAGCAGGGGACGCCGTTCTCCGGTGTGGGGATGCAGCTGCCCGTCTTCGGATTGCAGACCGACGTCAGGCAAGGCTTGCCGTCGTCGGGGCAGACGACCTCGCCCGGCGGCTTGGCGAGGCAGAAGCCGCCCTGGCACATCAGCTCGCCGTTGCAGGGGTTGCCGTCGTCGAGCGCGACGCAATCGGCGTCCTTGCTGCAGAAGCAGGCCGAGGGCTGGCTGAAGCAATAGCCGCCGGAGCAGAAGCCGGGCTCGGTGCAGGGGCCGTCCTTGCAGGTCGCGAAGTCGTCGGCGACCACGGCGCATTCGCCTTGTTGGCACCGGGCGGCGAAGCAGGGCTTCAGCGTCGCCGGGCAATCGGCGTCGAGCTTGCACTTCGGCCAGGTCAGTTGGCCGCTGCCGGCGTCCGCGTCGGCTGCGGCGTCCGCGTCGGCTGCGGCGTCCGCGTCGGCTGCGGCGTCCGCGTCGGCGTCCGCGTCGGCTGCGGCGTCAGCTCCGGCGTCCGTCGCCCCGGCGTCGGCTCCTGCGTCCGTCGACCCGGCGTCGGCGACGTCGCAACCAGGCGCGCCGACCGTGGGCACGAGCTTGCACAGCGCTTGGCCGTCGACGACGACGCAAACGGGATCGGCGCAGGGCGGATCGCCGACCTGCGCGGCGCAGTCGGGGACGGTCGCTGGATCGAAGGCGCAATGGGTCTTGCCGGTCTTGTCGCCGTTGTAGCCGTAGGGGCCGGCATCCGGGTTGGCGCACATCCACTCGCCGGTGCAGCCGTCTTGTTGGCCTAGGTATTTGTTTGCGCACGCGGAGGCAGCAGTTTCCGGCGTGCACTCACAGACCATGGTTCCCGGCACGCAGGCGCCGGCGTAGCAGGCGTCGCCGGACGTGCAGGCGACTCCATCGTCGCAGAGGGTGTTATCAAGCTTGTTCTTCCAGGCGCACGCTCCGGTCTGCAGGTCGCAGCCCTTGGACCGGCACGGCTCATCGATCGGCTCGCACGTCTGGACCCACGACGGATCGACGACACAACGGCGCTTGCCGCCGGCGCTCTCGTCGACCGCGCAGATCCGAGGTCCGTTGCACGCTTGCCAGCTGGCCGGGAACTTCGCGGCGCACTCGGCGTCGGTCTTGCACTCGCAGATGTAGATCTGCTTGTCGCCGCCGCATTTCCCGGACTCGCACGTGGTCCACGCGGTGCAGGGATCGCCGTCTTCGCAAGTCGTGCCGTCCTTGCTCCAGGTTGCGACGCAGCTCTTGTCATCGTCGCAGATGCCTTCGGTGCAGGGACCGCCCGACGGGAGCGCACAGGATCCGTTGACGGCCGCTCCGGTGACGCAGGTGCCGGACGCGCATTCCCATCGCTCGCATTTCCCCAGGATCGGCCCACCGTAGCAGGGCGCGCCGTCGGGGTCGGGCACGACCTCGCAGGTCGCTGCGCGACACTCGCCATGGCGACATTTCGCCTCGTCGCCCACCACTGAGCATTCCACGCCGTCGATCTTCGGCGCAAAGGTGCATCCCTCCGGTCCGCACGCGCGCTCGAGGCAGGGGTTCGTCGGGCCCGGGCAGGTCCACACCTTGCAATTCTCTTCGGCCCACGTCTTGCCGCCATCGCCCGTGGCGGCGGAGTCGGCGTTGTCGGTCGTCGCGTCGCGCTCGGGGCTACAGCCGATGGTGAGCGCGACCACGCATGCGAGCATTCGCAAGAGGATCGAACGCGTCACGTCGCGCTCCCTTCGTGGCGGCAGTTTGCCTGGGTCCGGTTGGCAGCTTGGGGGAATCGACCTCCGCCCGCAACGACAATCGGCAGACACGGCCGCCGCCGTGCCTGTCGAGGTGCTGCCTGTCGAGGTGCCGGCACTTCCCCGGCATGGGTGAAATCTGATAACCCGATTGACAATTTTCACCCGACGCCCGAGCCTGCCGACCGATGCAGCTCGACGACGCCAAGCCCCATCTCCCACGCACCTTGCACCCGGTCTTGCTCGAGCGGGCCCGGCAATACGCCATCGTCACGCTGACCGGGCCCCGACAATCGGGCAAGACGACGCTATGCCGAACCGCGTTTCCGGCGCTGCCGTGGGTCTCTCTCGAACGACCGGACTTGCGCCGGCAGGCGCTCGACGACCCGCGTGGCCTGCTGGCGCGTCATCCGCACGGCGCCATCCTCGACGAGGTGCAGCGTGCGCCGGAGCTGCTCAGCTACCTGCAAGACGACGTCGACCAGCGTCCCGGCGTACGCGGCCGGTGGATCCTGACGGGCTCGCACAACCTGCTCTTGCTACAAGCCGTCTCGCAGTCGTTGGCGGGGCGGACGGCGCTCCTGAACCTGCTGCCATTCGGGCTCGACGAGCTTCCCGCCGACTGGCTCGCTGGGCGCAGCTGGTTCGATGTCGCGCTGCAGGGAGGCTATCCAGCACCGTGGCAGCGCGATATTCCGATCGACGTCTGGCTCGCCGACTACGTCGCGACCTACCTCGACCGCGACGTGCGGGACGTCCTCCGGGTCGGAGACCTCGCCGGCTTCGAGCGCTTCGTCCGACTCTGCGCCGGTCGTGCTGGTCAACTCGTCAACTTCTCGTCACTTGGTGCGGATGCCGGGATCGCCCACAACACGGCGAAGGCGTGGCTCTCGGCGCTGGAGGTCACCTTCGTCACGTTCACCTTGCGGCCGTGGGCGCCGAATCTGACCACGCGCGAGGTCAAATCACCCAAGCTCTATTTCTGGGATACGGGTCTGCTGTGCTGGCTGCTGGGGCTGCGGCGCGCGGAGGACGTCGCGTTGCACCCGCTGCGCGGCGCGATCTTCGAGAACCTGGTCACCGTGCAGTTGCTCAAGCGCGACCTGCACCGAGGCAGGCGCCCGAGCTGGTGGTTCTACCGCGACGCAAAGGGGCTCGAGGTCGACCTCGTGCAGGACGAAGGGCTGCGCCACCGCGTCGTCGAGGTGAAGTCTGGCGCGACGGTGCAGGCCGAGTGGGCGAGGCCGCTGCAAGTCCTCGGCGAGCGCATGGCGAAGCGCGGCCTCGGGGTGGAGCCGGAGCTCGTCTACGGCGGCGACGAGGATGGCAGCGCGCAGAAGATCCCGGTGCGATCGTGGCGGAGGCTGGTCGGGTGAGCGTGCTGTCGAGCGTCGTTGTCTGATCGCCTGCCCGTCGAGTTGGTCGTGGTGCCGGGCATTTCGACGGGCAGACAGTACGCCGCAAGCGTGGCCAACAGCGCCGCCATGCCTAGCCTGCCGAGGTGCGCTCCGCCCCACCGACCCTGGTCCGACCTTGGCCCCGCGCCGTGCTGCTGCCGCTCGCCGTCGCCGGTCTGGTGCTGCTGCCGCGGCTCGGTCCGCAGCTGCTGTGGAACGTGGTGGTCCCCGCGCTGCCGCTGGTCTTGCTGCTCACCCCGGCGCGCTGGCGCAACCATTGCCCGCTCGGTGCCTGGGCGAGCTTGGCCGATCGTCGCGCCGACGCAGATCGCGCGCCGGCCACGCTCGGTGCGATGGGGATCGCGCTGCTGGCACTCGCCGTGCCGTTGCGCCACCTCGCGGCCGACCGCGACGGCCTCGCCGCCGCCGCGCTGCTCGGTGGGATCGCCGCGCTGGCCTGGGTCGTCTCGCGTCGCGCTGGCAGCAAGGCCGGCTGGTGTGGCGGCGGCTGCCCCGTCGCTTGGGTCGAGCTGCTCTACGGCGGCCGTCCTGCCGAGACCGGGCCGAACCGCCGCTGCGCCACGTGCGCGCCGTGCTTGCGCTATTGCCCCGACTCGGCCCGCGGCGTCGATCCGATCCGCGGCGCCGGCCGGCTCGGCTGGGCCTTCGCGCTGGCCTTCCCCGGCTGGTGTTGGGGCTTTTTCCTCACGCCCGATCTCCGCCCCGGCGAGGCGCTGACGGTGGCCTTCGCCCTGCGCGCCTTCGCCGTGCCCCTGGCGACGGGGCTGCTCGGTGCAGCTTTGCTCGGCCTGCCGCTGCGCTGGCTCGACCGCGCCGGGCGCGACCGTTGGCGGCGGCTGCTCCCCCTCGCCGCGCTGGCGCTCTACTACGGCGTCCGCTTGCCGGCGCTGCTCGGCTTCGGCGCGTTCGGCGACGACGGCCAGCTCGTCGACCTCTCCGGGCGCGCGCCCTGGCTCGGTCCGCTGCTGCCGCTGCTCTCGACCAGCGCGCTGGCGGCGTGGTGGTGGCGTCCGGGACCGGCGCGGGCGTGGTCGCGTCGCCCTACGTTACGACGGCGCGCGATCGACGCCTCGACGGCGACGGGTCGCTAGGTTCGCGGTCCCCCCGCGTCCGGGCCCAGCGGGCAGCGCTTGAGCAGGCTTGCTCGCGCAACCCCGCCGCCGCTATCTTGGCGCCGAGCGAGGGTGCACGCATGGCGACGAATCCGGTGGACGAGCGAAGTTTCGGTGCGATGAACCCGGCTCCGACGGCGGGCACTGGTGGCGGGCTGCCGATGGTGCTCTTCGTCGACGACGAGCCGATGGTCCTCGACGCGCTGCGCGACCAGTTCCGACGGCAATTCTCCGATCGCTACGACGTCGAGCTGGCCCAGAGCGCCAGCGAGGCGCTCGAGATCGTGCAGGAGGCGCTGGAAGACGGCGTCACGATCCCGGTCATCGTCAGCGACCACATCATGCCCGGGATGAAGGGCGACGAGCTGCTGGTCCAGCTGCACGGGCTGCTGCCGCGCACGCGCAAGATCTTGCTGACCGGCCAGGCCGGGCTCGACGCGGTGCAGCGCGCCGTCAACGAGGCCGACCTCTACCGCTACATCCCCAAGCCCTGGGATCGCCATGATTTCGAGCTCACCGTCCGCGGCGCGATCGAGGCCTACCTCGCCGAGCTCGAGGTCGAGCGGCAACGGGCCCGCCTGGTCGCCACGAACGCCGCGGCCTCGCGTTTCGTGCCCTACGAATTCCTCGCGGTGCTTGGCCGCCGCGACCTCACCGAGGTCAGCCGGGCCGATTGCGCGCTGCAGGACGTGACCGTCTTCTTCTCCGATATCCGTGAGTTCTCGACCTTGGTCGAAGGGCTCACGCCACGGGAGAACCTCGACTGGATCAACGAATATCTCGCGGCGATGGAGCCGCCGGTCCTGCAGAACCACGGCTTCGTCGACAATATCATCGGCGACGCGATCCTTGCGCTCTTCGGCCGCTCCGCCGACGACGGTGTGCGGGCCGGCATCGCGGCGCAGGCTGCGCTCGCGTCCTACAACGAGGTCCGCGTAGCGCGCGGCGACGATCCGCTCCGGGTCGGCATCGGCCTGAATACCGGGCCGATCCTGCTCGGCGTCTATGGCGGCGCAGAGCGGCTGAAATGCGGCGTCGTCGGCGATCCGGTCAACCTCGCCTCGCGCATCGAGGGGCTGACCAAGCGCATCGGCACGATGTTGATCAGCGCCGACACCCGCGCCGCCCTGGTCGACCCCTCGGCCTACCAGATGCGCTACGTCGACAAGGTCGTGGTCAAGGGGCGCTCGGTCCCGACCGAGCTCTATGAAGTCCTCGACGGCCTCGGCGCGGAAGAGGCGGCGCAGAAGCTCGCCCACCGTGAGCCCTTCGAGGCCGCGGTGCGCACCTTCCAGGCCGGCGACGTGGCCGCAGCGGAACGGGCCTTCCTCGCCCTCGAAGCCCTGTGCCCGCTCGACCTCGCCGTGCCCTGGTACCTGCAGCGCTGCCGCAGGCTCGCCAGCCAGGGCGTGCCCGAGGGGTGGGACGGTGTGGTCCACCTCGAGGAGAAATGACCATGGACATGGCGATTCTCCTGGTCGACGACGAGCCGACGATCCTCGACAGCCTGCGCACCCAGCTCCGCAACCTCTACGGCGAGCGCTTCGACTACGAGACCGCAGAGTCGGTCGACGACGCCTGGGAGGTGCTGGAAGAGCTCCTCGCCGACGACTGCCAGGTCGTCGTGGTCGTCTCGGATTGGTTGATGCCGGGCCGGCGTGGCGACGAATTCCTCTCCGAGGTACGCAGCCACTTCCCGCAGATTGGCCGCGTCATGCTCACCGGCCACGTCGAGCGCGAGGCGCTGGACCGGGCGCGGAGCGAAGGCGACCACTATCCGGTTCTCTACAAGCCTTGGGATATCCAAGCGTTGAAGACTGCCATCGATCAAGCTGCGCAGGACTCCGATTGAGAGGGCACCCTTGAGCGAACACACGACGATGTTTGCGCGCTTCGCGGCGCTCGGCGACCGTCCGGCCGACAGCGACGAAGAGAAGATGCGGCACCGCTTCATGCTGCTGACCGGCGTGAGCATGAGCTTCGGCGGCCTGATCTGGGGCGCCTCGTCGCTGGCCTTCGGCCTCTACATGCCCGGCATGATCCCGCTCTCGTATGCGTTCGTCACCGCTCTGAACTTCCTCTTTCTCTGGCGAACCAAACGCTTCGACATCGCGCGCTCGGTGCAGGTGCTGATCAGCCTGCTGCTGCCCTTCGCCTTCCAATGGGTCCTCGGCGGCTTCGTCGCCAGCGGCTGCATGATGATCTGGGCGATGCTGGCGCTGGTCAGCTCCCTCTCCTTCACCGACAAGCGGGCCTCGGTCGTCTGGCTCGCCTTCTATGTCGCGTTGACGGCCTTCTCCGGGGCGATCGATTCGCGGCTCACACCACCTGAGTTGCTGGCCGACGGGCTCGGGCCCTACGCCTTCGCGATCAACATCACCACCGTCTCGGCGACGGTCTTCGTGTTGACGGTCTACTTCCTGCACATGCGCGACCTCTCGAACCTGGAGTTGGCGAACAAGAACCAGCAGCTCGCCGCGTCGCAGCAGGCCCTCATCCAATCCGAGAAGCTCGCCGCGCTCGGTCAGTTGGTGGCCGGCGTCGCGCACGAGCTGAACACGCCCCTCGGCGCGATCGGTGCTTCGATCGACAACATCACCTCGGCCATCGACGAAGGCCTTGTCGAGCTGCCTGCGGCGATGCGCACCGCGAGCGACGAGCAGCTCGTTCAGCTGCGTGCGTTGCTCGGCGAGATCGTCGACGCCCGTCGCCTGACTGCGCGCGAGGAGCGAAGTCTTCGGCGCGAACTCACGGCGGAGTTCGAAGCGCAGGAGGTCGCCGACGCCAGCCGCGTCGCCCGCGTCTTGGTCGAGATGGGCGCCACGACAGAAAGCCCGGCGCGACGCGCTCTGGTGCAGGCCGGCAACCGCGAGCCGATGCTCCGCAGCGCCGGGTTGCTGGCCGGGATGCGCCGCAACAGCCTCAATATCCGCACCGCCGCCGAGCGTGCCTCGAAGATCGTCTTCGCGCTGAAGAGCTATGCCCACCCCGGCTCGGCTGAGGGCGAGCTCACCGACGTGCCGCTCGCCGACGCGGTCGAGACGGTGCTGACGCTCTACTACAACCAGATCAAGCACGGCGTCGAAGTCGTCCGCCGCTACGACGATCCCTGCCTGTTGCGGGCCCGCCACGAGCAGCTCAACCAGGTCTGGACCAACCTGGTGCACAACGCGCTGCAGGCAATGGAGCACAAGGGCACGCTCGAGGTCGCGGTTCGTCGCGAGGGCGACCTCGCCGTGGTCGAGGTCATCGACTCCGGCAAGGGCATCCCCGAGCACGTCCTGCCGCGCATCTTCGAGCCCTTCTACACGACAAAGGGGCGCGGCGAAGGCTCGGGTCTGGGCCTCTCGATCTGCCACGACATCGTCGCGGCACATGGCGGCAGCATCACGGTCGACACCCGACCGGGACGCACCGCGTTTCGGGTCGCGTTGCCGTTCGCCGGGGCTCCGGTCGCGGCCTGAAACCCGCGACTGCGGGCCACGCACCAGCAGTCCAGGCCGGCCGACGCTGGCCGAAACGCCCGCGCTGTGGGAAGACTCGCGGCGCCGCCACGGCAGCTGCGCGCTCCGGCGCGCGACGGAGGACGCATGAAGGCAGAGTTCTGGCAATCGCGTTGGCGCGAGGGGGTGATCGGCTTTCACCAGAGCGACGTGAGCCCGGCGCTGCCGGCGTTTTGGCAGGCCACGGTCGGTGCCGCCGACGGGCGCCGCGTGCTGGTGCCGCTCTGTGGCAAGAGCCTCGACATGCGCTGGCTGCACGCGCAGGGCCACCGCGTCGTGGGCATCGAGCTCTCGGCGATCGCCTGCGAGGCCTTCTTCCGCGAGCAGGGCTGGGCCTACGAGCAGGACCACGCCCCGGCCGGCAGCGAGCTCTCCTGGACACGTTGGCGCGGTGTCGGTGCGGCGCAGGGGATCGAGCTGCTGCAGGCCGATATCTTCGCGGTTCCCGACGAGGTCGTCGGCGCGGTCGAGCTGCTCTACGACCGCGCCAGCCTGATCGCGCTGCCGCTCGGAGGGGAGGCGCGGATGCGCGAGCGGCTGGCCGAGCGCCTCGCCGATTGGTTGCCCGCCGGCGCGGCGGGGCTGCTCGTCACGCTCGATTACCCGCAGGCGCAGCGCAACGGGCCGCCCTTCGCGATCGGCCCGGCCGCCGCCGAGGCGTTGCTCGGCCCGACCTTCGAAGTTCGCTTGCTGCAGACGGTCGACATGCTGTCGGAAGAGGGCGGCTCGCGCTGGCCGGTCGACCGGCTGGAGGGCCACGTCTTCGCCCTGCGGCGTCGGGGGGCGGCATGAATCGCCCGCGGTGCGACCGCGGCGTGGAGCTCGCGCGGCTCAGAGCCCGCGCATCCACTCCGGCTTGAGCATCGCCTCGTCGCGGGCGGCGAGGACGTGGTCGAGCGCCGCGACCATGCGCGCCTTGTCTCGCGGCAGCTCGCCCCGCAGCGGCAGGTAGTTCGAGGCGTGGTTGCTGGAGAAGCGGCAGCGGCTGAAGTCCGACGCGGCGAGGATCGTGCGCAACTCGGCGAGAAGGCCGAATTTCGAAGGGATCTCCAACTCACCGGCGGCGACCGCGGTGTGCAGCGGCGTACCGGGCACCGGCGTCACCGTCAGCGCACCGACAAACGGCGGGTCGATGCGGGTCAGCAGCGAGGCCGTCGCGCTGGCGTGGCGCTCGCTGCCCTGCACCCCGGCGATCCCGAGCAGGACGATCACCGAATGGGCGATGCCGGCGGCGCGCAGGCGGTCCGCCGTCTCGATCACCTCGTCGCGACGCGCGCCTTTGACGATGGCCGCGAGGCTGGCGTCGTCGCCCGTCTCCACGCCGTGGTAGATCATGCCCAGGCCCAATTCGCGCAGCTCTTGCAGCTCGGCGACCGATTTGCGCAGCACCGAGCGGGTGTCGCCGTAGCTCGCGACGCGCTCGACCCACGGCAGGTGCTGGCGAATCGCCTGCAGCACAGGGACCAGCCTCGCCATCGGCAAGATCAGCGCGTCGCCGTCGCACAAGAAGAGCCGGCGGGACGGCACCGGTGGCTGCGTCGCGTAGGCCGCCAGCAGCGCCTCGACTTCGGCGAGCGGGCGGATGGCGAAGCGCTTGTCGCGGTACATCGCGCAATAGCTGCAGCGGTTGTGCGAGCAGCCGACCGAGACCTGCAGCAGCAGCGAGTCGTGCTCCGAAGGTGGGCGGTAGACGCTGCCGCCCGGGACCAGCGTGCGCCCGTCGGGGCCTTGGGTGACGAAGGGCGCCGGCAGATCGACGCGGGAGATCGGGGGCTGGGCCATGGTCGCGCTGCTCCTGCGGTGGCGCACGATCCTAGGACGGACAGCCGCTGTGCGCCAACGTCGCGCTCTCCCGGCGCGGCCGGCCGGCGCCGATGTCTGATCGGCGCAAGATGCGACGCAGTCGGCCGATCGGCACCCTCCCGCCCGCGCGCCCTCCCCCAGGGCGCTGTGCGGAGACGACCATGCGAACCCAGAACTTCCCCCTTCTACGTGTCGGCCTGTTGCTCGGCCTTCTGCTCGCCGCCGGCTGCGACGATGCAGCGGGCGGTGCCGGTGCCGCCACGCAGGACAGCGCTGGTGCTGACGATGGCAACTCCGTGGGCGACGGCACCGCGACGACCGACGGCAGTGGCGAGGCAGACGGCAGCGGCCAGAGCGACGGCGTCTCGCCGGACGTGACGCAAGACGCGGCCGCGCCCGACACCGCCGAACCCGACACCGCCGAACCCGACACCGCCGAACCCGACACGGCCGAACCCGACGCTGCGTCGCAGGACGCGGCGGAGGACGCCTCCGCGCAGGACACCTCCGGCTCCGATAGCGCCGAGCCCGACGCTGTGGAATCCGACACCGCCGTCGGCGACACCGGCGACGACGCTGGCGAGCAGGACGCGGGCGAGCAGGACGCGGGCGAGCAGGACGCGGGTGACGCCGCGCAGCCGACCTGCACGCCGACCGACCCGCCGACCGAGGTCTGCGACGGCAAGGACAACGACTGCAACGGTCAGACCGACGAGGGCGAGACGATCTGCGCCTCGCCTTCCGCCTGCGCCGTCGCGGTCTGCGCGCCGTGCGTCGGCAAGGGCTGCGAGGCTGCGCCCGGCGGCAAAGCCTGTGTGCTGCAGCCGGCCAACGAGGGTGGCGCCTGCGACGACGGCAACGCCTGCACGACCGTCTCGACCTGCGTCAAGGGTGGATGCGCCGGCACCGTGGACTGCGACGACGGCATCGCCTGCACCGCCGACAGCTGCAACCCGGCCACGGGCTGCACGCACGCCGGCAACAACGGCGCCTGCGACGACGGCAACAGCTGCACCACCGACAGCTGCGACCTCGCGGCCGGCTGTACCCAGACCGCCGCCATCGGCAAGGACGGCGGCGCGCTGCCGTGCGACGACGGCGACGCCTGCACCGGCGGCTCGGCCTGCGAGAGCGGTGCCTGCGTCGGCAATCAGCCGCTGAGCTGTGACGACGGCAAGGTCTGCACCGCCGATAGCTGCGACAAGCAGAAAGGCTGCGTGCACACGCCGCTGACCCATGGCGACACCGTGACCGCGCTCTGTGACGACGGCGACGCCTGCACCGTCGCTGACACGTGCGCCGCCGGCGCGTGCAAGGCCGGCACGGCGAAGTGTGACGACGGCGACGCCTGCACCAACGACGCCTGCGACAAGGGCAACTGCGTCCACGCCACGATCACCGGCTGCAAGGCGTGCAAGGTCGCGGGCGACTGCGATGACGGCAAGGCGTGCACCACCGATAGCTGCACCGCTGGGGTCTGCAAGTGGGCGCCGATCTCCGGCTGCGTCGGGCCGACCGACTACACGGCCAAGAAGCTCGAGGTGACGCCCTCGCCGATCGCCGTCGGTGGTGCTGCGACCTTCAAGCTCACCGTCGAGAACCTCGGCAAGGCCTATGGCGGCAGCTACTCCGGCAAGATGAAGTGGGACATCTTCTTCTCGAAGGACGACAAGCTCGACGAGGGCGACGTCAAGCTCTACACGCGGGTCTGGGGCGCCTACAACATCGGCAACACCAAGCCCGAGGCGATCGACCAGGCCGCGGTCTCGATCCAGCCGCCGGTCGGCTTCGCGCACAAATTCGTCTGCGTGCGCATCGTCTTCGCCGGCGACGCCAACACCACCGACAACGAGATCTGCACCGCGGTCACGGTCAACGGTGGCGAGGCCGGCCTGGTCGCGTTCGGCGCCGGCAGCACCGTGCAGGTCAAGGGCAACGACCAAGGCTCCACGTGGAACCTCGTGCTCTCGACCGACAACCCCGGCAACGCCGCGGTGCAGCCGACGATGGAGGTCTTCATCAGCGCCGACGACAAGCTCGACACGGGCGACAAGGCGCTGGTGCCGCAGGGCTCGTTCCTGAACGGCCCGTCGATCCCGGCCGGCAAGCAGATGGTGACCTGGAAGTTCGGCCTCGGCGCCTTCAACTCCAACCCGAAGGGCAAGATCTGGGTCTGCCTGCGGGCCAACGGCGCCGGTGCCGCGCAAGAGACCAACCCCGACGACAACGTGCTCTGCGGTCAGGTCGAGGTCGACAACCCGGCCGATTTGTACGTCGACATCACGGGATTCTCGGGCACCGGCGGGCCGCTGACGCCGACCGGCACGGGCGTCAAGCAGGGCTTCGGCGCGTGGGAGGTTCCGTGGGGCACCGAGCTGGGCTGCAACCAGCCGAACCTGACCAATACCGCCACCGGCAACGCGGTCGCGCCCTTCCCGGCGCGTTGCTACCTGGTCTGGACCAACAACAACGTCAACATCCAGACCGGCGCCTTCGCCGACGCGGTCTGGTCGACGAGCTGGAACGTCACCAACACGATCTCCGGAGCCTCGGCCGGCTGCAGCAACTGCTGGGGCAAGCAGACCGTCACCTCGACCACCGCCGTCGCCGCCAAGACGCCCTACGGCGGCTCGCACCTGCTCTGCCTGGAGGTGAACCACGACGGCGCCGTCCATGAGAGCAACAAGCAGAACAATATCGGCTGCACGCCGATCAAGATCACCGGTGGCGACCTCTCGGTCTCCGAGAAGGATAGCTCGTTGCCCGCGCAGGTCACCGCCGGCACGCCGGCCATCTTCCGCTTCGTGATTCAGAACGCGGGCACCGCCATCGCCAACGTCAAGGGCAAGAACGTCGGCCGGCTGCTGCTCTCGAAGGACAACAAGGTCTCGCAGGACGACGTCGTGATCTGGGAGCGCACCGAGGACCAGTGGACCAGCTACTCGGGCGCCAACCAGTTCGGGCCGGTGAAGTTCCAGTTCTCGCCGGACGCGAACAAGCCGGACATCCCGTTCACCGTGCCGGCCAATACCGCCGCCGGCAGCTACTACCTGATCGAGGTTGTCAACGCCGATGGCGCGCTGCCCGAGCCGCCGGCCAACAACGCGCTCGCCAAGCCGGTCACCGTCCTGGCGGCGCAGTAGGGCCGCGCAGCCTTCAGCCGAGCGCGCGCCATAGGACGTGCGCGGTGACCGGGACGAAGAAGAGCAGCGCGCTCGCCGCCGCGCCGCGCCGCCGGTAGGTCGACGCCTTGGCCGGATCGCCGGCGCTGTGGGCGCGGTGCTCGAAGATCGCCTGGACGATGCTGATCCCGAGGGCCAGGTAGGCGAAGGCGTAGGTCCAGTCGACCAGGGTGAGGTAGCCGACCGGCGGCAGGCGTTCGGCCGCGGCGACCTGCAGCTCGACCGCGACCAAGAGCGCGAGGACGGTGAGCAGCAGCTTGGCGTCGATCTTGTCGGCCGGGATCAGGCTCGCGCCGAGGCCGAGCAGGACCATCAACATGATCGGCGCGAGGTCGCCGAGGAAGAAGCGCAGCGGGTCGCGCGCCACCCGCACCGCGAAGGTGTAGCGGGCGTAGCGTTCACCGAGGCCGTAGCTCGCGACGCTGCGGCGGGTCGAGACGCCGCGCAGCGTCCAATCGTTGGTGTGGAAGTCTGGTCCGAGCCGGTCGCGGGCGAGCTGCAGCCCTGCCGGCGGCTCCCAGTCGGTCTCGGGGCGCAGGTCGAAATCCTCGACCTGCAGCAGCGGATGCTCGATGTGCACGGGCAGCTCGTGCTCGTCGAAGGGGTAGCGGCGCAGGTCGAAGTCGGCGCGCAGCCGGCCGTGCAGCCGCCAGGTCATCGTATGCCAGCCGTCCTCGGCCTCGTAGCCGTAGGGGTCGGCGCGTAGCTCCATGGCGTTCATCACTTCGAAGAGGGTGCGCTCGTCGGGCTTGAGGCGTGGGTCTTTCCAGCGCAGCTCGAGGGTCGCGTCGACGGCGTAGCTTCCTTGCTCGAGATCGAAGTCGCGGGCGTCGAGCAGCCAGAAGACGACCTGCACCGGGATCGGGCCGGCAGGTGCGGCTGCGTCGCCGAGGCTGATGGCGGGCCAGAGGACGGCCAATGCGAAGGCCAGCGTGGCGAGCCGGGCGGAGAAGCTACGGGTTCGGGCGGGGGTGGGTTGTGTTGCCGTCATCTTCTGGGCCCCCGACGAGAGAGTTGGTTCCAGGTGCTTATACTTTACACTTTCCGGAAAGTGTAAAGTATAAGCACCTGGAACCCCGTCCCCGCCCGCCGGAGAAACCCATGCGCATGCCGAGACTCGACCACCCCGGAGCCCGCCACCACGTCATGAACCGTGGCGCCGGTCGTCGCACGATCTTCCCGGACGCCGAATCCCGCCAGACCTTCCTCGACCTGCTCGCCGACCTCTCGGGCCGCTTCCACGTCCGCGTGCACGGCTACGCCATCATGCCGAACCACTACCACCTGCTCGTCGAGTCCGGTTCGGGCCACCTCGGCCGCGCGATGGGGCACCTCGGCCGAACCTATTCGCGTTGGCTCAACCAGGAAGTCGGGACCGATGGTCCGGTCTTTCGCGGCCGCTACAAGAACCGCGTCGTCGGCACGGACGATTATTGGCGCCACCTGCTCGCATACGTTCATCTCAACCCGGTTCGCGTGGGGCTGAGCTCGCCCAGCGATGCGCACTGGACCAGCCATGGCGCGTACGTCGGTGCGGCCGCGCGTCCGGCGTGGCTGCACACCGAGGAGCTGCAGCAGCTCTTCGGCAGCCAGCAGGCGTACGAGGCGTACTACCAAGCCGTGTACGAAGGCCGCCAACCGCCGCCGCCGGATTTCGACCCCGATCGCCTCTGGAAGAGCAAGAGCACCGGAACCGTGGCGATTCCACAGCCATCCGACGATACGTTCGCGGTCGCCGACGCCCTCGAAGAGGTCTGTCGGGTCACCGGCCACACCTTGGAGCAAGTGCTCGAAAAGCCGATGGGTCGCAGCGGCAACGCGCTGCAGTGGGTCGCGGCGTGGTGGATGAGCCGTGGTCGCGGGATTCCGCATCGGCGCATCGCGGGCGCGATGGGCCTCGACCATTCGGGGGTTTCGCAGCGAATTCGGCGGGTCGAGCGGCGGCTGGCGACCGACGCGCAGCTCGCGGCGTGGGCCCGGGCGCTGCGAGCGATGTAGAGATTGGTTGGAACCTCTTCCTACCGCTTCGTGGCCTCGACGATATAGGTCGCGATCTGGCGGATCTGCGCCTCGCTCAGCGCGCCCTTGAAGGCCGGCATCGCCCCGACACCGTTGCGCACCGCGCTCTGCACCTGCTCTGCCGTCGGCTGCAGTACGTCGAGGTTCGGCCCCACCGTGCCGCCGAGGCCCGCGTCGCCGATGGTATGGCAGGCGCCACAGGCAGGCTGCACGCCGGTCTGGACCAGCGCCTTGCCCGCCTTGCCGTCGACGCTCAGCTTCGCCGAGTCGCGGGCGATCGCAGGCCCCGCGGCCGTGGCAGCGGTGGCAGCCGCCTTCTTCCTGCGCGGCGGCAGCTTGGCGACGACCGTGAGCTGCAGGCCGTGGTCGCGCCAGCCGTTGTGGCCGTAGCCGCGCTCGTTCTCTTGCCGCGCCTCGGGCTGCACCTCGCCTTCGCTGTCGGTGGCGCGGGTGTGCACCGTGTGCGTGCCGGGCGCGAGCGTCGCCTCGAAGCCGAAGATCCGCCACGCCGCGGCGCCCAGGTCGGGCCCGTGCAGCTGCGCCTCGCTCCAGCTCTCGCCGCCGTCGAGCGAGACCTCGACCTTGCGCACGCCACGCTCGCCGGAGAGCGCGGCACCGTAGAGCTGCACCTTGCCGGCCAGGACGGGCTCGTCGTCGGCACCCGGGCCGAAGAGCCACGACTTGACGTTCATCCGCCACATCGACGGCTGATCGGGGCCGCCGTGCTCGCCGATCGGGCGCAGGCGGTAGCCGGAATGCTGGATCTTGCAGCGGGTCTGCTCGCTGGTGAACGCGATGCTGCGGACGTATTTGATCTGGTTGCAGCCGTAGTAGCCGGGCACCAACAAGCGCACCGGGCCGCCGTGGGTGAGCGGGATCGGCTCGCCGTTCATCTCCCAGACCAGCATCGCGTCCTGCAGGCCCTTCGCGCTCGGGATCGACCGCTCGACCCGTACGCTGAGTGGGTCGACGCCCTCGGGCAGAGTCTCGCCGCCGGTCGAGGTCATGAAGCCCGCGCCCGCCGTGGCGCCACCCATCGCCGCGACCACGTCGGCCACCCGCACGCCGGTCCATAGCGCGCAGCCCGCCGCGCCGGTCGCCCATTTGCTCCCCGAAGGGCCGTGGGCGAAGAATTTCCGCCCGTTGCCGCTGCATTGGATGACGGCTGCGACGGTCTCGGAGGGCATCTGCTGCAGCTCGGCGAGGCTGATTGCACGCGGCGCAGCGACGCCGGTGAAGGCGACCGTCCAGGCGAGCCGATCGTCGAGGATCGCGGCATCCGGCATCGGCAGGTTGTTGCGGACGAAGAAGCGCGAGGTCGGCGTGATCGGGCCGCGACCGAGCGCCGAGCGCTTGGTCTCGAGCGCGAGCGGCCGCGGGTTGTGCAGGTGGAAATGCTCCGGGTCCAAACCATCTGGCAGCGTCGAGGGGGCCGGGGTCGCCGGGGCAGCGGGACGAACTGCCTCGGCGGCCCCGGTGGTCGGCGCCGCAGCCGTCGCTGGGGCCGATTCCTTGCCGGCGCAGCCCGCTGCGACGGCGGCGAGGCCACCGCCGACGCTCAGCGCGCGGAGGAACTGCCGTCGATCAGGTCGCGCTTGCAGCAGGTCTTTCATCGTCGCGCTCCCAGCGGCCGCCGGCTACAAGCAGCCCTTGAAGGCGCCAGCTTTCGGCTTGGGCGTGATGGTGTAGCTCTCCGGCGCGATGACCGGCACGCCACCCCGGGTGCCGACCACGTTGCCGCTGATGTCGACGCGTCCGCCGAAGCCGTGCTCGAGCTCGAAGCGGTAGACGCTGCCTTCCTTGACCAGGAAGACCTTCTTCTCCTGCGGGTCGAGCAGGGCGAAGCCATGGGTCACGGCCTCCATCGGCGAGCACTCCGGCCCGATCACCGCGGTGCCCTCCTTCGCGGCGCGGACCGCGCACGGATAGGCCGTGAGCTGGGCGCTGTAGAGCTCGACCTCTTCCTCTTCGTCGGCTTCCTGCAGCGGCTTGTCGGCGACGCTCGCGACCTCTGCGGCCTTGCGCCGTGCCGCGACGCGCTCGGCCGGGCTCGGCTGCGCGGCCTTGGGCTCGGGGGCCGGGGCGACCTCGGCGGCTTGTGCGCCGGCGCCTACGGCCGCGTTCTCGGCGGCGCCCTCGGCCTCTCCGCCGCTCTGGCAGCCGGCGGCCAAGCACAACGCGATCAGCGTGGACCGCCGTCCGAGGCTCGGAAGGTGCTTCATGGCTTGCTCCCGTGGGGGGTCTTCAGCGTCTGCAGGTAGGCGACGATGTCGAAGACGTCCTTCTCCGGCAGGCTGGCGAAGGGCGGCATCTTGCTGATCCGCGGCTTTTCGTCCGCGCCGTGGCCGCCGCCCGAATACCAGTTGTAGGTCGTGTTCTTCGGGTAGTCGCCGTGGGGCGATTTGCCCTTCGCCTTGTCGTAGTGGCGGTTGATGTTGACCTGGCGCACCACGACCGCGTTCGGATCGACGATCGACTCACGCAGGTACTGCGGCAGCGCGTAGCCACCGATATTGTCCAACCCCGGCGCGATCCCGGGCTTGGCGGTCGGCGTCTCACCCAGCCGATGGCAGGCCGCGCAGACCGTCAACAACGTCTTGCCGCGCGAGGCGTCGCCGATCGGCTCGCCCGCCTGGCCCCAGGCCACGTAGCGCAGGTAGGCCTGGTCGAGCGGCCGCTCCGGCAGCCGGAGGAAATGCCAGCTGCTCACCGATTTGTTGCCGCCTCGCTCGCGGACGCCGCCATCCCACAGCGCCAGCGCGAAGGGGACCAAGCCCTTGTCGAGGTCGACGTTGTTGTCCTTCAGCGGGCGCTTCCAGGTCGCATTCCAGCGGTGCGCCGCCTCGTCGTAGCGCAGCGTCATCTCGGTATCGGGCTCGATGCGGGTCAGCGAGCCGAAGCCGGCGGCGACGAATTGCCGCGCGTAGGGCTTCTCCTTTCGGGCCCGAACGATCGTCACCACGACCGGGTGCCCCTCGTCGCCCATGCCGACGTAGGGCAGCGACTCGCCGGCGCCGAATTTCTGCGGCAGCTCGAGCGCGGCGGCGTCGCCGAAATGGGTCGACTCCCCTTCGGCCAATTCCTCGGCGCTGGCGTCGTCCCAGCTCGCGGCGATGAGCAGCGTCGTGCTGTCGACCAGGGCGCGGACCTGCACCTCGCGCGGCCCGAGCGTCTCGAGCGCCTTGTTCACGTCACGGTCCATCAACTCGACCGTGCGCTGCCGGTAGGCCAGCATCGTCACCGCTGGCGCCTTCTCCAGTGCCGCGGCGAGGGCCGCCTCGTCGGTCGGCAGCGCGTCCTGCTTCACCGCCTGGACGACCTGCTCCTTCTCGAAGGTGGCCGCCTGCTCGGCCGTCGCGGCCGGGATGGTGTGCTTCGGCGGCGGCGGGGCCGGGGCGTTCGCGCCGCTGCCGGCTGCCGATTGGGCGCCGGGTTTGTCCTCGCCACAGCCGAGCGCGAGAGCGCCCGCGAGCGCTGTGGCCAGCAGCACACGCGCCGCGCTCATGGCTGCACCTGCTCGGCCGCCGGGGCCTTCTTCTTGCCGATCGAGAGCTGCCCGGTCGGGACCTTCGCCTGCACGCCGCCCGACGGCGCCACAGCCGGCTTGCCGCCCACGGTCGGCGGCTTGTCGAGGCGGAACATATCGCTGTGCCGGTAGGCGATCAGCAGGTCGAGCAGCGGTGCCGGCTTGCCGGCCTTGCGGTCCGCCATCGCGGCGTTGAGCGTGGCCAGCGCCGGGCGCACCCCGTCGCCGAAGAGCGATTCGAGGTAGTCGATCGGGATCCGCTCGCTATTGGGCACGATCCGGCCCTGGTCGTCGAAGGTCTCCGGCCCGGTCATCGGCGGCACGTAGAAGACGTTGGGCTGCGTGCCGGCCTCGGGATGCAGCGGCAGCGCCACCTTGTACTTGTGCACCAGCTGGTAGATCTGCCCCTCTTCGTCGTCCATATAGCCGACGAAGCGGATGCGGCCGACGCATTGCTGCGCGCAGGCCGGCGGCAGACCCTTCTCGATCCGCGGGAAGCAGAAGATGCACTTCTCGGTCTTCGACATCTTCGCGTTGAAGTAGACCTTCTTGTAGGGGCAGGCCGCGATGCATTGGCGCTCGCCCTGGCAGCGGTCCAGGTCGACCAGCACGATGCCGTCCTGCTTGCGCTTGAAGATCGCGTTGTTGTTGCAGGCCGCCATGCAGGCCGGGTTGCTGCAGTGGTTGCAGATCCGCGGCAGGTAGAAGAAGTGCGAGTTCGGATGCTCGCCGGCGCCGGCGTCCTCGTCCCAGTTCGGACCCCAGGTCGGATCTGCGGAGGGCTCGAGCCGCGCGCCGCTCATGATCTCGTCGTGGTTGTAATCCCACGGCACGCCGTAGCCGCTGCGCCGACTCGGCACGCTACCCGGGCGCAGGTTGCCGTCCTCGTCGAAGCCGCCGCCCGCCTCTTCCCAGCCCTTCGGATAGCCGGTGCCGGGTCGCGTCTCGACGTTGTTCCAATACATGTATTCGCGGCCGTTGCGGTTGGTCCACTGCGTCTTGCAGCTGACCGTGCACGTCTGGCAGCCGATGCATTTGTTGAGGTCCATGACCATCGCCAACTGGCGCTTGACCGGTGCATTCATCGTTCTGCTCCTAGACCCGCGTGAGCGTGACCGCGCCGGTATAGGCGTGTTGGTTGCCGTCCCAGTTGACGCCGAACTCGAGGTGGCCCCAGCCGTCGCTGACCTCGAGCAGATTCAGCATGTCGCCGACCAGGGCGTTGTGGCCGACCCGGTTGCGGTACATGAACGGCTCCCAGCCATGCTCCATGACGACGGCATCCTTCGGGACCGAAGGATTGACCTTGACCATGCACTGCACCTCGGCGAGGTCGTTGCTCATCTTGACCTGGCCGCCGTCGACGAGCTCGTGCTTCGCTGCCACCGCCGGGTGGATCATCACGTAGGGCTCGCCGCGCTGCAGGCGGAGCAAGATCTCGCTGGTCTTGTAGGTGCTGTGGATCGACCAGCGCGCGTGCGGCGTCATCAGCAGGTAGGGGTGCCGCTTGCTGCGCAGGGGCATGGTCGCGGTCGGCACGCCGGCGCCCGATTTCAGCCACAGCGGGTGGTCGACGTAGAAGGTCAGCCGGCCCGTCAGCGTCTCGAAGCGCTCGCTCAGCGCGAGGTGGTTCTCGAAGGTGCTGTAGGGCTTGTCCGGGTAGAGCGGCGAGGTCTTGCCGCCCTTCTCGTTGACGACGAGGTAGCCGCCGCGGTCGTAGCAGGACGAGGTGTCCTCGCCGCGGAACTGGTCGACGTGACCGAGCGCGTATTCGACCGCCTGCTTGTCGGTGCCGAGCTTGCCGTGGTCGGTGAAGAGCTCGACCAACTTGTCCAGCGGGCGGATGCCTTCCTGCGTATGCGTCGCGTCGGGGATGTGCAGCACGCCGAGGTTCTTGGTCCGGGCGTATTCGGCGAGGGCGATCTCCTGCATCCGCGTGATGATCATGGTGGCCATATGCCACTCGGACTTCGCCTCGCCGACGCTCTCGAGCCCCTTCGGCGGCTGCGCCAGGTTGGCGAAGCGGTGGTAGCCCGGGTTCACGCGTAGATCCCAGACCTCGTAGTGCGAAGCCGAGGGCAGCACGATATCGGCGAAGCGCGCCGTCTCGCTCATCCGCATATCGGCGACGCAGAAGAACTTCGCCTTGTCGAGGAAGGCCTGCTGGTAGTCGCCCTTGTTCCGCCGGAAGCGGGCGTCGGCGACGATGAAGAAGGTCTCGACCGTATCCCACCACGGCTTGCCGTAGCGGCCCTTGGCCGGGTCGACGCCCTTGTCGTTCTTCGACTTCTCCAGCAGCGCCTCGACCGCGGCGTGGTAGCTCGCCGAGTCTTGCCCGGTCGCCTCCTTCACCTCTTCGTCGGTGTAGGCCTTCTTGCTGGTCTTGCCGCCGTCGCCGAGTTGGTGCTCGCTCACCGCGCCCGAAGCGAAGCGGTGCTTGAACGCGCCCGAAAAGCCCGAGAGGCCGGCGAGGCCGCTGATCGACCACTCGTTCTCAGTGTTCAGGCCGCCGCGCGGACCCATCCGGCAGGTCAACGCCAGCAGCGACGCGATCGCCCGCTGGGTCAGCATGCCGTTGAAGTGCTTGCCGAGGGCGAAGCCCATCGTCACCGAGACGACCTCCGGCAGCGCGATATCGCGGGCCAACTCGCGGACCAGCGTCGGGTGCACGCCCGTCAGCTTGTGCGTCTTCTCGGGGGTGAACCCTTCGAGCTCCTTCTTCAGCGCGTCGAAGATGGTGTGCACCGCGACGGTCTTGCCGTCCTTCAGCGTCACCTTCCACGACCCCGTGAGCGCCGGCTCGATCTTCCAGCCGAGGTCCTCCAGGCGCAGCGTCGAGAGCGCGCTGCCCTCGCCGCCCGGCATCGCGGTGAGCTTGCCGCCGTTGCCGTTGACCGCGAGGAAGACCTCCTCGGCGTGGTCCTTGGCGCCATGTGCTTTGCTACCGAACTTCTTCCCCAGGGCGGCGTCGAAGGTGAGCGCGCCTTCGGCCGGGGCCTTGTCCGGATCGATGTCCGAGAGCCGCAGCATCGCGCCGGTATCTTCCCGGATCAGCATCGGCAGATCGGTGAACTTGCGGACCAATTTCTCGTCGAAGAGCTTCTCCTGCACCATCTCGTGGATCAGGCTCATGGCGAGGTGGCCGTCGTAGCCCGGCTTGATCGGGATCCAGCGGTCGGCATGGATCGCCGTGCTGTTGAATTCCGGCGAGATCACGATGACCTTGCTGCCGTTGTACTTCCCCTCCCAGACGTAGTGGGCATCCGGGATGCGCGAGGTATTCGGGTTGCAGCCCCAATAGACCTGCACGTTCGTCTTGAACATGAAGTCGTAGGTGCAGCCGATATTGCCCTCGCCGTAGACGAGCGAGACGCCGGGGAACATGTCGCCGACGTAGCTGGCGATATAGGGCCGCACCGCGCCGAGCAGCGCGCCGAGGCGCTTGATCGAGGCGCCGCGGGCCTCCGAGAGCAGGCCGGCGCCGACGTGGATGTAGTTCCCGTCCGGACCCTTCTCGAGCATGGTCCGGTAGAGCCGCTGCGCGACCTCGTCGATCGCTTGGTCCCAGGAGATGCGCTCCCACTTGCCGGCGCCGCGCTCGCCGACCCGCTTCATCGGGTAGCGGATGCGGTCTTCCGAATACATGATCTGGCTGTGCTGCACGCCCTTGTTGCAGCCGCGTGGGTTGCTGTCGGGGACGTCTTCGCTGATCGCCGGATAGGCCGCGCTCTGGTTCTCGCGGGTGACCTTGCCGTCCTTGATCCAGACCTGCCAGGCGCAGTTGCCCTGACAGTTGACGCAGTGAAAGGCGGTGCCGTGGTCGTCGGGATCGCCGAAGGTATCGGCGAATTCGGCGCGGTACATGTCTTCGACCGGGCGCTTGTTGGGGTAGTGCTCACGCGGGTCGTCGATGATGACCGGGGTGTCCGGGCCTTTGGCGACGGCCGGAGCGTCGCCGGCGAGCGCATCCTCGCCGCCGACCACGGTCGCCGCAGAAGCGCCCGCGATGCCTTGTAGGACGGTACGTCGGGTCAGCTTCACAGGCAGCCTCCGCCGGCGCCCGCTTTCGGCGCGACATAGGGTCCGTCCTCTTCCGGCAGGCCCGCTTCGCTCCACGCCGCGAACCCACCCTCCAGGTTGCGGACCCGCAAGAAGGCCGTGCGGCAGCGGGCGAAGGTGGCGGCGTCGCCGTCGCGGCTGACCAGCACCGTCGGGATGTCGGCGCGAATGCGACCGAACGCCGCTGTCGGCACCTTCGCCGGATCACAATCCGGCATCGGCAAGGCGCCCGGCACGCGGGCGTCCTGGTAGCCGCCGACGTCGTCGTCGTCATCGGAGAGCTTGCGCAGATCGACGACTTGCACGTTGGCGCCCTTGTTGCCGGCCAGCGCGAGCAGGCCCTTCGGCGTCACCGGGATCGCGTTCTCCAGCTCGGTGCGCGCCATGCCGGCGGAGGCGACCATGGCCGAGAGCACGCCGATCACCCCGACCGCGAGCAGTCGCGCGATGCGTCCGTTCATCGGGCACCTCTGGCGACGTGGCTGGCGGGTGCCTGGGTGCGCAGCGCCTCGTTGCCGCGGCTCAGACCGAACCAGGCCAGCAGCAGCGCGACGGCGATCGCGGGGTAGGCGAACTTCTCGAAGCGGGTCATCAGGTCCTCCCCACCGCCGGCAGCTGGACGCGACCGGCCTGCAGGCGAATGGTGCCGAGCTTGCGCAGCAGCACCGCGGTGCCTATCGCGGCGACGAAGAAGGTCGAGCCCATCGCGAAGCTGCCGACCGAGAGGGTCGGGAACGCCGCCATGAACGCGCCGGTCGTGCAGCCACCGCCGATCATCGCGCCGAGCGAGAGGCCGGCGGCACCGGTCAAGATCCGGGCGCTGCGCGGCGCGTCGAACGAGGCCGGCGCCGGGATCGACTTGCCCTCGCCTTCGCAGGGAATCGACCAGAGCCGGGCGAGCAGCGCGCCGAGGACGACGCCGACGATCAGCGCCGCCCGCCAGACGATCTGGTCGGTCACCTTCGGCACGAGCGAGCTGGTCTGCCCGATCGCGTCGGCGACCCAGCCGTAGACCGCGAGGATCGAGCCGGAGTAGCCGATATAGCCGTCCTGCATGCTGGCCGCGACGATGGTCAGGCCGGCCACCGCCCCCGCCGGGAAGAAGTGCCAATCACCGCGGATCTTGTCGATCAGCGAACGCGGCGGCCGCGCCGGCGTGAAGGACTGCTCGGGCAGGAAGCGGTCGGCCAAGGCCGTCTGCAGCAGGAAGAGCGCGCCGAGGAGCACGGCGGTCGGGCCATAGGGCAGGCCCAGCCAGCCGTGCAGGGTCAGGCCCTGCGGCGCGTCGATGACCCCCGAATCCACCAGCGTCGGCTTGACCGCGGCGTAGACGGCGACGCCGACGAAGAGGCCGACCACCGCGAACAGCGACTCGAAGCGGGTCGAGCCGAGGTTCACGCCCGCGCGGCAGGCGACCGTGCCCGGGCAGAAGCCGGTCGCCGCCATCGACGCACCGAAGAGCACGCCGCCGACCACGTGCGCCCAGCCGGTGTAGGACATCACCCGCGGCACCATCCCGGTCGTCTCGGCGACGCCGAAGATATCGGCCAGGCCGTAGGCGAATGCCGCCACCGCGATCGCGGAGAACGCGAACTTCATGATCTTGACGTCGGTCAGCAGCAGCATCCCGACCACGCGGTCGTATTTGATCGCGGTGACCTTGTAGAGCGCAGTGCCGAAGACCACTCCGGTCAGCAGCCCTGCCAGCAACGACATCGTCATGACGTCCTCCCCTTCCCGCGTGGCGCCAGCCCGGCCGCGCTACTCGGTCTCGACCGGCAGGTCGGAGTTGCCCCACTCGCTCCACGAGCCGACGTAGACCTTGGCCTTGTCGTGGCCGGCCAAGCGCAGGCCCAGGTATTGGAACGTGCTGCGGCCCAGGCCGACGTGGCAGTAGGTGACCATCGTCTTGTCCGGCGCGTAGCCCTTCTTGCCGAGCTTGCTCAGCTGCTTGCGGAGCTTGTCGGTGGGCCGGAACATCTCGCCCTCGGCGCCGCCGCCCTTGTTGCCGGCGTATTTGGTCCACGGCGAGAAGACGGCGCCCGGGATGTGGCCGCCACGCTTGACCGTGACGTGCTCGGTCGCGTTCTTCATGCCGTCCTTCAGGTCGGTGCCGGTGTATTCGGGCAGCGTGTGCCGCGCGTCGAGCAGCAGTGCGCCGCCGCCCTTGGTCGCAACCTCGACCTCGGCGCGGGTGGCGACCATGTCCTTGTTGACGGCGGGCGCGAAGGTGGCGGCCTTGGGCGTGACCTCGGCGGTGTCGAGCTTGCCACCGGCGGCCTCCCAGCCAACCGTGCCGCCCTCCATCATCTTGACGTTCTTGTGGCCGTAGAGCGTCAGGAAGAACCACACGCCCGACTCGTTGACGCCCTTGCCGTCCTCGTAGGCGATGACCTGGGTGTCGTTGCCGATGCCGAGGCCGCCGATGAACTTCGCCGCGTTCTCCGGGCACATCGGCAGTCCCTCGCACTTCTGCACGTCGTCGAGGTACTGCATATCGTGGGCGAAGGCGTTGACCGAGCCGGGGATATGGCCCTTGTCGTAGGCCGCCTTGCTACCGGCGTAGACGAAGACCACGTTCTCCTTGCCGTGCAGGGCCAGCGCGTCCTTCGCCGCGATGACGAAGTCGCTCACCGGCGGCGGCGTTCCGGTCGGCAGCGCCGAGGTGTCGCCACCCTCGTCGTCCTTCGCTTCGGCCTTCACTTCGGCCTTCGCTTCGGCCTTGGCCGCCGCGGGAACTTCCGCTGCGGGCGCTTCGGCCTTGGGCGCTTCGGCAGCAGGCGCAGGCGCCGCCTCGTTCTTGCCGCAGCCGGTGATCATCGCGGCCAGCGCCGCGACCGCGATCAGCTTCTCGATACGTAGCATGACGTCTCTCTCCTCGTTCGTTTGGAGCCGTACCGTTGATGT
This sequence comes from Deltaproteobacteria bacterium, assembly GCA_020632665.1. GTDB lineage: Bacteria > Myxococcota_A > UBA9042 > UBA9042 > UBA9042 > JACKFC01. The sequence goes on from JACKFC010000002.1 coordinate 100,915, forward strand.
CTTCGACATCGTGGTCGTTCTGCTCCGGCCGTCCCTTGGTGACCGCTCCTCGGATAGAGCTGGCCCACGGCAAGAGCCGACAGCGGCACGTCGCGTTACGCGACGGTGCATTTTTATTTAGTAAGGAGGCGAAACGAAGTGCGCGGCTAGTCCGCAGTTCGCTGGCTCGGCGGCGCCGTCGTCAACACGATCTGGTGCAGCCGCAAGGTGCCCTGGCGGACCAGCACGGCGACGCCGAACGAGCGCAGGCCCCGCAGCAGGGTGCGCGCCTGGTGCTGCACCCCGTCGGCCTCGAAGTCGTGGACCTCTTGCGTGATGGTCCCGAGCGCGGTGCGGCCGCTCGGCACGTTGGCGACCGAGCCGGTGTAGTACCGCGCGTCGATGCGGTCTTTTCCGGGCTCGGTGAGGTAGACCTCGGCCTCGGTGCCCATCTCGGCGACAACGCCGTCGAGGTAGAGGTAGACCGTACCCTCGGCCTTGGCGAGGTCGTCGCCGAGGAAGATGGGGCCGTAGAAGGTCGCAGTACCCTGGCCCGGAAGCCCGACGTCGCGGCCCTCGCTGCCGAGGAGCGTGAGCCTCGGGTGGCGGATCGCGGGTGGTTGGGCAGGCGCCTCGGCCGCAGTCGGTGCGGGTTCTGCAGCGGTCGCGGCCGGCGACTGCGCAGGGGGCGTACGGGCGCAGCCGAGCGACAGCACCAGGGCGAGGTGGATGCGGAGATCGATGCGCATGGTGGCCTCCGCGACCTGCGAAATGGTTCCGGAAATGGAACCCGTTCCTCTGGCTGCCGCCGGGTGGAACCGGTTTGAGTTGGACGGGGACGACGGCTGACGCCCTCCCCGCCGGTCGACTACCTAGAGACGCGACCAAGAAATGCAGTCTCGCATTTTCTGGCCGAGTCTCTCTTCTGTTCTCTGGGGGGCTAGGCGCCCCCAGGTCGCGAGAAGCGTGGTTCTCGCGAACCTTCCCCCTCCACGAGCCGCGTCAAAAAGTCGCCCCGGGCGACTCTTTGATCGCGTCTCTAGCTGATCCTATGCGAAAAGGCCGGTACAAAGACACCTGCACTTGGACTTGGCCTTGCTTTCGAAACGCGACGGGCTGACGCGCGCCCAGCAACTCGGCCGCCGGCTGGACGCTGATCCCGCCATCGCCTCCATCAACCTGGAGGTGAACCACGAAGAACCCGGTCATTTCGCGCCTATCGATGACCTACTTCCAACACCGCCGCCGTCGAAGTCACCGTCGCCGCACGCATCAACCACCGCTCCAATAGCTCGAGGTCATGGCACGCGCTGATCTGGTCGCGCTCCGCATCGCTGACCGCAAGGCCCCGGGCACGAAGCACGGCCAGGATCGCAGAAGAGCGACCCCGAGCTTCACCACGCGCTTCGCCCTCGGCTCTCCCCCGCGCCTCGCCCTCCGCTCTCCCGCGCGCCTCGCCCTTGGCCAAGATCGCCTTGCCGATCGCCGACTGCACCTCGAAGTTCTCCAAGCTCATCTTCGCCTCCAACGCGCGCCGAGTCGCCACATCGAGCGCCCCCAGCACGATCTCAAAGTATGCGACACGCACCGAGTCGTCCACGACATCCGCAGCCGCCAGGCATGCCTCGACCACCGCCAGGCCACCGGCCTCCCGCCCGTGCGCCAGCGCCGAGAGCACGGCCAGATACGGCCGCTGCCGCGCCTGCTGTGGCGTCTGAATCTTCGGCACCAGCTCAGGCCCGAGCACGTACGGCGTCAGCGACATTTGCTTGCCGCCCACCTCGATCGGAGTCGCGGCCCAGCGGGCGATCGCCGCGTCGCTGGTGACCACGAGCAGGAGCGCCGGACAGCGCCAGCGCTGGGCGGCGCTCGCGAGGTAGTACGGCCACCGCCAGCGCTTGTCGTCGTCGCGTCCGAGCTGGACCTCGAGGATGAGGATGAGCTCGGTCCGACTCTCCCGGCCGAATGCGACGAGCAGGTCGGTGCGCGCCTCGGTGGGGGCGAACTCGCTGAAGTTGGGCTCGGCGATGACGGGGTCGAGCCCGACCGGCAGGTCGACGCCGAGCACTTCGCGCAGCAGCCAGGTGGCCAGCGTGGGGTCGCGGCGGAACAGATCGACGATGAGCTCGTGCAGTGGACTTGGCATAGGCGACGGCTCCGGGCGGGTGGTTGGGCACGGTAGGTGATGGTGCGAGCCTGACAAGGGCGGATGCGTCGTGCTGTGTCAGGGGGGCTACCGCTTTGCTCCGGGGCCGGACGGAATGCCGCCGACCAAGCTGCCGGCGACCAAGCTGCCGGCGACGACGGCGCTGCGTACCTACACGCAGACCTACGGCTACGACGCGGTCGGCAACCTGACCTCGATGGTGCATCAGGCCGGCGCCAGCAAAGATGGTTCCAGGTGGAACCCCTTCCTTGGAACCCCTTCCTCGCTTCGACGGAAGGCGCTTCGGCGGCTCGGCACCCCCGCTGGTTGTCGATCCTTGTGGGATCTCGTGCGATCATCGAGACTGCCGCGATGCAATGGCTCGACCGCCAGATCGCCGCCCCCATCGCGCGACTGCCCGGGTGTGCCACGCGTGGTGCGCCGTGGCTGGAACACGCATGCGAGCGCTGGAGTGACGGTCGCCCATCGCCGTACATCGTCCGCATCTGGCGGCCGTCCCGCCATGGCGACCGCTTCCGCTGCGCGATCGAGGTCGAACCGGATACTGCAGGGCCGCGTGCCGTCGACGCGCCGACCGCGATCGAAGCGCTCGCGGCGGCGCTGGCCCGGCTGAATCGATACGCTGACCTCGCGCCCGCGCCAGACGCGACGCTGCGGTCCTGTCGCATCACCTCGGTCGTGGATGGCGTCCGTGTTCGCTTGTCGGCGGGGCCGAGCGCAGAGAAGCGCGCCCAGCATGCTGACGATCTGGCCGGGGGAGCATGGCGCTTCACCTGGCGTGTCGAGGGTCCGCTCGACGGCGAAGGCGCGAGCAGGGTCGGGTCTCCGCCCCTGTACGGCCTCCGCTTCACAGTCCAGAAGGTGGTCGATGCGGTGCGGCGACGGCGACCAGGCTCGTTTCACGGTGTCGCCGTTGCACTCGCCGAGCTACCGAGCGGCGGTCGACGGCTCGCGCCGGACGAGGTCGACGCGTTGGGATCGCCCGCATTGCAGCTGCTGGAGACGACTGTCTGGCCGCCGGAGCAGCGGCGCGGTGAGGCGATCGTCCCCGTGCGATTCGGCGACATCAGCGACGACGTCTACGCCTTTGCCGCTCCCAGCGTCGCGGGCGCGTGGTTGGCTGCAGGGCACCTGGCTTGTGGCCGAGGCTGGGATCATTTCGCGTGGCTACGGTCGTTTTGGGCGGGGATCCAGACCTGGCATGCGGAGCACCAGGCAGACTCTGACGCGTCCGACGCCGAACCCTCGCATGTGTTGCCCCGACCGACGCAACGCCCTGACGGCCCGCCACTGCTCGAGCTGGCGATCCCCGTCGACGACACGACGATTCAGGTCTGCATCTGGCCGTCGGTCGCCGAAGACCCGCGGGGCGTGGGCGGCGTCCGCCATTGCTGGTGGGAGGCGCCGCCGGTGCACGATGGCGACGTCATGATCGGCCAAGACGGGCAGTCGGTGTTGATGGCGCTCCGCTTCGCCGCGGAGTGGCGCGATCGCGGCGACCTCGCGGCGATCGTGGCCGATTGGCAGCAGCGGCGGCGCTGACAGCGCCGATCGCCGATGTTGAGCCCAAACATCGGTCTTCCGCGTGGCGTTTCTCAACGCTGGACAAAACTCCCGTGCGGACAGCAACGGTCTTGACACTGAAGCAGAGCCGCGAAACGGCGCCATGAGACATCAGGCGCCACGGTACGATGAAAGAAACCACGCCGGGATCGAGTTCAATCGCCGGCGCTGTCACTTGACCCAGACCGCGCCCTCGTCGGCGCAGAGCTTGGTGCAGCTGTTGTGGTCCGAGCATTCCGAGTCGACCGAGAGCACATCCTGGCGGCTCCCGTTCGCCCATTGATTGCAATGCTCTTCGCTCCAATCCGTGCACGCGTTGCGGACCAGGCAGTCGCAGCAATTGGAGGTCACCTCTCGTGGTTCGAGGTCGGCGCAACCGACGGTACATGCCGCCGCGATCAGCGCGGCCCAACGAACGATGGTGTGGAACATCGGCAACCCCTCGGACCCATCGCACTACGGAGCGCCGGTGTCGACCACTTCGAACCGCCAGCTCGCGAGCTTCGGGTAGAGGCGGCGCACGGTCTTCTCGAAGCCGGCGCGCTGGTCCCAGCCGCGCTCGAGCCCGTCGTCGCCGGCGTCGCGGTAGACGAGGTGCCCCGGGTAGCTGAGCACGGCCCGGCCGACGTCGAAGCAGGTCGTGCTGTCTCGGCTGAACGCTTCGACGTAGCCGTAGGTGCCGAAGGCAACCTCCGCTGTGATGCGTCCGAGGCAGTAGCGACCGACGGGGACTCGGCTGATGGCGACCGGCGAGTCGGCCGTGAACGCGGGCAAGTCGACGCATTGGATGAAGTCGGCGTCGCGACAGAAGGTCACGTTCAGGTGCAGGTTGGTCTCCACCGCGACGACCATCATCCCTTCGCCAGGTTCGAGCACGACGGCCTGATCCCGCGGAACGGTCGCGCCGAGGCCGCAGCCGCCGATCCCGAGCAGGACGACGGCAAGGCCCACCATCGTCTGATTCACCTGTCTGGGCGGTTGCATCGCTGGCCTCGCGTCGCTGATCTGATGACGAGGTTGAGAGAAGCGCGCGGGCGCGTCAATCTTGACCTACCCGCCACCGGATCCTTGCTTGACGGCGCAACTTCGCCGCGGCACCCGCCGCCTCACGGAGGACCGCCGCATGACGGACGCCCGCTCCACCCTCGACGCCGCGCTGCAAGCCTCCCACCCGCTGGTCTGGATCGGCCCGCCGCCGCCTTCGCCCAGTGGCCCGCTCTGCCTCCGCGTCGACGCCGGCCACGCAGGCCCGATCGGGCCCCTCGGCCGCCTGCGCGACGAAGCGCTGGCCGCGCTCGGCAGCGATCGGGCGCTGCTCGAGCTCGCCGCGGTGCATCTGCGCGACAACCTCCGCCGCCGCCTGCTCGCCGGTGCGCCTTCGACCGACGCATTGCGCGACCTCGTTCCGCTGCTCAACCGCCTGCACGAGGCGACTCCGGGCGGTGTCGCGGTCGTCCTCGACCACGTCGACCGCGCCGGGCCGACGACGCTCGACGCCCTGCGCCGCCTGCTCGACGCCGAGGGCTGGCTGCGTCCGCCGCTGGTCCTCGGTTTTGACGTCGAGCCCGACGGCGAGGCTGGCCGTGCGCTGATCGCGGCCGTCGTCGGCCGCTACGGTGCGAGCCGACGGATCGATGCGACGGCGGCCGGTGTGAGCGACGATTCCGCGCGCAGCCCAGACGAGGCAGCGCCCACGACGACGCCGCCGACGGCCGCGTCGGCTGCCGACCTTGCGCCCGCCCAAGCCGACGATCTGCTCGCTGGGCTCGATCCCGACGCGCTGCGGGTGCTGCGGGGCGCCGCGGTCGTCGGCGAGCGCTTCGAGCCGGAGCTGGTCGCCGCGTTGCTCGCGACCGACGCCATCGCCGTGCTCGAAGCGCTGCAACGCGCCGCCGACCGTGGCCTGCGCCTGGACGCCGACGACACCACCTTCGCGCTCGGCGCATCGCTGCGCGAACGGTTGCTCGACGGCCTGCTGCCACAGCTGCGCAGGGCCTGGGACCACCGGCTCGCAGAGCTGCTGCACACGCCGGCCGCTCCGCTGCCCGCGACGCCATCGGCCGAAGCGGCGCCGGTCGACACCGCGCCGGCCGTCGCTGCGCTCGACGCAGCAGGCCCCGAGGAAGCTGAGCCCGTCGGAGCTACACCCGCCGACGCTGTGCCCGCCGACGCCGCGCCGGTCGAAGCCGCGCCGGTCGAAGCCGCGCCGATCGAAGCCGCAACGGTCGCCCCGGCGCCGCCCAATGCCCGTGACGCCGAGCAGGCGCACCGCGCCGCGCTGCACATGCTGCGGGCCGGGCGACCCGACCTGGCCGCCGAGCGCTTCCTCGCCGCGGCCGAGATCGCCGGCCAGCTCGGCGCCAATGCCGCCGCGGTCGAGCTGGCCGAAGACGCCGTGCGCAGCCTGCGCCGGGTGCCCGCGACCGGTCGCTACCGCGCCTTGCACCTGCACGCCGCGTTGGCCCGGACCCGGCTGCTCTGGCGCGCGGCCGGCACCATCCGCGGCGTCGACTTGGACCACGCGCTCGAGGCCGCGGAGGAGATCTCCGCCGCACTCGGTGAGATCGATCCGCTCCCGCTGCGGGCCGAAGCCGCCGCGCTGGTCGGCGGCATCTGCTTCGACATCGGCGACCGGCCGCACCTGGACCGGGCGCTCGACGCGCTGACCGAGGCGAGCCGACTCTACGAACGCGGCGGCGAACCTCTCGCGGCCGCCGCGCTGCTCAACGACCAGGCCGCGGTCTGGGTCCGCCTCGGCGATCCGGTCCGCGCCAACTGGCTGCTCGAGCGCTCGCGGGAGGTCTTCGCCCGCCGCGCCGGCCACGACGCGTCTGCCCGCCGCGAGCTCGCCGAGACCGAGCTGGGGATCGCCCGGTTGCCGCTGCACGTCGCGGCGCGACCGGGCCAAGCGCAGGCCGCCGCGGAGCGCGCGCTGCAGCTCTGCGAGAGCGCCCACGACCACTTCGACGCCCTCGGCGATGCGCGCTCCGCGGCGCGCGCCGACGTCGTCGCCGGTCGCTTGCTGCTGCGCGCCGGGCAGACCGATGAAGCCTTGGCCCGCTTGGCGCGGTCGAGCGAACGAGCCGCCCGCGCCGGCGACCTGCTCGGGGTCGGCGACGCCGCCGCTGCGGCCGCAGAAGCCTTGCTGCGCGCGGCCCGACAGGACGACGCCCTCGACGCGCTCGAACGGGCGGTGCAGGCTCACCGCGGCGCCGGCTCCTCGCACGGCCTCGATCGCGACCGCGAGCTGCTCACCGCCTTCGCAAACGACGCATCGCTGCCGGAACAGGCCGCGTCCCGCGTCCAGAACCTTCGGAGAATGCTATGAAGATCGCCCTCATCGGCACTGGCCTGCTCGGCAGCGGGATGGTGCAGAACCTGCGCGCCAAAGGGCACGAAGTGCGGGTCTGGAACCGGACCGCCAGCAAGGCCGCCGCGCTGCAGGAGCACGGCGCCAGCGTCGCCGCGTCTCCGGCCGACGCCGTCCAGGGCGCCGAGCGCGTCCACCTGGTGCTGACCGCAGACGACGCGGTCGACGCCGTCCTCGCTGCTGCGGGCGAGGCCATCGGCGCCGGCGTCCCGGTCTTCGACCACAGCACCAACCTGCCCGAGCGGGTCGCGGCGCGGACGGCCGAGCTGCACGCACGCGGCATCCGCTACCTGCACGCGCCCGTGTTCATGGCCCCGGCCAACGCCCGCGACGCGACGGGGTTGATGCTGCTGGCCGCGGGCGACGACGACGCCGCGATGGCCGAGCCGCTCCTGGCCGAGATGACCGGCAAGGTCTGGTATGTCGGCGAGCGGGCCGACCTGGCCGCCATCTACAAGCTGCTCGGCAACGCGCTGCTGGTCAGCCTCTCCGGCGCCTTCGGCGACCTCTTCGCGATGGGCGCCGAGCAAGGCCTCTCGGCCGACGACGTGCTGGCGATGTTCGAGGTCTGGCGGCCGGGCGGGATGCTGCCGTATTTCGGCAAGCGGGTCGCCGCCAAGGGCACCAATCCGGTGAGCTGGGAGCTGCAGACGGCGCGCAAGGACGTGCGCCTGATGATCGAGAGCGCCGGCGGACCCGACGGCCTGGTCGTGCTGCCGGCGTTGGCCGCGGCCATGGATCGCGCCATCGCCGCGGGCCACGCGCAGACCGACTACGCCGTCTACGCCTGGCCGCGCGCGACCCTGCCCTCGGATTGACGCGATCAGGGCACCGTGTAGCCTGCCGACATGAAGCCGCTCGCCGCCATCGTGACCCCCGCCCTGGCGCCACTCGCGCGGGGGCACATTCTCCCTCTCCTGCTCTCGGCCCTGCTCGCCGCCACTGGCTGCGGCAACGACGCCGAGCCGGCCGGAAGTGACGCCGACGCCGTTGTTGCAGGGGACGGCAGCGCCAGCGACGCGCTGCTCGTCTTCGAATATTCCGACGCCACCAGCGACGGCAACGTCGCCTGGAAGGATAGCTTCGCCACGCTTTCGACCTGCACGCCGCCGGCCGGTGGCTTCGTCGCGCCGAAGCTGGAGGAGCAGAAGGGGACGCTGCGCCTGCTGCCGAGCGCGGTGGCGACGCCGATCGGTGCGGTCGAGCGGGTCGAGATCGCCGCCTTCGGCAGCGACGGCAAGCTCGACACCAAGGCTGCGGGGCAACCTGCGCTGGTCGGCGAGACCGGCCTCGCGGTGGTCGAGGTCGGGCCGATGGTCGAGGGCGTCGCCGTCGCCAAGGTTCGGGTCGACGTCGCCGGGCCGACCAAGCTGACCGCGACGCTGGGCGCCGACACGACCTCGCTCTCGCTGCACGGCTACGAGGCCAAGCTGCCGCTGGTCGAGATGAAGCTCTCCGAGGCGAACCTCGCGGCGATCCTCGCCGAGCCGCAGGAGAAGATCTGGGTCCCGGCCGAGCTCTCGGTCGACGGTACCGTCTACCAGGCCAAGGCGCGGCTGCACGGCGGATCGTCGCGCTATTACGACAAGGAGAGCTTCCGGATCGACCTCGAGGGCGGCAAGAAGCTGCCCGACGGCCGGCGCAAGCTCATCTACCGCGCCGAGTACGTCGACAAGACCTTGTTGCGCAACGCGCTCGCGCTCGACTTCATCCGCGGCGCGACGCCGCTGCCGGTCTCGGACGACCGCTTCGTCCACTTCCGCATCAACGAGCGGTATTGGGGCGTGATGCACGAGGTCGAGCGGGTCGATCGCGACTTCCTCGCCAAGCGTGGCCTCGAGCCGGACGGCAGCCTCTACGAGGCCGATCCTCCGCTCGAATTCAGCAGCCCGGGCGGCAATTTCACCCCGCTACCCGACCTCGAGCGCTACCGCACCGTCTACCAGCACCACGCCGGGCCATGGGAGCACGACGACCTCATCGTCTTCATCGCCGACTTCCTGCAGCGGCCCGAGAGCGAGATCAGCGCCGACCTCGATCGCGTCGTCGCGGTCGACGAGATCCTCGCCTACCTCGCGACCATGGTGGTGCTGCAGAACCAGGACATGATCCGGAAGAACTACTATTTCTACCGGCCTGTCGCCGGCGCCGACCGCCGCTGGCGCTTCATCCCGTGGGACCTCGACATCACCTTCGGCCACCTCTGGACCGAGGAAAACGACATCCTCGACGAGGATATCTTCCACGACGGCGAACCCCTGGTCGGCAAGAACTTCGGTCACCCGTACTACAACGAGCTGATCGACCATATCTACACCCAGCCGGTGCTGCTGGCCCGCCTGCGCGCCTTCGTCCAGCACCTGATCGACGGGCCGTTCCGCTCGGAGGTCCTCTCGCCGCGGATCGACGCGCTGGCCTGCCAGATCGGCGCCGACCTGGTCATCGACCCGCAGAAACGCGCCGAGAACGACGAGCTCGCCCAACGCGCGCAAGAGCTCAAGGATTACGTCGCGGCGCGTCGCACCTGGCTGCAGACCTGGCTGAACGAGGCCCCTTGATCGACGGCCTCGGCGCGGCCGGGTGGCGGGTCGAGCGCCGCGCACAGTGCGCCTGGGCGACGCTCCCGGCACGCCGCCCTGCCTTTCATCCCGACGCCCGCAGCGCCATGCTGCTCGACCTCGACGCAGCCGCGTTGCCGCCCCTGCTGCCGACCCTCACGGCGCTCGCCGCCGCGCAGACCCCGACCGGGCGCGACCTGATGCTCTGCCTCGCCGCCGAGGGCGCCAGCGCCGCCGACCTCGCCGACCGAGCGCCGCTGCACCGCGTCGCCGTCATCGTGGATCAGGGTGGTCGTCGCGTCGCCGAACGCGTCGAGATCGACGCCACCCGCCGAGCCGGTGCCCAGCTCAGGCTGCAGGCCGAGTCGCCGGACGCCTTGCTCCGCGCGCTGCATCCGCTCTGCTGCGGGCCCGCCTCGCCGCTCCGCGCCGACCGCTGCACCGAGGCCGCGCTCGACGCCGCGCTCGCCGACGCGGGCCTGGGCGCCGCGGCCTTGCGCCAGGGCCTATTCCGCGCCGCGACCCACGACGCCGCGCTGCGTCGCCTGCCGCTGCCGCCACATTGGGCCGGCTGGCTCGGCCGCGACCGGGTCGAGATCGCCGCGCTCCGCGGCGGCACGGCCGCCACCAACGAGGCCACGCTGCACCTCGCCCTCGCCATCGACTCCGACCCCGAGCCATGGCTCGCCGCGGCCGCACAGGGCGCCCCGACCGGCGTGACGCTGCGCTGCGTGCGCCGCTGGTCGCGCCGCGAGCAGCCGGTCGACGGCGCTTGGGCCAACTCCGTGCGCGCCGCCGTCCGCTCCGCCACCACGGGCACACAGGTGGTGCTGGTGCCGCGCTTCGACCCGCCCGCCGGCCTCGCCGACGCTGCGCCCGAGGTCCCGCGCTACGGTGTGCTCGGCGCGCTGCACGAGCCGCAGACGCTGCAGGCCGCGCTCGCCACGCTCTTGGTGGAGGGCTAGATCGTGGTCGTCCGTCGCGCGTCTGTGCCCGGGATGCGGTTGTCGATCCTGCTGCTTCTGTCATTGCTGCTCCCGCCGACGCTGGGCTCATCGACCGTGTACGCGCAGGCCGCCGACGCTGGCCGCCGTGCGCGGGAATTCGACGAGGCCTCCGTGCGAGCGCGGCAGCTCACCGCGGGTGGCAACGACGGCACCGCCGCGGCTGCTGTTGGTCGTCTCGGTGAGCTGCTGACGCTGCTCGGTGCGCCGGCGATCGACGCTGCCCTGCGCGCGGCGGAGGCCGCCTTGCCGGCGGCGAAGCGCAAGCCGCTGGACGCCGCCGCCTCGACTCTCGCCACCGCCCTGCGCGCGCTGATCCGCGAGCGCCTCGGCGGCGCCGCCGGCAGCAACGACGCGGACTGTGCCGTCGAGCAGAAACCTGCGCCGACGCCGCAGGGCTGGGTCCTCCTCGGTCCCTTCGAGGGCAGCGACGCCTCTGCCTTCGGCCGTGATTCCACCTTCGAACGCAGCGTCGCCGCGGCGCGGCCGGGCCTGGGCCGAGATGGCGCCATCAAGCCGCAGCTGCTCGGCGACGGGCCTGCCGCGTTGCGCGAGCTGCACGCCCACCTCGGCCCAGGCGATGGCGCCGTCGTCCTGCTCGAGCGTTGGCTGCAGGTCGAGCGTCCGACCACGCTGCGGCTGCGGCTCGGGGCCCTGGGGCCGGCGACGCTGCGGGTCGGCGCGGAGGTGGCGCTGCGCTTGGTCGCGACGACGGCGCCGCGACCCCTGGCGGCGCGGGTCGAGCGCGAGGTGACGCTGCCTGCTGGCCGCCACCGCTTGCTGCTGAAGTTGGCCGACGTCCGCGGTGCGCTGGCCGCCGATCTCGATTGGACCGTGGTCCGTGGTGCGCCTCCGTTGGCGATCGCCCGGCCGGCGAAGGTCGAGGCCGCAGCCAAGCCGACGTTCGCGCCGCTGCTGCCGCCGCCCTGGTTGAACCGCTGGCTCGCCGCAGAAGGCAAAGCCCAGCCGGCGGCCGACGCCGCGCTCGCCGCGCTCGTGCGCCTGGACTGGCCCTTCGCGAGCTACGGCGAGCAGGTGGCCGAACAGGTGCGGTCGCGGCTGGAGCGGGCGGCCGCGAGCGGATCGGTCGGTCCGACACTGGCCTTGGCCGAGCAGAAGGCCGAGCCGGCCGACCGGCGGGCGCGATGCGAGGCCGCGCTCGCCGCGGAGGGGCAGGACGAGACGTCGTCGCTGCAGCGCTGCGTGGTCGAGACGCTCGAGCCGGGCCCGGCGGACGCGCGCTGGCGTGGATCGCTGGCCGGCGACGAGGCGCGCAGCGTGGCCTCGCGGCTGCTGCGGGTCGACCTCTGGCTGCGGCTCGGCGGCGACGACGCTGCGTGGAAGCTGACCCGAGACGCGGTCCCCGCGCTCGGCGCGGCCGTGGCGTTGCACGAGTTGCAGGGGCGCCTCTGCGCTGCGCGCGACGATCTGCACGGCGCGGCACGGGCGCTCGGCGCTGCGGCGGCGCTCGAGCCCGGCCATGCGCAGCGGCAGCTCGCGTGGTTGGTCGCGGTGGCCAACGCCGGGGACCTCGGCGCGTTGCGCAAGGCGGTCGGCGTCGTGCGTGCGCGTACTGGCGACCCTGCGGCCGGTGCGGTGATCTGGGCGCGCGCCCTGCACGACGCCGGCGACCACGAAGCCGCCGCCGCCGCGCTCGCTGCAGCCCCGGCCGGCTTGCTCGCGACCGTGGAGCTGCGCGCCAAGATCGCCGAGGCGCGGGGCGACCGCGCCGCCGCCGAAGCCGCGCTGCGCGAGGCGGTGCGTCGGGCCCCGGCGCGCCGCGACCTGCGCGCTCGGCTCGAGCGCCTGCAGCCGACGCAGAGCGCCTCCGACCTCGCCGGCGAGGACCTGCTGCAGCGCGCCCGGCGCTTGACCGAGGCGCCGATCCCGAGCGCCGCGATGACCACGGCGCTGCGCAAGATCCGGGTCCACGAGCAGGCAGCCGGCCGCGGCCAGCGCTACGAGGGCGAGATCTTCGTGGTCGGCAAGGACGGCCCGCGCAGCCACCGCATCGAGCTCGACTACGTCCCCGGCCAAGCCACGGTCGAGGTGCTCCGGGCGCAGATCTTGCGCCGCGACGGCAGCTCGGTGCGCGCCGTCGACACCGGCCTGGACCGCATCGCCGAAGCCGGAACGGGCCTGTACTACGACCTCGAAGAGCGGTGGCTCGCCTTCCGCGACCTCGAGGCCGGCGACGTCCTGGTCGTCGAGACGCTGCAGCGCGACATCGCGCCCGACCCCTTCCGCCTGGTCTACGGCGAAGTCTTCCTGCTCGGCGACGACCACCCGGTCCGCGCGCTGGAGATCGAGGTCCACCTCCGCCCCGGCGCGCCGCTGCACCACGCCGTCTCGGTCGCCGCGGGCTTCGAGGTGCAACGCGGCAAGGCCGAAGACGGCGGCCCCTGGCTGCGCCTGCTCGGCCGCGACCTGCCGGCGGCGAAGGTCGAGGACGACGGCCCCGGGGCCTCGGCGCTGGTGCCGACGCTGCACGTCAGCGGCTTCGCCTCCTGGGCGGCGGTGGCGGCGTGGTGGTCGGGGCTGCTGCGGCAGAGCCTGCCGGCGCCCGGTTCCGATCCGACCCTCGCCGCGCTGGCCACGCGCCTCACCGCCGGGGCCGAGGGCGACCAGGCCAAGATCGCGCGGCTCTACCGCTTCGTCGCCGACGAGATCCGCTACGTCGGCCTGGAATTCGGCGTCCACAGCCTGCGACCCTATCCCGCGACCGAAGTCCTCGCCCGCCGCTTCGGCGACTGTAAGGACAAGGCGACCCTGCTCGTCGGCCTTCTCGCCGCGGTCGGCATCGAGGCGGAGGTCACCCTGGTCCGCACCCGCCACGCCGGGGGCATCGCCGAGAGCATCGTCGGCGGCGGCGAGGGCGCCAGCGTCGCGCTCTTCGACCACGCCATCGTCGCGTTGGTCCAAGGCGGTCGCTTCCTCGATCCGACCGCGCGCCACCACGGCCCCTACGAGCTCCCCGACGGCGACCACGGTGGCCTCGCCCTGCGTGTGCCCTGGGACGGCAAGGCCGACGGTCGCGCCCTGGTCACGCTGCCCTGGCCGCAGCCCGACGGCAACGAGCGCGAAGAGCTGCTGCACCTCGAGCTGCAGCCGGACGGCAGCGCCGCGCTCGCCTTCACCCTCCGCCTCGCCGGCCACGCCGCCGCGCAAGCGCGCGAGCGCCTCGCCGCCGAGGCGACGCAGCAGGAGCGGCTGACCGAAGACCTCTCCCGCCGCTTCCCGGGGCTGGTCGTCGGCGAAGTCGAGGTGCTCGGCGCCGAGGCCCCGCTCGGTCCGAGCACCCTGACCATCCGCGTCCGCGGCGAGCTGCCCGGGGCCTGCTCGCCCGCCGCCGATGGCAGCCTGCGCTGCGCACCGCTCGCGCCCCGGACGAGTTGGCGCGCCCGCCTCGCGCCGCAGCAGCCGCGCACCACCCGCCGCCTGCTCGGCCCGCCCGAGTCCGTCCGCAGCCGCGCCGTGCTGGTGCCGCCCAAAGGTTGGCGGGTGCTGCAGCTGCCGTCGCCGCTGAGCCGCAGCGCGCCCGCGCTGGGCCTCGGTGCCAACCTGACGGTCGACGCACCCCGCCCCGGGACCGCGGCGCTCGACCTGCGCCTGCGCCGCGAGCGCGCCTGGCAGCAGCCGACCGAGCTCGCCGCGACCCGGACCTTCGCCGACGCGGTCGACGCCGCGCTGCAGCAGCCCGTCGTGCTCGTGCGGGAGGCGCCATGAAGCGCCATTCGCCGCGATCTGGCCGGCACCTCGCACGGTTGTTGCCGCTGCTGCTCGCCGGCCTGCTCGGCTGCATCCGTCCGCTGCCGCTCGACGCGCCGCAGCTCGACGTCGCCGGGCGCGCGGCGGCGGCACGGCAGCGGCAGAGCCGGGAGCGGGGCGCCGCCAACCTCGAGCTGGCCTGGCTCTGCCTGCTGCACGGCCACGGCTGCGAGCGGCTGCCCGACTACGCCGTCGCCGCGGTCGAGACGGCGCCCGATATGGCGCTGGCGCAGCTCACCCGCGCCATCGGCCTGCAGGGCACCGCGGACGTCCGCGCCCGCGCCGCCGCTTGGCTCGACCTCGCGCTCTGGGCGGCGACCGCCGAGCAGGACGCCCAGACCGGACCGGGCGCCGCTGCGGCGCCGCTGGCACCCTTCGCGCTGCGCATGGCCCTGCGGCTGCGCCACCTCGACCCGGTGGCGGTCCGTGACGCCCTCGCCGACGCGCCGCACGCCCTCGACGCGGGCCTGCACCGCGCCGACGCGACCGAGCGGCACGCCGTCGCCGTGGCCTTGCGTGGCCTGCTCCCGCGGGCCGTTTGGCCGCCAGCGCTGGACGACACCGTCGGGGCGCAGGCCCGCGTCGCGGTGCACCAGACGCCGCTGCACAAACGCCCGTACAGCGGGCTCGGGGCGCTGCGGCAAGGCCCGCAGGACCTCGATCCGGCAGGCTGGATCGCGCTGCCGCAGCGCTTCGGTCGCCGCTTCGCGCTGCCGCCGGCGCCGGCGTCGGTGCGCGCGTTGCGGTTGACGTTGCCGGCCCACCCGACCGCGCGGACGCTGCTCGTCGCCTCACCTCGGCCCCTGCAGATCAGCGACGCCAGCGGCCACTTCGGCCCGCCGTTGCCGGCTGGAAGCCACGCCATCGCGCTGCCGGCCGCCGCGACGCAGACGCGCTATATCGCCGTCTCCGCGACCGGAGAGCTCGACGCGGTCGAGGTCGCCGTGCTGCGCCCCGACCCACCGCGCGCCGCTACCGCCCCAGCGCCGGCCAAGACGTGGCAAGACCGCGCGCTGCGGCGGGTGCTCGCGATGGCCGTGGTGGCAGAGCGCGATCCGGCCGCCGCCAACCGGTGGCGCGGTCACGGCGCGCTGCCCGCGTTGCTCGGCCTGCTGCGGCACGATAGGCCCTCGGCGGCGCCCGAGTCGCTGCTCGACCGCGTGCTCGACCACCGCGACGACCACGTCGACGCCCGCATCGGCCGCGCCGCGCGTGCCCGCGAAGAGGGGCAGGGGGCGCTCGGCCGCGCCTTGCTGGCGCCGCTGGCGATCGCGCTCGAACGCGGCGAGCGCCACGACGGCGTGCTCGCCGGCCGGCTCGACCTCTTGCTCGAGTTGGGTTGGCAGGACCTCGCCGAAGGGCTCGGCGACCACGCGGTCGCGCGGGCCGAGCAGGCGGTGGCGCGGCAGCCCGGCGATTGCGGTGCGTTGGCCGGCGCGCTCGAGTTGGCGACGCTGACCCTGGAGCGCGCGGCGATCCGTCGCCTCCTGGCGCAGGCGCCGGCGTGTCCCGGGCTGGGGCTGCGACTGGCCGATGCGGCGTTGGCCGTCGGCGACCTGGAGCAGGCCGAGCGCCGGCTGCTCGCCCTGGTTCGGCGACCCGCGACGGCGAAGGTGGCCGGCGAGCGGCTGGCCGTGGTCCAGCGCACGCTGGGTCGACTGCGGCCGCATCAGACCCCGCGCGACGCCCGCTGGCGGCAGGTGCAGCAGCTCCGCCTCGCCGGCGAAGAGGCCGCGGCGGCGCGGGCGCTGAACCACCTGCTGCTCGACCCGGGGATCGACGACGAGCAGCGTCGCCGTGCCCTGCAGCTCGGCGCGACGCGGCCGTGGCGCGGCCTGCAGGTCGACGGGCTGGCGCACGTCGCCGCGCACCGCGAGGTCGAAGCCGCCGGGGCCGGGATGGTCTGGCTGCTCGACCAGGAGATCGTGGTCCTGCTCCCCGGCGGCGGGGCCATTCGGCGCTTGCACCAGATCGTCCGCGTCGAGCGGGCCGAGGTCGCCGATCAGCTCGGCGAGGTGCAGGTGCCGGTCGACGCCGAGGTCGAGCTGGTCCGCACCATCTTGCCCGACGGGCAGACGCTCGGCCCCGCCGATACGCCGGACAAAGAGACCGTCTCGCTGCGCGGCGTCGTGCCCGGCGCCTGCGTCGAGCAGATCACCGTGCAGGTCGTCGCCGCCGACGATCCCGCCACCGGCACCACCCGCCTGCCGACCTTCCTCTTCGGCTCGTTCGACGGGCCCGCCGTCCGCAGCGAGGTCGTCGTCCTCGCCCCGCCGGAGCTGCAGCCGCAGCTCGAGCGCGGCGCACAGACCCCCGAGCCCGAGCGCGGCAGCCACCCGGCGCGCGAGGGTGCCCCACCCTGGCGCCTGCTGCGCGTCGTGGTCCGCGACCAGCCGCGGCTGCGCAACGAGCCGCGGGCCAATCGCCCCGATCGCGTCTTCGCCACCCTGCGGGTCAGCGCGGGTGCTGCCGACGAGGAGACCGCCGGGCAGGTCGAAGAGCGCCTCGCCGCCCACCTCGAGCGGCGCGATCCGGCGCTCGAGCCCTGGCTCGCCGAGGCCCGCGCCGCCAAACAGGACCCGGCGCGCTGGCAGACGCTGGTCGCCAAGCTCTTCCGCCGCATCGAAGACGGCGGCAGCGCCGGCCAGCCGGGCCCGCCGGACGGCACCGCCCGCGAGCGCAAGGGCGACCGCGCGGCGCTGCTCTGGCATCTCGCGCATCGGTCCGGCGTGCAGGCGTGCTTGCTCCGCGTCGCGCCCTGGTCCCGCGAGAAGGTCGGCACGCCGCTCGACCTCACCGACTTCGGCCTCGCCGCGGTCGAGCTGCGCTTCACCTCGCCGGGTGTTGGCGGCGAGCGCGTGGTCGTCTACGACGCCGGCGTCGACGGTGGGCTGCCGGACGTGCTGCGCCCCGGCCTGCGCCGCCGCCCTGCGTTGCGCTTCGGTTGCGCCGCGGGTCGCGCCGAACGACGCTTCGCCACCGCCAATCTCGGCGCCGAGAGCGACCGCCGCGAGGTCGTGGCCCGCATGCGCTGGACCGCCGAGGGTGAGGTCGAAGTCGACGGCGAAGACGTGCTGCACGGCGTGCTCGCCGTCATCGTCCGCAACCTCTTGGTCAGCGGCGACGACGAAACACGCGCCGCCGTGCTGCAGCAGCTCACCTCGGCGAGCTTCCCGGGGATGACGGCGAGCTGGCGTGACGCCCCCGGCGCGCCGGCCTACAGCGGCCTCGGCAGCGACCTGGAGCCGATCCGGCTGCGCTGGCGGGTGCGCGCGCCTGCCGATGATTTCCGCCGGCGCGCGCTGCGGCTCGGTGTGGTGCCGTATCGCCTCGGCCGGATGTACGCGACCTTGGCGGAGCGGAAGCTGCCGCTGCGCGTCGGGCATACGCTCGACGTCGTGGTGCGGCTCGAGGTCGACGCTGGTGGGCCGCTGCGCCCCGTCGCCCCGGCGGTGGTCGAGGCCGTCGCCGGCGCGCCGCACCTCTCGCTGCAGCGCACCGTGCAGCCGGGGCCGGCGGGTGTGGTGGTGGAGCAGCGGCTGCGGGTCGAGATGGGCGTCGTGGCGCCACAGGCCTATCCGGGCTGGGCCGAGCGGCTGCGGCAGATCGACGACGCCGAGCGGCTGCGCCTCGAGCGCGCCGAGCCGGCGCTGCCGCCGCGGGGCTAGCGGTGGCGGGCCGGATCTATGCCTTCGCCGGCGACGTCGAGCGCGATCTGCTGCGCCTGCGTGGCCGCCTCGGCAAGCGCGGGCGGACGGCGCTGCAACGCGACCTCGACCACGACCTCGGCCTGCTCGCTGGCCTGCTCGGCGACCACGACGACGTCGTCCTCTGCGAAGCGCCCGCCGAGGAAGGCGCGGCCCTGCGCGCACACGTCGACGCGCTGCGGCGACGCGGGCTCCGCTGCGCCGAGCCGCTGGCGCGACCCGAAGGCGAAGCGTTGGCCGTGGACGACCTGCCGTCCGCCGCCCGAGCGCCTGCGCCCTCCGATCTCGACGCGGGGCTGCGTCCGTGGGGCTGGTCGCCGCGGCTGGTCGAGCGGCTGCGGCCGGTGCTGCAGGCCCGCGACCTCGACCCCACCGGCCGCCTGCAGACGGCGCTCGCCGCCGCGGACAAGGCCCATACCGCGGCGTTGCGGCAGGCGCTGGCCCCGCTCGGGGTGCGCGACGATGGCGCGTTGTTCGGCCAATCCGGGGCCTTGTTCGACTGCTGGGCCCAGGCCGAGGCCGCCGGCGAGGCGCTCGTCGTCAAGGCCCGCTTCGGCGGCTCGGGGCGCGACGCGATCCGCTTGTTGCCGGGGCGCGGCGAGCCGACCGCGGCACAACGCGGCTGGATCGAGCGGACACTGCGCGAGCAAGGCAGCGTGCGCGTCGAGCGTTGGTGGCCGCGGCGGGGCGACCTCGGCCTGCTGTTGGTTCCCCTCCCTCGGACCGCCACCGCACCGCGCTTCGGCCTGCTGCCGGCGCATCGCAGCCACTGCGACGAGCGGGGGCAGTTCCGCGGCGTGGCACTACACGGCTGGGACGCGAACCATCGGCGGCCGCCGGCGAGCGACGCCCGGGCCGCGTTGGATCGGGTCGGCCACGCCGCCGCGACGCTGCTGCAAGTGCTCGGCTACGTCGGTGCGGCCGGCGTCGACCTGATCGAGCGAGAGGGCGAGGCCGTGCCGCTGCCGGTCGAGCTCAACGCCCGGCACACGATGGGTCATGTCGGCCACGCGCTCGGCCGGGCGATGCCTCCGGGCGCGCAGGGGTGGCTGTGGATCGCGCCGCGCGGCGAGCAGGCCGAGCTGCGCGCGTTGGCCGGACCCGAGGGGACGATCGTCGCGTTGACGCCGCCGGAGCTGGCGCGCCGGGTCGTGGCATGGCAGGTCATACGCTGTGTACACGATCGTGATTTCGATTGACGACACAACTGGAGATCCGACAGTGTCCTCAGGGGGCGGCAATGCCCCGGGGAGGCGGCCATGGACTTCGTCACAGTACGAGAGCTGCGAACACGGACCGCCGAAGTGCAGGCGCGACTGGCCTCCGGCGACGTCGTGCTGACCAGCAACGGCCGCCCGACGGCGCTCTTGACCAGGGTCGAGGAAGGCGAGCTCGAGGAGTTGGTTCGTGAGGTGCGCCTCGCGCGGGCCCGGATGCAGCTGCGCCGGATGCAGGCCGCGGCGCGGGAGAGCGGTGCGGACGCGCTGCAGATGGCCGATATCGATGCCGAGGTCACGGCCGTACGGCGTGAGCGCAGGGCGCGCGATCAGTGAAGGCCGCACCCCGCATTGTCCTCGACACCAACGTCCTCGTCGCCGCGCTTTTGCACCCGGACCGCAAGCCAGCACGGGTCGTCGCACTGGTCTTCGACGGGCAGCTCCACCTGCTGGTCGACGAGCGCATCCTCGCCGAATACGACGAGGTGCTACGACGATCGAAATTCCGCTTCGCTGCGTCGAATGTCGACGCGCTGTTGTTGACGATTCGCCTGATCGCCGAGTCCGTCGTGGCGCCACCGCTCGGCGTCCACCTCCCGGACGGAGGCGACATCGCATTCGCCGAGGTCGCGGTCGGTGGCCATGCGGACGCCTTGGTCACCGGCAATGCGCGGCATTTCCCGCAGGACGCGTTGCCGTCAGTGCAGGT
This sequence comes from Deltaproteobacteria bacterium, assembly GCA_020632665.1. Classification (GTDB taxonomy): domain Bacteria; phylum Myxococcota_A; class UBA9042; order UBA9042; family UBA9042; genus JACKFC01. The sequence continues at coordinate 120,957 of JACKFC010000002.1, forward strand.
GGTGTCGCCAGCGGAGCTGCTGCGCCGTCTCACGTTGGGCTGATCGAAGCCCAACCCGACGACCTTTGCTACTGCAACAGCTCCAGCACGGGCGAGCTGGTCTCGTTGTCGCCGACGCCGCACGAGCCGACCGGGACGCCCATCGCAAGCCGCCCCGCCGCGTGCTCCCTGCTGAACGATTGTCAACAATGGGCGCCGACCGGGGATCGCCTACCCCCCGCAGGGCGTAGCGATGACGACGTCGTCGACGAAGACGCCCGGCGTCGCATTGCCGAAGTCGTCGACGGTGTCGAAGGAGAGCTGCAACTGCACCGTTTCGCCTGCGTAGGCCGCGAGCGGGAATTTCAGGTCGAGCCAGGCGTTGGTCGTCCCGGCTTGCTTGCTCCACAGCACGACCGTCGGCTTGCCCTGACGCAGCAGGCGCACTTCGAACTTGTCGTAGTCGAGGTTCGATTCCACCGCGAGGTAGAGGCGAAGACCGAGCTGCACCGCTTGGTCCGTCGGCACCTGCAGCGCCGGCCAGGTCGCCGTCCCGCTGTGCGCGCCGCCGTATGCATAGCTGCCGGAGACCGGGTCGCCGTAGACCAGCGCGCCGGTCGCGGAGGTGGCGTATTTCGCCTTGCTGACGATATTCCAGCCTTTGTCGCCGCCTTTGCTGTTGCTCAGCGTCGCGCTGCTCACGCCCTCGAACGACTCCGAGAGCAACGGCGATGGGCAACAGGCAACGCTCAGCTTGGGCGACGCGACGCAGCGTCCGGCGTCGCACGTCTGCACCAAGCAGGCGGCGCCCGTCTTGCAGGCGGCGTCGTCCGTGCAGGTCTTGCAGCCGGCGATCTGGCTGTGCTGGCAGCCGCCGTTGGCGTCGCACCAATCGCTGGTGCAGGGGTTCTTGTCGTCGCAGGTGCTCGGCTTGTTGTCGACGCAGGCGCCGCTGGCGTCGCACGCCGCGTGGCCGGAGTGGTCCATGCGCAAGACGGCGGGGTAGCTTGGGACGGTCGTGTGGCCTGCCAGCAGCAAGCCGCCACTCCACCGCCCGAGCCCGCCGAATGCGGACGGGTATTCCGTGGCCCAGAGGTTGCGGAAGCGATGGATCTTCCGCCAGATCAGCGCGCCCTTGGGGTCGAGGCGCTCGATATAGACGCTCGGGACCGTCGCGACGACCACATCGCCGCCGATCACGACGCCGTCGCCCTCGGTCGCGACGACGCCGCCGGGAACGCTGAGGTCGGCGGCCTTCGCGACCCTGCTCCACATCACGGCGCCGCTCCCGCCCTCGAGCCGGGTGACGATGCTGTTGTGCGTCGTCGCGTTGAAGGTCAACGCGCCTGCGGCGATCGCGTCGCCTTCGCTCGACTCGGCCGCGGCGTGGTAGACGCTCGCGACCGGTTGCTCGGGCTGATGCACCCAGACCACGGCGCCGTTCGGGTCGAGCGCCGCGACGGTGCCGACCGTCGCGGCCCCGGCGCCAGACGCGCCCGCGACGATGGCCCCACCGACGGCGGTCGCTGCGATGCCGCGGCCCTGGGTCAAGGTCGCCAGCGGGCGGTTCCACAGCGGGGCGTTCTTGCTCGAGACGCGGGCGGCGCGGACGAGCAGGCCACCGCCGATCGTCTCGTGGGTCAGCGCGACGATCGATCCGTCCGAGCGAACCGCCCCGGCGACCGCCTCCGAAGTCCCGACGCAATCGGTGCAGGCTCCCAGGTCGATCGAGGGCTGGATGATGGCGTCCAGATCTGCGGGAAGTCGGCACAGTCGGGCTTTGCCGCCGCCGGTGCCGAACGCCAGGATGTCGCCGCCGCCCAGCGAGACCAGACCGCTGCCCGCGGTCATGAAGGGGCACAACGCCTGCGCCTTGGGGTGGACCTCGGCGCCGAGCGCGTCGATCGCGATGCGGAAGATCGAGGACTTGCCCTCGGTGAAGCCCGCGAGCTGGATGGCGCCCGCGTCCGTCTCGACGGCGAGCGAGGTCGACGCCGCATCGATGGTTTTGCCGTCGGCGGTCGAGAATCCTTGGCGTAGGTTGAGCAGCCGGCCCAGGTGCGAGGGCTTGCAGGCGCCCAGCTTGCAGACACCCTGTGCCGAGCAGGTGTCTTCCGGCGTGCACGAGGTCGCGGTCTGCCCGGAATGCGAGCAACCGGCGACGGCGTCGCACGCGTCGGCGGTGCAGTCGGTGGTATCGTCGCAACCGGCCCAGCCCAGGCCCTTGCAGACGCCGAGCGCGCCGCACGAGGTGTGACCGTACGGACCCGCACGGATCACCCAAGGTCGGTCCACTCCGCCGGCGTCACGACGCCAACCCACCGCGACGAGGTCGTCCTGCACCGCCGCGAGTGCCTGCATGGAGGACGGCTGGTTCTCGGTGAACCCCCGCTGCCACTGCAGCGAGCCGACGCGGTTCAGGCCGGCGAAGTAGCCGCCCTTGCTGGTGCTGCCGATGAGGCCGAGCGCGCCGCTGCTGCCGCGCGACGCCATCGCGATCGGGCCCACGAGGTCGAGCATCCGGGGCTCGTCGAAGCCGCGGCTGCCGTCGCTCCGCAGCAGGCGCAGCTGCGACCCGGGCGATGGTGTGACGCCCGTTCGGTCGGAGTGCAAAATCGCGACCCGCCCGCCGCCCAGGGGTGCCGTCGCCACACCCTCGTCGAAGGTTCCAACCGCGGTGCTCGCCGCCCCCACGACGGTGTCGCCGGTGGCGAGGTCCATTACGTGGTAGCTCCAGGCCATGTCGCCGCCGACCGGTCGGGTCCGCACCGTGACCGCGAGCTCGGGCGTCACCGTCAGCGAATTCGCCAGCGACCCTCCGGCCTGCAAGTTGCAGACCGAGGCCGTGGACCAATCCTGCGCGCCGGTCGCCGTGATCCGGCTGTGGACGACACACTCGGTCGCAGTGCTGCTGTCATCGTGCGCGAAGGCGACGACGACGCCGCCGGTCGCCACCGGCTGCATCGCCACGACGCGTCGGACCTTGTCGGTGGCGATGACGGTGGTGCCGAGCAGCTTGCCGGTCGCGCCCGCGAAGCGACGCACCTCGGCGGTGCGCTTGCCGTCGGCGCCGGCGATCCTGCCCGCGACCCAGACCGCGCCGTCACCGGGGTTCGCCACCGCGCCGGCGGCGGTTTCGGCGTCGACCTTGCCGGCTGGGTTTTGCACCCGCGCCTCCCACATCGTGCTGCCGTCGCGCGCGATCCGCGTCACCAGCCACTGCCCGTCCGCCGGTTTGCCAGGGCGCTCCTGCCCGACCGCGACGAAGCCACCGCTCGGCGCCGCCGCGACGTCGTGGTAGACGCCCGGAACGCCCTCCTGGCCGAAGTTCTCGCTGTAGAGCCGCGGCTTGTCGCCCTCGACGCAGGCGCCGGCCTTGCACGTGGCGCCGAGCAGGCATGCCTTGGCGTCGTCGGCGCACGTCGCGCCGTTGGGCTGGGCGATCGTCGCGCAACTGGCGCTATTCGAGCCCGCCGAGACGCAGACGTTGGTCACGCAGGGCGCGGTCGCCGCCGGGCAGGAGAACGGCGCGCCGGCCTTGCAGACGGTCCCGTCGCAGGCGTCGGCGACGGTGCAACCGTCCTGGTCGGCGTCGCAGACATAGCCTTTCGGTCGCGGCGTATGGCTGCACTGCCCCGTCTCGGCAGCGCAGGCGTCGATCGTACAGACGTTGCCGTCGTCGCAGTCCTTGCCGACGTGGGTGCAGCCCTTGTCCTTGCTGCAGGCGTCGGCCGTGCAGGCGTCGCCGTCGTCGCAGTCGGCGGCGGCCCCGCCGGCGCAGCTACCGGCGGCGCAGGCCGATTTTGCGGTGCAGGGGTCGCCGTCGTCGCACGCTGTGCCCGGTGCCACGGGCTGCAGCGAGCAGGCGGCGGTCTTCGGGTTGCAGGTGCTCTTCAGGCATTCGGAGTCCTGGCCCTTGGGGCAGTAGATCTCGCTGTTCGGCTGCGGCTTGCAGCTGGGCGAGGCCGTGCTGACGTCGCAATACCAGGTGCCGTTGCAGAGGTCGCCGTCGTCCTTGCCGGCGCAGTCGGCGTCGACCTGGCACTCGCAGAAGGCGTTGCCGCTACACGTCGTCCCGCTGCAGATATCGTCGCTGGTGCAGGCGTCGCCGTCGTCGCAGGCGTAGGGCCCGGGGTCGGCCGCCTCACCGCTCTGCTTCGGCGCGAAGGTGCAGAATTGCGCGATGATGCCGAAGCCGAGGTCGACCGCTTGGCAGCCGATCAGCTTCACCTCCGCGCGCGGCAACACCGAGCAGGTGCCGCTCTTGGGGTCGCAGACGTTTTTGCTGCACGCCGTGTCGTCGACGGTCGGGCAGTTCACCACCGTCGCCGGGTTGGTCTCGCACGCGCCCGTCGCGACGTTGCAAAAGGGCAGGCCGTTGCAGAGGTTGCCGTCGTCGGCCGCGCTGCAATCGGAGTCCTGCGTGCATTTGCAGGTGTCGGTGCCGCCCTTGCAGCTCCCGGCGACGCAGACGTCGCCGACGGTGCATTCGTCGCCGTCGTCGCAGGTGCTGGTGTCGGCGACCGGTAGCAGGACGCAGGCCCCGGTCTGCGGCAGGCAGGTATTCTTCGCGCAGTCGGTGTCGGCGGCCTTCGAGCAGACGATGGCGCTCGCCGGGTTGCTCTTGCAGCTCCCTAGCGGGCCCTCGGTCTTGTCGCAGAAGGGGACGCCGGTGCAGGGGTTGTCGTCGTCGTCGACGCAGTCGCTGTCCTTGCTGCAGGCGCAGGTGTCGGTGCCGCCCTGGCAGCTGCCCTGTTGGCAGGTGTCGCCGCTGGTGCAGAGGTCGTTGTCGTCGCAGGGGGTGTCGTCGGGTGCCGGGCCGACGCCGCAGCTGCCGTCGCTCGGCGTGCAGACCGCGACGGTGCAGGGCTCGGTCGCTGCTGGACAGGTGAGGGGCGTGCCGGCGACGCAGCGATAGGGGAAGCTCTTCAGGTCGCAGCGCGGCGTGCCGTTGCAGAGGTCGCCGTCATCGGCGCAATCGGCGTCCTTCCGGCAGCCGCAGAGGTCAGTCGCGCCAGCGGTGCAGGCGCCGGCCTTGCACGTGTCGCCGATCGTGCAGGGGTCGCCGTCTTCGCAGCCGAGTCCGGTGTTGCGGGGAACCTGCGTGCAGGTGCCGTTGGTCGGATCACAGACGTTGTGGTTGCACGGGCCGTCGGCGGCGTCGTCGCAGGCGACGCGCGCGGCGTCGTCGAAGACGCAGAGACCCTTCACGCATTGCGGCGGACCGGCACACAGGTCGGTCGACGCCGCGCAATCCGCCGCCGCGGCGCAGTCGGACGTTGTGCCCGTGGTGGGGCCGGCGTCGTCGCTGCAGCCGAAGAAGAGCAGCGTCGCCAGCGCCACGGCGAGACTGTGGGGCCGTCGCTGCCCCATTCGATTGCTGCTGTGTGCCATGGTGCCTCGAACAGTCGGGCCGAACCACAGCAAGCAGAAGCGAAGCGAGGTCGGTACGTTCCCCGAGCCTGCCCGCCGCGTTCGCGTCACGCAACCCGGCGCGTCGGCAAGCGTCACCGCGCGGCCGAGCGCGCTACAACCGTCGCCAGCGCGCCGCGTCGAGGACGTCACTCTCGCCGACCATGCCGTGCCGCTGCTCGCCACCCGGGCCCGGCGTCGGGTCGGGCGCCAACTTGCGGCGGACCAACCGGCCACGGACCTCGACCCGCGCGCCGAGCAGCGCGTCCGGCCAGGCGTCCAGCCCGCCGACGTAGAGCACGCGGCCATCGTCAACAGCGACGACCGCGCCGGAGGCCGCGTTCTGCGCCTTGCCGACGACCACCACCTCTTGCGCCGGCGTGGGCGTGGCGGCGGCGGGCGGCTGCGCTGCGGCGGGCGCGGCGGCGGGATCTTCGAGCTTGCGCGGCGCCATCATGGCCTCGATCCGGGTCTCGGCGGCGCGGCGCTCGGCCTCGCTCTCCGCCGCGGCCTCGGTCTGGCCGGTCGACGCAGCCGGGGCGGCGCCGTGGGCGCAACCCATCGCCAGAGCGACAGCCGCGAGCGCGGGCGACAGCCTTGCCGAGCGACGAATCTTCGGGATCAAATCTTCTTCCAGCTCGCGACCGAGATCGCCCGCGCCGAGCCGCCGCTGTCGCCGTGCCAGGCCAGGCCTGCGTCGTCGAGGCCGCCGCCACCGGGGAGCGCGATGGTGCCGAGCTCACCCTGCACCTCGACGCGCGCGCCACGCATCTCGTCGGGCCACTCTTCCAGGCCCAGGACGATGGTCACCAGGCCGTCGTCGTCGACCACGACCGCGCCGGACATGCTGTCCTGCGCCACGCCCGTCAGCGTCGCCGGCCCTGGCTGCACCGCCATCGCGCCGACAGAGGGGTCGAGCAGCTGGCCGGTGTTGCCGCTCAGGTAGTTGTCGAGCATGTCGTCAAGGCTGGGCATTGTTCCTCGCGGCGGCGTCGGGGTTCCAGTTCTTGGTCAGCGCGACGCCGTAGATGATGCGGTCGAAGTCGAAGTAGCCCTTGGCGAACTTCTCCTTGGTGCTCTGGTAGACGATCATCGGCTGCTTCTCGGCCTGCTCGCCGTAGCGCGCCTCGTCGTATTGCATGTGGTTGGCGTGCCAGAAGCTCTGGCTCTCTTCGTCCCAGAAGCCGTAGTCGAAGTTGACGTAGGTGCCCTTGTACTCGTCGTTGCCCTCGGAATTCTTCTTGATCTTCGGACGCCCGTGGTAATACGTGTAGCGCGCCATATCGACCTTGCCGGTGGCTTCGTCGATCGGGAAGGCCTCGGGATCGCTCTTCTCCACGGCCTTGGCCCAGGCCATGTAGTAGTCCTTCACGTTCTCCTGGTGGTTGGCTTCCATCAGCTTCTTGAAGGCGTCCTCGCCGATCTCCTCGCGGATATAGCGCATCAGGTGCGAGCGGCCGTGCTGCTGCATGTGCTGCTCGATGGTGAGGCCGTTCGGCAGCGTCACGGGCTTCTTCTCCCAGACGTGCTCCTCGTCCCATTCGTGCTTGCCGGCGTTGAAATGCTGCTGGTCCGGGCCGGCCTTCTGGTTCGACCAGAAGAGCTTGGCGAACATCACGGCTTTGTATTGGCCGAGGGTGCCGGTGAAGTTCAGTCCGAGCGGGATGCCGGCGTCCTCGAGGTCCTTCGCCGTCATGTCGGGGTGCTCGTTGACGAGCTTCTGGATATCGGCCATCCGCGCGTGGCCTTGCTCGAAGGTGGCGTAGGCCTCGCCGAGCGGCGGGTTGCCGTCGGCGCCGGTGTTGAGGACGGTGATGCCGATGCAGCCGCGGCGCAGCGTGGCGAGCTCGGACTCGGTCATCGGCCGGCCCTGCTCCTTCTCCCACATCGCCTGGTATTGGCCGAACTCGTATTTGCGCTGCGTCGTCTGGTAGCCGGAGCCGTAGACGTATTCTTGCGTCTCGCCGTCGTAGTCGCGGCGATCCCATTCGCCCGTCGTCTCGTTGCGGTTGTGGTAGGCGATCTTGTCGTTGGGCTTGTTCTCCGGCTTGGCCTCCTGGTCGAGGCGGTCGCCGAGGAGCTGGACGGACTCGCCCGCGCCCGCGCCGGCGCTGGCCGAAGCGGAGGGCAGCAGGTCCGATGCGGATTGGCCGGCGACGACCCGGTCGGCGACGGCGTCGGCGTTCTGCTCGTAGCTGTCGCCGGCCTGACCGACGCCACCGGAGAGCTGCACGCCGTTGCGCTGCTGCACGACGTGCGCGGCCTCGTGGGCGGCGGTGTGCAGGTCGGGCGCCTCACCAAAGGCGACGTCGCTGCCGGTGGCGTAGGCCTTGGCGCCGAGCTGCTGGCCGGCGTCTTTGGCGCGGCCGCCGACGTGGGCGCGGATGCCGTCGACGTCGTGGCCCGGACCGAAGCTCGCGCCGATCTTGTCGGCGAAGGGCAGCGGCGCGCCGGCGCCGGCGACGCCCGCTTTGGCTGCGTCCTGCATCGGCGAGCCGCCGGGGCGCACGGCGTCGCGCTGGCGGTCGTAGCCCTGCTCACCGTCCGGCGCGACGCTCTTGCGCTGCACCGCGTAGCCGTCGCCGTTCACCGCGGGGGCGGTCGTCGTCGCCTTCATCTGCAGCGGTGCGGCCGGCGTCGCGTTGCGCGGCTGCTGCTCGGCTCCCTTCATCGCGGACATCGTCCCCTCCCGCCGGCTCGCGCGCCGGGCGTCAGAACGTCGAACCTAGCGCAAATGCGGCCTGCCGTGCAGCGAGAAGCCGTGGATCTGCGCCGTGGTGGGGGATCGCTGCCCCAGGTGCCCACGTGATGCGGATCGGCACAAAGTCATTTTCTATCGACATATTCCGAGCGTTTCGAGGCTCTCTCCCCGCCAACGCGGGGAGAGATGGGCCGCAGGCCCAGAGAGGGGAAATCAGAGAATCGAGTGCCGTACGGCACGCCGCCAAGCAGCGGTCGAGCGCCCAAGGGCGCGCTTCTTTGCTTCACCCCTCACTGCCTTCGCCTTCGGCTTCGGCATCTCTCCCCGCTGTAGCGGGGAGAGAGCTTGAACTCCACCAAGCCTGAGCAGCGAAAGCCAACCATCGATCGACCAACTCGCGGACCTCACTGCTGTCCAAGTTGCATTTATCTATTGGTATTGAAAAAGAAAATAGGCGATGAGGATCACGTGGGAGGTGCGAAGCGGACCGCGGAGTTGGCCAAACGGCCGCGATGCCGCAGGCTGCCGGCGATGACCGCCTTGCCCCGTCGCCTCCGCTCGATCGACCTGACCGCCGCCGGCAGCAAGATCGCGCGCCACGCGGTGCAGAGCCTATTGCCCGCCGTGCTGGGCGTCTTGGTCTCGCTCAGCGTCGTCCGCCGCTTCGGCCCGGAGTCCTGGGGCGCCTACGTCAACGTCGTCCTCGCCCTGCAGCTCGCCGCTCACCTCACCGCCTTTGGCCACAAGGAGCTCGTCCTGCGCCGCTTGGCCCGCGACGGCGCGGCGATCGGCCCCACCGTCCGACACAACCTCGGCGTCCGGGCCCGGGTCCTGCTGCCCGCCGCCATCCTCGCCGCGCTCGGCTTCGGCCTCTGGCGGGGCTGGTCGCCGGCGACGCTGCTGCTCGGCGCCGGCTGGATCGCCTTGCGCACCTGGATCGTCAGCTTCGAGCCCGTGGTGCTGCAGACCCAGCGCTTCCTCTCCGCCGCCGTCGCCGACGCCCTCGCCACCGCCCTGGTCCTCGGCGGGGTGTGGCTCGGTGCCGACGCCGACCGCGCATGGCTGCTGGGCCTCGCCTGCGCCGGTGAGGTCGCGCGGCTGCTGTGGCTGCGCCGGGTGCTGCCCGAGACCTTTGCCGCGACGCCGACCGACGCGCAACAAGCTGCCTCGGCGGGCGCGGAGCTCGCCGCGAGCCTGCCCTTCTTCCTGCTCGGTGCCGCCGGTCTGCTCGGCTCCAAGGTCGACCTCTATTGCGTCTCGGCCTTGTTGCCCGAGGCCGAAGTCGCGCGCTTTTCGGTCCTCTCGAATATGTTGCTCTGGTTGCAGTCGATCTCCGGCCTGCTGCTGATGCCCTTCATCCGCGCCGTCTACGGCATGAGCCAGGTCGCGCTCTACCGCCTGGCCCTCGGCTTCGTCGGCGTCGGCGTGCTGGTCGGCGGCGTCGGCGCGTTCGGGGTCGGCCTGCTGCTCGAGCGGGCCTACCACCTGCCGATCGAGCGCGAGACGTTGGCGGTCGGGGCGCTGCACGTGGCGCAGATGTTCGGTCAGGTGCCGGCGATCTACGCCCTCTACAAGGCCGGCCGCGAGCGCTCGGTGCTGTGGACCAGCGCCGCCATCATCGTCTTGAACGTGCCGCTGAACCTGTGGTTGATCCCACGCTTCGGCCTGCTCGGCGCGTTGCTCTCGAGCGCCGGCGTGGGGACGGCCGCGGCGCTCTCCTACCTCTGGCGGGCGCGCGGGTTGGCCAGCCAGAGCCCACGGTAGCTGCGCGGTCGACGCGGCTGCAGGCGGGCCCGGAGCTGGCCGAGGGGCCGCTCGAGCGCTGGCATCAGCCGCACCCCGGACGCCCGGAGCCGATCTGCGTCGCCACGGGTGAGCAGGCCGGGGCCGCCGAGTGGGAAGAGCTCGACGCCCTGCGCGGCGGCGCGTTGGCGCAGCGCCTCGACCTCGGCGCGGCGGTCGCGCGGATCGGCGAAGACCCGCAGGCCGAGGATGGCGAGCATCCCGCCGGGTGCGACGCGCCGGCTCCAGGCGAGGGCGAGGTCGATCGGATCGGGGAGAAAGTGCAGCCCGTGGTCGAGCACGACCAGATCGACCTGGCTCGCGACCAGCTCCGGCCGGCAGACGTCGAGCTGGATGCCGCGCCAGCGCTCGTCGTGTTGGCGTTGCGCGCCCAGGCCGAACGCCTCGTCGCGGAACAGATCCAGGCCCGTCACCTCCAGGCCGTCGCGACGCAGGGCGGCGCAGAGCCAGCCGTTGAACGAGCCGACGTCGATCGCCGTCCGCGGTCGCTCCGGCAGGCGCGCGAGCTGGCGCCGCAACCAGCGCAGATCTGCGGCGCGCTCGGCCCATTCCGGGTCGCTCGCCGCGGCGGATTCGGGCAGCGAGGGCAGGTGCAGCGGCGCGCGTCCGACGCCCGCGGCGGCGCGGTCGCGGGCGATCCCTGCTTCCCACGCGTCCCAGGCCGCGGCCTGCTCGGCCGAGCTCAGGGTCAGAAAGCCGTCGCGGCGCGGGTAGACGTGCCCGGCCGGGCAGCGCGGCGCGTCGCCGTCGGCATCGTCGAGCAGCGCGCCGCCGAGCCGAACCTCGGGCTCCCGGTCGAGGCAGCGTGGGCAGCGAAGCAGGAGCGACAAGGCGGCGTCAGCTCGCGCTGCGGCGGACCCGCCGGCGACTGTCCGGATCGCCCGCGATCTCGGGGCTGCCGACCAGCTCGGTGTCGAGGATGGCGACGTCCGGGCGGGCGTGGGCGGTGCCGTGCACGCCGAGCGCGGCGCCGTCGCCGAGGTGCTCGACCCGCCCGCCGGAGAGGCGAATCTCCGCCTGTTCTCGCGCCTGCAGCACCACGTCGCCCGCGCCGACGATCGTGCAATCCTCGGCGACGAGGCCACCGACGCCGGTGATCAGCACCGCCGCTGGGCTCGCCGGCGCGTCGCTGTCGCCCTCGCCCCAGCCGCGGACCGTGCACCGGCGCAGCGAGACGGTGCCGGCGTCGACGTAGAGCGCGTCGCCGGGGGCCTGCCGGGCGCGGCCGCCACGGAAGATGCAATCCTCGGCGAGCACCTCGGAGAAGCCTCGCTGCAGCAAGACGCCGCCGGTCTCGGCCTCGCCGCCGTGCAGGTGCAGCCCGCGCAGCTGTAGGCGCAAGCCGTCGCGTTGAATCCGCAGCAGCGGCAGGCCGGCGTCGGCGACCAAGGTCACCTGGGCGCCCGGCGCTGCGACCAACGTGAGGTCGCGGTCGAGGTCGAGGCTGCCGCGGTAGGTGCCCGCTGCCAAGGTGACGGTTGCGCCGGCCGCTGCGCCTTGCAGCGTCGCCGCGAGGTCGTGGGCCTGCGTCATCTCAGCGCTCCTGCTGCGGGATCGTCGCGTTGACGCCGATCGTCTCGAAGAGGTCGCGGAATTGCTCTGGCGTCAGGCCCTTGGGATGCTTGCTCGCCGCCGGCCCCCACGGGTTCTGGAAGTAGAGCAGGCCGTCCTTCACCTCGCGGAAGACGTAGGCGTGGTTGCTGTGCACGTTCAGCGCCGCCGAGAGCGTGCCTTCGAATTGGTAGGTCGCGACCAGATCTTCTGCGGCGCCCGGCGCGCGGTCTTCTTTGTAGACCAGCTCGGTGCTGCCGCCGTCGTAGGCGACCGAGCCGCTCTGCAGGCCGCTGCCCGCGATGCCGCCCTTGCCGTCGTCGCGGACGGTGCCGCCCTTGCCCTCTTTGTCGCGGATCGAGACGGTATTCTTCTTCACCTCCGCGCCGTTGCCTTCTTTGTCGACGAGCTTGCCGCGGAAGCCGTCGCCGGCCGGCTGGAAGAGGCCCTCGATGCTGCGCTGGTCGATCTCGTCGCGCGTGCCGCAGACCACGGCCGATTTCTCGCGCTGGAAGCCGGCGAAGCGGTCGAGGACCTGGTCCGGGCGCGGCATCGCGGCCTGCACGCTGCGCACGCCGGTCATCTCTTCCATCGCCTTGGCCGAGACGCCGCCGTCGCCGATCGCGTCGTAGCCGCCCTTCCACTGCGCGTAGGCCTTCTCGATGACGGCCGGCCAGAGCGCCTGCTTGTTGGGGTCGAAGCTGGTGTCCGAGAGCGCGTAGGCCATCCGCGAGGTGCCGTGGCGGGTCGGCATATAGCCGTCGACCTCGATGACGACCGGCTTGAAGCTGCCGTCGCGCTGCAGCTGCTGGAAGGTCACGGCGAAGCTGCCGCTGGCCGCGTCGACGCTGATCATATCGGCGATGATGTCCGGGTTGCTCGCCGCGACCGCGCCCATCGCGCTGATCAGGTAGCAGTCGCCGAGCGCGCCCTGGTCGATGTCCATCACCGAGGGCTTGGCGACGCCGCCCTTGGCGAGGAAGAGGTCGCCCTCGTACTTCTTGTAGCTGTAGTCGTGCGCGCTGCCGTCGTCTTCTTTGCCGAGCTTGGGCTGGGCCTTGAACAGGCCCGGATCGACGCTGCCGACCTTGCCCTTCGGCCGCGAGAGGACCTCGACCACGAGCTTGCCGTCGTCGCCGCGCAGGGCCTTGACCGTCTCGCCTTCGTCGACGCGGATCGTCGCGCCGCCGGCTTCGACCAGCTCCGCCGCGGCGGTGAGGATGCCGTGGGTGCCGGGGTTGGGCAGCACGACCTGCGGCGGCTCGGGCTCGGCCGGACCGTCGTCTTCGGCCGCCGGCTTGGCCTGCTGCTCGATCGCGCCGAGGAAGCGGCCCAGCAGCGCCGCGTCGCCCCAGAGCTGGTCGACGCTCGCCTCACCCTCGAAGGAGAAGGCGCTCTCGACCAAGATCAGCACCTCGAGCACGATATCGTCGCGGTCTGCGGCGGCGATCTTGTTGGCGCCGCCGTCGGTGACCATGCGCCACAGCTCGACCAGCTCCTGCCACGCCGCGGTCGGCCGCAGCGCCGCGATCATCTGGTCGATCGTGGCGGCGTCGAGCTTGCGGATCGGCTTGCCGCCGATCTTGTCGAATTGCACGGCCTTGGCCTGGGTCGCCGCGCCGCCGCCGGCCGGGCCTGCCATCTTGTCGAGCTCGCCCTCGGCCGATTGCCCGGTGACGACCTTGTCCGCCACCGCGTCGGCGTGTTGCTCGTAGGCGTCGCCCTCGCTGCCGACGCCGCCGGCCGGCATCAGCCCGGCGCGCTGCTGCACGACGTGCGCGGCCTCGTGCGCCGCGGTGTGCAGGTCGGGGTTGCCGGCGAAGGCGACGTCGTCGCCGTGGGCATAGGCCCGCGCGCCCATCTGCTCGGCCGCTGCGCCCGCGCCGCCGCCGACGTGGCCGCGCGCGCCGGAGACGTCGTGCTTGCCGAAGGATTGTTGGATCTGCTCGGCGAAGGGCAGCGGCCCGCCGGCGCCCGAGACGCCCTGCTTCGCCAGCGAGGGCACCAGGCGCCCCGCACCGGGAGGCGGCGCGACGGCCTTGGCTCCCTCGGCGTAGTTCATCCCGCGCAGCGCGGCGCGGTCGGAGACGCCTCCGCTCGGCGCGGTCGCCGGCTTGGCCTGCGTCGCCGCAGCCGTCTGGCTCTGGGCTTGTTGGTTGCTGCCGTCGTGCTTCACGTCGCCCCCTCCGCGCCGTTGGCGCGTCGGCCCGAAGGCTAGCGCATCGGCTCGAGGCTTGCAGGCGATCGCCGTCGGTTGCGGGGGCTGGTGTGGTGAGCAGGCCCCGGGCGGGCTAGGATGGGTGCGGGGCTGGAGGTTGGCGATGCGGATGTTCGAGTTGCGTTGGTTGGTTGTGGTTGGGGTGGCGTTTGCGTTGGGTTGTGGGTCGGAATCGTCGGGTGGTGGGAGCGATGGGGCGGATTGCGGATCCGGATGTGACGTACTCACGCCCGGTGGAGACGCTGTTGGGGATGTCGGGGGTGATGGGACCGGGCCTGGCAGCGACAGCGGCAGCGGCAGCAGCAGCGACAGCAGCAGCGACAGCAGCAGCGACAGCGACAGCGGCAGTGACAGCGTCAGCGACAGCGGCAGCGATACGGTTGCGGCGGATATCGCGACGGATTCTGCGACGACGGACGTGGCGGCGACCGATGGCGCGACGACCGACTCGGCGACGACCGACTCGGCGACGACCGACTCGGCGATGACCGACAGCGCGACGACCGACGTCGCGACGACCGATTCCGGCGGCACCGACGCCACCGGGGCCGTGCAGTGCGGTGGGTCGTCCGGGACGTTCCCGGCCTTCGCGAAGGCTTGCGCTGTCGATGCGGATTGCGTCGTCGTGCAGCACCAGATCAACTGCTGCGGGACCAAGATCGCGATCGGCATCGGCAAGGGTGAGGCCGAGGCCTTCGCGGCGGCCGAGAAGGTTTGCCAATCGCAATATCCGGCGTGTGGCTGCGCGCAATTCGAGACCGTCGCCGAGGATGGCTATTCCACGTGGAACGACGCCGAGTTCGTCGCCAAATGCCAGGACGGCGTGTGTCGGGCGACGGTGCCGACCGGCAAGCCGGTGTGCAGCGAGACCGGGATGAGCAAGCCGCTGCCGCCCAAGGCGTGCAAGGCGACCAGCGACTGCACCATCGGGATCAAGACGATCGATTGCTGCGGCAGCCAGAAGGCGGTCGGCGTCGCGAAATACGCCAAGGATGCTTGGGAGAAGGCGGAATTTTCCTGCTCCAAGGGGATGGCCGTCTGCGATTGTGTGCCGAAGCCGATCCAATTCGAGGACGGCCTCTCCGGCGGTGACGGGCTGATGGCCGTGCAATGCGAATCCGGGCAGTGCGCCACCTACGCGAAGTAGGCTCGAGCGCGGAGGGCGTTCGCGTCGCTAGAGCGATTCGACAAAGCGGACCACGGCGTCGCGATCGACTTTGGGCAAGGCCACGAAGGCGTCACGCGCGACCTTGGCCTCGCCGCCGTGCCAGGCGATCGCGGCCTGCACGCCGTCGGCGCGGCCGTCGTGCAGCAAGCGCTGGTGGCCGTTGACCACCGGGAAGCGGCCGATCCCCCAGAGCGGCGGGGTCCGCCATTCGGCCCCGGTGGCGGCGCCGGCCGGCCGCTGGTCCGAGAGGTCGGGGCCCATATCGTGCAGCAGCAGGTCCGTGTAGGGCCAGATGGTCTGCCCGGCGACGGCGGTGGGCACGGCGTCGGTGGCCGTCTCGTGGCGCGGGGTATGACAGCCGCCGCAGCCGAGGTCGGCGAAGACCTGCTTGCCGCGCAGCACCTTCGGCAGCTCGGCGTCCGGCCGCGCTGGCGGCGCGAGCAGCTGGCTGTAGCGCTCGAGCCGGAGCAGCGTGTCGTCGTCGGCCTCGGGCTCGCCACCGCTGGGCGCGGCGAGGCATTGCTGCTGCGCCGGAGAGCAGGGCGGCGTGGGGTGCAGGCTGCTGGTGATGCCCATATCGCCGTAGAGCGCGCCGGCGACCTGATCGCGGATGCTCGGTGCCTCGGCCTTCCAGCCGAAGCGGCCGACGCGGCCGTCGGGGAGCAGCGGGACGCGACCGGAGATGCCGTCGCCGTCCTTGTCCTCGGGGTCGGCGAGGGCCTGCAAGCGGCTCGTGGGCACCGCTTCGAGCAAGCCCAGGCCGATCATCTGCGGTGCGACGCGAGGCGAGAGGCGGGCGCCCGGGCCGAGCGGGCCGTAGGCGAGGTGGTCGACGCTCCAGGTCGGGCGTTGCAGGGCGAGGCTGCCACCCTCACCGAGCGCGACGCTCTCGTCGGCCAGGGCTACGGTCAGCGAGGCCTCGGCCGGCACGCCGGGGATGCCGTGGGGTTGGATCTGCCCGCCGTAGGTCGGGTCGTCGCCGAGCGCGCCATCCGGGCCGAGTGAGGAGAGCCGCAGCAGCAGGCCGATGACCGGCTCGTCCGGCGAGAGCGGCGGGCGGCCACGACCGTCCTTGGCGTGGCAGCCGGCGCAGGTATTGGCCTGAAAGAGCGGCCCGAGGCCGTCGCGCAGGCCCGTGCTCGCAGGTGCGGTGACCCAGGGCTGGCGGAAGAAGCTGCGCCCGGCGTGAAAGAGCGCTTCTTCCTCGGCGTCGGCGGTCGGAACCGGCAACGAGAAGGCGTTGCTGCCACCGAGCAGCAGGTTGGTCGCGTCGCCGCCGGGCCGGGTCTCGCCCGCTTCCAACGCGCTCGCGGTGGTCGCGGCCTCGTCGCTGCCGCAGCCCGCGGTCGGCAGCAGCGCCGCGACGCAGAGCGCGTAGGCGAGGGTGCTGGGGCGAGCGCGGCGCGGGCCCGCGGTGCGTGTCGTGGCCATGGCGGCTACTCCGGCTGCGGGATGTCGAGCCCGAACGTGCCGAAGACCTCGGCGATCGTCGCCTCGACCTTCTGCAACGCGTCGATCGCCGCCTTGACGCGGGCGCGGCCGGCGGGGTTGTCCTTGGCGATCTCGCGGTCGAAGGGCGGCTGCAGCGCCTCGGTCGCGGCCAGCGCAGCGTCGATCTCGGCGTCGAGCCGCGCGGCGAGCGTCGGGCTCTGCGCCTGCACGGCGACGCGGATGCCGTCGCCCTGCACCGTCGTCCCGTCGGTGCGCAGGTAGCTGCCGACCCAGACGTTCCGAATCCCCCGCACGTCCTGGACCATGTCGCGGTGGGTATTGTCGGAGAAGCAGGAGTGCTCGTCCTCCTGGTCGCCGGAGTCGTAGGCGGCCTGCAGGCGCTCGCCGCCGGTCTCGAAGCCGGCGAGCAGGAACATCCCGGTCAGCGCGTCGCGCAGGCGCTTCTTCGCCGGCGCCGTCAGCCATTCGGCCGCCCACGAATCGGCGTCGGCGTCGTAGCCGACCTGCGCCTGCTGCAGGTGCGAGGCGAGCAGCTTCGCCGTCACCGTCAGGTAGCTGCCGCGGCGGTCCTGGTGCGCCGCGGTACCGCCGCTGGTCAGGTAGTCGGTGTGCGGCCTGTCGCCGGGGCCGGTCGCGCTGTGGTCTTGGCCCCAGAGCAGGAATTCGATGGCGTGGTAGCCGGTGGCGATATTGGCGTCGCCGCCGAAGGCGTTGAGCTCGGCCAGCTTCGCCGCGGTGATCGGCGTCGACGTGTCGTTGATCAGGCCGGCGGTGGGGTTGCCGTCGACGTAGTCGACATAGGCCTCGTCGAGCGGCCAGGCGTTGAGCCAGCCTTCGACCAACTCGATCGGGCCGTCGTAGAAGCGAAAGACCTCGGTCTGCAGGTAGCTCTCGCGGGCCATCTTCCAGGCCGCGCGGGCGGCCGCGAGGTTCCCTGCGGTCGGCGCGGCGACGAAGGTCTCGCAGGCCGCCTGCAGGGCGGCGGCGTCGCGCTGGGTATCGGTGAAGGCCGCCGCGGCGATCGCGACGTAGGTCCGGGTCGCGCTGTCCATCGCCGCTTCGACCGCTGCAGCGTCGTCGCCTGCTTCGCTGCCGCAGCCGGTCGGTCCGGAAAGTGCCAGCGCCAGCAGCAGCGCCGTGCTGGTCCATCGCGTCGTCGTCGTACCCATCGATCCCTCCGAGGTGCCGCCCACCCGTTTCGCCACGCTGTCTAATGATGTTGAAAGTCAATGTCAACAGTTTTGAAATCAACTTTCAGTCAGCGGCGGCGGCAATTGCCAGTCCCAGCTCGCTCGGGCACCTTCGCGCACACCTCCGCACCCTTCGGAGCGATAGGACGTGCCCATGCCGACCCTCGCCACCGCCAGCCGACTGCGCCCCTTCGGGACCTCGATCTTCAGCGAGATGACGGCGCTCGCCACCGCCCACGGCGCGATCAACCTCTCGCAGGGCTTCCCCGACTTCGAGGGCCCCGATTCGATCCGTGAGGCGGCGATCGCGGCGCTGCGTGGTGGGGCGAACCAATACGCGCGCAGCGCCGGTCGCCCCGAGCTGGCGGCGGCGATCGCGGCGCACGTCGGCGCCCACCGCGGCATCGCGCTCGACCCGACGACGCAGGTGGTCGTGACCTCGGGCTGCACCGAGGCGCTGATGGCGATGGCGCTCGGCGTCCTCGAGCCCGGCGACGAGGTGATCACCTTCGAGCCCTTCTACGACGCCTACCCGGTGGTCTGCGCGGCGGCGGGGGCGACGCTGCGGCCGATCACGCTGCGCTTCCCGGAGCTCGCGGTGGATCTCGACGCCGTGCGGGCCGCCATCACGCCGAAGACGCGGATGCTGCTGATCAACACGCCGCACAACCCGAGCGGCAAGGTCTTTTCGCGGCGAGAGCTGAGCGACCTCGCGGCGATCGCCGTCGAGCACGACCTCATCGTCGTCACCGACGAGGTCTACGAGCACCTGGTCTACGACGTCCCGCACGTCACGATGGCCGAGCTGCCGGGGATGGCGGAGCGGACGCTGGTGCTCTCTTCGGCCGGCAAATCGTTCAGCTACACCGGCTGGAAGATCGGCTGGGCCTACGGTCCGGCGGCGCTCTGCGCGGCGGTGCAGGCGGCGCACCAATTCCTCACCTTCTGCTCGGCGACGCCGCTGCAGCTCGGCATCGCCCACGCCCTCGCCGAGCTGCCGGCCGACTTCTACGCCGAGCTCTCGGCGATGTATCGCAGCAAGCGCGACTTCCTGGTCGAGGTGCTGCAGCAAGCCGGCTTCCGGGTCGGCATCCCGGACGGCACGTATTTCGTCGTCGCCGACTTCACGCCGCTCTTCGACGGCGACGACCGCGACTTCTGCCGTTGGCTGACCACAGAGCACGGCGTGGCGGCGATCCCGCCCTCGGTCTTCTACAGCGAAGACCCCGACGAGGGCCGGCGGCTGGTGCGCTTCGCCTTCTGCAAGACCCAACCGACCCTGGACGCGGCCGCCGAGCGGCTGCTGCGGATCGCCCGATGAACGCGCCCCACCCGCTCGCCGTCGCCGGCATCCAGACCGATATCCACTGGGAAGACCCGGCCGCCACGCTGGCCCACGTCGCGCCGGCCATCTCCCGCGCGGCCGCCGCCGGGGCGCGGCTCTGCGTGCTGCCCGAGATGTTCGCCACCGGCTTCTCGATGCGCGCAGGCGCCCTCGGCGTCCACCACGACGCCATCGCCGCCGCTTGCGCCGAGCTCGCCCGCAGCCACGGCGTCTGGTTGCTCGCCGGCCTGGTCGAGCCCGTCGGCGCCGACGCCCCCGCCGGCAGCCGGCCGCGCAACGCCGCGGTGGTATGGAGCCCCGACGGCAGTGAGGCGTTGCGCTACCACAAGATTCACCCCTTCACCTTCGGCGGCGAGCACGAGCATTACGACGGCGGCACCGCGCTGCCGACGCTGACCATCGAGGGCGTCCGCGTCACCGTGCTGGTCTGCTACGACCTGCGTTTCGTCGAGCTCTTTCGCGCCCGCGCCGACGCGACCGACCTCTTCTGCGTCATCGCCAACTGGCCCGAGGCGCGGTGGGAGCATTGGGCGACGTTGCTGCGGGCGCGCGCCATCGAGACGCAGGCCTACGTGCTCGGTGTCAACCGGGTCGGCGAGGGCGGCGGGCTGCGGTATCGCGGCGATTCGGCGCTCTACGGGCCCTTCGGCGAGCCGCTGGCGACCGCGTCGAGCGGCGAGACGCTGGTGCTCGGGGCGGTAGATCCGCAGCAGGTCGCTCTGGTGCGCGAGAAGACGAGCTTCCTCCGTGACCGGCGGCCGGAGGTCTACGCGGCATGGCGACGCTGACCTACGATCCGGCGGAGACGCTCCGCCAGGCCCGCGACCGCTACTTCGAGGCCAACGGCTTCGGCGGTGACGGCGGCTACAGCAAGAAGTGGGAGATCATCAAAATCGGGCCGCTTCCGATCCCGATCCGCAACACGGCGGGACGCGTCGCGGCGATCCGCTTCCACGACCTGCACCACGTCATCGGCGGCTTCGACACCGACCTCGCCGGAGAGGGCGAGATCTCGGCCTTCGAGCTCGGCGGTGGCTGCGGTAGCTATACCTTCGCCTGGGGCATCAACTTCCAGGGCATGCTCTTCGGCCTGCGCTGGCCGGGACAGCTGCTGCGCGGCTGGGTCCGTGGCCGGCGCGGCCGCACGCTCTACCACAGCGATTGGGACGAGGCCCTGCTCGACCGCACCGTCGGCGAGGTGCGCCACGAGATGGGGCTGGACGTCGCGCCGGGGCCAGCGTCGGTCGGCGAGCGGCTCTCGTTCGGGCTGACGTTGCTGGCGAGCGTGGTGGTGCACGTGGCGCTGATCGGCGGCTTCCTCGCCGCGGTCGGCTGGGGGCTGGGGCGGTTGTTCGGCGGGTGAGCGCGGCGCTCGTCCCCCATGCCGGGTGTACCCAGCGGCGGCTGCGTCGGCGAGTACCACTTCGACAAAGAGGACGCATTCACTGCGGTTGACTCGTAGGCGCAATTCCTTATTCTAGAATCTAGAATGGAGGTCGAGCCACAACATGGTCCAGCACCCGACGATGCGCCCGCATGACCTGATCGTGCTGCTGTACGCTCGGCGACGCGTCACGGATTCCTGGAGCTACGGCGAACTTGCGGGTGAGCTCGGCTTGTCTGCGTCGCAGGTCTTCGAGAGCTTTCGCCGGTCCACGGACGCAGGGCTGTTCAATCGCGACCGACAGGCGGTTCACGCGAGAGCCTTGCGCGACTTCGTGCTCCACGGCGCCCGATACGCCTTCCCGCCTGTGTCCCTGCCGGCGACGACTGGATGGCCGACCGCTTCGACGCACCCATTGCTGGCAACGAGGCTGCGCAGCCTCAGTGACGACAGCGCCGGCCGCTGGGTCTGGCCCGACCCACGTGGTCCGGCCTTCGGGACCGGCTTGTTGCCGCTGCATTCGTGTGTCGGCCGCATCGCGGCGGCGACGTCGGAACCCTTGGTGGCGCTCTACGGCCAGCTCGCGTTGTTCGACGAGCTGCGGGTCGGTGGTCGGCGTGGCGGCAAGATCGCGTCCGAGTTGCTCGCAGAAGCCATCGAAGCTCCCGTCGCGGGACCCGCGACCTGGGCGGAATGACGGCGGGATCTTCGAGGGGCGGGGCCGATCGCGTGCCTGTGATCGGCGATCTCGCGCAGATCGCGGCCACTCTGCGGCAGGCCGGACTCGACGTCGTCTTCATCGGCGGCATCGTGATCCCGCTCTACCTCGGTCCAGAAGGGCGGGCCCGGGCCCGCGCCACCGAGGATATCGACCTCGTCGTCGCTGCCCACACATTCGCAGCTTGGACTCGCACTGAGGTGACGTTGCGCCGACTCGGCTTCACCAACGACGTCCGCGACGACGCACCAATCTGCCGATTTCTGTTCGAAGGTCTGACGCTCGACGTCATCCCGGTGGCCCCGCAGTTTCTCGGCATGGACGCGGCGCACTTGCAGGCCGTCATGGACCGAGCGCAGATGTACCGTGATCGACGTCAACTATTTCTGCCGGTCCGCGACAACTATTTTTGCCGGTCGAACGCACCACGTTTCTCCCCCCTCTCCAACGGTCGCCACCGCTGGGCGTCGACTTGCTGAGCCCACCCAAGGCTCAGCAGGCCGGCGCCCCGCTTTTCGGGCTTCGGTAGCTCGGCACCGCGAATTCCAAGATGCTGCTGTGGTGCACCAGCCGATCCACCGCCGCGAGCGTGGTGAGCTTGTTGCGGAAGATCTTGTCCCATTCGCTAAACACCAGGTTGCTCGTGATCAGGAGCGACCGGCGCTCGTAGCGCTCCGCCAACAGCGTGAACAGCACTTCGATTTCTTCCTCGCTCTGCTGCACATAGCCGATATCGTCCAAGATCAGCAGGTCGAAACGGTCGAGTTTCCGCAGCGCGCGCGGCAGTTCGAAGTCGCGTCGCGCAACCAGCAGTTCCTGCACCAGCCGGAAGGTCGGCGTGAATAGCACGGCGAAGCCCTTGTCGGTCAGTTCTTGCCCCAGGGCGACGGCGAAGTGGCTCTTGCCGGTGCCGGGCAGTCCGAACGCCAAAACGTTCCGCGCCTGCTCGAGGAAATCGCCGTTGCGTAGCTCGCGGATGCGTCGCTGCAAGTCGACGGGAAGTCGTTTGGTATCGAAGTTGTCGAAGGTCTTTGCTGCTGGAAGCTTCGAGGCATGACGCAGACGCGCGACGCGGCGCTGCCGGCGGTCATCGTTCTCGGCCTCGAGCACCTCGCCGATGACCTGCAACGCCTCGTCGTGACCCGTCTGCTGCATCTTGTCGACCAGCAGCTCGGCCATCGTCGGCAGCTTGAACTGCCGCAGCAGCTGCCGTATCCGAGCCTCGATCCCGGCCTGTTGTGCGTTTCCATTCATCGGCCACCCTCAATCATCCGGTCGTACGGGATCAGGTCCGGCGTTCCGATGCTCAACTGCGGCACCGTCGCTGTCGGCGGCGCGACCGCTGCTTGCACCGCCGCGTAGTCGAAGCGCTCGCCGATCGCGAGCAGCGACGCCAGTGCCCTGTCGACCCCTGCCTCGGTGTT
This sequence comes from Deltaproteobacteria bacterium, assembly GCA_020632665.1. GTDB lineage: Bacteria > Myxococcota_A > UBA9042 > UBA9042 > UBA9042 > JACKFC01. The sequence goes on from JACKFC010000002.1 coordinate 143,302, forward strand.
CATCGCCGCCAAGTGCAGGATGCGGACGTACTCGACATCGGCCCGCTCGCCGCGCCAGCCGCGTAACGCGTCGTAAGCCAGCCGGAATGTCAGCGTCGGGAACAGCTCTTGCCGGAAGCGGTAGTTCGCGAATGCGCCGGGCTTTCGCACCAACGAGCCGATGATGTGCCGGTAGTCGATGCGCGTGGTCTGCTCGCCGCGGATGCGTGGGAACGACTCCACAAGCCGGTCGTTGTAGTAGACCTCAATGTGATTCGCGTATTGCCTCGCCTGCACCGTGTGGCCGATGAGTCGCGACGGGACCGAATACCCTCGGCCGCCGACGCGAATCGTGCTCCACTTGCGTACCGTGGCCGAGAACCGGGTGTAGGTCGGGTACGGCGAGGCCGGCAGCGCGAGCAGATGCGGTCGCTCTTGTTCGAACAGCGTCTGCCGCGGCGCGTTGAGCTTGCGGTCGAGCGTTTGGCGAACGAACGACTCGTACTGCGCCTGGTTGGCGAAGTCGCGGCTGCCACGGACGATGAGCGCCTGCTCTACGGCTTTCTTGGCGAGGTCGTGGCCTTTCTCGACGATGCCGTTCTCGTTGGACTTACCGGGTCGGATGCGCCTGAGTTCACACCCCAAGTGCCCGAGAAAGTCGGCGAATCGAGCGTTGAGCGCCCGCCCGCCGCCGCGCCGAAGCTCGTGAGTCGCCGCCGAGAGGTTGTCGCTCACCAAACCTACCGGTCGTCCGCCGAGCGCCCACAGCGCGCCCTGGATACCGCTGATCAGCGCCTCGAACGTCTCGCCGAACGCCAACATCACCCAAACCCAGCCTGAGAACGCAAGTCGAAACTGGAACAGCAGGTGACGCAACGGCTCGCCGCCGATGGTGACGTTGAGCTCGTCGCAGTGGCTGAAATCAACCGACGCCTGCTGCCCGGGATGGTGGTCCTGCTCGAAGAAGACCTCCTTGTCGCCGCCATGGAGCGCCCGCCAATCGCGGATGCGCCGTTGCAGCGTCCGCAGTTGGCCTTCGCCGAATTGATCGGGGAACTCCTCCGCCAGCACTTCGAGCACCGTCTTGGCCTGCAACTTCCCACGACGGTCGCTTTGCAGCAGCGGTACCACGCGGTCGTCCCAAACCTCCGCGAATGGGTCTGGGCGCGTCCGCCACGTCCGCGAAGTTCGGACCTGCGACGGAAGCGCTCCCGCACGCTCCCAGCTGCGCGCGCTGCGTACGCTCATCCCGGCGCGCGCGGCTGCCTGCTCCTGTGTCTTGCCGTCCATCCTCAATCTCCTCAACAACCTGACCTGCTCGTCGGTGACCATGGAGCCCTCCGTTGGGTCCATCTTCACCCGAGCCGTCGGTACGGCGCCGAACTACCGGCAGGAGTAGTTGTCGCTCAACCGGCAAGAGTAATTGTCGTTGATCAGGCAACGTAGGGAGGACCTCCACTACGCTCGGATCGAACTTGGGGGGCACGTCAGCACGTCACAGCGGCGTCGACTGAAGTCGATCCCGCCAGCCGCGGACACTGGAAGCGCCAGTTGACGGCGAGATCACAACGCGATCTGCTGGCCTCCTGAACTGGAGGTGAGCGATGCCCGGAGCCCTGTCCCAAGACCTGCGCAAGCGAGTTGTCGACGCCTACGACAACGGCGAGGGCAGCTACGTTCAACTGGCCGAGCGCTTCGGCATCGGCGTCGCCACGGTCAAGCGCTGGATGTGGCGCAGACGCGACACTGGTGGGCTGGAACCGCTGTTCAGCAACAACGGCAACAAGCCGGTCTTCACCACGCCGGAGAACCTGGAGTTGTTGCGCCAGATTCTGCTGCAGGAGCCCGACCTCACCTACGAGGAGCTCGCGGCGGCGTGGTCCGGTGCCTCCGGCATGGAGATCGGCCGCACAACGACCGTGAACGCGGTTCGCAAGTTGGGTTTCTCCCTCAAAAAAAAGCCCTCCGCGCGCTCGAACGCGACATCCCGCGGATCGAAGGCCTCCAACGGAGCTTCGAGCGCTGGCAGCAAGGTGTAGACACGTCCAAGCTGGTGTTTCTCGATGAGTCCGGGGTCACCACTGCAATGACCCGGACCCGCGCGCGAGCGCCCCGCGGCGAGCGCGTCACCGACCAGGTCCCACGCAATCGCGGCTGCGTGACCACGCTGCTCGGGGCGATGACGACAACAGGCGTGACGGCGATGATGGCGATCGAAGCGGGCACGTCGACCGACGTGTTCGAGTCGTTCTTGCGTGACGTTCTGCTGCCCAAGCTCGAGCCCGGCATGACCGTGGTGATGGACAACCTCGGTGCGCACCGCGCCAAGCGCATCGCTGCGTTGCTGCACGAGCACGGCATCAAGGCCAGGTTCACCCCACCGTACTCGCCCGAGTACAACCCGATCGAGATGTTCTGGGGCTGGCTCAAGGCGCGGCTACGAACGTGGCGGGCGCGTACCGTCGAGTTGCTCGACATCGCCATCGGTCAGGCGATGCAGGACCTACCACCCGAGATAGCCGCCTCTTGGGCGGCGCACGCGGGATACCCTCGGGAATGCCGATGATTGGGCTCTACGTCATCGATCGGCGCTGTCAGTTTCGCTGCACTCTCCCTCACGCGACGTCGCCATCTAGCAGGCTGCTGAACAACGTCACAGCGATTGCGAATTGGGGCTGTGCCGCTCTAGAGCTCGCCCCTGCCGCCGCCACTCGGTCACCCTTCGTGGCCTCGGCTCTCCCGCCGGAGAGCCCGGAATCCCTGCTCCAAGCCCGGATTTCCGGGCCTGGAGCAAGCCTCACGCGCCGGAGGGCACCAGCCGTGAGAGTCGAACCAGGTTGTACGCCACTCCCGCCAGCGTCGCGGCGAGCTGCGTCCGCGCTCGCCCCTTGTACCTTGTCCTGCGGAAGCCACCGACCGTCTTGAGCCAGCCGAAGATCTCCTCGACGCGCTTGCGCACGCGCTGACTCACCGCGTAGCCGGCGTGGCGAGTGGTCCGCCGGTCGATCGCCGAGCCCCCGCTGCGCCTCACCGCCTGCGCCACATGCGGCGTGATGCCGTGCGCTCGACAGCCCTGCACGAAGCCCCGGGTGTCGTAGCCCTTGTCGCCAGCGACAGTGGGCCGGCGCCGTGCGTGCCGCGCCACCTTGGCAAGCTGCTCCAGCGCAGCGCTGCGCTCGTGGTAGCCGTCGGTGCGACTCACCATCAGGTCGAGCAGCAGCCCGTTGCTGTTCTCCATCGGCGCGAACGCCGCGTAGCTCAGCCGCGCCTCCTTGCCATTGCCCTTGCGAGCCAGCAGCGCGTCCGGGTCGGTCTTGGAGACGTGGGTGTCGTTGCTGCGACGCTCGCCGCGGAAGTCCACCGTCGGGTTGCCCGGGTCGTCTGGCGGTGGCTGGTCGTCGTCGCTGCCATCGTGACGACGAAGACTCTTGTGGCTCGCCCAGGCCTCGATCAGCGTGCCATCGACGGTGAAGTGGTCGCGGCTGAGCAACTGCCGTTGCCCCGCGAAGCTGACCACCTCGGAGAAGAAGACCGCAGCGACGTCGTGCTCGAGCAGCCGGTCACGGTTCTTGCTGAAGACCGTGGGGGCGAAGGGTTCGTCGGTCACTTCCATGTCGAGGAACCAACGGAACATCATGTTGTAGCCGAGTTGCTCGCAGAGTTGGCGCTCGCCGCGCAGCGAGAACAGCGCGATGAGCATCTGGCCCTTGAGCAACCGCTCGGGAGGGATCGACGGTCGGCCGACCGTCGCGTACATCGCCGACAACTCGGCATCCATGTTGGCGAGGCAGCGGTCGGCGATGGCCTTGATGGGGCGGATCGGGTGCTCCGCAGGCACGAAGCTCTCGACGGTGACTGCGGCCAACATGGTGAGCTGGCCTCGATTCTGTCCTCTCATCGCACTGCCTCCTGCAACACGATGAGATTTTGGCATGATCAGCTCTGGGCGTCGATCGCTGGTCGCGCCTTTTTCAGCATCCTGCTAGCGCTGCAATGGCGGGCCATTTCGGGTGGCACGGAAGGCACAGGTCAGCTACTGATCTGCCAACGGCCACAATAGACGCAGGACGTCCCCGCATTCCCTAGTTGCAACGCCCTCGGCGTCGATACTACTCCAGCTGCGCCCAACCTCAAATCCCGTGCTGGGGCCGTCAAAGGTTGCATCAGCCTCAAGTCTCCACTTGCGCCCATCGTCAGCAGCAATGTCGACTGACATTCCTGTTCCGGTTGAGTCACAGGCCCCTCCCTCAGTCCCGATTGGACAATGCATCCGAATAGTAACCGGTATTTCCTGCGCGTCCTTGAGGGTGAATGTGAGAGCAAACTCGTTTGTGTCGGTCTGATTCACCGTGACACACACTGACCCGCCTTCGCTGAAGGAGTCCCGGTATTCGCAAGAGGGGAGATCGCCAAGAGTGTGGCGATCGGGCACGCCGAAGGACGTGCCAAGGTCCGCCTGCCAATTCCCACACTCTGCCCCAAGGCGGGGGCCCGCAAATCCCGCATCCGTACAGGCGGAAGAGCCCCACACGATGCATACTGCAACTGCACGAAGCCCCAGCCGGTAACAGCGCCGCTGTCCGTCGTTACGGTAAGACTCTACTAGGCATTTGCGGAGATGATGCATTTGCCCTCCTCTGCCGGCAATAGCGTTTGCCCATCCATAGGACTAGGCAGCTCCGCCCCATTGGTTAGCCGATCAATCACTGCAAAGTGCAAGTGGGCTCCCACCGATGTACCCGTATCATTCATGTGGCCAATCACGGCACCTCGACTCACGAACTGAAACGGCGAGACCAAAGGAACTGCGATGCCTCCGCTACCGAACTGTCCATGTAAATGGCGGTACAGGCTCTCGTATCGAAATATCCTATTGGAGCCAAAATTTCCAACCGCTGCGCCAAGACTAGCAACGATCCTCTCGAAGATTGTGAACGACGGCGTTTCATCGAAATGTCGAATCCGGACATGATTATCCTGGCATGAGAAGCACCCACTCTCAGTCCCAAACTCCCCCATCGTCACAAATCCATCATTCACAGCAAGAACAGGCGTTCCCGACGACGCATTGCTAAAAACGACGCTGTCAAAGAATCCGCCAGATGAATGTTTGGACGAAATCCGGATAAAGTCTATCGCAAACGACTCCTCTCCTTGGTGGAGGCCGGAATTATAGTAGAAGCCACCGGGTAAGATTGAATCTTTGCACAACGGGTCCTCAAGAAACTTCTGCACAATCCAGCCCAACAACGTGAAATTCGAAACAAACTTGAGCACCGATTTTGCCCAACTGGAAACCGCTGTGACCCCCCCCGCCTTGAAAGATAGTCCCGACGGCCATGGAGCCGATAGTGTCATGCTGTTTGCGAGAATTCCACGTACAGAAACGCGGCCCCAAGTTTCTTCCTGATCAACCACACGTTGCCCCTGATCCAGGGCGAGAAATAGGCCGATAGCCCCTGACCAATGCCATCCCAAAATCCGATCAAACGAGAGCTGGATTCCAAATGGCTGAAGCTGAGGTCCTCCACTGAATCCAGTCAACGAGAAATACACCTTTGTTCCGTCCGCAGTCTTGGAAACCTCCTGCAGCCGGCACTGCGAAGTTGAACCGAGCGAAAGAATCTCGCGGATGACGGTTGGTGGTTCTAGAAGAGCCCCACAGCCAGCACTCATGCCCGTTGCAAGCGCTACCGGTGCGGCTACAGACAACAACGCATCTTCGGTGCCCGCAGCGAGCGCATCGTGAATACGGTCAACCATTTCTTGAAGCGTTTCTGCACGCCAGCGCTGGGAACCACTAAGTGTACGAAGCAGAGTTGCAGCTTGGTATCTCGCCACCGTTGCAATACTGACCTCACGGAGTTCATTTGCGGATGTGACAGGTCTACAATTCCGCAAGGCAGACTCCGCACTCGCGGGGTCTCCCTTCACTAGCAGAGCACCGCCGATCTGAAGCCAAGCCCCAAGTTTGCCTTCTTCACTCGTCGAAATAGCCGCAAGCTTCCGAAGTACGTCAATAGCTGCGTCATCTCTGCCCGCTTGAAATAGAATCCGCGATCGGCAACGTAGAATCGCGGGCTGAAATTCTGACGAAGAATACCACGACTCATCGGCGGACATCGCTTCAAGCTCCGCCAGCCACTGGAGCGCTGTTTGGGTATCTCCCTCAATTGCATACTCATCCGCGAGCCAAAATCGAACAACGTACCGAAGAGGATCACTACGGTCTCGTGCGATTCCACCAAGGACATCGATAAACACAGCCCGCTCCGGATTGCTCCGGTTGGACCGCAGCTGAGCAAGCCGTTCAGATAGGACTCGCCAGCGCAGGAGTAGATTCTGGCCAGCCTCCATACCTAGTTCACGAATACTCGCATCAAAATGAGTCGGAACCGCCGAGCGCTCAAGGGCCGGTCCTGTGCAGCAAGGAGCATGGACGCGAGTGGCCGCACTGCCCCCAGTGCTCTCCTGCGCCCCGCCACCTCGCGCAGCAGTGTCGAGCTGCAGCAAGAAGGTACCGCCACGAGACGCTTCGACTACCGCACCGTTCGCCTCGACAGTAAACCGTTCCGTGGCGAAGCGCCGTCCAGGCGGAAGAACAAACGCAAGCACACCTTCTGCGTCGCTGACAGCAGTGAGATGTGCGCCCCGCCAGCGAGGGGCCATCAGCTTGGCGCTAACGCCAGCCATGGGCTTACCCACGTTGTCGACCACGCGACCGCGAACTTGCGAGGGACTGTCCATGAGGCGCTCCACTTGCGATGCTGAGGCAAATCCAACCGCGGCTACAAGACTTCTTTGCAGACGCCGTACCAGCGAGCCAGACCCTACGTCAAATATCTCGCAACAATGCGTTGGACAACAGAAAGCACAGGCTCAAAATACAATCCAAACCGAACTAGGCGGAGGAATCGTTGACTTCCATGACGGCAATAGATGCCGTGCTGCTCGTGGCAACAGCCCACCATGACCAGGTAGAAGCCTCACCGTCATGCTCTCGAGCGATGCGAATCGGCCCTGTCGCCTGCGAGAGCGTAAGTCCACTCGACGCACTAACGGCGTCAGAGCGATCGATGCGAACAACCACACTTGGATCGCTGTCTGGAGAAAACAGAATTGAGATGCGCCTTGGGCTGTCAAAACACAATTGCACCGGCGAAGCTCCGACATCAATCGTTCGAAGTTTGGTTGACTTCACGACATACCTCCAGTGTGTCCACTGACAGACTATCGAACTCGCTGAAGCATCAGGTCCATGAATCCAACGGTTCCGGACGCCGCTGTCGGCACGTACAGTTCGACAAGAGGCAATGCCACTGCATCAAAGGTTCCCAAGATGCCGGTCGTGTCGATGGCAGGCAGCGTTGCCGGAAGTGCATCCAGCGACTGGCCCGAAACAGCCAAGGCTCCAGGCCGTAGAACGCTGTCTGCGAGAATCAGTCTGCCGGCGACCACGTTGTTGTGGTAGAAGCGAATTCCCAAGATCCTGTACTTTCCCGCCGCCAAGCGAAAAATTGGAGTAAGTGTTGCCGCTTGCCATCTAGTCGAATCTGCTGCCAGCGCCCCGCTGGTCACACCGTAGCGCACCCATGATGCAGGGCCGGAAGGCGCGGGCTCCAGCCGATCGCTCAGAAACAGTCCAAGACTGACCTCGGGTGTCCCCGTTGAGACTGCCAAAGTTGCCCCAATGGGCTCGCCTACGGCAAGATCAATCGGGCTCAACGACAGGTCCATCGTCTTCACGTCGTCAGTGACATCGGACACCGGCGTGACTCCAACAGTCGGGAGTTCGACGAATCCCGGGACCATCACTGACGGAAAGGTATTCGGGACGTCATCAGTTCGCGCGCCTGCACCTACGAGCGCGAATGAGCGTGGCAACTGGAACTGTGTTGAGGCGACTGGGATTACTTGATCGATAACAGGAACCATGTCCACGTCGACGGTAATGCTCCCCGTGCCGTGAAACATCGCAAGGTGTAGGCCCATGGTGCGCTCCTTGGTTGAAGGTTCTACTGACTGTGGGACTAGGGCTGAAGCTTGTCAAGAGCCTTTCGGCAAGTCAGCTGTAGCCCGTTGGCGTGGGAGCTGCATTTCCACCCGGCCAAGCACGCCATTGCAAAGGCACGGCCGTAGCATTTGGGTCGCGCGAACGTGCCGACAGGACCGAGCGAGGCCAATCGTGTCCAGGCACTCCCGTCCCTCAAGTTGCGACCGCGCGGAAGTGCTTGCCCAACCGTCCGTTGGGCAGGGCGAGCAGCTACGCCAAAGACCACTGGACGGATCTGCAGCCGTGTTGCAGCGGCGCGACGATTCCACTCGACATCAACCTCAGCGAGAGCGCGCCGCGAGCGGTGGCAGTCTGCAGCGACAACCGGCTGCTCGCGGGAAACGACGCCGCGACACAGCACTACGCGGTGCTGCCCTCACTGTTGATGACCGCGGTGCAGAACCCGAGCGACAACTCGCTGGTTGGGGATGCCAAAGCGCCACGCGAGCAGCGGCATGCAGCGCGTCGAGGCTTCGTTCGGCTGCGTCAGGAGACGGCATTCACTGGGGCAGAATCGACCGTGCCTAGTACCGCAGGCCGCAAGTTCCTTCCGGGATCGACGAGACCTTGCAGGTCGGCGATCCTGCACGCATGACGACACCCGGCCCGCACTCACGCCCCCTCCCGATGACCGACGAACTTCGCAGCGCGCTGCAGGCCCTGGCTGCCAGTACCGCGTCTCCGCACCGGCTCGTGCAGCGCGCGCGCATCGTGCTCGCCGCTGCCGATGGCGAGGACGCCGAGTCCATTGCGCGGCGATTGAGCTGCACTTCGCGAACTGTGCGGACGTGGAAGGCGCGCTGGCGCACCGCCCCGAACATCGATGCCCTCGAGGACCGCGCCCGTTCGGGCCGGCCGTCGACAGTGGCGCTGTCGGTTCGCTGCGAGCTCATCGCGTTGGCGTGTGAGCGCCCCGACGAAGTCGGCAAAGACGGCAAGGTCAAAGGCAAGGCGGCGTTCCGCGACGTGTGGACGCGCCTGTCGCTGCGAGCCGCGCTTGCGGTGGCAACCGGCGTGTTGCTGTCGGTCAGCGAGATCGGCCGCATCTTGCGCTACGAGAACTTGCGGCCGCACCGGGTTCGCTACTGGTTGACCAGCAAGGACCCAGACTTCGCTGCCAAGGCCGAGCGCATCTGCGAGCTGTACCTGCAACCACCGCCAGGCGCGACGGTGTTGTGCGTCGACGAGAAGCCCGTGCAGGTCCTGGGTCGCAAGCATCCCAGCAAGTTCGGCGCAGATGGCACGGTCCACAAGGAGTACGAGTATATCCGTGGAGTTTCTGGTTCCAGGTGCTTATCCTTTATACTTTCTCAAAAACGAGCCCCTCCGGAACCTTCGCCAGCACAAAAACACCAAACGGTGCCGCCCCACGCCACGCTACACCGTCTCCACCCCCGCGAAGCTCGCACGCAACGCCGCGCTCAGGCGCTCCATCTCCCCGCGCCGCAACCGAAACGCCGAATACGGTACGTTCAACCCGAGGCGCATCCGCACCCACCGCCGCCCGGCGCGCTCGATGTGTAGCGCCGCGTCGAGCCGATTTGCACGGCGCTAGGTCACGCTCCGCTTCGACGATCCGTCGAGGGGCTGCTGCTCAAAGCGCTTGGCACTCCAACGCCCCCTTCGGCGGGCTGAAGCCGCAGGGAGATGGACTCCGGCGACAGGTCTTCGCCGTTGGGCCACGTCACGGTACCCCACTCGACCCGCGCTCGACGCACATAGGCGGGGTCGTTGAGAGCGGAGTAGGCGGGCGCTCCAAGCAGCCAAGTGAGGTCGAGGGTGCCCGTCCGTCCGTCGGTGAGCGATACGAGGAGTTGGTGGTCATCCAGGACGCGAACGTGTTCCACATCAGGTGCGGGCACGGCCGACGCGGTCGTCATGAGCGGCTCCGTCTGGCTCATCGGAGCGGCTCGATCTTGTAGGGCTGGGTGCCGGATGCGGCGAGAAGCCAGTCAGCGTCGAGTTCTTCCCGGTGGATCTCGATCCAAGCTTGGACCAAGCGGACCTGCTTGTTCGGCAGCGTCCCCGCCAGGAGTTCACCTGTCGCGATCGCGACGGACGCCTTGTACTCGCCATATCGCACGTGGATATGCGGGAGATGATGGCGGTCGGTGTCCATCACGAACATCTGCACGATGATACCGTAGAACATCGAGATGACTGGCACTCAGCACTCCTCGCGGTCGAAGCCCGGCGCCCCTTGCCGCGCTGGCAGCGTACGTTGCGCCCAGCGGCAGCGGCAAGTGTCGTCTGGCCCAGCCGTGAGGAGCCCCCTCATGAGGTGGCCGGGCGGCTCAGCCTGGTGCGCTCGCAGCGCTCGCCGTGGCGGTCGCGCGAACCTGCACCGGAACCCCCGAGAAGACCGCGTTCCCGGTCAGCGCGTCGATCGCGCTCGGATCGGTGAGGTCGTTGATCGAGACCCCGGCATGCGCCTCCGCGACCCGCAACGACGCGCCCTGCACGCCATGGCCGAAGCCGTGCGGCAGCGAGACGACGCCGGGCATCACCTCACGCGAGAGCCGCACCGGCGCCCGGACCTCGCCGACGCGCGAGCGGATGGTGACCTCGGCGCCGTCGGTGATGGCCCGTTGCGCTGCGTCGTCGGGGTGCAGCAGGAGCACGCAGCGGTCGCGGCCCTTCATCAGCGAGGGGGCGTTGTGCAGCCACGAATTGCAGTCCGAGAGGCCGCGGCGGCCGATCAGCCGCAGGTCGAAGTCGTCTTCGGCGTCCGGAGCGACGGAGGTCGCTGCGGCGGGGCGCAGGCTCGCGGCGAGGCGCTGCAGGTCCGCGGCGATCGGTTCGGGGTGCAGGTCGACGCGGCGACCCTCGGTCTGCAGCCGCGCCGGGAGCTGGCCGGGCCGCAGCGCGCCGAGGTCGACACCGTGGGGCTGCCGCCGCAGCGCGCCGACCGAGAGCGCGCCGCGCTGCAGGCGTCGACCGCCGAGGCCGCCGTACGGACCGGTGCGCAGGGCGAAGTCGAGCTGTCGCGTCGGCGAGAGGCGACGGCTGGCGAGGCCGGCGGCGCGGGCGAGGACGGGACCACGCAGCGGGGCGAGGCGCTCGAGCAGGCCGGCGTAGATCTGCCAATCGTCGCGGCCGCCGGGGTCGCCGGCGAAGAGGCGGTCGGCGAAGCGGGCGGTATTGCGCACGGCCAGGCTGTGGAAGACGACGTCGTAGTGCGGCACCTCCAGCCCGGTGCGCGGCGGCAGGATCAGGTCGGCGAAGCGCGTCGTCTCGTTGCGGTAGATGTCGATCGCCACCATGAAGTCGAGCTGCTGCAGGGCGCGGGCGAGGTGCTGGCCGCCGGGCGTGCTGAGCACGGGGTTGCCGGCCGAGGTGATCAGGGCCCGGACCTGGCCCTCGCCCGGCGTGGTGATCTCTTCGGCGAGGACGGCGACCGGCAGCTCACCGCCGAATTCGCGTGCGCCGCGGACCCGGCTGGCCCAGCGACCGAATCCGCCGCGGCTGGTCCGCGCCATGACGTCGACGGCCGGCGAGGTGAACATCATCCCGCCCTCGCGGTCGAGGTTGCCGGTCAGCAGGTTCAGCACCGCGACCAGCCACATCGCGAGGCCACCGAATTCCGCCGTGCAGATCCCGAGCCGGCCGTAGCAGGCCGAGCGCGGCGCCGCGACGAAGGCGTCGGCCATGGCCTCGATCGCGGCGGCGTCGATCCCCGTCGGCGCGGCCACGGCGGCGGGCGCGAAGGGCTGCAGCGCGGCGCCGAGCGCGTCGACGCCGTCGACCACGCCGCGCAGGTGGCGCAGCTCCGGCCGATGCACGTGCAGCACGCGGTGGCAGAGCGCTGCGAGCAGGAGCGCGTCGGTGCCGGGGCGGATGAAGTGGTGCGCGTCGGCGACGGCGGCGGTCTCGGTGCGGCGTGGGTCGACCACGACGAGGCTGCCGCCGCGTTGCCGCAGCGCGCGCAGCCGGGTCCGCATGCCGGGCGCGCTCATCAGCGAGCCGTTGCTGACCAGCGGGTTGGCGCCGAGGACCAGGAGGTGGTCGGTGCGGTCGATATCGGGGACCGGCAGCAGGAATTGGTGGCCGAAGAGCAACCACGCGGCGAAGTGGTGCGGCAGCTGATCGACCGAGCTGGCGGAGAAGCGGTTGCGGGTGCGCAGCGCGCGGACCAGCTGCGGCGCGAAGAGCATGGTGCCGAGGTTGTGGACGCTCGGGTTGCCTTGGTAGACGGCGACGGCGTCGCGACCGTGGGAGCGCTGGACTTCGGCGATGCGGCTCGCTGCCTCGTCGAGCGCCTCGTCCCAGCCGATCTCGCCGAAGTCGCCGCTCTGCAGCCGACGCAGCGGGCGCCGCAGCCGGTCGGGATCTTCGTAGACGTCGCGCAGCGCGAAGGCCTTGGCGCAGAGGTGGCCGCGGGAGAGCGGGTCGTCCGGATCTCCGCGGATGCCGAGTACGCCGCGGCCGTCGTGCTCGATCAGCAGCCCGCACATCGCCTCGCAGAGGTTGCAGGAACGGTGGTGGATTTCGCCCGTGCTCATGCGTCGACGCTAGCGCGAACGCGGCCGCGTGGCGAGCCCGGCGGCGACGCGACCAGCGCCTCGACGTGGGATCTGGGCAGGGTTCGAACCGCGGCCAAAGACGGTACCTCTGCGTCCGGGTTGATGACGATCCCGCAACCACCCGAGGAGACCACCCGTGAAGACGCTCCCGTCCGCCAGCCGCATCGGCGCCGCGCTGCTGCTCAGCGCCTGCCTCGCCACCCCGGCTTTCGCCAAGGCCAACAAGACCACCATCTGCCACCCCGCCGGCAACAGCGGCAACGTGCTGACCCTCGAGGTCGCGACCGCCTCGGTGCCGGCCCACCTCGCCCACGGCGATTGGCTGCAGCAGACCTTCTACGTCGACGCCGACGGTGATGGTGTGGGCGATACGCCCGTGCTCGCCTGCGTGCAGCCGACCGGGACCGCGGTCGTCGGTGGCGACTGCAACGACAACGACGCGACGATCTCGCCGCTGGCGACCGAGATCTGCGGCAACGGCATCGACGACGATTGCGACGGGCAGGCCGACGAGGGCTGCCTGGTCGACGTCGAGATCACCATGCACGCCGACAACGCGTGGTGGCTCTGGATCGACGGCGTCGTCTACCACGGCCCCAACGCGGCGAGCTGGCAGCCCTCCGATACCTTCCAGCTGCAGCTGCCCCCCGGCCAGCACAGCGTCGCCGTCTACGTCGAGGATTGGGGCGGTCGCGCCTGGATCGCCGCGACGGTGAAGGCCGCCGGTCAGGTCGTGCGCAAGACCGGCGACGGTCAGTGGAAGACCACCGGCTCGTTGAAGGCGGCCGCGGTCGGCAGCAGCTACCAGCGTGGCCTCGCCTGGAGCGCCGGCCCGGCCGACGGCAGCACCGGCCTGCTCACCGCGGCGCCCTACGGCTGGCACCTGCCGAGCTACAACCACAGCGCCTGGCAGACGGCCGTGAAGTGCACATACCGCACCGATCAGAAGATGTCGGTCTTCGCCGCGCTGACCGCGAGCGTCTACGACGCCTTCGATACGCTCTACGCCGATGGCGCCGAGTTCGTCTGGACCCAGGCCAACTGCTACCCCGGCTCGGGCGGCGGCTGGAATATCGGCCTGTTCCGCACCACGTTCACGCTCTAGCCAGACTCTGAAGCCGCGCCTCGCGGTGCACGCCTGCACTTGAAACGTGCCGGAAAAGTCCTTGCCTCTTGCCGCCCTGCCCATTAGAACCCGCGCCGCGCCGGCCCGGGGCGAATGGGTGGGGCGGCTGGAGGCTCGGATGCGGAAAATGCGGAAGTGGTGGCGGCGTGTGGTGGTCAAGGCGACGGCGGGCGGCATGATCGGGCTCGCGCCCGCGTGTGGCACCGATGCCGGTGGGACGCAGGGCAGCACGGCGGACGTGGTGCAGAGCGCCGACGCCGAGGCGGGCCAGGACGCGACCGGTGCAGACGGCAGCGCCAACGCCGGCTCGGACGCCGGTGAGCAGGCCGACGCCGCCGCACCGCAGAAGACCTACCCGCCCTTGCTGACGCCGAGCATGCTCGAGGACACCAACCCGGATCCGCAGATCGTCGAGGTCACGCTGGTGGCCCAGGCCGAGAAACGGACCCCGGTCGAGGGTGGCCCCGAAGTCGAGATGTACCTCTACAACGGCACCTTCCCCGGCCCGACCCTGAAGGCGCGCCGCGGCGATCGCGTGATCGTCCACTTCGAGAACAAGCTGCCGGAGAAGACGACGGTGCACTGGCACGGCCTGCGCATCTCCGACCAGATGGACGGCTCGCCGCGGATCCAGAAGCCGGTCGAGCCCGGTGAGTCCTTCACCTACGATTTCGTCGTCCCCGACGCCGGCACCTACTGGTACCACCCCCACGTCCGCGCCAACGAGCAGGTCGAGAAGGGGCTCTACGGCATGATCGTGATCGACGAGAGCGAGCCGGTGGGCGTGACCCGCGAGCGCACGCTGAACCTCGACGATATCTACCTCGGCAAGGACGGCTGGCCGGCGTGGCTGGCCAGCCACCCCGAGGTGATGCACGGCCGCAGCGGCAACGTCCTGCTGCTCAACGGCAAGACCATGCCGGCGAGCGGTGAGATGAAGAAGGGCGACGTCGAGCGTTGGCGCATCGTCAACACCGCCAACGCCCGGACGATGCGCTTCGACGTCGAGGGGCCGGCCTTCGTCCGCATCCTCGGTACCGACGGCGGCCTGCTGCCGCTGCCCTACGATATCGCCGGCCAGATCGTGACCCTGCCGGTCGGTCAGCGCTACGACCTCGAGGTCGTCGCCTACGCGGCGGGCAAGGTCACGCTGCGCAGCCACGTGCCGGTGCAGAAGGGCGGCGGCGTGGTCCTGCAGCCCTTCGCCGCTTTCGAGGTCACGGTCGCCGACGATCCCACCGTCACCGATTTCTACGCAGCCGAGGTCGGCGAGGTCGAGCCGCTGCCGGACCGCCAGCCGAATCAGAACGCGACGCTGATCTTCGACGCGGTGCAGGACGCCACGATGCCTGGCGGCGTGGCGTGGCGGATCAACGGCAAGTCGATGTGGACCGAGCCGGTCTTCACCGTCGCCGAGGGCGCGACCGTCGACCTGCTGCTCGACAACCAGCTCGGCCCCGAGCACCCCTTCCACCTGCACGGCCAGTTCTTCACGATCCTCGAGCGCGCCGGCAAGGCCGTCACCGACGAGCCCGGCCTGAAGGACACGGTCCTCGTCCCGGGCATGAGCAAGGTCAAGATCCGCGCCTACTTCGACAATCCCGGCCAGTGGATGGCGCATTGCCACATCCTCGAGCACGCAGAGCTGGGGATGATGAGCGAGATCGTGGTGACCCCCGCGCAATAGCGCGTTCAGGTCGACGCGCCTTGTCGACCTGAACAAAACTTGCAATCCGGATCGCCATCACTGAACATCCGTCCAGCGCAACGCGGGACGGGTCGCGCACCCATGCTCCCAGCGCCACGTTCGGCCAGCCCAATCGATCGACTGCGCTGGTATGACACAACCTGTCTTATCCCTAGGACAGGGTGCGTTGCAGGACGAACTTCGGGTGGAGAGCGACGCAAAATCCGCTCCGGCCCGAAGATCAGAACGAGCGGATCGGAACGGCAGTCGCCGGGCTGATCTGCACCGGGGCGGCGGGCGCCGCATCGGGGACATGGCGAGAGAGCGCGGCCGAGGAGATCTCGGGCGTCGGAGCCGGCGAGGCCGGCAGCGAGGAGAGCAAGATGGCACGAGGCAAGCGGAGCAGCGGACCGGTCGGAGCGGGCAGCGCGCAGATCGTCGACAACGAGGCCAAGCAGAAGGCGATCACCACCGCCCTGCAGACGGTGGAGCGGAACTTCGGCAAGGGCGCCCTGGTGCGGCTCGGTGACGACGACACGCTCTTCAACGATATCGAGGTGATCTCGACCGGCTGCCTGGGCATCGACATGGCGCTCGGCGTGGGCGGCGTGCCGCGCGGTCGTATCGTCGAGATCTACGGTCCGGAGTCGAGCGGCAAGACGACGCTGACCCTGCACATCATCGCCGAGGCGCAGAAGGAAGGCGGCATCGCGGCCTTCGTCGACGCGGAGCACGCGCTCGACGTCTCCTACGCCCGCTCGCTCGGGATCAAGACCGACGAGCTGCTGGTCAGCCAGCCCGACACCGGCGAGCAGGCGCTCGAGATCGTCGACACGCTGGTCCGCTCGGGCGCGGTCGACGTGGTCGTGGTCGACTCGGTGGCGGCGTTGGTGCCCAAGGCCGAGATCGAGGGCGCGATGGGCGACTCCGTGGTCGGCGTGCAGGCCCGCCTGATGAGCCAGGCGCTGCGCAAGCTGACCGCGAGCATCGCCAAGAGCCGCACGGTGGTCATCTTCATCAACCAGCTGCGCATGAAGATCGGCGTGATGTTCGGCAACCCGGAGACGACCTCGGGCGGCAACGCGCTGAAGTTCTACGCCAGCCAGCGCATCGACGTCCGTCGCGTCGGCTCGATCAAGAGCGGCGAGGAGGACATCGGCAACCGCACGCGGGTCAAGGTGGTGAAGAACAAGGTCGCGCCGCCCTTCAAGCGGGTCGAGTTCGACATCCTCTACGGCGAGGGCATCTGCGCGGTCGGCGACCTGATCGATCAGGGCGTCGAGCTCGGCGTGATCGAGAAGACCGGCGCCTGGTACAGCTTCGACGGCGAGCGTCTCGGCCAGGGCCGCGAGAAGGTGCGCCAGCTGCTCAAGGAAGAGAACGAGCTCCGCACCCGCATCGACAATCAGGTCCGCGACCTGGTCTTCGGGCCGGTCGAGGAGGACGCCGCGGCGAGCCTGGTGCCGCCGGTCGCCGAGGGCTAGCAACCGACGGATGGTCGCGTCGGCCGGAGGGATGATCCTTTCCGGCCGGCGCGGCATCCAACGCTCCGCGCCTCGCACCTGCACGGCCGGGCGGTGCGGGCGCACGAACGACAATCGACTCCGCTCGGGCAGAGGGTCTGCCCGGGTGGCTGGCATCGACCCGCGCGTCCCTGGATGGGGGTGCGCGGGTCGAGTTTTTTTGGGATTGTTGCGCCACAATAGGCGGTTCCCATGACACGATCTTCCACCCCCTCGCTTCTGCTCCTGTTCGCGCTTCTGCTCGGCTGTGGCGGCGCCGTACATCGCGCTGCGGGGGGCAACCAGCCAGACGGGGCGCGGCCTGCGGCGGGCGGAGCGTCCACCCACCCGGCGCTCTCGCCCGAGGCGAAGGCGCTGCTCGCGTGGCTGCAGGCCAGCCAGCGCGCTGGCTTCGAGCGGCACGATCTGCCGGCCTACCTCGCGGTTTGGGCGCCCGAGGCGACGCTGACAGTGGCCCGTGGCGAGGCGGGCGGGCCCTACGACCGCACCCTGAACATGGCGCAGATCCGGGCAACGCGGGCCGAGCGCTTCTTCGCGCCGGCGCCGCAGCCCTCGCGCCTATGGTGGACCGAGGTGAAGGTGCACCTCGCCGGCTCGCGGGCCACCATCCGCTGGGTTGCGCACAGCGAGACGCCGGACGGGAAAGAGCGAGTCGCCGAGGTCTATCACCTGCGTCGCAGCCGGCCGGGCGAGCCGGCCGGCTACCGGGTGACGCACAACCGCCTCTGGCCGCTCTGGCAGATGGACGGTCGACGCTTGCCGGTCGCCTTCGATCACGTGACCTGGGCCCAGCGCGACGCCGACGTGTCGCGTCAACGCTGCAACGAGGGGCCGTGTCCGGACCTGCTCTTGGCGGCCTGGCGCTTCGAGGAGGCGTGGCAGGCCGCGCGTCGGATCACCGAAATGGTCGACCCCGGCGACGCCCAGGCGGCTGCGCATTGGGTCCTGCGTGGGGTGTGTGCCGTCGTCTCGGGTCACGTCGCCGACGCCGAGCCGAGCTTTCGCCAGGCCTTGCTTCGCGATCCGCAGATCGGCATCCCCCCATGGAAGAGCGCGGACGCCGCCCGTCGCGCCCTGGCCGCCGAACAGGCGAGCGGCGCGGCGCAGAAGCTCACCCTCTACGGTCGGCACGGCTGTGGCGCGTGTATCGGCACCCGACGCCGACTCGAGGCGGCGGGCGTGGCCTACGACTTTCGTGATGTCGACAATGACGCGCAGGCCGAGCGCGAGATGTGGACCCTGGTCGCGCGCACCCATCCGGGGCAGCGCCGGGTCAAGCTGCCGATCGTGCAGATCGGCAGCGAGGTGCTGATCTCTCCGCCGTGGCGGGAGCTCGAGCCGAAGCTCGCCGCCAGCCGACGCTGATCAGCGCAACCGCTGCGGAGTCGGCTGGGGGGCCACGGGCTGCGGCTGTGCCGGCGGCGGCTCGTCGGCCGGCGCTGGCGCACCATAGCCGGGTGGCGGTGCGCCATAACCCGGGCTCGGCGAAGGGGCGCTCATGCCCGGACCGGCGCCGCGTCCAGAGCCGCCGTAGTTGAAGAAGAGCGCGACGTGGAATTGGCTCAGCGCCGTCGTGCCGTCGCCGGCCGAGGTATCGTTCAGCACCGCGAGCCGCGTGCCCTCGATGAAGAGGCCGAAATTGCGGCCGAGCTTGATGCCGCCGGTGGCGCCCGCCATATGCGTGATCTGGCTCTCGCCAGTGCTCGAAGACATCGAACGGAAGAAGTACTTCGGCGACGCGTAGGCGGTGAGCCATTCGGTCAGGTCGACGCTGAAGTAGAGCGGCACGACCAGGTCGAGCGTCTTGAGCTCGTCGTCGTTGAAGGTCACGGTCTGGTAGCCGGCGACCAGGCCCACCGCGCCGGCGACCCGCGAGTGGTCGAGGAATTGGTACTTCACGTCTGCCATCAAGCTGAGCGGGAAGACGAGCTTGAGCCCGGCGTCGAGCCCCTCGGTCAGGCCGAGCCGGGCGCCGAGCTCGATCTCCGGGATCGACGCCGTGTCGGTCGTCAGGGCCCCTTTGATCGTATTGCCCTGCGCGTCGGTCGTGGTGTCGCGCGTCTCGGTCGTGACGCCGAGGCTGCCGCCGCCGACCTGCACCTGCACCTGACCGGGATCGAGCGTGCGCGCGGTCTGGACCGCCGAGATGCTCATGCAGCCGGAAGTTGCGAGTCCGAGGACGAGCGAGAGGAGCAGGAGCGCCGCGCGTTGCGCCGAAATCGACCGGACCATATTGCCTCCGAGGTTGGGGTCGCCGCAGAGAGTCGCCGAGGCGGTGATCCGAAGCAAGCTCTGTGCAGCAAGCGTCGACGGCTACGCGACCACACGCTGGCGGCAGGGCCGTCAGGGCTCCATGGTCGACTTCGCGCTCACTGGCACGACCTCGAATTGGAGCGCTTCCTGCGCCGATGCCGGCGGAACGGCCCGCAAATCATCAGCGACGGCCCCGACCCGCGTGCCGCCGACCGCGGCGCCGCACGCCCGCGCCTCCAGCGTCGCCATGCCCTGCGCCTCCCACGCCGAGGCGAGGATGTGCACGTCCAACCCGCGGTAGAACGCCGGCATCTCGCGCGGCGCCAGCGCGCCGAGGAATTCGACCGCTTCGGTCACGCCGAGCGCCGCCGCCAACGCCGTCAGGGGGCGAAGCTCCGGGCCGTCCCCGGCCAAGCGCAGGCGCACCTCGCGCCCACCGCGTCGGGCCCGCGCGACCTCGCGCAGCAACGCCGCGTGGCGCTTGACCGGGACCAGGCTCGCGGCGCAACCCACCACCAGCGGCGCGTCGGTGGCGGGCAGTGGGCGTGGCGCTGCGACTTCGCCGCGGTAGCGCGCCTCGAGTGGCAACGGCAACACCTCGATCGGCGGGGCCGTGCCGGCGCCTTGCCGCTGCTGCAGCGCGGGGTGCGCTTCGGCCCGCGCGCCGAGCCAAGCCGAGCCGACGCTGACGCGGTCGGCGTGGCGCAGCGCGTGGTCGACCAGGCGCCGCCCCAGTCGTTGCAGGCCCACGCCGTAGCCGAGCGCTCGCAACGCCGCGAGCTCGCCACCCATCAGCGCGACGTGGCCCGGCACGCGGCGCGCGCCCGCCACCTGTACCGCGATCCAGCCGGGCTCGTCGGCCCAGAAGCCGATGACGCGGTCGACGTCGCGGGCCATCGCCATCGCCGTGCGCCGGGCGCGTTCGAGCAGCAACAGCCGGTGCGCGCCGCGGGCGTCGCCGCCGCCGAGGGCGCGCACCGGCAGCGGTCCGACGCCGTAGTCGCGCGGGCCAGGCGGGTGGCGCAGGGCCAGGACCCGCACGTCCACGCCAGCCGCGACGAGGTCGAGCAGCAGCGCGCGCAGCGAAGGGATCGCCGCGTCCTCGAGGTCGCTGGCGAACCCCGGGACGATCGCCAGCACGCGCTCGCCGGGCTGGGCCCACGCCATCGCGCTCATCGCGTGGCCCGAGATCGTGGCTCCAAGCGGGCCACGCGGTAGGCTCCGACCCGCTCCGGCGGCCCCGCGTCGTAGGCCGCGCCGAGCCGCGCCAGCGCCGCCGCGATCGGCGTGCCGGCCCACTGCGCGCCCAGATCCGTGTCGTCGACGACCAGCACCAGCGGTCGCCGCGTCGCTGCCTCGGCCAGCTCGCGCAGCCTCGATTCGGCCTCTGGACCGCCCGGGCGCAGGTCGTAGAGCTCGATCACGTCGAGGCCCTGCCGATGCCGCAGATCCAGCGTCAGCTCGAAGGCCACCAGCAGCGGCGGCCGCGGCGGATCGAAGGCGCTCGCCGCGACCCGCGTCGCCGCCTCGGCGACCGATTGCACCAGCGCGCGGCGCTCCTGCCGGCTCTGCAGGTGACGCTGCGCCATCCGCGGCGTCCACGCCGCCGTCCAGAGCAAGCCGAACGCGAGCGCCGCCGCCGCGAGTCGACCTCTGCCGACCGCACCGAGGCCGAAGAGCGCCGCCGCCGCGGGCAACGCGCAGAGGCCGAAGCGGAAGTTCTGGTAGGGCATCCCGGCGAAGAGCAGCGCCGCGACGCCGAGCCACTGCGCCCAGAACAGCGTCGCGAAGGGGCCGACCGCGCAACCGTCGGTGCCACACCAGCCGCGCCGCACGCCGCGCAGCAGGAAGAGCAGCAGCGGTGGTGCCAAATATCCGGGATGGAGCACCGGAAAGAGCGCGTAGATCCCCTGCGGGAAGGCGTAATCGGCGTGGCCGTCCGGGGTGTCGAAGCTGCGCATCACCGCGTGCCACGGCCGCCAGTTGCGGAGCCAGGCGTGCTCGAGCGCGCCCGGACGGCCGGGATCGATCGCCAGCTGCGCCAGCAGCGGCACGCCGGCGCAGAGGCCGAAGAGCACCACCGCGTCCCAACCGACTCTGCGGCGCCCGGCGGCCAGGAGCCAGGCGATGCCCACCGCCGGCGCGCCGACCAAGGCGGCCTGGCGGGTCACCACCGCGAGCCCTAGCGCCGCGCCCGCGCCGGCCGCGAGGAGCAAGGCGCGGCCTCGCGACACCGCTCCGTCCTCGCCTTGCGCCCGCAGCACAGGCGCGGTCGCCGCCGCCGCTGCCACCAGCCAGAAGGCCATCGCGGCATCCGCCATCACCTCCGCGCCGGCCAGCGCCGACGCCGCTGAAGCCGCGACCACCACACCCGCCAAGAGTCCAGCGCGCCGGGCCCGCGGGCCGTGTGCCAGGGCGACGGCCAAGGCGAGCAGCGGTCCCGTGGCGGCGCCCAGCACGAGCGAGAGGGTTCGCAGCGCGGTCGCTTCCGGCAGGCCGGTGAGCAGGCCGAGCAGCGCGCCCAGCACCGGATAGCCGAGCGGCCAGAAGAAGCCCGTCGGCGCCGCCGCGTGACCGACCAGCCAGGCTGCGGTCGTCCGCGCCGCGGTCTCGTAGGCCCACGGGTCCTGCCCGCCGAGCCCGTCGTCGCCCAGGCCCACGGCCCAGCGCACCGCCACGCCGAGGCCGAAGAGCGCCAGGCAGCCCACGCCGAACGCGCGACACGAGAGTGGGCGCAAGCTCGTCACGGCAGCCGTCACCGGTCTCGCTCGTAGACCACCGCCACGTGGTCGCAGAGGTGGGGCGAGAGGCCACGCCCGGCGAGCCCCCGCTCGATCGCCGCCGCCGCCTCGAAGAGCCGCGGCAGCCGCTCGACCAGGCCGGCGGCTTCGCTGATCGGCAGCAGGACCCCGAGCCCACGCGCCTCGACGCGGCGCAGCCCCGGGCCCATCTCGGCGTCGAGTTGGCGCAGGGTGGGGTAGGTCAGCGGCAGGCGGCCGCCGCCGGGGAGGTCCGCTCTCGGGTAGCGGCGGAGCCGTCGCACGGCGGCACCGGGGCGCAGGTGGGCGCCGTACCAGAGCCAATCCCAGGGCGCGAAGCGGGCCATCGGGACCAGGACGACGCGCGCGCCGGGCTCGAGCCAGCGCTGCAGCGCGGCGCCGAGGGCGCGGCGGTCGGCGACGCAGTTCAACGGTCCGAAGGCGCTCCAGGCGCCATCGAAGCTGCGGTCGAGGCCGCCGTCCGCGGCGTCGCCATGGGAGGTGCGCAGCTCCAGTGGTCGCGCGAGATCCAGACGCACGGCCTCGACGCGGTCGCCGACCCCGGCGGCTTCGGCGCGGGTGCGGGTGGCGGCGAGCATCTCTGCGCTCAGGTCGCCGGCGACCACGTTGGCCCCGCGGCGGGCCATGAAGGTGGCGTCGACGCCGGTGCCGCAGCCGAGTTCGAGCAGCCGGCCCTGGCGCGGCAGGTGGCGGTCGAGCGTCTCGTGCAGCAGGCCGCGCAGCAGCCGACCGAGCAGGCGGTCCGAAAAGGCCGCGTCGTAGCCCTCGGCGGCGGCGTCGAAGGGGGCGACGTGGGGGGGCGCCGCCGGCATCAGGCTTCCACGTCCGTGATCTTGGCGGGCTGGTCGAATTTGCGGCAGAGCGCGCGGAGGAAGGCGTCGGGCTGGCTGTGCAGGCCGATCGCCCAGCGCGCCAGGACGCGCACGAATTGCGAGTCGATGCGGCCCTTCTCACGGAAGACGACGATGGTGCGCGCCTCGTTGCCGGTGATCTCGATCCGCGCCTCGCCGCGCATCGGGAAGAGGCCGTTCTCGACCGTCGCGCGGACCAACTTGAAGGCGACCAGCTCGGTGGCCCGCCAATTGCGGCGGCTGATCACGCCGACGTCGATCCAGGCCGGTAGGTCGCGCTCGCCGGGGACCCGCATCACGCGGCGCAGATCGCTCCGCCAGCTGTTCATCTGTCGTGGATCGACCATCAGCGGCCAAACCTTCACCACGTCCAACTCGAGGGTGATCATCCGCGCGACCTCGTAATCGCGCGGCAGCATCGCGCCGCGGATCACGATCAGCAGCAGGAACACGGCGCCCACCAACGCCGCGAGATCGAGAGCCTCCATCTTTCCCCTTCCGACCCGACCGCGCCGGGCTCGGCTCAGCCCAAGAGCCCGGTCAGCCGTAGCACCGGCTTGAGGATGCCACCAATTCCCTCGGCGACAATGCAGGCGACCGCCACGGTGGTGAGGGTGAGTGAGCGCACCTTCAGCCCCTTCTCGAAGACGCCCCAGAGCACCAACGCGCCGAGGAAGAAGGCCCAATCGTAGGCGATCGGCAGGACCAGCCCGAGGCCGACGCCGAGCGAGGAGGGCAGCCACTTCGCGATCGCTTCGCGGCTCTCGAGCAGGACGTAGACCACGCCCGCACCGGCGGCGATCGCCATCGCCGTCGGCGCCTCGGCCGGCAGCGGTGTGCTGCCGTCGAAGACCAGCGCCGAAGCGGCCCACATCTTCGCGACCGGCGCCGGCAGGTCGCCGCCTTCGAGGCTGAGCGTCGAGTTGGCCGCGATCTGCTCGAAGACCCAGGCGCTCACCGCGGCGCAGGGCACCACCGTCAGCAGCTGGGTCCAGAATTGCCAGCGCGCCGGCACGCCGAACCAGCGGCCATAGGCCATATCGCCGGTGAGGTTGCCCGCCTGCGCGCCGCTGCCGGCGACCATGCCGGCGCCGGCGAGGTTGGTTCCCGCCGCCGAACCGCCGGCTGCCGCGGTCACGCCCTGCAGCAGGATGCCCATCACGCGGGCGGGGTTGAACGCCGTCTGCGCCGCGGCGCGGGTCGCGATCACGTTCTGGATGAAGCCGCCGACGATCACCAGCAGCGCGACGAGCCAGAGCGAGAGGTCGAAGAGCGTGACCAACATGCCGATCCCGACGGCCATCGCGATCACCGCGAAGAGCTTGAATTCCCGGCCTGGGAGCATCGGTGGCTCGCGCGCGGCGTCGGCGTCGGCACCGCCGCCGAGGCCCGCGATCGAGCGCATCGCGTCGACCATCACCCGCCAGGAGAGCGCCATCATCGTCAGGCCCGAAGCGACCAGGAAGCCGATGCCCGGCCAGACGAAGCGGTGCGGCGCGGCGGGCGTCGGCAGGTGTGGCGCCATCAGCAACAAGATCGCGCCGCCGAAGAGGAAGCCGACCGCGGTGCGCATCCCCATCAGGTAGGCGCCACCGATGGCGAAGGGCGACCACGCCACGGCGGCGCCGTAGGCGGCCAAGCCGAAGAGCGGCAAGTCGGCAGCCGATGGCCAGAGCGCATAGCCGTCGTCGTCGTTGCCGACCACGAACGCCAACGCCAGCGCACCGAAGAGCAGCAGGTAGCGCGGCTGCTGCGGATCGCCTTCTTCGACCAGCGAGTGGATCACGCCGTGGGTGGCGCGCGAACCCGGCCAGGGCAGCGATTCGCGGACCACGAGCAGCTCGCGCAGCGGCACCACGAAGACCATGCCGATCAGGCTGGTCGCCAAGCCGAAGCCGAGCATCTGCAAGAAGGTATAGCTCTCGCCGGTGGCCATGACCTTGGCGGCGAAAAAGTTGGAGATGAAGCCGAAGCTGCCGCCGGCCGAGCCCATCGTCGCCACGATCACCATCTCGGTCGTGGTGATCTTGCGCCGCGAGAGGTAGAGCGCGGCGAAGAAGAAGAGCGCGGCGATGGTCGGGCCCTCCTCGATCACACCGAAGGAGAGCGTCAGGTAGGCGTTGACGCCGCAGAGCAGCACCGCGAGGACCAGCCCACCGACGATGGCGCGGGCGGTGAGCGCGTGCGGCTGCGGCGCGGGAAGGTGCGATTCCGACATGGGGCCTCCTCGTGGCGTGCGGGAGCGGGCATTCTTTCACAACTGCGCCGAAGACGGCATCTCGGAGCATGGCAGGGGAGCGATCGATGGCGCAGATCGGGTTCGAAGGCGCGCTGCACTTGTTGGGCAGGATCGGCATCGGTCCGCGGCCGGACGAATTGGCTCGCTTCGCAGCCCTCGACCGCGACGCCGCGATCGCCACCGTGGTCGCCGAGCTCGACGGCGACGACGACGGCGTCCCGGCTGCTGCCCGCCCCTCCGTGCCACCCGAGGGCGCGGGGCGCCGTGAGGCGATCCGGCTGACGACCCGGGCGACCCGGCGCACGCTGCCCATCTGGCAAGTGGAGCGCTGGCTCGGCACCGACCAGCCCGCGCGCGAGGGCCTGATCCGCTTCTGGCACAACCACTTCACCACCCATATCGGGCAGATCCACTGGGCGCCGTGGCTCTACCAGCAGGACGACCTCTTCCGCCGCGAAGCGCTGCACTTCGACCGCCTGCTCGCCGGCGTGCTGCGCGATCCGGCGATGCTGGTCTATCTCGATCAGGTCCACAGCCACCGCCGCCGGCCGAACGAGAACCTCGCCCGCGAGCTGCTCGAGCTCTTCACCCTCGGCCACGGCCACTATGGCGAATCGGACGTGCGCGAGCTCGCCCGCGCGCTCACCGGCGCGAGCATGGATCGCCCCAGCTTCCGCTACCTCTACCGACCGCTGTTCCACGATCCCGGGGTCAAGCAGATCTTGGGCCGCAGCGGTCGCTTCGGCCCCGACGAGGTGGCGCCGTTGCTGCTCGAGCAACCGCAGACCGCCCGCCACGTCGCCAGCCGGCTCTACCGCTGGTTGGTCGGCGCAGAAGCGCCGCTGGCCGAGCAAGAGGCGCTCGGCGCGGTCTTTCGTGCGACCTGGCGGACCGATCTGCTGATCGCCGAGATCCTGGCCCGTCCGGCGTTCTGGGCCTCGCGCGGGGGGCGGATCCGGACGCCGGTCGACCTCGTCGTCGGCACCCTGCGCACCGCCGGCGTGCGCAGCCTCGACCAGCGCGCGATGGGCCGGCTGCAACGCGCGCTGCAGGCGCTCGGCGAGGCGCCCTTCAACCCGCCCTCGGTCGAGGGCTTCCCCGAAGGCCCCGCCTGGATCGACACCCTGCGTCTGCGCCGGCGCCACGACGTCCTCGCCGGGATCATCGGCAACATCGCCTTGCGCGGCCGCCGCGGTCGGGTCGCCGCCGTGGTTCTCGACGCCGCCTTCGACCAAGCCATGGCCGCCGTCCCGGGCGCCACGCGACGCGAGAAGCTCTGCGCGATCGCCTTGGTGACGCCGCCGGTGACCCCGCTCCCCGATGGTGCGGGCCCCGGCGGAACACTCCAACTGCTGCGCGCGCTGCTCGACGAGCCGGCGCTGCAGCTCGGCTGAACGGAGGCGAGGCATGAGCGATTGGCGACGACGCGACGTCCTCCGGCTCGGACTGACCCTGCTCGGTGCTGGCGCCTCGATGCGTCCGGCCGAGCTGGCCGCCGCGCTCGCCAGCAGCCCGGCCACGCCGCCGCGTGCGCGCTTCGTCGTGCTCTGCGAGCTGACCGGCGGGCTCGACACCCTCGCCTGGCTCGCGCCCGCCGCCGACCCCGCCTACACGCGGCTGCGCGCACGGTTGGCGTGGCGCACCGCGGACGGTTGGGACGTCGGCGGTGGCCTCTTCCTCCGCGACCACCTGCGCGCGCTGCAGCCCGTGGCAAGCGCCGGCGAGCTGGCCGTGGTCGGACCGATCGGCCCGCAGCGTCACGAACGCAGCCATTTCCGCGCCCGCGACCTCTGGTCCTGGGGCCCGGACGCGACCCCCGGCGGCGAGGGCCTGCTCGGTCGCCGCCTGCACCGCGCTGCCGGGCGGGTCGCCGAAGTCTGGGTCGGCCAGAGCGACGCGGCGGCGCTGCACGGCGGACGGGTCATCGGCTTCGGCCACCCCGACGGCGCGTTGCGGCCCAGGCGCAGCAGCCCCACGCCCGGGCCGGACCACGGCGCGGCGGCGCGGACTCCGGCGGCGGCGGCGGCGATGGCGCATCTCCTCACGGTGCAGCGCGATCTGCACGCGGCAGAGGCAGAGCTGGCCCGGCGGCTCGGCGCCGTCGAGCGACCACCCGGCGCGCCACGGACGCCGATCGGGGCACAGGTCGAGATGGTCGCCTGGCTGCTCGCGGCCGGCCTGCACGCGCCCTGCTTCGCCATCGCCCTCGACGGCTTCGATACCCACGCGCTGCAGGCGCAGAAGCTGGCGGGCCGCCTGCCGATGCTGGCCGAGGCGTTGGCCTGGCTGCGGACCGAGCTGCAGCGGCAGGACCGCTGGCAGGACGCGCGGGTGCTGACCTGGACCGAGTTCGGCCGACGCGCGGGCGAGAACGCCTCCGGCGGCACCGATCACGGCGGCGGTGCCTTCGCGCTCGCCCTCGGCGCCGGCGTCCACGGCGGCGTGCACAGCGCGCTCGCGGGTGCGGGGGGCGCCGCGAAGATCGGCCTGAACGCCCTCGACCAAGGCGATCTGCCCCGCGTCTTGGGCCCCGAGTCGGTGTGGTCGACCGTCGCGGCCTACCTCGGTCCGCGTCAGGTCCGCCCCTTGCCCGGTGAGCCTGCGCCGCTTGCTGCCGTCATCGGGACCGTTGGCTGAGCGAGCGCCAGCGCTCGTCGAGCGGCGCGAGTCGAGCGGTGAAAGCCCGCAGCACCGGGCGTTGCTCCACGATGCGGAAGCCCGTTGCCTCGCCGCGCCGGGCGAATACGGCCGCGAAGACCTCGGCGACATAGTCGACGTGGCTCTGGGTGTAGGTCCGTCTGGGCAGGGCGAGCCGGACCAGCTCTTCGCCGGCGACTTCGTCCGCTGCGCCGTCCGTGCCGGCACGACCGAACATCAGCGTGCCGATCTCCACGGCGCGGACCCCGCCTTCGACGTAGAGCGCGTTGCACAGCGCGACGCCGGGGAGCGCGGCCGGGTCGAGGTGTGGGTAGAGCGCGGCAGCGTCGACGAAGACGGCGTGGCCACCGTGCGGCTGTACGAGCGGCACGCCGAGGCGGTCGAGCTTGTCGTGCAGGTAGCGGACGCTGGCGATCCGGTAGCGCAGATAGTCCGGCTCGAGCACCTCGCCGAGCCCGACCGCGAGCGCCTCCAGGTCGCGCCCGGCGAGTCCCCCGTAGGTCGGGAAGCCCTCGGTGAGGATGAGCTGGGTGCGCGCCTGCTCGGCGATCGCGTCGTCGTTGCAGGCGAGCAGCCCGCCAATGTGGACCAGGCCGTCCTTCTTGGCGCTCATCACGAAGCCGTCGCAGAGCGCGAACGCTTCGCTGGCGATCTCGCGCGGTGAGCGATCGCCTTGACCTGCCTCGCGCTCGCGGACCAGCCAGGCGTTCTCGGCGAAGCGCGCCGCGTCGAGCCAGAGCGGCTTGCCGTAGCGGTCGCAGAGCGCGCGGACCGCGCGCAGGTTCGCCATGCTCACCGGCTGGCCGCCGATCCGGTTGTTCGTCAGCGTCATGAGCACGAATGGGACGTCGTCGCCGCGCTCCCGCAGGCAGCATTCCAGCGCGGCGAGGTCGATATCGCCCTTGAACGCGATCCGGCTGCCGTGGTCACGCGCCTCGGCCGGAACCAGGTCCAGCGCCTCGATCCCGGCCCACTCGCAATTCGCCCGGGTCGTATCGAAGAAGCTGTTGCTCGGGACCACGAGCCGCTGCCCCGGCCGGCCCCGCTGCGCCGTCAGCGAGAAGAGGATGTGCTCGGCCGCGCGGCCCTGGTGGGTCGGGATCACGTGGCGGCAGTGCGTCAGCGCGCGGACCGTCTGCTCGAGGCGGAAGAACGAGCGCGACCCGGCGTACGACTCGTCGCCGATCATCAGCGCCGCCCACTGCGCCGCGCTCATCGCGCCGGTGCCCGAGTCGGTGAGCAGGTCGATCAGCACGTCGTCGGCGTGCAGGCCGAAGACGTTCCAGCCCGCCGACTCCAACTTCTGCATCCGCTCCTCGGCGGTGGTGACGCCGAGTGGCTCGACCGATTTGATCCGAAACGGCTCGATGATCGTCTGCTGCTGCATCTCGTCCCCCTGGTGCGGATCGCGATCGACCCGGGGGCCATGCAAGCCAGGAATCAGCGCGCGACAAGGTCGGAGCCGACCAGGTAGACCCGCATCGGGCCCTTGCCCTTGACCTCGACGCGGCCGACCCACCACCGCCCGCCGACGCCCCAGCCGCAGATCAGCCGACGGTGGCGCCACAGCTCACCTCGATCGCCTCGCCGGTCACGCCGGAAGCGGCGGAGGAGAGCAGGAATTGGATCGTCCCGGCGACGTCGGCCGGCGAGAGCATCCGACGCATGGCCGTGGTCCGCGCGGCGCGGTCGAGCACCGTCTGCAAGGGGGCGCCCGAGCGCGTCGCCCGATGCTCCAGCAGCGATCGCCCGAGCTCGGTGTCCATATGCCCCGGGATCACGACGTTGACCCGGACGCCGCGCGGCCCGAGCTCGGCGGCCATCCCCTTGGCGAGCGCGACCAGGCCGTGCTTGGCAGCGGCGTGGGCGTGGCGTCCGGCCATGCCGTTGCCGGCGCGGGCGTTGCCGACCAGCACGATCGAGCCGCCGCTGCCCATCAGGCCGGCGACCTGCTGCGCCACCTGCCAGGGGCCGATCAGCGTGGTCCGCAGCACCGATTCGAAGCGCGCCGCAGCCGCCGCGGTGGTGTCGTGGACGGGCGTCATCTTGTGCGATCCGACCGTGACGACCAGCCCTTGCGGCGGGCCGAAGGTGTCGTTGGCGCGTCGGATCCCGTTGACGATCGACTCCGGGTCGCAGACGTCCATCGAGATCGCCGCGGTCCGGTCGGTGCCGAGCTCCATCGAGAGGCCCATCAGGCGGTTGTAGGAGCGGGCGCAGAGGCTGAGCCGCGCGCCCGGCTGCGCGCCCAGCGTGCGCGCCACCGTCTCGCCGAGTCCGCGCGACGCGCCGACGATCACCGTGTGTCGCTCGATCAGGCCGAGCGCCTCGTCGACCACACCGCCGTCCAACTTCAGGGTCGAAGCCGTCATCGTTCCTCCTCGCCGTTCCCACCTCGCGCCCGCGAAGGTACGGGACGCACGGGCCGCGGGTCCACCGCAGCGCACACGAAACCACATAGACCGTGGTCGGATCTGGTCCGTCCTTGCCCACATGCGGCACCGCTCTTCGTCGTGGGAGCACCCCCCAGGGCCGCGAAGGGAGCGCGGCATGCAGCAACTCACCCTCAGCTTGGTCCATTGTGGCGGCGCCGGCGGCGACCGGCAGCTCACCGAGCGCGTCCTGCTGCCCGGCAAGCAGCTCCGGATCGGCAGCGACCGCCGCGCCGATCTGGTCCTGCCAGCGGCGGAGATCGGCGCCCTCGGGCTCTCGGTCCAGGTCGGCTCGGATGGCTCTGCGGCGGTCCGGCTCGCCGACCCGCCCGCCGGTGCCCTCGGCCTGGTCGCCTACCAACTCGCGTTCGGCCAGGACGGCCGCCGGCTGCACAGCGACCAAGCCCGCGCCCGCGGCCTGCTCCTCGACAGCGATCGGGTCGTCCGCCTGCGCGTCGGCAGCCGCGTCGTCGTCGGCCTCGGCGCCTACCGCGTGCTGCTCCACCTCGGTGAGCGGCTCGCCCGACCGGTGGCCCCGACCCAGGCGCTGCCGCGGCGCCGGCTCCGCGATATCCTCGACGCCGACCCCGTCTGGTGGCTCTCGCTCGCCTTCGTCGGGGCCCTCGTCACCGTCCTGGTGACCCAGGCGTTGGTCTACAACTGGCAGGTCGGCCGCTTCCTCGATCCGGCGCCGGCGGAGGTCGCCGAGCTGCACGAGACCCACTTCGTCGAGGTGGCGCCCGCTCCAGAGCCGGAGAAGGAGCCCGAGCAAGAGCCCGATTCCGTGCTCCAACCGCAGCCCGCACCCGTCGCCGAGCCGACGCCCGCGCCGATTCGGCGGGCCGAGAAGTCGCCCACGCCGGCCAAGGCGCAGGACGACCCCGCCGATACGCCCCGTCGCTCGGTCCGCGAGCGCCTCGCCGCGCGCAGCATCACCGGCGCCTTCACCGGCGCGCAGGGCGCCTCGACTGCGCTCTTCGCCGAATCCGACGACGGTGACGCGACGCTCCGCACCCACTTCGGCTCGGCCGCGAGCGCCGAGGTCGGTGGCCCAGGCGGCCGCGACGCCGGCCTGGTCCTGCGCGGCGCTGGCGAGAACAACGTCGCCCGGATCGAGAGCCGGCCAGCGCATCGCCTGGCGCGGGCCGAGCTGGCACCGGAGCGGCACGAGCGCAAGGAGCGCAAGGTGAACGTCGTCCTCGGCCCGATCGACCCGGTCGGCCCCGGCGAGGCGCCGAAGATCCGCGTCGCCCGCCTGGCGCCGAAGGTGCGCCGCTGCTACGAGCAGGCCCTGCGCGCCGACCCGCAACTCAGCGGCAAGGTCGACGTCCACGCCGTCCTCGGCACCGCCGGCCGCTTCGATCAGGTGCGCGTGCTCGGCATGGGGCCGCCCGTCTCGGAGTGCATCGAGAAGGCCCTGCTGCGCACCCGCGGCCTGCCCGTGATCGCCCGGCCGATCCCGCTGAAGATGGCCTTCGTCCTGACGCCGGGTTGAGCCGATCGGCCGATTTCGGTCGCGCTGGCGCTGGCAACCTGACACAGCGAGTCCTACGCTGCCCCCATACCTCGGGAGCGGACGCCGAAGGGCGTTCGGGGGGAAGGGATCGATGCGAGGACCACATTTCGGATTGCTCTGCGCCGCGTTGACGCTGGCGCTGCTCGGCGGCTGCAGCGGTGATGAGGCCGGGAGTGACGCGGGCGCGGGTGCCGCTGACGCCGTCGCTGGCGCTGATGCTGACGCTGTCGCTGACGCCGTTGCTGATGCTGGCGCTGATGCTGATGCTGGCGCTGGCGCTGATGCTGATGCTGATGCCGTTGCGGTTGACGATGGGTCTCTTGCGGATTGCGGCAGCGGATGTGACGTACTCGCGCCCGGTGGTGACGCTGCCGGCGATACCGGAGGTGATGGGACCGGGCCCGACACCAGCTCCGACACCGCCGGAACCTGCACCACCTCCGCCGACTGCCCCCAGCCCGCGACCGGCTGCCTCGGCAACGTCTGCATCGGCGGCACCTGCACGCCGCAGGCCCTGCCCGACGCCACCCCGTGCAACGACGGCGACCCGTGCACCGCCAAGGCGGCCTGCGCCGGCGGCAGCTGCAAGGCAGCGGCGAGCGTCGACTGCGACGACGGCGCGCCCTGCACCGTCGACACCTGCGATCCTGCCTCCGGTGGCTGCAAGCACGCCCCGGCCGCTGCCGGCACCGGCTGCGACGACGGTCAGGACTGCACCCTCGGCACCACCTGCGACGACGCTGGCAGCTGCAACGGTGGCAGCAACAGCTGCGGCTGCGCCACGATCGCCGACTGCGCCGCCTACGACGACGGCGATCCCTGCAACGGCAGCCTCTACTGCAACACCAACCTGGCCATCCCGGCATGCGAGGTGCTGCCGTCGAGCGTGGTCATCTGCGATACCAGCGCCGACGGCGTCTGCCAGCAGACCGCCTGCGACAAGACCACCGGCGCCTGCCTGACCCTGCCCAAGGACGACGGCGCCGCGTGCGACGACGGCAACCCCTGCAGCAAGGGTGAGCGCTGCATCGCCGGCGGCTGCAGCGCCCTGGTCAATACCTGCCAATGCCAGGTCGCGGCCGATTGCGCCGCCTACGACGACGGCAACGCCTGCAACGGCACGCTCTTCTGCGATACGGCGTCGCTGCCCTACACCTGCAAGCTCAACCCGGCGAGCATCCCCAGCTGCCCGAAGCCGGCCTCGCAGTGCGAAGTCGCCGCGTGCGACCCCAAGGCCGGCGCCTGCGTCACCAAGCCGCGGCCCGACGGCACCCCCTGCGACGACGGCAACGTGCAGACCAAGGGCGACTCGTGTCAGCAGGGCGCCTGCCAGCCGGGCACCTCCATCGCGCAATGCAAGGAGAACCCCGATTGCGCCAGCTTCGAGGACGGCGACTTCTGCAACGGCACCCTCTTCTGCAACAAGCAGACCGGCGCGTGCGAGCTCAACCCGGCGACCCAGGTCGCCTGCCCCTCGGTCGACGATACGGCGTGCAGCAAGAATAGCTGCGAGCCGAAGAGTGGCCTGTGCAAGCCGAAGGCGCTGCCCGATACCACGGCCTGCGAAGACGGCAGCCCGTGCACGGTCGGCGAGGTCTGCCAGCAGGGTCAGTGCGTCGCCTCGGCCAATACCTGCGAATGCGGGCAGGACTCCGATTGCGCCAGCAAAGAGGACGGCAACCTCTGCAACGGCACCCTCTACTGCGACAAGCAGAGCGGCAAATGCCTGCTCGACCCGCAGACGGTGGTCGGCTGCCCGACGGTCGACGACACCGCGTGCAGCAAGAACAGCTGCCAGCCCAAGACCGGCAAATGCAGCATGACCGCCAGCGCCGAGGGGCTGGGCTGCGACGACGGCAACCCCTGTACCTCGGGCGAGGTGTGCAGCGGTGGCGCCTGCGTCGGGACCCAGACCTGCGCCTGCCAGGAGGATGCCGATTGCGTCAGCCAAGACGACGGCGACCTCTGCAACGGCACCCTCTACTGCAACAAGAAGACCGGGAGCTGCGAGACCA
Organism: Deltaproteobacteria bacterium; assembly: GCA_020632665.1. Classification (GTDB taxonomy): domain Bacteria; phylum Myxococcota_A; class UBA9042; order UBA9042; family UBA9042; genus JACKFC01. The sequence goes on from JACKFC010000002.1 coordinate 176,937, forward strand.
ACCTGGCGACGGTCAAGGTCTGCCCGAGCGTCGACGATACGGCGTGCAGCAAGAACGTCTGCAACCCGAAGACGGGCGCCTGCGCGATGACGCCGACCAGCAACGGCGTGGCCTGTGACGCCGACGGCAACCCCTGCACGCAGAACGATTTTTGCTCGGCGGGCGTCTGCAAGCCCGGCAAGGTGACCTGCGAGTGCAACGCCGACGCCGACTGCACCGGGGCGCAGGGCGACGACAAATGCGTCGTCGATATGTTCTGCGAGCTGCAGAGCCACAGCTGCAAGCCGACCAAGACCGTGACCTGCGACACCAGCGGCGATACCGCCTGCCGGCACACCGCCTGCGATCCGCAGGACGGCCAGTGCAAGGTGAAGCTGCAGCCGACGGGGACCCTCTGCGGCGAGAGCGCGATCTGTGCCGGCGCCCAGATCTGTGACGACAAGGGCGCCTGCGTCGCCGGCGAGGCCAGCGATTGCGACGACGCCGACGCCTGCACCGCCGACGCCTGCGACCCCGTCAAGGGCTGCACCTTCACCGCGAAGGACAGCGGCGCCTGCGACGACGGCAACGTCTGCACCGAGCAGGATAGCTGCGCCAAGGGCCAATGCGTCGGCACCAGCAAGGATTGCAGCGACGAGAGCCCCTGCACCGCCGACGCTTGCGACCCGAAGCTCGGCTGCGTGCACCTGCCGGCGCAAGCGACCGGCACCGCGACCAAGGTGCTCTGCGACGACGGCGACCTCTGCTCGATCGGTGATTTCTGCCTGCAGGGCTTCTGCCTCACCGGCAGCAAGGTCCTGCTCTGCGACGACGGCAACCCCTGCACCGTCGACAGCTGCGATCCGGTCCAAGGCTGCGTCGCCAAGGCGCAGGATGGCGGCAAATGCGACGACGGCGACGGCTGCACCAAGACCGACGCCTGCACCGGCGGCGCCTGCAAGGGCGTCCAGCTCTCCTGCGACGACGGCAGCGGCTGCACCGTCGACTCCTGCGACAAGGACGAGGGCTGCCTGCACGCGCCGCAGGTCGGCAAGGTCTGCGACGACGGCAACGCCTGCACGGTCGGCGACGCCTGCATCAGCAGCGGCCTCTGCGCCAGCGGTCAGCCAAAGCTCTGCGACGACGCCAACCCCTGCACCGTCGACCTCTGCGACCCGCTGCAAGGCTGCATCAGCAAGGAAGTGGTCGGCAGCAAATGCGACGACGGCAACGCCTGCACCGTCAACGAGAAATGCGATAAGGGCCTGTGCACCGGCAGCCCACGCGACTGCGACGACGGCTTGGCCTGCAGCAAGGATACCTGCGACAAGGACGCCGGCTGCCAATACGCCGTGCCCGAGGGCGCCAAATGCGACGACGGCAACGCCTGCACCGCCGGCGATACCTGCGCCAAGACCGGCGCCTGCGTGCCCGGACCGGGCCTCTCCTGCGACGACAACAACGGCTGCACCACTGACGCCTGCGACCCGAAGAGCGGCTGCACCCACAAGGCGCTCGACGGCATCGGCTGCGACGACGGCGACGCCTGCACCCAGGCCGACAAATGCGTCGCCGGCAAGTGCAAGGGCAGCGGCAAATCCTGCGATGACGGCTTGCCCTGCACCACCGACGGCTGCGACCCCGCCGGCGGCTGCACCCACGCGGTGCAGAGCGGCGCCACGTGCAGCGACAACGACGCCTGCACCATCGGCGACTCCTGCCTGCAGAGCGGCTACTGCAAGCCTGGCGCGCAGGCCGATTGCGACGACGGCAACGCCTGCACGCAAGATACCTGCGGCGCCGACAAGGGCTGCCAGCACACGATCGTCGAGGGCGCGGCGTGTTCGGACGGCACCGCCTGCACCGTCAACGACGCCTGCGACAGCAAGGGCAAATGCGTCGGCTCGCCGCTCTCGTGCGACGACGGCAAGGCCTGTACCACCGATAGCTGCGACAAGCTCGGCGGCTGCAAGGTGACGCCGAAGACCGACGCGCCGTGTGACGACGGCAACGCCTGCACCACCGGCGATATCTGCCTCTCTTCGGGCGTCTGCGCGCCGACCGGGAGCAAGCTCTGCGGCGACGGCAACTCCTGCACCATCGACAGCTGCGATCCGAAGAGCGGCTGCGTCAACGCGGTGCAGGACAAGGCGAGCTGCGACGACGGCAGCGCCTGCACCAGCGGCGACGCTTGCAACGGCAGCCAATGCGTTGGCTCACCGATCACCTGCGACGACGGCCAGAGCTGCACCAAGGATAGCTGCGACAAGGCCAAGGGCTGCGTCCACGAGGGCCTCGGCGGCGCCTCCTGCAGCGACGGCAACGCCTGCACCAGCGGCGATACCTGCTCGGCGGCGGGGACCTGCAACCCGGGCAAGGGCGTCAACTGCGACGACGGCAAGCCCTGCACGACCGATAGCTGCGACGCCGCGACCGGCTGCAAATACGTCGCTATCGACGGCATCTCCTGCACCGACGGGGACGCCTGCACCGGCAACGACGCCTGCTCGGGCGGCGCGTGCAAGGGCACGACCGTGGTCTGCGACGACGACAACGCCTGCACGACCGATAGCTGCGACAAGGTCAAGGGCTGCGGCTACGCGGCGAAGGTCGGGACCAGCTGCAACGACGGCAACGCCTGCACCACCGGCGACGTCTGCGACAGCAAGGGCAAATGCGGCGGCAGCAAGGCGACGTGCAACGACAACAACGTCTGCACGCTCGACCTCTGCGACGTCGACAGCGGCTGCTACGCGACCAAGCTCGAGGGCGCGGCCTGCGACGACGGCAAGATCTGCACGGTCTCCGACGCCTGCGGCAACGGCGTCTGCGCCGGCAGCCCGAAGGATTGCGACGACGGCAACGAGTGCACCACCGACGCTTGCGACGCGCAGAAGGGCTGCACCCACACGCCAGCCAGCAAGCCCTGCAACGACGGCGACGAGTGCACCACCGGCGATACCTGCGTCGGCGGGCAGTGCAAGTCGGTGGCGAAGAATTGCAGCGACGGCAACGACTGCACCATCGAGACCTGCCACAAGCTGCTGGGCTGCCAGACCAGCTTCGCCAAGGTCGGCGCGAGCTGCAGCGACAACGACGCCTGCACCGAGGACGCCTGCGACGGCTTCGGCGGTTGCGATTCGACGCCGCTGCTCGGCAGCCGCAGCTTCCCGCAGGGCTACCGGGCGCGCGACGTCTTCGTCGGCCCGAGCGGCGTGGCCTACGTCGTCGGCGATTCCGACACCGCGGCGAATGGCGCCTTCGTGGCGCGGATGTCCTGGCTCGGCAAGCAGCCGCCGCTGCTCTATCGGCAGCAGATCCGTGGCTACCACAAGATCGTCCCGATGCCCGACGGCAAGGGCGGTGTCGCCGGCCTCTACCTCCTCGGCCGCGGTGCGCTCGGCCCGAGCGGCGATCCGCTCGAGCCCTATGGCGAGGCCTGGATCGACTTCCTCCCGCTCGATTCGAGCAAGCTGAGCAAGTTCTACGTTCCCACCGGCCTCGGCAACAAGAATATCCCGCACTTCGATCACTTCAGCCACGGCGCGGCGATGGGCACGCAGCTCTTGGTCGGCGCCGCCCGGATGGGCTTCGCACCGGGCAACAACGGCGTGCTCCTGGGCGCGGCCGACCCGCCGAACAACGTGAAGGAGAATATCTTCTGGAAGCCGGACAGCATCCTCGGCAACGACCACGTCAAGCTCGCCGGGGTGCACCTCACGCCCGAAGGCGGGCGCTACGCCCTGGTCGTCTACGGCGACGCCGTCGCGACCCGGATGGTCTTGTTGCAGTGGGTCACCGACAAGGTGTTCGAGCAGCCCGTCTGGGCCCGCGGCCTGCACGCCGACGACGTCGACATCGACGCTGAGGCGTGTCACCTGGTCGGCCGCGCCGATGGCGGCTTCGATATCGTCCTGCCCGGAAAATACAACACGAACCTCGGCGTCCACGTCCGGCACTACTCGGCCAAGGGTGAATTCGTCGCCGCGGACCGATTCCAGGTCGACGAGCACTACGTCAAGATCGCGCGACGGGGCGAGCAGTTCGTCGCGATCGACCGCAACCTCGGCTTCCACATCCTGCGGCGCGCCGTCGCTGCGCCGCAGGCGTCACGCGTCTTGCTCACGATGCCCGAGGCGATGGCGTTCGGCCCACAGCGCGACGTCTTCTTCCTGCAGCATCAGCTGGTCAACGGCCTCGCCCTCGACACGCTCGAGCGCCGCGATCCTTGGGCCAGCCAGACCTGCGGCGGCTGCATGACGCAGTTCGCCCTCGGTTGCGGAGCCGGAGAGTGCCAGCTCGACGACTGCAACGCCGCGAGCGGCAACTGTACCGGCGGCGCGAGCTCGCTCCCGTGCGACGACGGCAACCCCTGCACCATCGAGAGCTGCACGGACGGCAAGTGCTCTTCCACACCCGCGAACGCCGGGACGACGTGCAGCTTCGGCACCGGCTATTGCACCGGCAGCACCGGCAGCTGCGACGGCAAGGGCGTCTGTACCGGCAAGCCTGCGACCACGACCTGCGTCGACAACGGTGGCAGCTGCACGCTCGCCCGCTGCATCGAGGGCAACGGCTGCGTCAACGGGCCGCGCGGGCCCGGTACGGTCTGCGCCAAGGACGGTAACGGCGCCCCGGTGCAATGGTGCAGCGGGCCGACCGGCACGAGCTGCCTCGCGGTCACCAAGATCCTGAATTTCGGCGAGCAGAAGGTGAATTACTCCGAGAAATATGCCCTCAAGCTGCCGGCCTTCGCCGCCGGGGTGGAGGGCAAGCTGCGCTTCATGCGCATCAGCCTGACGGTCTCGTTCACCGGCGCGCCCTACGACATCCCCTTCCTCGCGGCGAACGCGTTCTCCGGGATCAACGTCATCGCCGGCGACGGATCGAATGGGCCGACGCGCCTGGTCGACGGCCAGAACGTCTGCACGCAGGACAATCGCGCGCGTACCTGCTTCCCCTACGGGCTCACGACCGCGACGCTCAACATTCCGGACGAGATGCCCTATCTCACCGGCGGCGACGCCGTCGCTTCGCTGAACTTCCAGGCCGTGCCGAAAGAAGGCTACGCCCTGCAGTTGCACGCTCTGGCCAATATCGTCGTGACCGATTGGGCCGTCGAGATCGGCATCAGCCCCTGAACCAGAGCGCCGCGGCGGCCGCACCGACGCCAGCGCCGACCACCAGCGCTGGCGGCTCGAGCCAGGGCGGCTTCGGCCGTGGCGGCAGCGGTGGCAGGGGCGCGACGGCGTCGCCGTGCCGTTCCCGCAGCTCCGCCGGTGCCGGGCGGGCGAGCCGACCACTGCGTGCCGCGGCAGCCGACCACGGACCGCGTAGCGTCGCTGGCGTCGCGTGCCACGCCAGGACGAAGCGCTCGAGTTGCTGCACGGTACGGCCGACGGCGTCGACGGCGGCGATGGCGGCTCCGACCTCGGCCGCACGAGCCCGCATCGCGCCGTCGTCGGCGATGCGGGCCGCGGCGGCGAGCAGGCCATCGGCGTCGAGTTGGCGGCGGGAGATCGGCGCCGGCCCCAAGCCCAGCCGGAAGATCCGGTCCGCCCAATCGAATTGATCGAGCAAATGCGGCACGAGCAGCTGCGGAATGCCGGCGACCGCCGAAGCGTGGGTGGTGCCGGCGCCGCCGTGGTGGATGGCGCCAGCGCAGCGAGGCAGCAGCAGGCCGTGCGGCGCGCCGTCGATGACCAACATCCTGCGCTCGTCGGGTGAGGCGACCGCCTTCGACCAGCCACGGGCGACCACGACGCGGTGGCCCGCCTGGCACAGCCGGCGCGCCAGCTCCAGGGTCCCCGCCGCGTCCGCGTCGACCATCGAGCCGTAGCCGAGGTAGAGCGGCGGCGGCCCGGCCTGCAGGAAGGCTTCGAGGGCCGGCTCGAGCGTCGCGCCGCCCGGTTCGTTGCGCGGGTCCGGCCGCAGCCAGCCGATGCTCTCGATCGGCGGCCAGACGTCCGGCGCCGGCGTCGCCAAGCGCGGATCCACCGCCAACATCGGCCGCTCGCCGACCAGCGCGTCGACTGGATAGGCGACGCGGGGCAGGCCGTGCGCCCGTCGCCAGCGCTGCAGCGGGCCGAGCGCGACGAGCCCGGTCATCGCGTCGGGCAGCAGGTGCAGCCAGCGGTGGGTCCACTGCGGCAGGTCGCGCTTCGGCACCCAGAACGGCGCGTAGTGGCGCGAGGGCTGCGCGGCGGGGGTATACATCACGCTGCGATAGGGCACGCCCAACGCCGCGCAGACGCTCGACGCGCCGAGCTGCACGCCGGCGCCGAGGACGAGGTCGAACTCGCCGGCGCGCGCCTCCAGCGCCGCGATCTGGGCCCGCAGCTCGCGCGCTGTCTCGCGCACGAGGATCTTGAAGACGGCGACCGGATCCGAGAGCGAACCGGCGTGACGCTCCAGCAGCGCCGTCACGTCCGAGCCCGCGCTGACCACCGGCAAGCCGCGCGAGGCGACGAAGTCCGTCATCCCGGCCGGCACCAGCAGCAGCACGTCGTGCCCCGCCTCCTGCAGCCCGTGGGCCAAGGCGACCAGCGGCGTGACGTCGCCGCGCGAGCCGGTTGGCGCGAGCAAGACCCTCATGGCGGACAATCCCTCTCGCCGTGGCGATCCCGCACCGCGTCCGCCTCGCCGTCGGCCGCCTCGGCCCGACATGACAGCGCCTTCGCTTCGTCCCTCACCGAAGGGTCGGTCGACTTCTCCAGTTCACGCAGGAGGCGACGCGGATCCCAGACCACGCCGCGTAGCGATTCGGGCACCACCTCCGGCGGCCGCGAGGGGCATGGCCGTTCGCCAGCCGGGCTCGGCAGATAGGCCAAGGCAAAGAGCGTCTTCGCGGCCTTGATCGCGTGCAGCCGCGCCTCCGCGCGCAGCGTCTCGCGCCGCGGCTCCTGTCGCGACAATGACGTGACCAGCTCGCCGTGCGCACGGACGGCAGCCAGCCACCGTCCGACCGCGGCGTCGTGCTGTGGCTTGGGCGGTAGATGGCCCCGGCGCGGCGCGACCTTGGCGGGATCGGGCGCTGGGCTCCTTCGCATCGCCGCCACGGCGCGCGCCGCGTCGTCAGGAGCAGCCCAACGCGGCAGGCAACGCGGATCGATCGCGGGGAGCGCCGCCCGCACCTTCAGCGCCCGTTCGGCGAGGTCGAGGGCCTGCTCGCAGGCGTCGATCCGCGCCTCGATCGGAGCCCCAACCTCGCGGCAGAGCGCGAGCGCCCGGTCGAAGACCGCGATGTCGGCCTCGCAATGTCGAATCGGCTCGCCACATTCCGCCGCCGGCGCGGTGCTGCAGCAGCGCGGGCCGTCTTCGGCGAGCATCAGCCAGCGCCGGCGCGCCGCGAGGTCTTCGTCCCCCTCGAGCAGCTGCATCGCGCAGATCCGCGGCGTCGTCTCGGCGAAGGCGACGGTTCGGAAGGGCTCTTCGCCCAACGCCGTCCGCAACGCCACGACGTCGGGCTGTGCTTGCCGATCGAGCACGGCGCAGACCATCGCTCCGGCGTCCTCGAGCAAGGCCTGCAGCCGGCGCTCCTGCCGCGGGTCGTCGACCATGCCGCGGCCGTCGATGGCGTCGTGCATCTGCAGCGCGGCCGAAGCAGCCAGCAACCCGGCAGGGTCGCGCTGAGCGGTCGAGCCCCTCTGCGCGACCTCCCGGGCGAGGACCCGCGCCCGCTCCAACAAGCGATCGGCGTCGCCCTCCCTCAAGCCCAGCTGGCGCGGCCGCAATTCCTTCGCGAGCTGCAGCGCCAACCGGTCGCCGCACGCCGTCCCGACGTCGAGCACGGCGGAGAGCGCGTGGGCAGCCTCGGCATCGCGTGGCTCGTCTCGCCGCAGCAGCCCGACGGCGTCGTCGAAGCCGCCGTCGGCCTGCGGATCGTCTTCCGCAGCGGGCGCCGCGGCACAGCGGGCCAGCGCCTCGCGGGCGAACGCCAGCGGATCGACGGCGGCCGCGACGTCTGCTTCTTCGACCGCGACGGTGGCCGTCGCAGGGATCGCTGCCGCATCGGGCGCGCTCTGCGTCGGCTGCGTCGGCTGCGTCGGCACCGGGCTCGGCGTCAGCGTCGGCTGCGTCGGCGAGGCCGTCGAATAGGCCCACAGCCCGCCGCCGGCCGCGGCGAGCAACGCCGCGGCGAGCAGCAAGCCACCGCCGGAGCGGGTGCGGCTGCGCGTGTCGGCCTCGTTGCCCTGCGGTGCGCCAGCCGACGAGGCGCTGCCCGAGCGTGCTGCTGCGGCCGCGTGCGCCGCCGCGGTTGCACGTTCGCCGGGTCGTGGCACGACGCTGGTCAGGCGCTCGGGCTGCGGGTGGTTCGGCAGCCAATGCGTGCCGAGCGTCAGGACGCCGGTGGCGGGCTCGGCGCCGATGACGTGCGACTTGCTCGCGTCCTGGGCCGCGACCTCGATCCGTCCGTCGCGGAAGCCGAGTGGTACCTCCAGGATATCGGTCGTCGCGCTGCTGTTGATGCGGCAGGTACGCGCCAGCGTGAGCAGGGCGCCCTCGCCCGGCGCGACCAAGATCGGCTCTCCCCAGGGTGCCGAGGCGGCGGTCCACGCCACCGGCTGCGGCACCGGCGCGAGTTCGCGGCCGACCAGCCGGATCGCCCTGCTGCGCAGGACCGGGCCGGGCTGTGGCTGGTCGAGTCGGGTCAGCACCACGATCTGCCAATCGCCCAGCCAGCGCAGCGAGGCCAGCCAATGCGCCGCCTGCTCCAGGTACGCGCGGGCCATGCCGATATCGAGCGCGTTCGAGGCTCCGCCGTGCGAGCGCGCGTTGCGGCCGTCGATCAGCGCCGCCTGCGCCTGCCAAGCGTCGCCCCGTTCTCCGCCGGGGAGCAGCCAACGTCCTACTGCGGCGCGCAACGGCGCGTATGCGGCTTGGTCCCGCGGTTCCGCGATCGCCGCCTCGGCGAAGCCCGCGACCAGCGCGCCCCAGACGCCGAGGGTCCGCTTGTCGACGCCCTTGGCGGCGCTGCGGAGCGTCTTGCTCAGCGCCCTGGGCTGCGGCGGCGGTTCAGCGAGCAGGAGCCCGCACAGGGTCCGCAGCGTGACCTCGACGGCGAATTGCGCACAGGTCGCGGCGCGGACGTCGTCCGGCAAGGCGCGCTCGACGGCGTGCCACGCGACAGCCACCGGCTGTGGCAACGTCTCGGCGCCAAAACGCTTGCCCCTGCTCACGTCACGCTCCCATGCCCGGACCACGATGGGCGCCGCGATCTTGCCCCCCGGCGTCCGCTGCGGGAAGGGGCCTCGCCACACCCGTCGGCGCGCGCTACAACGCTTCGCCATGCGCGACGCTTCCGCCTCCGATTCGCTCTGTCATGCCCTGCTGACCCTCGGTCCGCCGAATTCGGCGTCGCCGCGGGTCTTGGAGCAGGCCGCGGCGACGCTCTTCCAGGCCGCGACGGCGATCGCCCGGCGCTTTTTGGTCGAGTTTCGTCGGCTGCGGGTCGACGCCGAGCAGATCGCCAGCGACGCGGTGATGAAGCTACGCCGCCGTGGCCCGCTGCGCGGCGATCCGACCGCCCCCGCCGACGACGAGGCGGCACGGCGCTACCTGCGCACGGTGGTCAAGCGTCTGCTCATCGACGCCGAGCGCAAGCGCAAACGTGACGGCAACGAGCGCGCCGAGGCGATCGGCCACGACGAAGAGGGCCGGCGCCCGATCGATCCCGCAGATCAGGGCCCCAACGCCGAGGCGCGCCTCGCAGCCGTCGAGCAGGAGCGGGTCGAACGCGCGCAGATCGCGCAGGCGGAAGAGCGGCTGGCTGCGATTCGCGCCGCCTTGGTCGCCCAGCGCAACGCCGCGCGCCGTGGCACCGGCGACGGCCTCGTGGCGCAGCTCGATCTGCTCGCTCGCGCCGCCCGTGGCGAGGTCGACGTCGGCGCGTTGACCGTCGACGATATGCGCGCACGCGGCGAAGACCCCGACGATCCGGTCGCCTACAAGCGCACCCGCAACAAGATCGACCAAGGCTTCGTCCGCGCCCGCCGCGCGCTCTTCGCCGCGGTCCAGGCCGCCATCGACGCCGGCGATCCGGCCCCCGGCACGGTCGGGGCGCAGCTTGTGCACCATTGCCTCGAAACGCAGACGCAGGTCCGCGGCGAGGCAACACCGCGCCCCGCGTCCGAAGCGAACGATGGCGAGCGTCGTTCGGGACGCAGCCGCCCGGGACACAGCCGTACGGGCGGCTAGCGCCGTGCACACCGCCGAGGGGCTCGCCATGACCAACGCAAGCAAGACCGCATCGCTCGACCTCGCCGCCGGCCTCGGCCTGCAGCCGACCGACGCCGTTCAGCGCGTCGGCCTCGCCGCCGGCAGCGCCGAACACGGCCTCGCCGCCGACGACGCCGTCGCGACGCTGCGCGCGCTGCTCGACCCGGATCTGGCCACCGAAGACCTCGAGGCACCCGCCGCGCTGCAGGGCCGCTTCGGCCTGTGCCGGGTCCGCGGCGAAGGCGGTGGCTGGGCGATCGAGGTCGTCGCCCGTGACGGCAGCCCGCTCGACGCCCTCGGCAGCGACGGCAGCTTCCTGCTCCACCCCGAGGACGCCGCGACCGCCCTGGTCCGTCCGGCCCGTGGCGAGGCCGTCGTCCTCGCGGCAGGTGGCGTCGGGCTCGGTCTGCAGGTCGAGCAGGACGGTCAGCTCGCGCTGCTGCCGCTGCAGGAGACCACCCAACCGGTCGCCGGAGCCGCTGCCGCCGCCTTGCTGCAAGACGCGCTCGACTACCGCGCCGGCGTGGGCGACGACGCCGACGCGCCACTCGCGCACAGCCACGTCGCCGACGTCGCCGCGGCGCGGGCCTGGGTCGCCGCCGAGCTGCGGCGGCTCGAGCGAGCGCTCGCTGGCCTACTGGCTGGGCTCGACGACGATCTCGACCTCGAGGAGGCGCGCGCCACCTTCGACGCGCTGGCCGCGCGGCGGCTGACGGTCGCCGCGTTGCGCACCGCGATCGCCGGTCGCCAATCGACCGCCGCGGTCGACAGTCGCCTGGCGCGACTCGACGCGGACGGCCGGCAGGCGCGCGCCGCGCTCGGCTCGCCGCGTGGCGACCATCGATTGCAGGACGAGGCGATCGGCGCGCCCTTCGCCTGGTGGGCCGATACCCGCTGGGTCGATGACGACCCGGGCGCGCGCGGATGAGCACGCGATGACGTCCGTGCACCGCTCTCCCCGTGAGCGCCGCCGCGCCGCAGCGGCTCCCGGTGCGCCTCCCTGGCTGATCGCGGCCGACGCGGACGAAGCGGGTGGCAGCGTCCTCTCGCTCGCCGGAGTTGCCCCCACGGCGGCGGAGCGGGTCGGCTTCGGCGCCGCCGCGCAGGCCGCCTGGCGCGACGCCCATCGCGCCGCGGCGACCGGATTGCCGCTGCGCTGGCGCTCGCTCGACGGCCTCTCCACTCCGCCGGCGTGGGCGCGCCGGGTCGATCGACGGCGGATGCCGGGTGCCGCCGCCAAGGCCGTCGCCGAGGTGGTCGATGGTCCCTCGTTCGGCTTGGGCTTCTTCTTGACCATCGCCTGCCGCGCCGCTGAGCTGTCGGCACGGGCCGACGTCGTCGCGTTGGCGGCGCTCACCGCCGAGGGAACGCTGCGGCCGGTCGGTGGGCTGCGGGCCAAGCTCTGGCTGGTCGGGCAGGCGTTGCCGCAGGCTCGCATCGTGCTGGTCGCTTCGGCACAGCAGGCCGAGGCCGAGGCGATCGCCCTCGAGCTGCGGGCCAGCGGAGCCTTGTCGGCCGACTGCGCGGTGGTCGGGCTGCGCGACGCGTCCGAGGCGATCGCGGTGGCGCTCGGCGGCACGGCGGACGCGGCCATCCGCGACGCTGCCCTCGATCCCGCGCGTCGCCACGAGTGGATCGCCGCGCTCTGCCACCTCGCCCTCGACGGCCACGATCGGATCAGCCATTGGCCGCCGATCGCCGCGGCGACGACCGCGGCGTGCGAGGCCTTCGCCCCCGCCCGATCCGATCCGATCGACGACGACTACGCGCTGCTGCAGATCGCCGACGTCGTCGCGCATCGCCACGCCACCGAACCGCGCCGTTGGCCCTCGCTCGATCTGCTGCAGCGGCTGCCGCTGCCACGGCGGCTGATGGTCCTCGCCCACGCGACGCAACACGCCGCCGACGTCGGCGACCCCGAGCCCGCGGTGCTGCAACCCTATTTGGACGCACACCTGGCGCGCGATCCCGACGCCTTCGAGGTGCACTGCCGCGTGGCCGGGGCCTGGGGCCGCCTGCTCGCCGCGCGGGGGCAACCGGAGCAGGCGCTGGCTTGGCAGCGCTTCGCCGCACGGCAGCGCCTCGCGATCGGGGCGCCGCAGGGGATGAGCCATCCGCTGGCGGAGTGGCTGCGGCTGGCAGGGCTGCTCGGCGACGCCGCCGCGGTCGAGGAGGCGCGGGCGCTGCGGGCCCGGGCCGAAGCGCTCGGCGCGGTGGGATCACGCGATCGGCCGTTCTTGGCGCTGGCAGACGCGCGCGCCGACCTCGGCCTCGGTCGCGATGGGGCCGACGCCCGCCTCGCGGCGGTGATGGACGATCTCGACGCGCCGCTGCACGTCCGCCATTCGGCGGCGCGGCTGTTGGCGGTGACGGCGACGACGACCGCTGCCCGGCGCGCTGCGGCCGAAGCGGCGCTGGCGGAGCCGCATCGGGAGCCAGTGGCGCGGCTCTTCGCGGCGTTGGCGCGGCTCGACGCGGTCGTGCTCGGTGCGGCGCAGCACGCCGACGCATTGGCGTCCGACGCGTCGGCGATCGCCATGGCCATCGCAACCTTGCAGGTGGCGCTGCCAGGGCCGCTGCACCACCTTCGCGTGAGCCTGCCGGATGACGCCGACGATGCCGCCCTGGCCGCTGCGATCAGCCGGCACTTCCCCTATTGAAGTGCGGCGCTGCGCCATTTCGGCGCAGATCACCCTTGCAATTGCGCAAGCGACGCCCAGCTTGCCTGCGAGACGAGCGGGTTGCGGGTCCAACCCTCGGGAGCGCGAGATGAGCGGCACCATGGCGAGCAGCGGCGTACGGCGCGAGTTGCTGGAGTTGATCGAAGAGCAGGACGGACTCCGACCGCTGGTCGACGAGCTCGGCCGCGCCGCCAGCAAGGGCGACGGCACGATGGAGCAGATCGCCGACCGCTGGCTGCGGCTGTGGAACAACAGCCTCGAGAAGCATTGTCGCGACGAGGAAGCGCGATTGGTGCTGTGGATCCCCGGTTCGCCGCTGCTCGATCGGCTGCACGGCGAGCACGGCGAGCTGCGCGCGCTGGCGAAGGAGCTCGAGCAGCAGCCGAACCAGACTGCGCTCGCCCGGCTCGCGACCCTGCTCGACGCACATCTGCGTTGGGAACTCGAAGAGTTGATGCCGGCCGTGGCCGAGGCCATGGGCTTCGACCCGGCCGAGTTCTCCCGGGCGAGCTAGCGCCGCGGCGGGAAGCCGCCCGTGGCGCCGAGCGCGGTGACTGCGCGCGCACCGTTGCCGGCGGCGAAGCGGCCCAGCGCCTCGAGAGACTCGGCGTCGAGTTCGCTCAGCCAGCGAAGCGGGTCGCCCCCGGTGCGGTCGGGATCGCCGAGGCCACGCTCCAGCAGATGCGCCAGCGCCGCGCCGACGAAGGCGTCGCCGGCGCCGGTGGTGTCGACCGCGGTGACCTTGGGTGGGCGCATCACCAGCCGCGCCGCGCCTGACGAGACCACGAAGGGGCCCTCGCCGTCGGTGAGCAGCACCAGCCGGGCGCCCATGCCGTGCAGATCGTCGACCAAGCGATCGATCGTGCCCGGACCGAGCATCATCACCGCCTCGTCGCGACTCGCCTTGAGGATGTCCGCGCCGCGCGCCGCGTCGCGGGCGAGCTCGAGCATCAGGCCCTGGTCGGTGAAGAGCTTGGGCCGCAGGTTGACGTCGATCGAGACCGGCACCTCGGCCTCGCGGGCCAGCGCGATCGCCCGTCGCGTCGTGCTGCGCACCGGCTCTTCGCGCAGCGTGACGGTGCCGGCGTGGACCAGCGCCGCGCCGCGCAGCAGCGACTCCGGGAGGTCTTCCGGCCGCATCATCAGGTCGGCCGTGCCCTCGCGGTAGGGGTGGAAGTGGCGCTCGCCGTCGGCGTCGACCGCGATCAGGAGCAGGCCGACGAGCTCGCCCTCTTTCGTCTCGACGTGCTGCAGGCCGACGCCGTGATCTTGCAGGATGCGGCGCATCCGCGAGGAGAGCGCGTCGCCGCCGAGGGCAGAGACCATCTCGACCTGATGACCGTGCCAACCGAGCGCGATCGCGACGTTGGCCGGCGCGCCGCCGACGTGCGGCACCAGCACCGGGGCCTCGGCGAGCAGGACGCCGCGCTCGGGGGTGAAGAGGTCGCAGAGGATCTCGCCGACGACCACGGCGGGTCGCGGGGAGCTCGGAGCAGCGGTGGAGGAGGGGCCGGCCATCGCGGACCGGAGCTTAGAGCCATGCGGCGAAGAGCGCCACCAGCCCTTCGAGCAAGCGCTGCAGCAACGGCCGCTCGCGCCACTCCTCGATACGCACTTCCCGCGCACGTTCGAGGTCTTGTAGAAATCTTCGGCGCGCCGCGGCGCTGAGCTCGCGGTCCTCGATCATCGCGTTGATCTCGAGATTGTAGCGCCATGAGCGCGAATCGAGGTTGTAGGTGCCGATCGTCAACCAATCGTCGTCGATCGCGGCCGATTTGCTGTGCAGGACCGGGCCTTGCCATTCGTAGATGCGGACGCCGCCGCGGAGCAGCTCGCTGTAGTGCGCGCGGCTGGCCCAAGCGACCACCGGGACGTCGTTTTCGCCCGGGACCAGGACGCGGACGTCGACCCCGCGACGGACGGCGCGACAGAGCGCGCGGCGGATCCGCCGGTCCGGCACGAAATAGGGGTTGGCGATGTAGAGCGAGCGATCGGCGCTCTCGATCCGGGCCAGGTAGGCGCCACGGATGACCTTGCGCTCGTCGCGGAAGTGGTTGCCGAGCACGCGGACCCGGGCGTCACCGACCTCGAAGGCCTCGCCGCCCGCGTCGTCCTCGTCGTCGTCGGCATGCGGGCGCTCGAGCACACCCCAGCAGACCTCGAAGATGCCGCGCATGGCCGTCGCCGCCGGGCCTTCGATCGCGACCATATCGTCGCGCCAGCCGCCGCCGCCTTGCTCCGGATCGCCCCAATTGTCGGCGATATTCACGCCACCGAGCATGGCCAGGTCGCCGTCGACGACGAGCAGCTTGCGGTGGTTGCGGTGCGAGATGCGGCCCCAGCGGAAGCGCTGCCGCCACGGCGCGACCGGATGGTATTCGTGGACCAAGCAGCCGGCCCGACGCATGGCGGCGAACATCGCTTCGTCGGCGCCGATCGAGCCGACGGCGTCGTAGACCACGCGGACCCGCACGCCTTGTTCGGCGGCGTCGCAGAGCGCGTTGGCGAAGCTCCAGCCGGTCTGATCCGACTCGAACCAATACATCTCGAGCAAGATCTCGGAATCCGCCTCGCGGATCGCCTCGAGCATCGCGGCGAGGGCGTAGTGGTCGTGCAGCAGGGTGACGCTGTTGCCGCCGACGGTGGCCGATACCGCGTCGCCGCGTCCCGAACTTCGCCAGCGATGAACCCGCGTCGTCATGGCCGCCAGTGTAGGGCGGATCGCTTCCGCTGCCACCGCCTCTTGCATTTGCGCGACGAGATCGCCTCACGTACGGTCCGCCCGGTCGCCCGCAGCGGCGTTTTCGGGGTCCGATGTTCCTATTCGGCTTGAAGAAACTCCTCGGAGCGCTGCTCCAGCCGCTCCCCGCCGGGATGCTCCTGGCGGCGCTCGGCCTCGCCCTGCTCTGGCGACGCGAGCGACGGCTGCCACGCGGCGACGCGGCCCGTGCCTCGGTCTGGCCGCTGCGCCTGCTGACCGCCGGGCTTGCGCTGCTCTGGCTCGCCTCGCTGCCGATCGTCGGCAGCGGGCTGCTCGGCGCGCTCGAAGCCGAAGTGCCGTGCCTGGACGACGCCGCGCTGCCCGATGGCGTCGCCGCCATCGTCGTCCTCGGCGCGGGCTACCACCCCGAACCCGGGCGGCCGCTGACCTCGTCGCTCTCCAGCCACGCCGTGGCACGGGTCACCGAGGCGACCCGCCTCGCTCGGCTCCTGCCCGCGGCGCGGCTGCACTGCACCGGCTGGGGCGGGCGCTACGAGGGCAGCAACGCCGAGGCCTCGTGTGCCCTGGCGGTGGCGCTCGGCCTCGAGGCGAGCCGGACCGTGACCCACGGCGAGGCGCGGGACACCGCCGAGGAGGCCGCAGCGGTCGCGGCGGCCGTGCCATCCGGGCGGGTCATCGTCGTCACCGATGCGGGGCATATGCCGCGCGCGTTGGGGTTGTTCCGAGCGGCCGGTGTCGACGCCGTGGGCGCGCCGATGGGCCATCGCGTGGGCAGCACCTGGTCGCTCTGGCCCCTGCCTTCCGAGCGTTCGCTCGACGCGACGAGCACGGCGATGCACGAGTGGATCGGCCGGCTCTGGGCGTGGATGATGCGCTGAGCGCGGGCGCGGCGGCTTGGTCGCGCGGAGGAGTTCCATGCAGATCGCCAGCTTGGTCGAGAATGCGCGCCGCCGCGGCGCCAGCGACCTCCACCTCGAGCCCGGGATGCCGGCCGCGATGCGCGTGCGCGGCGCCCTGCAGGTCGACGGCAACCCGCTCAAGGGCGCCACCCTGCTGGAGATGGCGCGCGAGCTCGTCGGCGAGGGCGGCTGGGCCGATTTCGTCGCGCGCCGCTCGTTCGACGCCAGCCGCGTCGTCGCCGGCACCCGCGTCCGCGTCAACGTGCTGCAGACCGCCCGCGGCGTCGGCCTCGCGATCCGCTTGTTGGGTCAGAGCCAGCCGACCCTCGAGCGGCTGAACCTGCACCCCGACCTCGGCGCGTTGGTCCAGCACGCCGCCGGCCTGGTCCTGGTCTGCGGCCCGACCGGCGCCGGCAAGACCAGCACCCTCGCCGCGCTGGTCGAGCAGGTGAACACCACCCGCGCCTGCCATGTGCTGACGCTCGAGGCGCCGATCGAGGTCCTGTTCCGGCCGCGTCGCGCCTTCATCCGCCAGCGCGAGGTCGGCCGCGACACGCCCAGCTTCGAGCAGGGCTTGGTCGACGCCCTGCGCGAAGATCCGGACGTGCTGGTCGTCGGCGAGATGCGCGAGCCCGAGATCATGCGCCTCACGCTCGCCGCCGCCGAGACCGGCCACCTCGTCCTCGCCACCCTGCACGCCGCGACCCCGGCCGAGGCCATCACCCGCATGGTCTCGGCCTTCCCCGCCGAGGCGCAGTCGGGCGTCCAGGCCCAGCTCGCGGCCTGCCTGCGGGCCATCGTCTGCCAGCGCCTCGCCTTCTATCCCGCCGCGCAGCGTCTCGTTCCCGAGCTCGAGGTCTGCGTCGCCACCGACGCGGTGCGCAACCACATCCGCGAGGGTCAGGCCCACCGCGTCCGCACCGCCATGGAGACCGGCGCCGGCGAAGGGCAGTGGACCCTCGCCCGCTACCGCCGCTGGCTGCAGGATCGCTCGACCTTCCACTCCGGCGCCGGCGAGGCCCCGCTGGCCGAAGAACCGGGCGATGCGGCGCTCCGACCCGGACGGGCGCTCCCGGCCATGGGCACCGCCCGTGCCGCCGCGCCGCCGTCGTCGCCGCCCAGCACCGGCTCCTCCGCGGTGGTCATCTCCGACGAGGTCCTCGGGGTCGACGACCTGATCCGCCAGATCGAGGGGAATTGATGCACCTGCGCAAGGGATGGCTGGTCGCGATGGTGCTCGTTGCGTGCAGCGAGCCGTCGACCACGCCCGCGCCCGATACCGCCCAAGGCGATGGCGCCGCGCTGCCCGACGCCGTGGCCGACGCCGCCGCCGACGCTGTTGCCGACGCTGCCGCCGACGCCGCCGCCGACGCTGCCGCAGACGCTGCCGCCGACGCAGCCACCGACGCAGCCGCCGACGCGGGGATCGACGCCGGCAGCGGCCCAGCACCCGTCGATCTCCCCGCGCTCTGCACCGCCATCGCCGCGGCTTCTTGCAGCCCGCTCGACACCTGCTGCAGCGGCGCGCCGAGCCGCTACGCGAGCAGCGCCGCTTGCCGCGCCACGCTCTCCGCGGCCTGCGTCGCGCAGGCGGCGCCGTCACTGGCGCTGATCGAGAGCGGCGCGGCGACCTTCGGCCTCGAGCGCGCCAAGGCGTGCGCGGCGCTCTACGTCGCCGCTGCGGCGAGCTGCAGCAGCCCGGACGGGGCCGACATCGCCGAGCATTGCGCCACGGTCGTGCGCTCGACCGCGAGCGTCGGCGGAAGCTGCGACGCGGACGCCGACGGCCTGCGCTGCGGCACCGACGCCGAGCCGGGCCTGTGCTTCCCGACTCCGACCGGCGTGCCGTGCAACGCGATCGCTGCGCCGGGGCAGAAGTGCGCCGAGGCGCCCTGTACCGGTCGGCACCAAGGCCAACCGCTGCTCTGCATGCCAGGGCCGGCGGGCGCGACGGTCTGCGATACGCCACGTGGTGCCGGCGGCGCCTGTACCGCCGCGGTCCACTGCAACGCGGAGCATCGCTGCGTCGGCGGCTCCTGCGTGGTCCGGCTCGGAGCCGGGGCCGCCTGCAGCAAGCCTTGGGATTGTGCCCCTGGGCTCTATTGCGATCCGGTCGGCGAGAAATGCGTCGCCAAGCGCACCACCGGCGGCGCCTGCTACACCGACAGCGCCTGTGGCGTGGGCCTGCGTTGCGCCGGCGTCGCGGTGGGCAAGGTCTGCATGCTCGGAGACGCCGGCGACGGCACCGACGCCGCCGGCGCGCCCGGATTGGGCCAGCCTTGCGCGCCGGGCGGCACGTCGAAGCTCTGCAGCAAGGGCCTGATCTGCACCGACGGGCCGCTCGCCGGGGCGTGCACCGCCGCCGCCTGCGTCGCGCTCGCGCCATGACCCCGGACGCGCGCAAGCTGCGCCTCGCCGTGATGTTGCTGCACCTCCCTGCGTGGGTCCTGCTCACCGGACGCCGCCCCTCGCCGGCGTTGGTGCGCCACAACGTGCGGGTCTTGGCGGTGACGGTGGTGCTGACGGCGACGACCGTGGCGGCGGTTCCTGCCGGATGGGGCTTGGCGGCGGGCGCCGCAGCGTGGATGGTCGGCCATGCGGCGTGGAGCGCGGCGCTGTGGCATCGCCTGGATTGGCGCACGGGAGCGGAGCGATGAGCGAGTCGAGACGGACGCTGTGGCAAGAGAGCCGCTTTCGGATCGACGTGCACACGATCCGCGGCCGCAGCGGCACCGCGATCGAGCGCGCCTTCATCGACCATCCGGGCGCGGTCGTGGTCTGGGCCGAAGACGACGACGGTCGAGTCGCGATGATCGAGAACCTGCGCCACAGCGTCGGCGCTCGGCTGCGCGAGCTTCCGGCCGGGACCATGCGCCCGGGGGAAGACCCCGCCCTCACCGCCGCGCGTGAGTTGGAGGAGGAGGCGGGGCTGCGCGCCGCGGAGATCACCCCGCTCGGCGCCTTCTACCTCGCGCCCGGCAGCGGCAACGAGCGGATGTTCGCCTTCCTCGCGCGCGGGCTCACCGCGACGGCGCAGCAGCTCGACGACGACGAAGAGATCCGCGTCGTCTGGACCACCGCGGCCGCCCTCGACGCCGACGTCGCCGCCGGGCGGATCGCCGTGGCCAGCACGCTCGCGACCTGGGCCCTGCGCAAGGCGCGCGTCGCGCCCGGCGTGCGCTGAGATCGCGGCGGAGGACGGACGACGATGCGAGCACTGCGACGCATTCCGACCTGGAGCGTGCTCTCGCTCACGGCCCTTTCTGCCTTCGCTGCGTGTGGCAAATCGAGTGAGCGCAGCGCGCCCGCGGCGAGCAGCCCCGCTGCGGGCAGCGCCACGGTTGCCGCGGCCCCACGCACCGCCTCCGCCCCCGTGGCGGAGCGCGTCGCCTCCGCCTGCTC
The DNA here is from genome assembly GCA_020632665.1 of Deltaproteobacteria bacterium. GTDB lineage: Bacteria > Myxococcota_A > UBA9042 > UBA9042 > UBA9042 > JACKFC01. The sequence continues at coordinate 196,838 of JACKFC010000002.1, forward strand.
CGGCTGCCACGCGATGCCGCCGCCGGGGCTGCTGCCGAAGAAGGTCTGGCGGCACGAGATCGACAAGATGTTCACATGGGCCCGCGAGATCGAGCGCCCGATCACCGCCGCGAGCCGCGAAGAGGTCCAAGCCCACTACGCCGCCGCCGCCCCGGAGCACCTCACCGTCCCGGCTTGGCGTCCCGCGCAGCCGCAGCCGGTCGCGCTGGCCGGTGCAGCGACGCTGGTCGATCCGGCGCCGCTGCGCAGCATCGCGGGCGTCTCGGATCTGGCGCGCCTGCCCGGCGAGCCCCTGCGCGTCGCCGGCGGGGATATGCACAGCGGCGCGGTCTTCATCGCGACCCTGACCGAGCCGCCCACCCTGCAGCGCGTCGCGAAGCTGCGCAGCGTCGCCCACGTCGCCCCCTGCGACCTCGATCGCGACGGCAACCTCGACCTGCTCGTCGCCGACCTCGGCATCGCGCAGCCGACCGACGAGCCGGTCGGCGCGGTCGCGTGGCTGCGCGGCATCGCCGGCGGCCGCTTCGAGACGCTCTACCTGGCGCAGAAGATCGGCCGCGTCACCGACGCCCGGGCGGTCGACCTCGACGGCGACGGCGACCTCGACGTCCTCGTCGCGGAATTCGGCTTCCGCAAGCGAGGCGCGCTCTTCTGGTTGGAGAACCTCGCGCCCGGCGCGGACGGACGGCCGACCCGGCAGAAGCGACACGACCTCGACCGCCGCGCCGGCGCGCTGCGCGTGGTGCCCGCCGACTTTGACGGCGACGGCGTGCTCGACATCGCCGCGGTCTTCGCGCAGGAGCACGAGTCGGTGATGCTCTACCGCGGCAAGGGGGCGGGGCGCTTCGAAGCCGAGACGCTGTGGCGCGCGCCGCACCCGAACTGGGGCTTCAACGCGATGATCGGCGCCGACCTCGACGGCGACGGCGACCTCGATCTCGCCGTGGCCAACGGCGATTCGATGGACGACAACGTGCCCTGCAAGGCGCACCACGGCGTCGCGGTGCTGTGGAACGACGGTGGCCGCTTCCGTCACCAGCCGCTCGGCGCGCTCTACGGCGCGACCGGCCTCTCGGCGGCCGATCTCGATGGCGACGGCGACCTCGACCTGGCAGCGACGACGTGGTTCCAGCCGCCCGAGCCCAGCGCCGACGTGCCGCCCGTCCCGCCGCCGCGGGTCGCCCTCTTCGAGCAGGTGGGCCCGGGTCGCTTCGCCTCGCGTGTGCTCTTGCCCGCGCATGGACCGAGCCTCGCCGGGACGCCGTCGGTGCTGCTGCTGCCGGGGCGGGTCGTCGACGGCGCGTTCGCGTTCGCCGCGCCGCCCGGTGGGATGCCAGCGACGCTGCCGCTGCTGCACCTGCATCGTCTCGCACCGCGCTGACGCTTCTGCCATACTCCGGCCGTATTCCGCGCTCTCCGGCGGCCCGTGCCGCCGCCGAACCCGAAGAGGTCGTCATGCTCGCTGACTCCCGGCTCTCCCGCGCTGCCATCGTCGTTTCCACCTTGGCCGTCGCCACGTTGGTCTCCGCCACGTTGATGGCGCCGCAGATCTTCGCCGCTGCCCCCGGACGGACCGTGGTCGAGGGCGTGCTCAGCGCCTCGGGTGGCCCGGCCGCCGATGGCGAATACGCCCTGAGCTTCGCCGTCTACGACGGCAAGGAGGCGCAGAGCGCGGCGCTGACGGTGCCGGTGGCCAAGGTCGCCGTCGTCGGCGGCCGCTTCGCCGCGACGCTGCCGCTCGACGCCGCCGCTGCGGCAAAGTTGGCGGCGCTCGCCGATCCCTGGCTCGGCGTCACCGTCGGTAGCGATCCGGAGCTGCCGCGGCAGGCGATGGGGGCGGCGCCCTACGCGCTGGTCGCCGGCAGCGTCGGCTGCGTCGGCTGCGTCGGCGGCGACACGCTGGCGAACGGTTCGATCGCCGCGGCCAAGCTCGGCTTCAACTACGCCGGCAGCTCGACCAAGGGCGGCGCCGCGCTCGACCTCGCCTGTACCGGCTGCGTCGGCGTCTCCGAGATGAAATTCGACGGCGACGTCGACCTCGGCGGCAACAGCATCAAGGCGAAGAACGCGACGCTCTCGGGCGATGTGGTGGCCAAGACTGTGACCGCGACCGCCTTCATCGGCGACGGCAGCAAGCTCACCGGCCTCGCCCTGCCGAGCGGCACCTGCCCGGCGGGGCAGGTCGTCACCGGCATCGCCACCGACGGCAAGTTGACCTGCAAATCGGTCGCCGACGCGCTGCCGAAGGACGGCCTGGACGAGGTCAGCAACGGCCTGCTGAAGAATCAATTCGTCGAGACCGTGGCGAGCGCGGGCGCCGTCGCGATCCCCGACAATACGGGCGCGACCGCGACCTCGATCCTGACCGCGCCGAGCTACGGCACCGTGCAGGGCCTGACGGTGAAGGTGAAGCTCGAAAATACCGACCTCTCGACCGTCTCGATCAAGCTCTTGCCACCGGACGACAAGAAGGTCGGCTACGTCCTCTGCGATCCCTGTGGCGACAAGGACAGCAAGGCCCTCGACGCCAGCTGGAGCGACGCCAAGGCTCCGAAATCCGGCGATCTCGCGGCCTGGATCGGCAAAGACGTCGCCGGCACCTGGAACCTGGTCGTCAACGACGCCTCGTTCTGCATCAAGCAGGCCGCCGGCAACGACGCGCTCTGCGACCTCGACAACAAGACCGACGGCGCCATCACCTCCTGGTCGCTCGAATTCGCCACGCTGAGCAGCAAGAAAGTGCAGCTCGGCGGCGCGCTGCTCTTCCACGTCAGCGAGACCGAGCCGATCCCGTGCACCACTGCGACCTTCGGCGCGACCTACGCCAACCCCAAGGACAAGGCCGTCTACGTCTGCAACGGCAAGGACTACGCCGCGATCTATCTCACCATCCCGGGCAGCAAGGAGAATCCGGTCAGCAGCTGCAAGGACCTGCAGACCAAGGTCCCCGAGGCCAAGAGCGGCAACTATTGGATCGCCAACAACGGCAACCCGGTCGAGCTCTACTGCGATATGGTCACCGAGGGCGGCGGCTGGACCGTGCTCTTCGACGAGACCAAGGTCGCCTGCGGCCAGAACTGGGCGGATTGGTCCGACAACAAGGGCACCGACGCGACGGTCGCGGGCCAATGCACCCGGGTCCACGGCGTCTGGGGCTCCGGCGGCGGCGGCGACCGCACCATCTCGACCTACGGCGTGCCGCACGCGGCGCTGCGCGTCTTCGGCCGCTACTACGCCGTCGACTCCTGGGACAACGAGAGCAACGGCGCGCGCCTGCTGATCGACGGCGGGCAGAAGTGGTCGGCGAACAAGGTCTGGAACGCTCCGGGCCAGGGCAACGGCTGGGTGACGGCGTCGTTCTCGCCGGCGCCCTGGGGCAACAACGCGACCAATGGCTATTGGCAGCTCGAGAACGCCACCGGCGCCATCAGCCACACCGGCGTCAGCGTCAAGGTCGAGGTCCGCACCGGCATCGACCAGGACTTGAGCGACGAGTCGTTCGCCTTCTCGCACATGAAGGTGATGATCCGGTAGGCGGCTACGCGCGCCCGACGCGGCCGGCATAGCCCCTGAGCCACGCCTCCTGCGCCTCGGTCTCGACCGCGCGCGGCGAGCGCACCGCGCGGATGGCGGCGATGGCTTCGTCCGCGCCCATCCCGCGGCGGATCAGCAGCGCCGCCGCGAGCAAGCCGGTGCGACCCAGCCCGCCCATGCAATGCACCACGACGTCGACGCCGCGACCGAGCAGGACCTGGTCGAGCCGGGCGATCTTGTCGTCGGCGTCGGTCGGCGGCGCGCCCTGGTCGGCGACCACCTCGTGATGCAAGACGAGACCGTGCGCCTGCAGCCGGGCCTCGTAGTCGCCGACGCCAGCGTCCTGCAGCTCGCGCTCGCTGCACAGGCAGACGACGTGGTGCACGCCGTGGCCGGCGATGGTGGCGAGGTCGGCTTCCAGGTCGCGGCCGCGATCGGTCCGCCCCGGGCAGAGCGTGAGGAAGAGCCGCCCGGTTCGCGGGTGCTCCGGCGTCCGCAGCAGGGCGGTGGGCACTTCGTCCAGGCGCAGCGCCGCCTCGCGGGCGTGGCGTCGCTGCAGCAGCGCCGCGAGGCGTGCCGATGCATAGAGCGCCAGCCGCTTCTGCCAGGCGTTGGCCTCGTCGTAGCCGATCGTCTGCGCCGCGTAGCAGAGCATCGGCAGCAGGATGTGCGAGGGGTTGCGCTCGCTGCCCATCACCCCGGCGAGCAGCAGGCGGAGGTGGCGCAACAAGGTCCAGCAGCGCTGCAACGCGGGCGCTCGCACCGCGTCGAGCGTCGCCGGCAGCGGCGCGGCGAGGTCCTCGACGTCGAGCAGCGCGTCGAGCATCGCCATCGCCTGCGCGAGCTCCGCTTCGCTCTCGATCCGCGTCAGCAGGAAGAGCAGGTCCGACTCGGCCTTGTGCAGATCGCGGCTGGCGTGCTTGCGACCGGCGTGGGCGAAGTCGATGATCCAGACGTTGCCGCCGCCATCGACCAGGATATTGGCGTAGTTCAGGTCGCCGTGGACGTAGGCGACCCAATGCCGCTCGCGCGCCATCGCCGGGCGCAGCTTCGGCAGCGTCGCGTCGTAGAACGCCGCCGGCGCCGGCAGGGTCGTGGCCTCGCGGCCGGCGAAGGCCGGGATCCCGAGGCGTTGCGTCGCGCCCTCGCCGAGCAGCGTCCAGCCGTGGCCGTCGCTGGCCGCGAGCGCCGCGGCGGTATTGGCGCGGACCCGGCTGCCGTCGTAGAGCGCGCCCTGCCGGTCGACGAAGGTATAGGCGCGGAGCAGATCGAGCGGCTCGTAGCGCCGCGCCGCGCTGAGCCGACCGAGGATGCCGACGAAGACCGCGTCGAGCACCGCTTCCGGCGCGCGACCGCCGAAGGCCGAGGCGTCGCCGTCGAGTAGCGTCTCCCACATCGCCTTGAAGGTGCGGACCTGCTGGTTCGCCATCGCGGCGTAGGCGTATTTCAGCCCGGCGCGCTGGCCGTGCTCGACCAGGCCGCGGACGCTGGGAGCGTCGTTGCCGAGCACGCCTTCGACCAGCTCGAAGCGCCGTCGCTCGTCGGCGATGGCCTTGCGTTCGCCGAGCTTGAGCACGCTGGCGGCGACCTCGTGGCCGCGCTGGTCGCGACCGCGGACGCCGAAGACGCTGGCGCCGGAGAAGCCGCCGCCGATCGGGTGCAGCGTGATGCTCGATTCGCGCGGGTACAGGGCCTTGAGCAGCGGGAGGTCGGCGTCCCGTGCGGCCGCGATCTCTCGCCGTTGCGCTGCCGGGAAGTGCTCCGGGATCGCCGGCCACTGCACCGTGAGGCTGCCGCTGTCCACGCCGCCCTCGAGCTGTAGTGGCTCGGCGTCGGGGCAGAGCCAGCCGGCGAATTCACCGACCGAATGGCAGATCTCGACGCCGAGCACGCGGCCGAGTTGGTCCAGCGCGGCGAAGTGGCGCTCGCGGTTGCTGCTCGCACAGAGCGCGCTGCAGGTGGCCAGCTGCGCGACGTTCCAGCGCGACATCAGCTCGTAGAGCAGGAAGGTGACCTTGGCCTCGGTCCAGACCCCGACCACGCCGACCCGCAGCGCGTCGCCGTGCTGCCGTCGCAGGTCGGCCAAGACCGCGCCGAGGTTGGAATGTTCGGCGTCGTTGAGGGTCAGCGCGTCGACCCGGCGCACGCCGTCGCCGTCGACGTCGGCGTCCATCCCGAGCACCAGCTCGGCGCCCGGCGTCCCGGCCAGGCAATGCGCTCCGAAGCGCTGCAGATGCGCCTTCTGCGTCGGGTCCGCGGCGTCGTGCCAATCGCGGATGTGGACGATCGTGAGATCGTCGCCGACCCGCCGCGTCCAATCACGGAGCTGCGCCAGCGGGCCACGCTCCGGCTCGGGGCCGAGCAGCCGTTCCGCCTCTTCGTGGCCGATGTGCAGCTCGTTGGGCAGCGCGTCGAAGGGCCCGATCGGGCCGACGAAATCGTGTTGCAGGCATTGCGTGATCAGGACGGCGTGCATGGTCAGGCTCGACGGATGCGGGCCAGCAGACGGAGCGCGTCGGCCGGCTTCTCGCGCAGCAATTGCGGGCCGCGGCGGGCGCCCACGAGTTGGTCGTAGAGCGCGATCCATTGCTCGCGCACCACGTCGGGGTGGAAGCGGGTGCGGGCGTCGTCGCGGGCCGCCGCGCGCATCGCAGCCTGTTCGAGCGGCGTCAGTGTCAGCGCCCGGCGGATCGCGTCGGCCAGCGCGTCGTCCGGCGTCTCGTTGTGGCGCTGCGGCACGAGCAGGCCGGTCACGCCGTCTTGCAGCAAGCCGGGCACCTCGCCGGTCGCCGAGGCCACGACCAGCGCGCCGCGGCTCATCGCCTCGAGCACGACCATCGGCATGCCCTCGGTATGCGAGGCCTGCACGACCAGCCCGGCGGCGTCGAGCAGCGCGGTGATCTCGTGGGTCGCGCCGTGGATGTGCAGGTCGACGCCGAGGGCGGCGGCGGCGCTCTGGCAGCGGGCGACCTCTTCCGTCTCGGTGACGCGGCCGACCAGCAGCACCGGCGGCGTCTGCATGCCTTGCCGACGCAAGATGCCGACGGCGCGGACCAGGCCGGCGACGTTCTTGTTCGACTCCAGCCGCCCGATCGCGACGATCGGCGGCTCGCTGCCTTTGTCCAGGCCCATCCGCGCCAACAAGGCGTCGCGGACTGCCGCTTGGGTCGGCGGCGCGTCGGCCAGGCGGCGCTCGACGAAATTCGGGATGAACGAGACGCGCTCGCGCGGCACGCCCTGCACCACCAGCCACTCCAACGCGTCGTGCGCGACGCAGACGGTGTGGTCGGCGAGCAGCGCCGAGGCGAGGTAGGCCTTGGCGTAGGCCGGGAAGCGACGCAGGAAGGCGGCGCCGGTGTGCAGGTGCAAGATCTGCGGCGCCCGGCGCGGCCCGAGCCCGAGCGCGCCGACGTAGACGCCGGAGAACGCCTTCCAGCTGTGGACGACGTCGACGCGGTCGCGGCGGATCGCCCGTGCCAGCTCGGCGAGCATCAGCGGATCGACCTTCGCCCGCCGCCGCAGCAGCAGGTCTTCGACCCCGCTCGGCAGCGGATGGAAGGAGTCGGGGCGATACCGCACCACGCGCGGCGCCCAGCGGGTGCCCTTCAGCTCGTCGGCGAGCAAGACCAGCTGCCGCTCGGCGCCGCCGGATTCCAGGCTGTCGACCACGAAGGCCACCCGCCGCTGTTCGCTTCGCTCTGCCACGCTAGCCTCCCGAGTGCGCGCGGGCTCTTACCAAAACTTGGCGAGCAAGCGTACCCCGAAGGTCGTCGCGTTCGCCGGCCGCATATTCCGCCCCGGGATGATGTCGAGCGAGCGCTGCCGGACGTAGAATTGCAGCGGCGCGCCGACCCGCAGCAGCGAGAGCGTCACCGTCGCCGAGAAGGCGAATTTGTCGCCCTCGCCCCAATAGCGGCCCTGGTCGAGGCTCCAGATCGGGTAGCGCGAAGACCAGACGGTCGGCATCAGGTGGATATAGTCGACCATCGCGTTGATCGAGAGCATCCCGGGGAAGCGCTTCGCCGCCTCCAGCGAGCCCTTGGTCATCCAGGTGCCGAAGGTCGGGCCGAGCAACGGCACCCAATCGAGCGAGAGCCGCGCCGCCTGCCAATCGCCGCCGTCGACCGAATAGGTCTCGCCGACGTAGGGCGCGTAGTTCATCAGCAGCGGGTTCTTGCTGCCGGTCGCGGTCTTGTAGGTGCGGGTCCGCAGCCAGGCGTACCAGGCCTCGACGCCGACGGTGAAGCGGTCGATGCCGCCCTCGTCCTTGTAGCGCCAGTCCGCCGCGAGGTGGACCTCGAGATCGCCGTAGTTGTGCAGGTACCAGGCCGTCGTGCCGAGATCGACCAGCTCTTCCGGGTCGACGTCGCGGCCGGTCGGCAGCGCCGCCTGCACCATCAGCGACCAGCGGATATTGTTGGCGTCCATCCAGCCGCTCGCCGGCAGCAGATAGCGGCTGCCGACGACCATATCGGCCATCGTCCAGCGGTTGCCTTGCCAGACCTCGCGCGGCTTGCCCTGGCCCATCGAGCCGGCCCACTCCCAGAAGTCCTGCTCGCTATAGGGTCGACCGAGCGTCGAGTTGTAGTCGCCCGGGGTCCAGCCGAGGTTGGTCTTGATCGAGGTGCGGATCGCGACCGGGATGCCGATCGCCACCGTCCAGCGCTCGGTGACGCCGTACAAGATCTGGCTGACGAACATCCGCATATCGACTTCGGGGCGCGCCGTCAGCACGCCCTGCAGGCCGCCGCCGGCCTCGTAGCGCTCGACCGGCTCGAGCAGCGAGATCGCTTTGCGATCCTTGTCGAATTGCTTGTCGGTCAGGGCGATGATGTAGCCGAAATCGAGCAAGAAGGTATTCGCCGGCAGGGTGTCGGTCGTCCCCGCCCGCGCCGGCGTCGGCAGCGCGACCGCAAAGAGCGTCAACGCCGCCATCGCCAGCAGCGCAGCCAGCCGGCGCAGCTGCCTCTTCCACGTGGAGCGCGGCATCATTGCTCCTCCCCGAAGCGGAAGCTGCGCCACGGCGCGTCGGTCGCTGGGGCGTCGCCCATGGCGTCGTGGATGGTGCCGCTCGCCGGGTCGAGGATCACCGCGTTCATCGAGTCGCTGGTGTCGACGAACGCGGCCTCACCGAGCAGCGCCTGCAGCTTCGGCAGATCGAAGCTGCCCTTGCCGGCGGCGAGGCGCTCGCCCAGGCGATGCGCGGCGCGCAGCGACTTCAGCCAATAGGTGCTGACGACCGATTGCGCGGCGATTCGGACGTTGAGCCCGGCGTCGGCGAGCAGGGCAGAAGCGATGGTGGTGATGGCGCCGTCAACGTCGACGACGTGCTCGCGGTAGTGCACGGCCAGGCCGAAGAGGTCCGGGTCACCGCCGACGGTGGCCTTGTCTTCCGGCACGACGTGGACGCCCTGCAGCACCTTGCTCGGGATCAGGCGCGCGTCGGCGTCGAGCTCGAGGTTGAGTACGCTGCCGCTCTTGTCGGCCAGCAGGCAGGTCCAGCCCATGACGTGTTGGATCGTCTCGAGCTGTTGCCGGGCCGCGTCGACCGTCGTGGCCTGGGCCAGCACCTGCCGCATCGCCAGGCCCATCGGCCAGCCGGTCGCGGTGAGCTTCGCTGCGGGCAGGTCGCTCACCTGCGGCAGCAGGTCCTTGAGGATGGCGTTGTCGAGCGTATCCGAGAAGTTGCAGACGTACCCCAGGCCCGCTTCGCTCATCCCGGAGAAGCCGAACGCCAGGCCGGCCCAGCCGACGGTGGCGTAGGCGCCGCCGCTCTCGGGGTGGTGGACCAGGATGACGGTGGTCTCGTGCGCCGCGCCCGCGTCGAGCAGGGCGAAGTGCTGCCCGAGCAGCGGGCCGGTCGAGACGCCGGGGGCCAATGCCGCGCCGCGCACCGCGAAGGCGATCGGCGGCGGCCGGGAGCGCCCGTCGTCCGGCGCGATATTCGGCACCTCGGCGGCGGCGCGGGTGTCGCCAGCGGTGGTGAAGGTGAAACCCTCGTCACGGCCGAAGCGGGGGTGCGCCGGCGGCGGATTGGCGGCGATGGTGACGTCGGCGACGCTCGAGAGCACCGAGACGGCGGCGCCGGCCGGCCAGCCCTGCGGCGGCTTGATCTCGACCACCACGCGCAGCGGGTCGGCGTCGTCGATGGTCACGCCGGGGGAGCCGTCGACGTAGAGGTCGTCGCCGATCTGCAGCCGCAGCGTCGGCACGTTGACCCCTTCGGCGTCGCGGTAGACCAGCCGCAGCGTCGCGTCGGTCGGCACGGTCGTGGTCAGCGCCGTCGGCAGCGCGACGTAGGGGTGTGGCTTCTGCTGCTCGCCCTTGTGCGTCTTCATCCCGACGAATTGCACCGTCTCGAGCGCCGGGCCGTGCGAGAGCTTCAGCGTCGCGGCGATCGCGCGGACCGCCAGCACCGTGTCGGCGAAGGTGTTGAGGATCAGCACCTGCTCGTAGGTCAGGCCGGAGCCGTCGGCGATGCCGCGCAGCTCGTCCTTGAACTCCTGCGGCAGCGTCGGCTCGATCGACTGCGCCATCTCCAGCAGCACGGCGTAGCTGAACTTGCCGTCTTGGTATTCCGGCTGCTGGTAACGGACCAGGAAGCCGGCGATCGAGGGCTGCTCGCGGTTCAGGTTCGGCAGCAGCGCCGAGGCCAGGAGCTTGGTGTAGAAGGCGCGGACCTTGTCGCGCAGGACCGTGCCGTGCTGCTTGCCGCGCTCGTAGGGGCTGCCGTGCAGGTGCACGACCTCGCGGGTCACCGCCACCGGCAACTCGGGCGCACACGCCGTGGCGGTGAGCGCCAGGAGGAGCACGCAGGGGGCGAACCAGCGTCTGATCGGCGGCACGGGGGCTCCGTCGGCGGAAGGGGAGGCCACGATGGCACCGGGTGCCAGGGGGGTCAAGGCGCGTTGAGAGCGCGCGGCCCTTGTCGCGGGCGGCTCGGCTGGCATGATGCCGCCCCGCGCGGCCGCGTCCGGCCCCGCGCGCACACCGACGACGAGGCCTTTGCGATGGCGACGATGCTGAAGATTCGACTTCCCGACGGTTCCGAGCGCGAGCTGCCGCAGGGCAGCAGCCCCGCCGACGTCGCCCGCGCGATTGGTCCCGGCCTGTTCAAGGCGGCGCTGGCGGCGCGGGTCGATGGCGAGCTGCGCGATTTGAACCGGCCCTTCGAGGGCGACGCCGAGCTTTCGCTGGTCACCTCCCGCGACGAGGCCGACGCGCTCGAGCTGGCGCGCCACGACTTCGCCCACGTCCTGGCCGAGGCGGTGCAGACGCTCTTCCCCGGCACGCAGATCACCTTCGGTCCGGCGACCGACGACGGCTTCTACTACGACTTCGCGCCGCCCGAGGGCCGCGGCATGTTCACTGAGAAGGACCTGCCCGAGATCGAGGCCGAGATGCGGCGCATCATCGCCGCCGACAAGCCGCTCGTGCGCGAGGAGTGGACCCGCGACCAGCTCATCGCCCACTTCGACGCCCACGGCGAGACCTTCAAGTCCGAGTGGGCCAAGGAGCTGCCCGAGGGCGAGGCGCTGACCATCTACCGCGCCGGCGAGTGGCTCGATATGTGCCGCGGCCCGCATTTGCCGTCGACGGGCAAGCTCGATCCGCAGGCGTTCCGGCTGACCCGCGTCTCGGGCGCCTACTGGCGTGGCGACCAGCGCAACGCGATGCTGAGCCGCATCTACGGCACCGGCTGGCTGAACAAGAAGCAGCTCGCCGAGCACATGCACCGGCTCGAGGAGGCCGCCAAGCGCGACCACCGCAAGCTCGGCGCCGAGATGGATCTGTTCCACCTGCAGCAGGAGGCGCACGGCAGCGTCTTCTGGCATCCGGCGGGATACCTGATCTGGCGCGGGCTGGAGTCCTATATGCGGCGCGCGATCGACGGCGCCGGTTACCGCGAGGTGAAGACGCCGCAGGTGATGGACGCGCGGCAGTGGGAGGCATCGGGCCACTGGGGCAAATACCGCGAGAATATGTTCGTCATCCCCGACGAGGTGCCCAATACCGAGGACGAGGGCGCGATCATCAGCGGCGACGCCGATTGGATGGCGCTCAAGCCGATGAACTGCCCGGCGCACGTGCTGATCTTCAAGCAGGGCATCAAGAGCTATCGCGATCTGCCGCTGCGCATCTACGAGAACGGCTGCTGCCACCGCAACGAGCCGCACGGCGCGCTGCACGGCCTGATGCGGGTTCGCCAATTCACCCAGGACGACGCCCACATCTTCTGCCGCGAGGACCAGATCGTCGACGAGGTGCAGAAGTTCTGCGCCTTGGCGGACCGCATCTACCAGCACTTCGGCTTCACCTACGCGATCAAGCTGGCGCTGCGCCCGGAGAAGCGCTTCGGCACCGACGCCATGTGGGACAAGGCCGAGGCCGAGCTCCGCGACGCCGTGGCCCGCGCCGGCCTCGCCACCGCCGAGCATGGCTGGGAGGAGCTGCCCGGCGAGGGTGCCTTCTACGCGCCGAAGCTGGAGTGGCACCTCACCGACGCGATCGGCCGCACCTGGCAGGTCGGCACCATCCAATCCGACCGGGTGCTGCCCGAGCGCCTCGACGCGAGCTACGTCGGCGAGGACGGCAACCGCCACCGCCCGGTCATGCTGCACCGCGCGATCTTCGGCAGCTACGAGCGCTTCATCGGCATCCTGATCGAGCATTTCGCCGGCAAGCTGCCGCTCTGGCTGGCGCCGACCCAGGCGGTGGTGGCGACCATCGTCTCGGACGCCGACGCCTACGCCGAGGAGATCGCCGCCAAGCTGACGGCGGCCGGTATCCGGGTCGAGACCGACCTGCGCAACGAGAAGATCAACTACAAGGTCCGTGAGCACTCGCTCGCCAAGGTCCCGATGTTGCTCGTCGTCGGCAACCGCGAGGCGGAGCAGGGGACGGTCGCGTTGCGCCAGCTCGGCGTCAAAGAGCAACGCTTCATGCCCTTCGACGAGGCGCTCGCGATGTTGCAGGCCGAGGCGACGCCGCCGGATTTGCGTTGAGCGAGACGTCGTTGACGGAATGCCCGGCGCGACCGCAACCTGTTGCAGCAGGTTGCGGAGGTGAAATGCGAAGGCAACGTCGGCCACTGGCGGTCGTGGCGCGGTCTCTGTTCATCATGGTCTCGGCGGGCTTCTCTCTGGTTCCACGGCTCGGTTCCGCCGGCCGTACGCCGCTGCCGACCGATGCGAATGGCTGCGGCTTTCAGATCACGGCGCCTGCCGAGCCAGATATCAGCAACGTCGGCACCGACGTCACCTTCGAGGTGCGCCTGCTCTCGGGGGCCACGGCGACCTGCGCCGCCAAGCTCGGTCTCGTGTTGCTCGACGCCGCCGGCGGCACAACGGTTCTACCGAGCCAACACGTCGTGCACACCGAGAATGGCGCGACGACCGTGCGGGTGCAGCCGACCCAGCCGCTACCGGCCACCGGCCGTGTGCAGTTCCGTGCGGGCACGCCTTGCGAGACTGGGGCGGTGTTCCGAACGATCGACATCGGGCCTTCGCCGCGCTTGCTGCACTGGAGCGTCGATCGCAAGGCCAAAGCCTATTTCGACGGCAAGGTCGGCACGGGGAGTTCGGTCGCGCTCACCTTCTCCGAAGCGGTCGCCGCCGATCAGACCTTCGATTGGAGCACGGGTCCGGTGCGCGTGGAGGTCGACGGCGTGCTACGGAAGGACGTTGTTGCTGTGGTCCAGGCTGCCCGATTGACGCTCACGTGGCCCTCGCCGATCGGCAACGAGCCGGCCCCCGACGCCGTGACGGTGTCGTTCCAGACGGGCCTCCGCTTCTCCTCGGGCGCGTCGTTGGCGGCGCCGGGAAGCGTCCACTTTGCCGCTGACGCGTTCGGGCTGCGTTCGAGCCCCGCGCTCGGAGCTCCGGACTGCCCCGAGGAGCCGTTTGCGGCCGGATGTTCGGCAGCGCGTGGCACTGCGTCTTCGTCGGCAACGGTGTGGTGGCTGTGGGCATTGCTGGCTGCTGTGATGGGCTTCGTTCGTCCGCGGCCGTCCTCGTGTTCAGGGCCGACACAGGCGAGGCCGACACGCAGCCGGTACGGTTGACGACTCCACCTCCGCGGGGGGCACCCTCAGCCTCGGTTGGACGATGGTTCCTGGTCCACGCGATCCGAATCGCTCCTTTTCTTCGTTAATACCGATAGATAAATGCGCATTGAACAGCAGTATGGATCGTGAGTTGGCCGTCCGATGACTGACTTTCGCCGCACGTGCTTCGTGGAGTTCAAGCTCTCTCCCCGCTACCGCGGGGAGAGATGCCGAAGCCGAAGGCGAAGGCAGTGAGGGGTGAAACAAGGAAGCGCGCCCTTGGGCGCTCGACCGTTGCATTGCGGCGTGCCGAACGGCACTCGATTCTCTGGTTTCCCCTCTCTGGGCCTGCGGCCCATCTCTCCCCGCCAACGCGGGGAGAGAACCTCGAAATGCTCGAAATACCTCGATATGCAAAGACTTTTTGCCGATCCGCATCACGAGGGCCTGGAACTCGACGCTGAGGGAAGATGATTTCCCTTGCCGCCGCCCACGGCCGGCCGTAGCTTCCGCGCCGCATCGGCCGCCGCGGCCGCGGGCGGTCGCCCGCACTCCGCCGCCCCGGCCAGGCGCCGCCTCGACGCGGCGCGCTTCGCGAGCCCTGCTTGCGCACCCCCGGCCCCGCCGCCCCGACGCGGCACGACGTCTTCCCGACAACCCTCTCCCTGCTTCGCGGACCTGCCGAGACGCGGCCGGACTGCGCCCTCGCTGCGCCGCTGCGGCCCTTGGCGCTGGCTGATCGCCCTCGCTTCGAGCGGGCGTTCGCCCGCACCGGCGGTTCGCTCGCCGACCATGGCTTCGCCAGCACGTGGATTTGGCACGACGTGCTGCACCTGGAGTGGGCGGCCTGGCACGGCCACCTGCTCGTGATGGCGACCTCGGAGCGCGAGGTCACGCTGCTCTTGCCGCCCTTGGTCGACGCTGACGCCGACCCCGCCGAGGTCGATCTCGGCGTCGCGCTCGCACTGGCCGACACCTGGCTGCGCGCGCGCGGCCAAGCCGGGCTCTGCGTCGAGAACTGCGACGGCGCCGCCGTCGAACGGCTGCTCCGCGCCCGCCCGGACCTGCACGCCGAGCGCGGCGCGGACGACTACGTCTACGACAACGCCAGGCTCGGCGCGCTCGAAGGCAAATCGCTGCGCAGCAAGCGGCACGGCCGTGATCGCCTGCTGCGGACCTATCCGGATGCTGCGCTGCTGCCGTTGCGCGCCGAAGACCGCGACCAGGCGATCGCGCTGCTCGATCGCTGGATCGCCGGCATCGAGGCGCGCGAGCGGGATGCCGTTGCGGATACCGACGCCGACGCTGACGCCAGCGCCGCAGCGCGCGCCGAGGCCGCCTGGATGCGCCGGCGCGAGGTCCTCGCCAACCGCGCCGCCCTCGACGCCGCCGACGCGCTCGGCCTGCTCGGCTTCGGGCTCTGGCTCGACGGTGACGCGCGTAGCCAGCTGGCGGCATTCTCGCTCTGGGAAGCCCTGCCCGACGGCAGCGTCGCGGCGTTGATCGAGAAGGCAGATGCCGAAGTGCCGGGTGCCGCCGCGGCGATCTTCTCGCTCGGCGCAGGGGTGCTCGCGCCACGGTTCGAGCGCTGCAACGCCGGTGACGATGGCGGGATGGCGGGGCTGCGCGCGAGCAAGGAGACCTGGCGGCCTGTCGAGCTACGCGGTCGCTGGCGCGTGACGGCTCGGCTCTGATTGGTCTGCTTCGTTCCATCGGGAGACATGGAAGCCGCGACTTCGTGGGCGGACTGCCGAGGCGAAGTGCTGGCCTTCAGAGCGCAACCGCGGAGCGACGCCGTGGTGGGGCGGGCGGCAACAGGGCCGGCGCGAGCTCGCGCACGACGGTGAGCAGCGTGTCGCGGTCGATCGGCTTCTCGAGTACGTGTTCGATGCCGACGCTGGCGCAAGCGGCGCAAACGTCGGGCAGCGCCGAAGCGGTGAGCGCCACGATCGGCAGCGCGTTGGTCGGCGGAGCGAGGGCGCGGATCGCGCGGCTGGCGCTGATGCCGTCGACTTCGGGCATCTGCAGGTCCATCAGCACGAGCGCGACGCCGGGGTCGGCCGCGGCCCTCACCGCCGCGGCGCCGTCGGCCACCACTTCGCTATCGATCCCGAGCTGCTCGAGGAGGTGGGCGATCAGGAATTGGTTGATCGCTTGGTCCTCGGCAACCAAGACGTAGGCCGGCCGGCGCGGATGCGACGGGGTCGGCGCCGCGGCGGCAGGGTCGCCGCTTCCGGCGTAGAGCTCGGGGGCGCTGCGCTCGCTGGAGGCGATCACGACGTCGTAGAAGCCCGAAGACTTCGCCGCCGATCGCCCGGCGTGGACCGGCAGCTCGAGCGTGAATTCGAAGGTCGAGCCGCGTGAAGGTTCGCTCCGCACCGCGAGCTCGGCCCCCATCAGCGCCACAATCCGCCGTGAGATCGGCAGCCCGAGCCCGGTGCCGCCCTGTCGCCGGCGCGAGGAGGCATCGATCTGCTCGAAGGGCTGAAAGACGCGCTCGACGTCGGCCTCCGGGATGCCCGGCCCGGTATCGCTGACCTCGACGCGCAGCCGGCACATCTCGCCCGGCAGTTCCTTGCCGCCGAGGCGCACGACGACCTCTCCCACGCGCGTGAACTTGATGCCGTTGCCGACCAGGTTGAGCAGCACCTGGCGGAAGCGCAGCGCGTCGCCGACCACCATCGGAGGCAACGTACCAGCTGTCTCCAGCCGCAGCGCGATGCCGGCGCGGTCGGCGGCAGGGCCGAGCAGCCGCACCACGTCGCGAGCGACCTGCTCGACGGCGAAGGGCTCGGCGACGATGTCGAAGCGGCCGGCCTCGAGCTTGGAGAAGTCCAAGACGCTGCCGATCAGGTGCATCAGCGCGTCGGCCGACCGGCGCACGGTCTGCAGATGTGCGCGCCGGTCGGAGTCGGGCTCGGACTCGAGCAGCACGTCGGTCAGGCCGATGATGCCGGCCAGCGGCGTGCGCAGCTCGTGGGTGACGTTGGCGACGAATTCGGCGCGCGCGGAGCTCGCCTGTCGCGCGTGCGCGTTCGCCTCTTCCAACTCCTCGAGCGTGCGTCGCTTCAACCGCTCGTAGATCAGCGTCAGGCCCATGAATATCGCCACCGCCAGCAACGGCTGGGCCAACCGTGTCCGACCCATGGTGAGCGGGCCAGAGGTGAAGTGTGGCGAGGCGAGGTGGGGCAGGAATTGCACGCCGACGATCTCGGCCACCGCCAGCCCAGCCCAGATCAGCCCCTGCCGGCGCCCGGCCACCATGGTCGTCATCGCGGCGATGAGCGCGAGCAAGAACATCGGCGCCAACACCGCGCCGCCGGTCGCCAGGTTCGGCACCGAGGCCGAGGCGAAGAGCGCCGCAGCCATCACCGCGGTCGCCCGTCCGAGGTCATGGGTCCGCCGCAAGACAACGAGCGCGGCCGCCGAGCCGATCGAGACCATCGCCGAGACCAGCGCAGCCCACGACTTGCCCGCGGCGTGCTGGAAGAGCGCTCCGAACGTCGACCAAACCAAGAGGAAGCCGGCCACGGCGACCAACAGCCGTGCGCGCCGCAGGCCATCGGAATCGCCGCTCCAACGCGCTGGCGGCACGAATTGGTCGACGACGCGGGACCACACCCCCGCCCGGCCTTTGCCGACGATGACGCTGCGCATGGCTTCTCCCTCCGCCCGCCGACAGCATCGGAGCGGTGGCTGACGCTGTCCAGAGATCAGGGAGAACTGGTTCCTTCAGCCAATCGCGCCGTGCATCCGCGCCACGTCCGCCGCCGCCGCGGCCGTCCCGTCGACGATGACGCCGTCGTGGATCGACACCACCCGCCGGGCGTGCTCCATCACCCGCGGATCGTGGGTCGAGAAGAGGAAGGTCACGCCCTTGTCGCGGTTCAGCGCCAGCATCAGGTCGATGATCTGGTCGCTGGTCTTGCTGTCGAGGTTCGCGGTGGGCTCGTCGGCCAGCACCAGCTGCGGCCCGGTGACCAGGGCGCGGGCGATGGCGACGCGCTGCCGCTGACCGCCGGAGAGCTCGTCGGGCTTGTGGTGCAGGAAGTCGGTGAGGCCGACGTCGCGGGCGATGGCCTCGACCCGCTGGTTCAGCTCCGCGCCGCCCTCGCCCCGGATCACGCAGGGGAATTCGATATTCTCCCGCACCGAGAGCACCGGGATCAGGTTGAAGTTCTGGAAGATGAAGCCGATCTTGCGGTTGCGGATATCGGCGAGGTCGTTGAAGTCGCGGTCGCCGATGGCCTCGCCGTCGAGCACGTAGCTGCCGCCGGTCGGCCGGTCGAGGCAGCCGATGATGTTCAGCAGCGTCGTCTTGCCGGAGCCCGAGGGGCCCATGACCACCGTGAACTCGCCGGCCTCCACCTCGAGGTCGACGCCGAGATCATCGATCTGCCCACTGCGGCGATCTGCTTCGTTTGGTCGCGAAGGTTCCAGCGGCATCACGCGATCGTCGCCGGCCTCGGGGCGCGACTTCGCACCGACGCCGCCAACGCCCTCATCGCCGCGCGCGCGCGAAGTGCAATTTTCCGCTTGCCCCCCCCCCGCGTTTTCTGCTCTCCTGGACTCAACCACATCCGAGTTGCCAGCGTCTCGAGGTCGTGCGCTCGCCAACTCCTGCGCCAGCAGTGCCAGCTGCGCTTGCTGAGCAGCATGCAACACAGTGTCGATGCTGCAGGAGGTTCGAATCATGTTCGCTAGCCGAACTGTCCGCTTCCCACCCACGACGACGCTGGTCGTCCCTTTCGCGACACCGCTCACCTTCGCGGCGCTCGACTTCGTGCGCGTGCCCGAGACCGCCTTGAACGTCGAGGTGGACTACGACTTCGGCGACGGAACGACCGGTAGTTCCACAGGCACACCAGGGACACTTCCAACGGTCAACAAGACCTACGACGCGCCCGGCCGCTACACGCTGCGCATCCAAGTCCGTGCGGACACTACACTCTGGCAGCGCTACCAGTGGCCGGTGCAGGTTGCGTGCAGCGCGGACGACTTCGCCCCGAGCACCTCGACGTTCGACTTTCTCGCGGCAGTGCACGCCTCGCTGGAGCTCCCCGGCGGCAGACGACAACTGGTGGTGCCGCTGCCAGCGGCTTCGTCGATCGGCTATGGGTCCTACCCTTCCGCCGGTGGGGGAACACCACCTTCGGCCGACGCCTTCAGCGAGGGTGTTGTGGCGCTCGCGCGTGTGTTTCAGCAGTCGTTCGCGCTCGGGTTTGGCCGCATCCGCGTGCCGAGGGCTTCGGTGGACCGCGCCGTCTATGCCCACCTCGGCAACGATCTGCTGGCGTACGGTACGAGCTCGTGTTTGCAGAGCGACATCAGCTTGCTCGAGAGCGCGCTGCGGGACGTGATGCAGGGCCCATCCCGGACCGACGCGATGGCTGCAGTGAAGTCGAGCGTCGACGCGCTGAGCACCCTCTACAGCGACATCCGCACCCTCGGGCGGCTCTCCATCACGGCGGGCGACGTGCTGATTTCGGGTAGCCGCAGCATCCTGCTCGGCGACGTCGAGTCGTGGTACGCCTACGCGACGACCGCGGTCGACGAGGACACGGAGGTGCAGTACCTGACGACGCGCCAGTGGCGCCAGCTCAACCAGGAATTCGATCGCGCGTTGCCGGCGCCGAACTGGGCGTCGGCGTGGTATTGGGAGGCCAACCAGGCCATCGCGCAGGCCGTGATCGCGCTCTACGCTGCGATGGGGGTGCCGGAGGCGGCTGTCGGCGCGCGGGCCTTCCTGCTCACTGGCTGTGACGATGCGCTCTGCTCGCTCCGCATCTACGATGAAGATCTGCAATTCTGGGCCCAGGTGAGCGCGGCGCCGACCGGTCCCGGTGGTCATCTGACGCTGCGCGAGCTCGGCGAGGAGCGATCGGCGAGGCCAGCGCCCGAGCATCCCAGCCACGTCGCCGTGCGCGCTGTGGGCGTCCGCGGCCTCGATAGCGGTCCGTGCACGGACCTGGCCTATCTCTTCGACGCGACGCGCATCGAGGCGTCGCTCGACGGACGGACGTTTGCCAAAGAGCCGACGTTCATGACGATGCCGACGGACATCGCGATCATCGACCAGGTCGGCACCAACCCGACCGCACGACAGGTCAACGGCGACGGTTCCGTCGCGGTCGGTGTCGAGGGTGGATCGGTGTTCGCGTTCACCGTTGGGCGGCCAGCGATGGCGTTGCCCAGCGGCAAGGACACGTGGAGCGCGCTGACCCCACATGCGCTTCTCTCGGTCTTTGCGAGGCAGGGGCGGTGATGGCCGACTGTGGTTGTGATCGTGGCGTGGTGCCGGTCCGGTACCGCAACGCTGGGGCGACGGAGTTGGACGCGTCGCCGCTGCCCGAGGCGGTGGTTGCGCCACCTGCCACGACCGATGACTGGGTCATGGTGCCGGTGCGCAGGGGTGTGCGGGAGGTCGAGCCGATCTTGCGGCTGTGCGATCGCTACGGAGGGGCCATCCTGGGCGGCTACGCGCGGTACTGCTGTAGCCCGCGGGCGACGCCGGCGCCGCCTGGCGATGTCGATGTTTTCCCTTGCGGCGAGGGGGACGGTGAGGCGATCTTCGGCGGGCTGTACCGTGGCTTGCTCGGTGCCGGATTCACGCCGATCAGCGAGTCGCGGTTCAGCGTGAGCTTCGCGATACCAGGAGCGGCGCGGATGCTCGGCGTACCGTCCGTACAGTTGATCAAGCCCTTGGTCGAGGGTGGCTTCGAGACGTGTGGGCCCATGTCGTCGGTGCTCGGGAGATTCGACTTCTCGGTGACCTGCGTTGGGCTGGGTCGAGACCGGCGGGTTGGTGTTGCGCACCGGTGGTTCTTGGCGGACGAGCTTGCCATGCGGCTGCGCGTGATGTGGCCGGCAGATCCGACTGCTTCGGTCCGGAGGGCCGCGCGATATTCCTCGCGGGGGTACGCGATTGGTGAGAGTGAGCTGCGTCGGCTGCAGACCACCTCGGCTGCCGTGAAGGATGCTGCGAATTGGCGAAGGCATTTGATTCGAGGTGCGTCTTGAGCGGCGAGTACCCGAAGATACCAGTTCCCCCTTGGCCGGAGCCCCCGGGGCCACCGGAGCCGTCCGAGCCGCCGGAGCCGCCCGAACCGCCCGAACCGCCCGAGCCGCCCGAACCGCCCGAGCCGCCGGAGCCGTCCGAGCCGCCTGAACCGCCGGAGCCGCCCGAGCCGCCAGAGCCGCCGCCGGAGCAGGAGAGTCGGTCCGACGGCGAGCTGTATGGCTACTTGGGGAACGGTGAGCGGGAAGAGTTTGAACCGGAAGAGGAGGAGTGGGATGAATCGCGCCCAGACGAAGGATCATGGGATCGGGGCGACGGATCAAGTGATGAGCGGAGAGCATGGGCGCAGAAGGTCCAACCCTATGGAATGTTTTGCACGACCGCTGATGCGTTCATGAAAGGTCTGGCCGAAACCGCGAATAAGTCCGAGGCAGGCAAGATCGACAAGGCCGGATTGAAGAAGAAGTGGGCGGAACTCTATGAGACAGCCAAGGATGGGTGCGAACAAGAGAAGGGCGACAAGAGTAGTGTGGAGGCAAAAGCGATGTGGTGGTGTTGGGTCTTTGCAAAGATGATCGAGTCTGGTATCGAATCCGATGGATCTGGCGCCAACATCAAGGGTGCTTTCAAGAAACTGGCAACTGACGTCCGCAATCACGGTAAACCTACAGTATGCCCAAAATGAGATATTCGCGACGCAACTCTGTGGACACAACTACCGCGCATGAGCAAGGATCACGGAAGTACCTCAAAGCAATCGCAGCCGCCACTGTCTTTGCCGTGCTGATTTCCACCGTGTACGTATTGCGCATCTCGCAACGGGAGTTCAGAGAGTTACGACACGAAGTCGATGCGCTCGGATACGATCGAGAAGGGAGAGCAGGCAGGAACGAGACGAATCTGACCGCAACCAATGTTCATACATCATCCGTGACCAATAACGCCTGCTGCATGGCGGGAGACCAACTGGATCGACTGCATCAAAACTACTGGTCCGACTACCATCGTACAGATCATGAATTCGATCCCGCCGGGATGGAACAATATACTTCAGAAGAGCTGCGGAACATACGACAATTGCTCGGACCTAGTGGTAGAGACCGTTCTAGTGAGATGCTCGCGGCATTTCGTAAGCCCCTACCCAAACACTATTCTCGTGGCGACCCGTGCGCGTCTGGCTACGCAGAGACAGCGCGTCCATCGGATGATGCGTGGCCACAACGATACCGTGCCGCCCGATTGCGCGATCGAATCTTGGTTGTATCTATTTGGGAGAGCCTCCGTGCAAAGAGCCTGGAATCCGTCGTAGCGGATTTCGTCACACTTCAGAATGGGTTCCGCTTCGTTGAGTGCATGTCGCATGATCTTCGGCTACACGCTCTGCGAACTAGGCTTCATGAGACTTTGCCAACTCTATGCGGGATACTCTCGTCTCGCTCGCTCAACGAGAGCCATTTGCAAGCAATGGCAGATGCGCTTCCGTCGTTTGACATCCGAGAGTGGCTTAGAGAGGCGGTGGTCGGCAGGGGGGCGGCGTTCCTAGCCATCGCTGATGCGAACGGCCTCATTCCCATGGGTGTCAGTTCCAACCTGGGTTCGTTCCAGGGCCTCTTTGCGGATCCGCGCATTTGGTCGCTCGTCGCTCTCGAGACTCGGACATGGGTCCAACTTGCAGACGAAGCTCGCGCTCCGAGCCACAGGCTGTTGGCTAGGTATCGTCAACTCGCCGAGGCTACAAATACCGCGGTCGAAGCGGAGGTGCAGTCACTAACTCCGGGCCTTCCGGAGCAAAGCATGGGGACCTACCTGAGGTTCACGGGTCATGAGGCACGAATGCAATCTGTCGCGCTGTCAATCATAGCCGCGGAAGCGATCGCACTCGAGCGCGTGGCGCATGCGGCCATCGCCATCGAGTCGTTCCGGCTCCGGAAGGGTCACTATCCTGGGTCCTTGTCAGACGTCGTCCCCTTGCGCCCCTCGGTTTCGCAGTTCGACCCATTTGGCGGCGAGCAACTGCGCTATGTGACCTTTCCGAACGGATATCGAGTGTACTCCATAGGGCTACCCATGGCTTCATGGGTCGAGTCTGCTGCTGTCGACGATGGTGGCCTGTCGAGGCGAGAGCGCCAAGCTCGGCTCGAGTCGGTCATCGTTGCCGTCACACGTACTTTGCCATTTCTCCCGACCCCAACGCGTACCGAGTGGCTCCAGGAGTCACTGTACGATGCCAAGAAAGGATTGGACATAGGATGTGTTGTCGATAGCTCGGAGTTTGCCGCGGACACGGACGTGATCGAACCATGACCATCGCCATCGAATCCCCCCAAGGCGACACCTGCAGCCTCGCGTATGTCGGCAGTTCGCTGATCCGCGCCCTCGAAGCCAATGGTCACGCCCCGATCGCGATCCCGTCCCGCGCCTTCGATCCCACCACAGCACCAGCGGCCGTGCTGCGCGCGTACGCCCGCCATCGCGACCTCCGACGCAACCGACGACTCATCGTCGATCGCTCTCTGCGCTACGGACTTCACCATCACGGCGACTCCATGAGAGCGCGGACCCGCGCGGTACTTGTCTACTGGGACTCAGACCACATGCCGGCGTCCTTCGCGCGCTACCTCTCGGCCTTCGACGAGCTTTTCGGAATCTCGACCTTTGTCGCCGATGTCATGCGTGCGGCGACCGGCAGGGACGTCGGCATTCTCCACCACGGCATCTGGCCAGACGAGTGTACGTACGCCCCGCCACCAGACGGCCCGTTTCGCTTCCTCCACCTCGGGCAGGTGGACGCCCGCAAGGCCACCGACGTGCTGTTGCGCGCGTTCGTCGCCGCGTTCCCGGCGCGCGAGGCCGTCCGGCTGACGATCAAGTGCGGCCCAGGTCAAGTCGCCGCGGCGCGCACCCTCCACCAGGTCCATGCCCGCGGCGACGACCGCGTCGAAGTCATCGGCGAGCATGTCCACCGTCACGACTTGAGCGCGTACTTCCAAGCTGCGCACGCTGTCGTGCTGCCCTCACGCTGCGAAGGCTTCGGCCTCGTCGGACTCGAAGCGCTCGCGCACGGACGCACGGTCATCGCCCATGGCTTTTCTGGGCCGCTCGACTACCTCGACGCCTCGGACTGCACGATCGTTCCCTCCAGCGGCAAGGTCCCTGCGCCCCTGTACCCCGGCTTCGCGCGCGAACCCGACTTCGATGCGCTGGTTGCAGCGCTCCGCGCTGTGGCGGCGGACCGTGACGCCGCCTGTCGCCGTGGCGCTGCGGCGCGCGCTCGCGTGCTGCCCAGTTGGAGTTGGGTCGATCGGGTGGGCGCCTGGGCGAACCCTGGGAGCGCGAGGCATGCCGCATGAGCGCGACGAACGCCGCTCGCCGCGGTTGCGGCGAAGATCCGCAGTTGCCCGCGGTCGTCATCGTGACGACGGGCCGGAACCCACCGCTGCTTCGCACGCTCGTCATGACCTGGCTCGAGCTCGGCCATGTGGTTGTCTGCGCGCTGCCGGAAGCTTCGATGTTGCCTCCCGCTGTAGGGCTCGTGCGCATCGAAGGCCCGACGACGGGCGCGGACTTCGGCGCGGCGATCGATGCAGCGATCGCAGCGTGCCCACCGGGCGACGTCTACCTGGGGGCAGACGACGTGTTGCCCTGTGGCGGCGACTGGAGTGTCCTCGCTGTCACACCCCCGGACGCGATCTGTGCGATCCGGCTGCGGTCGGTCAGTGGACAGCGCTGGGGCGACTGGGCCCGGTACGATGGCGTCCACATCGCCAACCTCAGCGAAGACGCCCACGACACCCGCGCCTTCATCGCTGGCAACGCAATGGTGCTGCGCGGGCGGGCGCGCACGGACATCCGATGGAGCGGCCGCGGCTGGCACCAAGGCGACGACATCCTCTTGTGCTGGGAGGCCGTCGCGCTTGGCATCACCCTCGTGCCTCCGAGCCCGGACGGCCCGGTACTCGTTCACCTCGACCGTCTCCCCCCAAGCGCTGCCGACCCGGAGCGTCTCGGCGTCGATCTGCTGTCAGGTGCGCCCCTGCCAGCGAGGGCCCCACTCGAGACGCTTGAACTGGGTGGGCTACGATTGGCTACACGCCCGGGAACGTGGGACGAGGGCATCGCGCGCGAGGTCATCGAGGCAGACTTCTATCTCTTGCGCCTGTGGCAGCCTCGGCGACCGCCGCGTTTCATCGTCGACGTTGGGGCCCACATTGGCTCGTTCACCGCCTTCGCTGCGCGCACATTCCCCAACGCTAGAGTCATCGGTTTGGAGGCCTACGCTGCCAACGCCCTGCTTGCGGGTTGCAACACGGCCGATCTGGCCAATGCCGTCGTGCTCCATCGCGCGGTTTGGTCCGAGTCGCGGGTGCTAGGGTTGTCGCTTGCCAACGGTCCAAATAGCGGCGGCCACCGAACCCTCCTGACCGAGGGCCACCACGTCGTTCGGGCCGAGACGCTTGCCGACCTCGCTGCGCGATTCGAGATCGACAGCATCGACTTTCTCAAGCTCGACTGCGAGGGTGCGGAGTGGGAAATCCTACCGCAAGTCAACCAACGTGGCGGCGTTCGGGTCGAACTCATCGCGATGGAGCTGCACCTCGACGACGGCGACCGCACCTTGAAGGCTGCGGAGACGCTGCTCAGAGAGCGTTTTGACGTGACGCACGTTCGGACCACCGGCGACCCAAGACTACTGCGCGTCCACGCGATGGGTGCGCGACATGCGGAGGTGACGGAGTGATCGACGAGCCAACAGTTGGTCGTTGACGAGGCCAACGCGATCGATCATGAACTGGATTTCGAAGGAGCATCACAAATGTCAGACTACATTCTACTACGCTCAGGGGGGAGTGACCCGATGTCGCCTCCGAAAGCGGAGCCTTCGTCAGACCTGTGGGAATACCTCTTCGGCGGGCGGCCCCTCGACGAGTTCGCCGATAGTAATGATGTGGACGATGGAGACGATACATTTGGAGACGGCACAGAGGAGCCTGAACCACAGTTCGGTCAGAAGCCTCCGGAGGACGATAGGCAAGGGACACCGCACCCCGCGCCGCCGGCACCGGTGACGCGGGCCGTTGCGAAGACTCTCATCAAGGTGACTGCCGGCTACAAGGAGTCGCAGACGCCACACGCGGACTCGAAGCTTCTCGCTGAGAAGTGGGAGGATCTCAAGAATTCTCTCAAAGTTATCAAGATAGGGACGGGGCCACAGGCGCTCATGGAGTATACCTATCTCAAGTGGGTATACGGAGTGATGGAAGAGGCTGAACACGTAGCGAACCCCGTAACCCGCTGGAAGACTCTGTTCGATCGAGTATGGGACAACTACCATACTGACTAGGACCCAAATGGCAGTGGGAATGCACCGCGCCTGCACGGGCTCCAAGGATTCATCCTCGATGACACAGCACCAGCACGTCGCACGTCGTTCGATTGGAAGGATTTGGCGTCTGGTTTTCGTGCTGGGTGGGCTTGCCACAACGATACTCATGCTGGGGGTGGTTCGGTTCTACGGCTCGAGGTCCGGTAGGTCCCTGCACAAGGCGCTTGTCGCAGCGACCGAATCGAGACCTTGGGCCTACGAATCGGAAGTCAAGAGTCCAGACCTTCAGCGCAGTGGCCCCCACAGGTGTTGCCAGGATGCCGAGAGATTCGGGAGCTTGTCCGAGGCGGGGAGGTCAGGCGTCTGGCTCACCTGTCATCCTTGGAATCCAGCTGAGCGGCCCTGCGCTGATTTCCGATCGCCACGATATGCGGCTGAACGAGATCGATTTCTCGCAGCGAATGCGGAGTTGCTCGCTGCTACCCGGGCATTCGCGGCGTGTGCGGGGGCTTCTGCCAGCGGGTGGCCCTTGACCTGCCCAGCAAGTGTGCAGGTGCAATCTGTCGATTACTCTCGACTGATGACAGCCAGACACGCTCTGTCCGTTGCGTTGACAGCGGCGGTGGACGCGAACGATAGCGAGCGCGCAGGGGCGCTCTTGGTCGACATGTTCGCGCTCGCAGCCCATCTGGAGGATGCGGCCTTCACGCAGGAGGAGGCTGGCTCGGCGACGGTGGAATCCGTCTTCGAGAGTTTGTACTGGCGCTACTCATGGTTGCTGCGATCTACAATGTACGACCTCTGCAGCACGCTCGCACACGTTCGGGTTCCACAGGAGACAACTCGAGAAATCATGCGCCGTGTCAGTCGATTGGATGGCCGCGCTTGGCTCGCTCTGGCGCTCGATGGCATTGCGGCCGCGACCCTCAAGCTGCGAGAGGAGTCTGGAGAGTTGCCATGGGTACCCGATCTCGGTCGCGGTACGCTGATCGGTCTTGGCGCCTCGAATGACACCTGGGACTTGATCCATGCTGAGCTCGCCATTGTCACGCGCATGCGCCATGCGACGTTCATGTCCTATCGAGACGTGCTCGATGCTCAAGAGTCGGAGTCGCAAGCCTTGGCAGCGCTCCGCGAGGCAGCCGCACGGCACGGCTACGTACCACTCGTTGCGGAGTGGCGTCTGAGGAAGCATGTCAAGAGTGTTCTGGACGTCCAGGCGTTGCGCCAAATCGCGAGCTTGATTCTCGTGGATGCCACACTTCGGACCACGGAGCGTCAGGAGACCGTGAACTCTCGGGGGGCACGTCTCTCTCGACTGGCTGAACTCTTTCCTGATCCAGCTACGGGCGGCCCCCTCCGCGTCGAGATGACGCCGAGCGGAACTTGGCTTGTGAGTGCCGAGAGCCTCGTCGCTCCCGGGCATCCCGACACCCCACTGGCGACCGCTGTCGTCTCCCATTGGTTGCGGCAGGTGCTCGAGGAGCCTTCGCAACGCAATCACCAGACGTCGTCCGGTCCGCAGTTGTGGGCTCGCTCCATCCAGCCTCAGCTGATGCCGCTACCGGCGCTCAGCTGCGTCGTACGGTAGTAGAAATGACGTGCCCGCCCCGTGCATCCGCGCCACATCGGCCGCCGCCGCCGCCGTCCCGTCGACGATGACGCCGTCGTGGATCGACACCACCCGCCGGGCGTGCTCCATCACCCGCGGATCGTGGGTCGAGAAGAGGAAGGTCACGCCCTTGTCGCGGTTCAGCGCCAGCATCAGGTCGATGATCTGGTCGCTGGTCTTGCTGTCGAGGTTCGCGGTGGGCTCGTCGGCCAGCACCAGCTGCGGCCCGGTGACCAGGGCGCGGGCGATGGCGACGCGCTGCCGCTGACCGCCGGAGAGCTCGTCGGGCTTGTGGTGCAGGAAGTCGGTGAGGCCGACGTCGCGGGCGATGGCCTCGACCCGCTGGTTCAGCTCCGCGCCGCCCTCGCCCCGGATCACGCAGGGGAATTCGATATTCTCCCGCACCGAGAGCACCGGGATCAGGTTGAAGTTCTGGAAGATGAAGCCGATCTTGCGGTTGCGGATATCGGCGAGGTCGTTGAAGTCGCGGTCGCCGATGGCCTCGCCGTCGAGCACGTAGCTGCCGCCGGTCGGCCGGTCGAGGCAGCCGATGATGTTCAGCAGCGTCGTCTTGCCGGAGCCCGAGGGGCCCATGACCACCGTGAACTCGCCGGCCTCCACCTCGAGGTCGACGCCGCGCAGGGCGGTGACGACGGTCT
Organism: Deltaproteobacteria bacterium; assembly: GCA_020632665.1. GTDB lineage: Bacteria > Myxococcota_A > UBA9042 > UBA9042 > UBA9042 > JACKFC01. Next base: position 225,029 of record JACKFC010000002.1, read on the forward strand.
TGCCGAGCTCGTAGCTCTTCTCGATCCCACGGAGTTGGAGCAGCGCCATGGCGGCCTCCTAGAAGAACGCCCGTGCGGCGAAGAACGCCCGCCACAGGCTGGGTTGAAGCTGGAATTCGCGGACCTCGCCGGCGCTCGTCGTCACGCCGAGGCCGGAGGCGCCCGGCAGCGTGACGAACGCTCCGACCGAGAGGTTCAGCCATTGCCGCGCCGACCAGGTCAGCTGCGGCGCGAGCTGGCCGGAGAGGTCTTGCAGGCCGAGCAGCAGGACCGTCGTGATGGTGAAGTCGTCGGCGAGCTGCGGGTGCAGATAAGTGACGAAGAGGTAGTGCCGACGCAGCGGCTCGAAGGCGAATTTCTGCGGCGTGCCACCCTGGTCCGCGGCGCTGCTGCTGCCGGGCAGGCCGGGGAGCGCGCCCGCGGGCAGCGTCAGCCCCGCCACAGCGGCCGATTTGCGCAGCGCCATCGCGCTGGCGAAGGCCGCGAATTCGGCTTTCTCGTAGCCTTCTTGGTTGTAGAGGTACTCGAAGGAGACGCTGGCCGCGGCGCCGAATTGGTAGCGCACGCCGGCGAGGGTCTTCAGCCGGACGGCGTCGTCGTCGACCCGGCTGTGGCTGGCGACCGCCTCGCCCGTGGCGACGCAACCGGCGGCGGCGACGAGGTCCGCGGTGCAGCTGCCGTCGACGTAGAGGCGCGAGGAGCCGCGCTGCACCAACGCCTCGCCGTGCACCTCGAAGCTCTCGCCGACGACCCGTGAGAAGGCGGCGCCGAAGCGCAGCTTGTCCTCGAAGACGTCGTTGAAGCGGTTGCCGAAGAAGGCGAAAGCCGAGAGGTCCGTATCAGCGACGAGGGCGTAGACGCGGGCGCCGAGCATATATTCTGGGTGTGTGACCGTCGCCGTCGCCTTCGCTGCGCCGACCAGGCTCAACGAGAAGCGCTCGTATTGGCCCTCGACCCGGGCCATCCACGAACCGGTGCGCTGCTGCGTCGGGTCGGTCGGGTCTTTCGGCGGGTTGAGCAGGTCGGTCGGGTTCCAGGCGAGGCCCGTGCCCCAGACGACGCGCTTCTTGCCCAGCGTCAGGTTCCAATGCTCGCCGAAGCGCAGCAGGGTGTAGAGCTCGCTGATATAGGCGCCGGGCTGGGCTGCCGGCACATCGTGCGCCTCGACCTCCGCGCGGCCGCCGTTGCCGTCGTCGCCGACGAAGAAGCCGCCGCGGCCCCAGACCCACGAGAGATCGCCGTAGATCCGGGCCGACTCGCCGAGATCGAGGGTCAGCGCGAGGTTCGCTTCGGTCAGGTTGGAGAGCTGTGGCGTATCGTCAGCGGGCAGCAGCTTGGTGACGCTGACGTAGCCACCGGTGGTGCGGCTGTCGACCCAGCCGACCAGCTTCTTCTGCAGGAAGGTGCGCGTCGGTACGGGCACCTCGGCGACTCTGGCGGCGTCGCTCGTCGCGTCGGTCGGCGTCGCCTTGCGCGGCAGCAGCGGCGGCGGCTCCCAATCGTCGACCGGCTGGGCCGCAGCGACGCCGACGCCGAGCACCATGACCAAGAGCGACGCGAGCACGGACGCCGACGCGACGCTGCGCCCGCTCGTGCCCGATGTGCCCATGGCCCTGCTCATCGCCGCGCCTCCTTTCGCACAGGTGTCTCGCACAGGTGTCCGACACCTGTGCGAGTCGCTGCAAGTCCCCGTTATTTGCCCATATCGTCGAGCACGAAGCGCGACGCCGGCGGGTTGACCCCGGTGTTCATCGACTCCCAGGCCATGATCGAGTAGCGCTTGGTGTTCAGCATATTCCGCATCACGATCTCACCGGGGCGAGTCAGGCCGGCGTAGCTCTTGTGCGCGCGGAAGGTGGCGCGGCGCAGCAATTTGCCCGAGCCGCCGTAGTAGGCGCCGGCGACCGGCTGCTTGTCGGCCTTGCGCAGCCAGAGCTGCACGCGGTCGTACGAGGCGTTCTTGCTCTTCGCCGAGAGCTCGACGCACCACGCCTGCTCGCTGGCGCAGGCCGGGTCGAGCTTGGCGTCGTAATCCTTCTGGTAGTTCACGCGCAGCACGTCGGCGTTGTTGAAGTCGCCGCCCTGGAACGAGTCGCGGTTCGCCAGCCGGATGGCGCGCTTGAGGTTCGGCATGTAGACCCAGAGGTTGTCGCCGACGCGCAGCATCTCCTGCCCCGCGACCGCAGAGGGCGCGGCGAACCAGATGCGGAACTTCTCGTCGCCCTTCTTCAGCACCTTCATCGTGTAGTCGCGGCTGCTGCCGTCGTCGCGGTAGGCGACCATGCGGACCTGCGCCTCGAAATTCACCGGGCCCATGACGGCGTCGTAGGCGGCGAGGAGCTCGCCGGCGGTCGGTGCCGGTGCAGGGGCCGGACGCGCGGTCGCGGGCGGTGCTGCCTTCGCGGCGGGCGGCGCGGCGAAGGCGGCGCCAGTGATGGCGGTCGTGACGAGGCTCAGGGAAGTGGCGAGAAAGCGGCGGATTCGATGGTGCATGACGTTCTCCTTTGCGATGAGAATCAGGTCGCGCGGAGGGCTTCGACCGGGCGCAGGCGCGAGGCGCGCCAAGCGGGCCAGCCGGCGGCAGCGAGGGTGCCGAGCAGGGTGAGCGCCACGGTGGGCGCGATGAGCCAGAGCGGCAGATCGGGGATGATCGCGTATTTCGCCACGGTGCCCGGCGGCGAGCCGCTGACGCCGCCGGCCGCGCCGACGACCTTGGCGAGCAGCACCGCGAGGCCGATGCCGACCCCGCCACCGAAGAGCGCCAGGGTCATCCCCTCGAGCAGGAAGAGCAGCGTGATGGTGCGGCGGCGGACCCCGAGCGCCATCATCGTGCCGATCTCGCGGGTGCGCTCGAGCACGCTCATCAGCATCGTATTGGCGACGCCGATGATCGCGATGATCAGGAAGACCGCGCCGATGCCGCCGAGGATGATCCGCTGCACGCGCACCACGTCCGCGACCTGCGAGGCGAGGTCCTGCCAGGGCTCGACCTTCAGCTCCGGGCCGAGCTCACGCTGCAGCTGCTCCGCGATGGCGCGGACCTTCTCGCGGTCGTCGACAGCCACGACGAATCCGCTGACGCGGCCCTCCATATTCAGCAGCTCTTGCGCCCAGGCCAGCGGCACGAAGACGAGCCGCTTGTTGTCGAAGGGCGTGCCGGCGCTGCGGGCCCCGACCACGACGGCGTCCATGGCGTTCTGCTGCCCGCTCGCGGTCGCCGCTTGCAGGGTCAGCGTGGCGCCCGGCTCGGCGTGCAGGGCGACGCCCATCTCGTCGCCGACCACGATGGCGGCGCTCTGTTCGGGGTCGTCGCCGACGATGTGGCCCTTCACGCTCTGCGCGAAGAGGGGCAGCGCGAGCTGGTCGAGCTTGGGATCGACGCCGACGCCGACGTAGTTCGCGCTCTGGCTGCCGTTGGTGAGGATGCCGGTGAAGCTGATCCGCGGCGCCACGGCGACCACGCCCGGCGTCTTGCGGACCTTGTCGAGCCACGGCGCGTCTTGCGGCAGGTCGAGATCGAGGGGCTGGTCGCCGAGCACGTCGTCGTAGCCTTTGCGGTGGATCTGGATCGCGCCGACGCGGCCCTTGACCGTGTCGTCGATCATCGCGTTCTGCATTCCGGCGATGAACGCGCCCAGGACCAGCGTCATCCAGACGCCGAAGGCGATCGCGCTGATGGTCAGCGCCGAGCGTGCCCGGCTGCGGAGCACGTTGCGGACGGCGAGGCGGAGGTAGCGGAACATCGAATCCTCCTAGCCGCCGGCCAGCGCCTCGACGGGGCGCAGCCGGCTCGCCCGCCAGGCGGGGTAGAGCGCGAAGAGCACCGCGCCGGTCGCGGCGATGGCCACCACCGCGGCGAGGTATTGCACGGGAACGAAGGGGTGGATGACGTAGGGAACGTCGCTGGTCGGCAGCCGCAGCGAGATGCCGTCGGCCGAGAGCCAGCTCGAGAGGCCCCAGCCGAGCGCGCCGCCCAGGCTGCCGCCGAGCGCGCCGATGAAGCCGGCCTCCATCAGGAAGAGCGCGACGATGGTCTGCCGCCGCACGCCGACGGCCATCATCGTGCCGATCTCGCGGGTCCGGTCGAGCACGCTCATCAGCATCGTATTCGCCACGCCGAGCAGCATCAGCAGCATGAAGACGGCCGCGACCAGGCTCAGCAGCGCGTTCTGCATATTGCGGATATCGACCACGAAGCTCGCGATCTCTTCCCAGGTGTGGACCTCGTAGCCTTCGCCGAGGGCCTGCTGCAACGCCGCCTTGGTCTGCTCCAGGCGGCTCAAATCGTCGACGGCCACGGCGAGCTCGGTCACCCGGCCCTCCATCTTCAGCAGCCGCTGCGCCACATCGAGCCGGACGATGCCGAGCTTGCGGTCGCCCGGCCCAGAGAGGTCGACCTTGCCGACGATGGTGGCGTTCTCGCCCGAGAGCGCGCCGTCGCGGTCGGGCGCCAGCAGCGCCGCCGGGTCTTTGGTCTTCGCCATCGCCGGGCGCAGGGCCTTTTCCAGCTCGCCGGTGACCAACACCGCGTCGGCGACCTGCTCGATGCCGCCGGCGCCGAAGAATTTGCCGGCGTCGTGCATCGCGGCGCCCCGCTTGGGGCAGACCTTCAGCTCGGCGGCGGGATCGATCGCCTGGTTGAAGAGGAAGATCGTCTCGTCGCCGACCGCCAGCATCCCGCCGAACGCGATCCGTGGCGCCACCGCCTGCACTCCGGGCACCGCGCGCGCCTTTTCGGCGATGGGCTCGCTCTCGAAGTCCAGGGTCAGCGGCGAGGCCAGCACGTTCTGCCGATAGCCCTTGCGGTGGACCTGCAGCGCGCCGGTCTGCCCCTTCACCACGTTCTCGACCAGGGCGGATTGCAGGCCGTTGAGCACGCCGCGGACGCTGACCATGACGCTGACGCCGACCAGCAGCGCGGCCAGGGTGATCAGCGTCCGCCTGCGGTTGCGCAGCACGTTCCGCAGCGCGATGCGCAGCAACGAGAGGGTGCGTCTCATCGAGCCTCCCCGGCGCAGCCCTGCAAGAAGGTCCGGACGTGCGCGGCGATGAAGGGACGGCGGTCGGGGCGGGGCAGCGCGTCGGGCGCAGCCGCGTCGAAGACCCGCCAGACGAAGACCGGTGCGAGGAACGAGATCAGCAGCTGCTCGGGACGATCGCCCCGCAACAAGCCCCGCGCGATCAGCGATTGGAGCAGCTCGAGCGCCGAGAGCCGCAACGGGAAGATCCGGCTGAAGGGATCGAGCTCACCTGCCTGCGCCAAGCGGATGCCGTCGGTCAGCATGATGCGGAAGCGCTTGCGCTGGGCGTCGCCGTCGAAGCGGTCCGCCACCTCGGCGAGGAGCTGTTCGAGGAAGGCCGGCAGCTCGTCCGCCCCGCCGTCGAAGGTCGGGAAGCGGGGCGGGCCGAGCATCGGGTGGTCGTTGGCGTCCGGCGCGAAGAGCACCTGCTCGAAGATCGCGTCCTTGTTTTCGAAGTGGTTGTAGAGCGCGGATTCACGGACCCCGACGGCGCGGGCGATGTCGCGGACGCTGGTGCCGTGGAAGCCCTTCTCGGCGAAGAGGTCCAACGCCGCGGCCACGATCTCTGCCCGCGTGTCACGCTGCTCTTTGGCTTTCGGACGGGCCATCCGTACCTCCTGAGTGGAAAGTGAACGAACGTTCGTTTTCTGTCAAGCACGTTTCTCGTTCTGGGCCCTGATGTAGGCTCCACAGCGCCACGATTCGCTGTGAGGCACCATGTACGACCTGATCATCCTCGGCTGCGGCCCCGCCGGCGAAAAGGCCGCCGCCCAGGCTGCGTTCTTCGGCAAGCGCGTCGCGGTCATCGACCCGGGCCCGATCGGCGGCGCATGCGTCCACACCGGCACCCTGCCGAGCAAATCGCTGCGGGAGGCCGCCCTGGTCCTCTCCGGCGCGCGTGCGCTCGACCTCTCGGCGGTGCAGGTCGCGGTCGACCGCCGCGCTCGCCTGGCCGACCTGCTGGCGCACAAGGACGCCGTCACCGCCGCGGAGCAGGCCCGGATGGAGCGCAACCTGCAACGCCACGGCGTCACGCTCTTGCTCGGCCGCGGCCGCTTGGCCGGTGCCCATGCCGTCGCCTACAGCCCGCGCGACGGCGGCCCGGAGCAGCTGCTGCAGGCCGAGGTGGTGCTGATCGCGACCGGCACGCACCCCTTCCGCCCTGACGGGCTGCCCTTCGCGCATCCGCGCGTCTGGGATAGCGACGAGGTGGTCGAGATGGACCGCCTCCCGGCGACCTTGTTGGTCTACGGCGCCGGCGTGATCGGCTGTGAATACGCGAGCATCTTTGCGGCGCTCGGCGTCGCCGTGACCTTGGTCGAGCCGCGCGACGCGATCCTCGGTTTCCTCGACGCAGCGGTGACCGACGCGCTGCTCGGCGCCTTCGCCGACGCCGGCATCGAGGTCCTGAAGGAGCATCGGCTCGGCGCGGTGCAGGCGGACGACGACGGCATCTCGCTCTCGCTGCAGGGGCCGGACGGGGAGATCACGCGTCGCTACGAGCAGCTCCTCTTCGCCGCCGGGCGCAGCGGCAATACCGCGGGCATCGGGCTGGAGACGGTCGGCCTGCAGCCCAACCGCCGCGGCCTGCTCGAGGTCGACGCGCGCTACCACACCGGGGCTGCGCAGATCTACGCGGTCGGCGACGTCATCGGCTTCCCGGCGCTGGCGAGCACCTCGATGGAGCAAGGCCGCATCGCCGTCTGTCACGCCTTCGACTTCCCGTACAAGAAGGAGCTCGCGACCCTGCTGCCCTACGGCATCTACACCATCCCCGAGGTCTCGATGGTCGGCGAGAGCTCGGCCTCGCTGGCTGCCGCCGGTCGCGACTTCGAGATCGGCGTCGCCCGCTTCGCCGACAACGCCCGCGCCCACCTGCACGGCGACGCGGCGGGCCTGCTGCAGCTGGTCTTCTGCCCGCAGACGCGGAAGCTGCTCGGCGTGCACATCGTCGGCCAAGGGGCGAGCGAGCTGGTCCATATCGGGATGATGGCGATCCAGCTCGGCGGCACGATCGACGGCTTCATCGACGCCGTCTTCAACTTCCCGACGCTCTCGGAGCTCTACAAATACGCGGCCTACGACGGCTTGGGGCGGTTGGCGCGGCAGGGTTGATGGCCATGCCAGGACCGCGGCCTAGAGACGCGATCAAGAAGTCGCCGCAGGCGACTTCTTGACGCGGCTCCTGGAGGGGGAAGGTTCGCGAGAACCACGCTTCTCGCGACCTGGGGGCGCCCAGCCCCCCAGAGAACAGAAGAGAGACTCGGCCAGAAAATGCGAAACTGCATTTTCTGGTCGCGTCTCTCGTCTCCATGCTCAAGGGCACTGCAGATCGAGGTTCATCTTCGCCAGCAGCTGCGCAATCGAGCTGGGCAGCGGGTAGCATATTCGCGTGCATGGGGAGCCCTTCGATTGCCAGAACTTGCCGCCTTCGCAGGTCTGGCCTTGCTGCCAACAGCTGCTGAGCGGCGGGATCGCGGTGGACGGCGAGGTGTAGAGATTCGGCAGGTTGAGCAGTCCGACGTTCCAGACCGCGCCAGACTCGAGCAGCGGGTGCTCCATGCTCGCGACGAGCTCACCGTGCACGAAGACGTCGATCAGCGCCGTCACCGGGCCTGCGGCGTGGTCGTGGAAGTGGTGGACGAAGAGACGATAGCGGTCGAGGCTGCCGGCGAACGATCCAGAAGGAAGGGCGTCGAGGACGATCGTCTCCTCCGGCGTGACGAGATCGCCCTCGATGAGCTGGGGGTTGGCGCCGCCCTTGGCCTCCCACTTCGGCTTCGGGTTGCGGAACGAGCAGTCGAAAACGTCGTCGAAGATGCCGTCCGGCTTGCCGTCGCAGTCGTGGTCGTTGCCCTTGGCGAGCGGGTGAACCAGGTGCAGGTCGAGGTCTTGACCGGGGGTCGCCGCAGGGTTGCCCAACTGCTGCCAACGCAACACCACGCGCAGCAGGGGCGGGGGCGTCGGCTCGTCCGGCGGCTCGACCTCGAGCGGCAGCGCTCGGAACGCCGAGATCGGCAGCTCCAGCGGCGGGCCGAAGCGGCGCTCGACCCGCAAGCCGGCGAGGTGCAGGCTGCCGACCGCGGTCTTCTCGACCTTCGGCTCGGCGTAGAAGCGGACGTCGAAGCACGCCGCGTCGCCCTCGCGCAGCACCAGCGGTCGACCCCAGGTCGGGACCGTCGCGTTCGGGAAGCCGTGGACCCAGAGCGGCTCGCCGCTGATCCAGAACGCGTCGTCGCCCTCGATGCGGATGCCGTCGATGACCTCGACTCCGGCGCAGCCGACGATGCAGGCCGTCTGCTGCCGAAATTCGCCCATCGGCACCGTGCCGAAGGCCATCAGTGGGCCCGGGACCAGGAATGCGCAATGCTGCCAGGGACCGAGCGGGGTGAGCGGTCCGTCGCTCGCCGCGCCGCCGCTGCCGCCGACGACTCCGTCCGCCGTGCCGCCAGTCGCGTCGACGCCCGCGCCGACCCCCGTGCCGTCGCCGTCGACCGCGCAGCCACCGAGCATCGCCCCGAATAGGCAGGTGCCCGCCAGCCGGGCCGCCGCCTTCCGCAGGCCGAGCGCCGTCCTTCGCTGCCAGAGCATGGCAACCCCCTCTCGCCCGAACATTGGGCGTCCGTGCAGGGGCATTGCGCTGGCGGGCGCGGGTCCGTCAGAGCGAGCGTGAGATCGAGAGCGAGAAGCGGCGTCCGCTGCGGCTGCGGTCGACCGTGACGTCGCCTTGGGTCAGCGCGAGCTCGGAGTCGAGCAGGTTGCTGGCCTTGACGCCGACCTTCCAGCCGGCACCGAGCGATTGGCCGAGGACGACGTCGAAGGTCGGTCGCGGCTGCTCGTAGACGTCGGGTGCGCCGAGCGCGCCGACCTCGACGATTCGGGCTCCGAAGGCGTTCCAGGAGAGCGCGACGGTGGTGCCGCTGGCGTCGTTGTCCCAACCGGTCGCGAGGTTGCCGACCCACGGTGACTGGCCCTGCAGCGGGCGGACCTTGCTGGTCTGGATCGTCCCGGCGCCGCTCACGTCGACCCGCGAAGCGATCAGCGCCGCGTTGCCGGAGAACCACACCCCCGAGAGGCCCGGCACGCCGGGGAAGAGCGAGGCGAGGCCCAGCCGACCTTCGAGCTCGACGCCGCCCGAGAGCGCGCCCTTGGCGTTCTGGTAGGTCACCGAGAGCTGGGCGCTGGGCACGACGATGGTCTCGATCGGATCCTGGAAGCGCTTGCCGAAGACGCCGAGCGAGAGCGACGCGCCCTCTTGCGGGTACCACTCCCAGCGCAGGTCGAGGCGGTCGATGCGGGCGCGGCCGAGGTCCGGGTTGCCGAAGATCTGCCGCCCGCCCGTCACGTCGTTGAAGGTCGCCGGCGACATCTCGCGCAGGTCCGGTCGCGCCACAGTCCGCGCCGCGCCGAAGCGCAGCGCCATCGCCGAGCCGTCCTGCCGCTCGCGGAAGCGCCAGGTCAGGGTCAGCGCCGGCAGCGGGTCGAAGCTGTCCATCGCGGCGCGGATCGGCGTCGCGTCGGGTTGGAAGGGCTGGTAGGTCGTCACCGCCAGCGACGCCGCTTCGAGCCGCACGCCGCCGCGCAGCGTGAGGCCCGGCAGCAGCGTCGCGTCGGCCATCGCGAAGCCGCCGATGACGCGCTGCTCGCCGAGGTAGGAGTCGGTCGGCAGCGTATTCTCTTCGAGCTGGAAGCCGTCGGCGCCGATGTACTGCGGCGAGAAGAGCTCGCCGGCCGGCAGGACCAACACGCTCGGGTCGTTGGCGAGCGGGCCCTTGTGCATCAGGCGGTAGCGCCGGGTGTCGACGTCGCGCGATTTGTCGGCCGCGGCGAGGCCGACCTCGACCGCGCCGTCCTTGCCGAGGCGATCCCACGGCATCCGCAGCCGCACGCCGCCGTCCAGGCCGCGGTCGGAGAGCTCGGAGAAGACGCGGCGGTTGCCGTCCGGGCGGTCCGAGAGCAGCCAGCGGTCGGTGCCGTGCTCGCGGTCGTAGCGCAGCGTCGCGCGGTCGGGTTCGAGCCGACTCGCCAGGGCGACGCCGGCGTGCCAGCGCAGCGAGAGCTCGCGCGGCAGGCTGTGCTCGCCGTGGAGCTGCTGCACCACCAGCATCTGCTCGATCCAGCGGGTGCGGTCGACGCGGATCTCGGTCGCGACGTCGCGGTTGAAGCCTTCGAAGCGGCGGGCCTCGTCTTCCGAGAGCCGCGAGACCATCGTCAGCGAGCGTAGGGCGTGGCTCTCGCCGCGGCGCAGCTCGACCACACCGAGCAGGGCGGCGTCGACGTTGCGGGTCGCGGTCTCGAAGGCGTAGCGATGCGCCGTCTCGAGGCTGCCGCCTTCGCCGACGGTCTGGATCTTCACGTCGCGCAGCCGGCGCTGCCAGGCGTCACCCCAGGAGAGCGAGAGCATCGCGCCGCCGGTCCAGCCGCCGAGCGTCAGCGGGCCTCCGATGGTTCCCGAGAGGCTGGTGTCGATCGGCAGCGTCGCGTTGCGCAGCGTCGGGAAAGCGCGCATCGACTCGCCGAGCTTCTCCAGCTGGCTCGCCGTGTAGCCGCGGGTGCCGAATTGGTCGCGCTCGAGCAGCGGCGACTTCGCCGACGCCTCCGCCACCGGCCCCGGCAGCGCGCGGGTGCCACCGTCGAAGCCGAGGCCGTCGGTGCTGCCACCTTCGGCGCGCAAGGCCCGCGCGAACGTCGTGCCCAGGCGCAAGCCGATGCCGATCTGTGCCGACGCGGTCAGCGTTTTCGGCGCCGCTCGGGTCCGCAACAGCACCGCGCCGCCGCCGAACTCGCCGGGCAGGTCTGGGCTGTACGTCTTCTGCACCGCCAAGCTGTCCAGGCTGCCGGTGGGGAAGAGGTCGAGCGGGACGACGCGGCGCTCGGTGTCGGTCGAGGGCAGCGTCGCGCCGTCGAGCATCGTCGAGGCGTAGCGCTCGCCCAGGCCGCGGACGTAGACGTAGCGCCCGCCGACGACCGTCACGCCAGTCACCCGTCGGGCCGCGCCGGCCGCGTCGCTGTCGCCGCCCTTGGCCATCTGCTCGGCGCCGACGATATCGGCCACCGCGGCGCTCTTGCGCCGTTCGTCGAGGACCGAGAGCGCGCTGCCTTCGATCCGTGGCGCGCGGACCTCCATCGCTTCGAGCTCGAGGCCAGCTGGCGGCAGCGCCACTTCGAGCCGGGTCGTGGTGCCCTCGACCACCGCCACGCCGCGGAGGGTGCGGCTGGCGTGGCCGTTGGCGAGGACGACCAAGTCGTGGCTGCCGGCGGGGAGCTCGAGGCGGAAGCGGCCGCCGGGGCCCGAGCGGACCTCGCTGCTGCGGCCGCGGGCGAAGATGCGGGCGCCGACCAAGGGCTTGCCGCCGCGGGCGTCGCGGACTTCGCCTTCGATCGTGCCCGGCGCGGCGCTCGCACGGGTGTCCGGCACCCGTGTGGATTGTTTCGATTCTGTTTCGGAGCCACTCGCACGGGTGTCTGGCACCCGTGCGGTTCGAGCCACTGCGGCACCCTCGATCTGGGTCGGCGTCGCCCCGTCGAGCACCACCACCGCCTCGACGCTCGCCCCCACCGCGGCGACGAACCCCACCTCGGCAGCCGGCGGGCAGGTCAGGCGGTAGCGACCGGCAGCGACGCGGACCCGCAGCGCGCCACGACCATCGGCGACCAGCGCCTGCTCACGACCGTCGATGTCGGTCAACGTGCACCGCGCCCCCGCGCCAGGGCTCGCGCCATCGGCGGCGAAGACGAGCAGGTGCAGCCACGCCGGGGCGCCGGCCGAAGCGCCAGCCGGAGTCGCGGCCATCGCCATCACCGGCACCTGCGCGACCCAACCCAGCGAGCCGACGACGGCCAGGAGTCCTTTGCGGCGCGAGTGACCCTTCACGGGCAAGCCTCCGGCTCGGCGCGACAGCGCAGGACCGCGGCGACCAAGGCCACCGCCCGCTCGAAGAGGTCGGCGCCGCGGACGCCGCGGGCGAGGCGCTCGGCGGTGCGCAGATCGCCGACCGCGAAGCAGCCCCAGGCCAGCGCATAGCGCACCGCGTCTTCCTCGAGCAGGCCCAGCCGCTCGGCGCGCGGCACCAACGCGGCGACCTCGTGCAGCCGGCCAGCCTCGACCAGCAGGCCGACGCGCTGCCGCACCTTCGCCACCTGATCGAGCACCGCGCTGTTGGCGCGCAGCGCGGCCGAGAGGTCGCCGGCGCGGCGGTAGAGCTCCGCGGCGTCCAGCCAGCGCTCGGGCTCACTGCCGGCGCGCTGCTCCAGCAGCCGCGCGGCGACCCGCGGGTGGCCCCTGTCGACCCAGACCCGCGCCAGCAGCGCCACCACCGGCGCCGGGGCGTCGAAGCGCAGCCGCGCCGCTTCGAGCAACTCGGTCGCTTCACGCAGCGCGCCGCCCTGTCGCAGCGCTTCGGCCAGCATCAGGTGGTCGTTCGGCTCGCGGCTGCGCGACAGCAGCGCCTCGCCTTCCTCGCGCATCTGCTGGAACAGGCCCAGGGTCCCGAGCAGGCCGAGGCGCTGCCGCAGCAGGTCGTCGTCGACGCCGAGTCGATCTTCCGCCGCCCGCAGCGTCGCGTAGGCCTCCGAGGCCCGCCCCAGCGCGACCAACGCCCGCGCCCGCAGCGCGACGGCGGCCTTCTCCGGCGGCGCAGCGCCCGGCAGCGCCGCGGCGGCGTCGAGCGCCTGCAGCACGGCCGGCCAACGCTCGAGCCGGCCGGCGACCTGCGCCCGCAGCAGATGGATCAGCCCGAGGTCGGCGCGGCTGCGTTGGCCGACGTGTGCCGCCGCCGCAGCGTCGAGGGCGTCGAGCGCCGATTCGAAACGCTCGGCACGCAGGCGGGCGACGCCGAGCAGCAGGTACCAGCGCGCCGCGTCGCCGCTGGCCGTGGCCGAAGTCTCCAGCAGCACCGCTTCGGCGCGCTCGGCGTGACCGTCGCGCAGCAGCATCGCGGCGATGCCGAGGCGGTCCGGCTCGGGCGGCGGCGCTGCGGCCTCGCTCCGCAGCGTGGCGACGAGCAGCGCGCAGAGCACGATCGCGGCGAGCAGCAGGCGTCCCATGCTCAACCCAACCGGAAGCGCAGCGTCTGCCGCGCCCAGACCCGAACCTTGTTGCCCTGGTAGCGCGCCGGCTCGAAGCGCCAGCCGCGCACCGCCTCGATCGCGGCCTCGTCGAAGACCCCCGGCGGGTCGGCGTCGAGCACACGGACCTGCTCGACCTTGCCGTCCTCGTCGATCAGCACCGAGAGCGTGACCTTGCCCTCTTGCCCGAGCGCCCGCGCCCGCCGCGGGAAGACCGGCGGTCGGCGGACGGTGGCGCGCGGCGGGGCGTCGACCGCGCTCTCGGTCATCACCGCGGCCTTGGCGTCGACCGCGCCGGCGGTGGCGCGGCTCGCGGCGCCGTCGATGCTGCCGGCGCCCATGCCCGGCATCGCGTAGCCGAGGCCAGCGAGCGCACCACCCACCGGCGGCGGCGGCGGCGCGGCGCTGCGGGGCGCCGGTCGCGCAGCACGCTGCGGCGGCGGTGGCGCCTGCTTCGGCTTCGGCTTCGGCTTCGGCGGCGGCGGGGCCATCACCACCGCGCGGCTCTCCTTCGGCGGCGGCGGCGCCGGCGGCGGCGCGTTCATCGAGACCAGGACCAGGGCGACGGCGAGGCCACCGATCACGAAGGCGAGCAGCGCGGCGACGGCGCCGACGAGGCGTTGGCCCAGGCCGACGTGGAAGGTCGTCGCGCCAGCGTCCTGTTGCACCGCGGCGCTCGGCGTGGCGGCCGGCGCGGCGGGACCGGCGACGCGCAGGGCAGGCACGTCGCGCTCGGGCTCGGGCGGCAGTGGCGCGAATTCGCCGAGTGGCCAGCTGTTGCCGTCCATCAGCGGATCTCGTTGCTGGTCGCGACGCCGACCTCGCTGGCGCCGGCGAGCCGGCATTGGTCGACGACCTCGACCAGGCGCTCGGCGGCGACGCGGCGGTCGCTGACGACCAGGACGCGCTTGTCGCCGGCGACGTCGAGCGCCTCGGCGACCCGACCCTGCAGGGCCCACGGCTTGACCGGATCTTCGCCGAGGTAGATGGCGCCGTTCTGCTCGATCGAGACGCGGACGCTCTTCTGCGAGCTCGGCGTGGCCGAGGACGCTGCCGGCCGCTCGATGCCGACCACGGCGTCCTTGATGAAGGTCGTGCTGACCATGAAGAAGATCAGCAGGATGAAGACCATGTCGATCAGCGGCGAGATGTCGATCGCCACCGCCTCTTCGACCTTGTGCCGCCGCCTCATGCCGCACCTCCGGCCATCCGCTGCTCCAAGCGCCGGTCGACCTCGGCCAGCAGGGCGCGCTCACGGCGGCCGAGCAGCCGGCCGACGAGCAGGCCCGGGATCGCCACGACGAGCCCGGCCTGGGTCGTCAGCAGGGCCTCGGAGATGCCGCCGGCGACGCCGCCGGTCGCGGTCGCCGCTCCCTCGGAGAGCGCGGCGAAGGTGCCGATCATCCCCGAGACGGTGCCGAGCAAGCCGGTGAGCGGCGCGGCGACCACGATCGCCTCGACCAAGCGCCGCCCGCTGCCGAGCCATTGCCGCGCCGGCAAGATCGCCGCGTCCAGCCGGCGCCGGCGGGCGTCCGTGGTCGCGGCGTCCGGACCGATTCCGGCGGCGTCCGCCGTGCGGAGCGCGCCTTCGACCGCGACCAGCACGCTGCGTCGCAGCACCAGCGCGCGCCAGCCGAGCGCGCCCCAGAGCACCGCCGCGGCGAGCACCAGCGGGGGCATCACCCAGCCGCCGGCGACCAGCAGCTCGACGAGCTTGTCGAGCATCGTGGTGACGGGCAGCGCGCTCACGACGCCTCCGGAGCGGCGGGCGGCGTGCGGTTGGCGATCGCCAACGCCGCGGCCTCGAGCGAGGACGCGATCCGCGCCGAGAGCCCGCCGAGCAGGGTGCCGAGGAGCAGCAGCGGGATCGCCACCACCAAGCCCAGCTCGGTGGTGATGAGCGCCTCGGAGATGCCCGAGGAGAGCATCTTCGGGTCGCCGGTGCCGAGCTCGGTGATGATGTCGAAGGTCGCGATCATGCCCGTCACCGTGCCGAGCAGGCCGAGCAGCGGCGCGACCGCGGCGATGACGCCGATCGCGCTGTGGAAGCGCTCGATGCCGGCCTCTTCGCCGAGCAGGGCCTCGCTGATCGCGTCGTCGAGCGTCTCGCGACGGTGCCGGGCGGCTTCGAGCGTGCGCCGCGCGACGCGACCGAGGGCACCCGGGACGCGCGCGGCCTCGGCCTCGATCAGGCGCTGCGAGCCCGAACGCGCGGCCTCGGCGGGCGTCTCGCGCGCGGCGACCTCGATCGCCGCCACGAGCCGGCGCAGGCGGCGCTTGCCGCGTCCGAGCCAGACCAGCAGCAGGCCGCGGAGCAGGGCGAGCAGTGCGCCGAACGCGCCGAGGCCGACGATGACCCATGCGACCGCGCCACCCTTCTCGACCAGGGTCAGCGGCCCCTCTTCGGGCTTCGGCTCCAGGGCCTTGTCCATCCGCTC
The DNA here is from genome assembly GCA_020632665.1 of Deltaproteobacteria bacterium. Taxonomy (GTDB): domain Bacteria; phylum Myxococcota_A; class UBA9042; order UBA9042; family UBA9042; genus JACKFC01. The sequence goes on from JACKFC010000002.1 coordinate 240,555, forward strand.
GGTGAGCAAGATCTCCAGCGTCGGCGGGACGCTGCCGGCGGCGAGCGCGGTCGCGGTGCGGGCGGCGTCGTCGGGCCACATCCGCATCGTCGTCCCGCCGGCCGGGGCCAGGGCGCCGGCGACCTTGGCGTCTTTGGTGACGGCGTAGCGGGCGATCTCGCCGAAGCGCACGACGCTGCCGCGCAGGGCGCTGCCGTCGCGGGCGAAGAAGGCCTGATCGGTCTCGACCCGCAAGGCGCCGCCGCGTTGGATCAGCGCCGCGGCCCCCGCGCCGAGCCGCGTGATCCCGGCCTCGAGCTGCCAAGCGTCCTCTTTCTTCGGCACGGCGCCGCCGACGGGCGCGATGGTCTCTTCGGCGCGGTCCAGCACCTCGGCGAGAGCACCCTGACCTTCAGCGGCCTGCTGCGCAGGGGCCTCCCGCTCAAGCGCGGCGAGGGCCTGCTCGGCAGCGTCGGCACCACGCCGCGCGGCGGCGACCCGGGCTTCGAGGCTGCCGAGGTCGGCGGCGGCGCGCTCCTGTTCGCGGCGCGTCGCGGCCTCGGCCTCACGCAACCGCGCGGCGAGCGCGGCCTCTTCGGCTTCGAGGAAGGCGAGCTCCTTGCGCCAAGCGGCGGCGAGCGGGTCCGGCGCGGCCACGGCCAGCGCAGGTGCCAGCGCAGGTGCCAGTGCAGCGAGTAGCGCGACCAGGCGCAGCGAGCGAGAGGATGCGTGGCTCATGGCAGCTTCCCTTCGAAGGGGGTGGGCAGGCGGTGCAGGCCGGTGCGGACCCGCCGCTCGAAGGCGTCGACCAGGTCGAGGACGGCCTGAACCTCGACCGGATCACGGAGCAGGACCGGGGTGTGGCTGCCGTCCGCGCCGCGGCGCAGCAGGCCGGCCTGGCCGTCCGGGGTGCGGAAGTAGAGCGCGACGCCGCCGAGGCGGACCACGTCGCAGAGCCGCTCGCCGCCCGGCAACGCGAGCGGTTGACGCTGCAGCTCGTTGCTCCTGCCGAGGCGGAGCTCATCTTCGACCGCCGCCCACAGCCGGGCCAGACCCGCGCCGGCGCCGAGGGTGCCGTCGGCGAGGCGTGCGTCGATGGCGTCGAGCGCGGCGAGGCGCTCCTGCTGCCGGAAGGGCAAGCCGGCTGCGACCGCGCTGCGCACGGTGGCGAGCGCGGCGCGGACCGCCGGGACCAGCGCGGCGGTCTTGGCGGCGGCGTCGGCGAGCGCGGCCTTCTTCTCGGCGAGCATCCGCTCGGCCTCGGTCTGCCGCTGCTTCTCGCGTCGCAGGTTGGCCTCGAGGTCGAGGCGCTGGCTCGCGGCGCTGCGCTGCCGGGCGCGCAGCTCCTCGCGCTCGGCGCCGAGCTTGTTCTGCAGCTCGTCGACGCGGCCGCGCAGCGTGGCGAGCCGCCGGGCGAGGACGGTGGTCGGGTCGGCGGGGCTCTCGACCGCGGCGGCAGCCGGAACGGCGTCCGCCGCGGCGCCCTGCCCCGGGCGGGGGCAGAGCGTCGCGGCGACGAGCAGGGCCGCTGCAGCGTAGCTGGCGCGCGGGTGCGAGATTGCGGCGCGGCGGCTTCGCATCAGTTGCGCTCCGAGGTGGTCCAGCCGGCCGTCCAATCGTTGGCCGGGTCGATGGCGCCGCGGTAGGAGACCTTCTCGAAGAAGGCGTCCTTCAGCTCGGCGGCACCCTTCAGCAGGGGCGAGCCGGACTTCGGCGCGAAGCCCGGGCTGGCGGTGTCGAAGGGCGCCGCGAGGCTGGCGAAGGCGTTGGCGGTGCCGTTGCTCTTCGGGATCTCGTTGGCGAAGACGGCGTCGAGCATCCACTGCGCCAGGGCGAAGGGGTCGGTGAGCTTGTTGCCATCGCCGTCCTTCTCGTTGTCTTCGAGGCAGGTGGTGGTGCAGTCGAGGACCGAGTTCGAGAGGGCGAGCGCCATCGTGTTGCTGCCGGCGTCCTGCGCGACGCCGAAGGTGGCCTTGTGGTCGACGTCGAAGCAGGCCTGGTTCCAACCGACGATGACGCTATTCCAGATCTGCCCGGCGGTGCCCTCGCGGAGCAGGATGCCGAGGTCGCTCTTCTCCGAGTCGGGCGAGCCGATCAGCGTCAGGTTCGCCAGCATCGGCGCCGAGCGCGGCAGGGCGTCGTTGGCGTCGCCGTTGTTGTCGGCCTCGATGCCGTTGTCGCCGGCGTCCTCGTATTGCTGCGCGACCAGGAACTGGCCCTTGCCGACCCAGCCGTCGGTCCAGTCGAGGTTGTCGTCGCTGATGCCGGTGCAGAGGATGCGCTTGAAGTTGGCGGTGCCGCCGAAGAACTCGACGCAATCGTCCGCGGCCATGTGGACTTGGATGCGGTCGAGCACCGTGCCCGCGCCGACGCCTTGCAGCGAGAGGCCGTTGAGCTCGTTGTCCTCGGTGATCGGGTGGCCGGCGAACTCGATGCGGACGTACTCCAGGCGACCGGAGTTGTCGGCCGGCTGGTCGCCGCCGTAGGTGCCGCTGCCGCCCTCGCCTTCGGAGATGCACGGCGGCGTGTCGCAGCCGTTGACCGGGGCGCGGCCGTTGAGCACGACGCCGCCCCAATCGCCGCGGGCGCGCTTGCCCTTGTCCTTGGCCGAGGTGAAGACGATCGGCGCGTCCTTGCTGCCGACGGCGACCAGCTGGCTGCCGCGCTGCACCGAGAGGAAGGCCTTGGACGCCGTCTCGCCGAAGATCTGGGTGCCAGCCTCGATGGTCAGGACCGTCGCGGCGGTGCCGTCACCGACGAAGACGCCTCCCTGCAGGACCCACTTCTTGTCCTTGGTCCAGGTGGTCGACTCGGTGATGGGGCCGCACGGCGGCGCGGTGACGAAGCAGACGTCGCCGTCACAGCTCGTCTTGGGGCCGGCGCAGCTCTCACCGGCGTTGCCGTCTTCGCTGCCGCAGCCGAGCAGGCCAAGGGCGAGCGCGGTGGCGGCCAGCAGGTTCTTGGGGTGCAGGGGCAGGTTCATCGTTTCCTCCGCGCGCCCCGTGCATGTGCAGGGCGGCGGAGGCTAGATACGGAGCGTCTGCGGCGTCTGTTGCACGGCTGGGTGACACAATGCAGCCGTCGGTGACGGGATCTGCGCGCCTGTGACGCGGCCGTGGCGTCGGTGACGCGTCGGCGTCGTGCGTGACAGCCGCGTGCGTTGACCTATCGTGGGGAGCGTCGCCCAGCGCGTGGGCGTGGAGGACCAGATCATGGGCAATGGCTTGCGCACGACCCTGTTGCTGGCGGGCATGACCGGCCTGCTGATGATGGTCGGCGGCTTGGTCGCCGGCCGCGGCGGCATGATGGGGATGTTGGTGGTCTCGGCCATCATCAACTTCGGCACCTTCTTCTTCGCCGACAGCATCGTGCTGCGCACCACCCGGGCGGTCCCGGCGCCACGCGGTGAGCTGGGCTGGCTGCACGAGATGGTCGAGGAGCTGGCGCAGCGCGCCGGCATCCCGACGCCGCGGCTCTACGTGATCCCGCACGAGAACTCGCCCAACGCCTTCGCCACCGGCCGCAGCCCCGAGCGCGGCGTGGTCGCGGTCACCGCGGGGCTGCTGCGGGCGATGCCGCCGCGCGAGGTCCGTGGCGTGTTGGCGCACGAGATCGGCCATATCGCCAACCGCGACACCTTGGTCAGCGCGATCGCGGCGACGATGGGCGGCGTGGTCTCGATGCTGGCCTATAGCGCCAGCTGGGGCTCGGTCGGGCGGCGGCGCGACAACGGCATCCTCGTCCTGCTCGTCGCGCTGCTGGCGCCGCTGGCGGCGACGGTGCTGCGGATGGCGGTCTCGCGCAGCCGCGAATACGGGGCAGACGCCTACGCCGCGAAGATCTCCGGCGACCCCGACGGCCTCGCCGACGCCCTCGCGCGCCTGGGCGGCCTGGTCGAGCGGCAGCCGATGCAGAACGAGGCCGCGCGCTCGGTGCACTTCTTCGTCCACGGCTTCGGCGGTGGGCTCGCGGGCCTGTTTTCGACCCACCCGCCGATCGCCGAGCGGGTGCAGCGCCTGCGCGCGCGCGATTTCTCGGACGGCTAGCGACCCGGGCCTAGCTTGAGCGGGCGCCGCACCCCCACCGCGGAGCGCCCGATGAGCACCAGCCGGCTCGACCTG